>CAVOIX010000073.1:0-105108 GCA_963695945.1 uncultured Acidobacteriota bacterium | reverse complement strand
AACACGAGCGATGTCTTCGTGGATCGGCTGATGTTCGAGCCGCTGCTCAGCGCGGATCCGAAGAACGGCGATCCCGTGCCGATCCTCGTCACGACGGTGCCAACGCTCGAGAACAACGGCATCAGCCGCGACGGCCTGACGATAACCTACCATCTGCGCCACGACGTGCGCTGGACCGATGGCGTCGCGCTGACGTCACGCGACGTCAAATGGTCGTGGCAAGCCATCGTGAATCCCGATAATAATGTGGTGTCGCGGCACGGCTACGACGATATCGCCGCCATCGGCACCGCCGACGCATATACGGTGGTCATCCACCTCAAGCAACGCTTCTCGCCGTTTGTCAATACGTTCTTCGCCGAAAGCGATCAGCCATACATGATCGCCCCCGAACACGTCTTAGCCGGTTATCCCAATATCAACCAGATACCGTTCAACGCCGCGCCCTCGGTCAGCGACGGGCCGTTCAAGTTCGTCCAATGGGCGCACGGCGATCACGTGCGCCTCGATCGCAACGACAAGTTCTTCCTGGGCAAGCCGCGCTTGACGGAGGTGAACATCCATATCGTTCCGGACGAGGACACCGCGGTCAGCCTCTTGCGAACGCACGCCGTCGATTACATCTTTCAAGCATCCATCGAAAACTATCCGACGCTGAAAACCGTGCCCGACATAGCATCGTCTGGGTCAACGCCAACGGCTACTCCTTCTGCAGTTCAACTGCTCTCGCCCGGGGCTCAAAGATGGGCCGTGCGCCTCGCGCTGTCGTACGCCGTCGACAAGAACGAACTCGTCCGCGAGAACACGTACGGTACGCAGACCATTGCTACGGAAGATATTCCGAACTGGATGTGGGCCTTCAATCCGCAGGTCCGTTCCGTCCCGTTCGATCCGGCGCGTGCGGGACGTTGTTGGCCGCGGCCGGCTTTGGCCCGAACAATCCGCTGCATCTCGTAATGGTGACGAATAACTCGAACGCGACGCGCCGGCGCGAAAGCGTTGAAGTTCAGGCCATGCTTCGCCGCGTCGGCGTCGATATGGAGGTCAAGTACTATCCCGGCGACATGCTGTTCGCGCCGGCTGGAATGGGCGGCATTCTGCAGCTCGGCAAATTCGACATGACCGACTCCGGCTGGTACGCGGGGACCGACCCCGACGATAGTACGCAGTTCACATGCAAGAACTTTCGCCCGGCGGATATAACTATTTTCGATCTTGCGATCCGCAGATGGAATCGCTTCAGCAGACGGCGCTGACCTCATACGACCGGCCGGCGCGTAAGGCGGCGTACGATGCGATCCAAGCGCTGCTTGCGCGGGACAACCCGGGGATCTTCGTCTATTGGCTGCGCCAAATGGAACCGATCAGTGTCGACTTCCAAGGCTTCGATCCGAACCCGGTCGTGGAATCGTGGAACGCTTGGCAATGGAGCATCTGAATCTGCAAGACCTCGCATGGTTGCGGCAACAGAACAGCAGCAACCTGCAAAAACACCTTCCGTCCAAACGCACCGTCATAAGCACCCAGCACACCCCCCAACACCTCCTCCGACACCACATTCCTGATCTCCGTCGCGCCAGAATTCAACACAAGACTTGCATCCACGCCCTGAATACCCGCCAAGTCTCTTAACGAGATGATTCTCGAAGACCGCATTGCCGACAGGAACGAATATCGCGCCGGAGATCTGGGCCGCGAACATCATCAGCGCTGAGCCGATCGCGATGTCTTGTTTCTTCAGCACGGTCTGGGCGGCGATGTTTGCTTGCTGATTGCCGATGCCGAAACCGACGCCAAATAAGATCTGGTAACCAATCCATCTCCCCTCGTTCGTTCCAGAGGTGAAGGTAGTGATTAGCCCCGCGCCGACGGCCATGAACATTGGGCAGAGAATCATCTGCGGGACGTAGTATCCGAGTTTTGAGGTCGTGGTGCCGGCGATGATGGAGGCCACAGTAACAGAGAGCAGGAAGGGGAGGATGTCGAAGCCGGAGTGCAGGGCGTCGACGCCCCAGGCCGTCGGAGTACAAGCTGAACGCGCCGACCGGCCGGTCCGGTGTGAACAGCGGCATCGAGAGGGAGGACCAGACCGTGGGCCAGCGCCGCACCCCGTACTCTCCCACCGCGGCGTGAGGCGGCCAGGCCGTCGATGCGCACTTCCCGCCGTGCCGCAGCGCGGTCAGGCACGGCCCGGAGTCCAGGCCGTACTGCAGCTCGTCGACCTGGGCGGCGTTGGCGTCGGAGCTGGCGACGGACATCCAGGGCGCGTTCAATGACAACGGCCTGAAGTTTCTGGTTTTTTACCTGATCGTCGAGCGTAACTTCCCTACCGCAGTGCGTGATCGCTTTATTCTGCTGGTCGGCGCCCTGTTTGCGATTCCCTTTCATTTTATTTTCGCTGGCCGGCGGATACTTTGCCGATCGCTACAGCAAGCGCAGCGTCACGATCGGCACCAAGCTTTTTGAAATTGGCGTGGGGCTTTTTGCCATCGCCGCGCTGGCGCCGGGCAACCTGACGATGGAGGCCGCTGCCGTTTTTCTGATCAGCACGCAGGGAGCGCTGTTCGGCCCGTCCAAGTACGGCCTGCTGCCCGAACTGCTCCCGGAAAACAAACTTTCCTGGGGAAATGGCGTCATCGAACTCGGCACTTTTATGGCGTCGATTACTGCGGTGATGTTCGCGGGATTTCTGGCCGACGCGTTTCGAGGCCGGCACGTCTGGTCCGGCGTCGTGTTCCTCGGGCTTACAATGATCGGATTGGCTCCAGCTTCGGGATCTCGCGAGTACCCGCTGCCGATCCAGGCGAACATTTCGCGCCAATCCCTTGCCGATCTTGGCGGGCAACTTCGCATCATCGCGCAGGATGGCGTCCTGGGCTGGGCCGTCGTGGGCAACACCTATCTGTGGTTTCTGGCGGCGCTCTTGCAATTCGTGATCGTCGTGTATGGCCATGATGCGTTGCACGTGGACGAAACGGAGATCAGTTATCTGCAGGCCGCTGTGGGAATCGGGATTGGCGTGGGGAGTCTCGCGGCGGGTTATCTTTCGCGCGGAAAAATCGATCATCGCCTGGTTCCGCTCGGCGCCATGGGGATGACGGTCTTTGGATTTCTGGTTTCGCGGCACGGGCTGGGCGATCTGGACGGTGCGCATGGATCTTTGTCTGCTGGGATTTTTCGGCGGCTTCTACGCGGTTCCGCTGAACGCCCTGATCCAGCATCGTCCGGTGCCGGAAGATAAAGGCGGAGTGATCGCCGCGGCGAATCTGCTCTCGTTTGTCGGTGTGTTCTTGCCGCGGGAGTGTATTTTGCGCTTTCCTCCGTGGCGCATTTTCAACCCGGCCAGATTTTTCTTGCCGGAGCGATGATGACGCTGGCCGCAACGTTCCATGCGATCTTCTGCGTCCCGCGTCGAAGTAGCAGCGGCTTCCGCCTGTCGGCTTTTGACTTCCGCGGTGGATTTAAAATTCAGGCCGCAGCCCAGCTTTAAGCCGACGCGCTAAGCCCATGACCGAACTAAAACACCGAAAACTTCACGTGCAAGAATTTCTTCGGATCCTTGCGGAAATCGCCGACCAGCAGGCTCATGTCTCCGGCGAGGCCCGTGAAAGTTGTCGTACAACTTCGGATCGTCAAAAAATTTCCCGATCGTGTTCTGGTTGGAGTTCATCTTTGCGGTCGCGCTGGACAGATTCTCGCCGGCCTGCTTGTACTGCGCGAAAAGGAGTCATCCGTGGCCAGCTTGCCGAGCGTTCCCTTTCCGGCCCGAATGTCCGCGAGAAACGCGTTGCCGTTGTCGATCAGCTTCTTCGCGCTTTCGTGAATGGTCGGTTCGTAGATCAGCTTGCCGAGCGTGCCCTGCTGGTTCTGAACGGCTTCCAGGACGTTATCGACGCGGCCGGCGACGGAATCCACGCTGATTGTACATTTCGTCGTCCGTGACCAGCTTTCCCAGCGTGCCCTTCCCGCCTGGATGTCGGCTATCATCCGATCCACATTCTCGAGAGAGTTGTTCCAGGTGATTGTAGGCCGGCTTCATCGACCAGGAATTTGCCCGAGCGAGCCGTTCCCGTTGCGGACATCCGTCAGCATGGCGTTGGCCTGCTTGGTGATCGAGCTCAAACTTCCATCAAATCGGCGCTGCGCTTGACGACTTCTTTCAGCGCTTTTTCTTGCCGCCCGGGAATTTCCTCATCGTTCGTCAAGATGCGCCCGACATATCCGCGATCGATGTCCACATAGCGGTTGCCCAGCAACCCTTCGGTTATCAGCCCCGCCGTAGGAGTCCGTGCGGATGTAATTCTGATAATTTTTCTGGATGCGCATATCAACTTCGATGTTCCGCTCTTTTTCTCTGGAGGCATGCGGCTTCGGCAGCGCGATCGTGATCTGTTCCACGTTGCCGACGTCAACTCCGTCCACGCGACACGGGCGCGCCCACCGTCAACCGTCCACCTCGGGAAGGTACGCGCGCAGTCGGTACTTCGGCCCCAAACCCGCCGCCGCCGGTCACATAGAAAATCACGACGGCCAGCAAAACGGCGCCGGCCAGGACGAACAATCCAACTCGGAGTTCGGTCCACGTCAATTGTTTGTGTTGCGCCATCGGTGTTCCTCCTCACGAATTCCCGCATATCGTTTCCAGCTTACAACAAAAAGCGGCGTAAATACGCATCGCGGATTTCCGCAGATTCCGGCGGACTCCCCTCGAAAATAGACTTTTCCCTCGCGCAAGACGACGAAATTCGTGGCTGCGCCGGAGGGCGCGTGGCGCCGTTTTGCGCGACGGGCACGACCTGCCCGGATTGGCCGTCGAATCGGTAACTCGCCAGGCCGAACGCGTCCTGCAAGCGGTGCGTGGCCAGCATGGAAGTCACCCCTTGCGTGTCGCGCAGGCGCAGAATCAACGTGATGATGGTTTGCGAGGTTACAGGATCGAGTCCCGCCGTCGGAGAATCGTATAGAACCACGTGTGGCTGCGTCACGAGAGCACGCGCGATGGAGACGCGCCGCCGCATTCCGCCTGAAAGCTCGGACGGCAATTTTTCCAGGGTATCTTCCATTTCCACGAATCGCAGGGATTCGCGAACGCGCGGCTCGATCTCTTCCTCATCCACATGCTCCTCGCGCAAGCGAATACGCCACGTTTTCGGCCACGGTCAGCGAATCAAACAGCGCGCCTTCCTGAAAAACGAAGCCGATGTTTCTTCGGAAATGCGAGCAATTCTTTTTCCGACATTTGGCCCAGATCGTGGCCCAGCATCTGCACGGTTCCTGAATCCGGCTGAATCATTCCCGCAGCCAGCTTCAGGATCAGCGTCTTTCCCGACCCGCTTTCGCCGATTAATATTTTAGTTTCACGGGGAGCAACGGAAAAAGAAAGGCCATCCAGGACGTTGCCTTTGTCGAAACCAATGCTGACATTTTCAAAGGAAAGAACAGGTTCGCTGGCGGCGTCGCGCTCTCGGTCATTCGGAAGTGATGCGTCCACGCCGTCGCGAATCGGCGGAACATTCATCCCAGTCGATTATAGATGGAAACGTGCGCCGCGCGAGGGACGATTGCTACTTTGGTGAAAAACGTGTCCGGCAAGGACAGCATCAACTTCGTCAGGAAAAAATTGGTGATCAGAATGAATACGGAGGCGGTGACCACCGCTTGCGTCGTGGCTCGTCCCACTCCCTGTGTTCCGCCCTTCACGTTCAATCCCTGGTAGCAACCCACCGTCGCGACGATAAAACCGAAGACGACGGGTTTGGTCAGCCCCTGCATCAGGTCGGAAAATTCCAGAACGTTGATCGCCCGCGTCCAGAACGAGACCGGATCCAGACGCAGCGTGAAATGGCAGCCACGATGTAGCCGCCAATCAGGCCCATGAAATCCGCCATCGCGGTGAGCAGGGCAGCATCAGTACGGTGGCGATCACGCGCGGCGTGACCAGTTTGCGGATCGGATCGGTGCCCATGGCGCGCATGGCGTCCACTTGCTCGGTCACAATCATCGAACCGAGTTCCGACGCCATTCCCGAAGTATTGCGCCCGGTCACCAGCAGTCCGGTGATCGACGGTCCCAATTCGCGGACCAGCGCGAGCGAAACGACGTCCGCGGTCAAGGCCGTTTGCCCAAATCTCTCAAACTGCACGGCCGTCTGCAGCACCATACCGCGCCGATAAAAAAACCCGTAAGCAGAACAATCGGCAGCGATCCAACGCCGATAATGTCCATCTGTGCCAGAATATCGGAAACGTAGTAAGGCGGGCTAAATAGGTTGCTGACGAACGCGCGGATAAGATCGAGTACTGCTGCACGTGCAGGATCCAGCGCTTGGCTCCGTTAAAAAGAGGCCGGTCAGCGAATTCGAAGGGAATCGAGGAGTTCAGGATCGCTTGTCGCCATCGGTTGCCGTCGGGTGGTTCCTCGAACGCGAGCAAGTTCTCAACCAGCCTACTGGTCATGGCGGGTGCCGTCAAGCACGGCAAAAGGCGGCGTGCCGACAAAGCCCTCGCGTTTTGGAACGATGGAGAGGGTGGTGGTAAAAATCCGCGGATATCTTTCATCGCTTTACGCGCCGTGCTGCGTCCGATAGAATGTCGAGCCTTCCATGTTTCGCTTTGTCACTGCAGGAGAGTCGCACGGCCAGGCGCTGATTGCGTGGATCAGCGGCGTGCCTGCGGGTGTGCCTATCGATTTTGATTTCGTGCAGCGCGAACTGCACCGCCGCCAACTGGGCTACGGACGAGGGGGACGCCAGAAAATTGAGAAAGACCGCGTCGAATTCCTCGCCGGCGTGCACCATGGGCAGACCATCGGCGCGCCCATCGCCCTGCGCATCGACAATCGCGACTGGGCCAACTGGGAAAAAGCCCTGTCTGTTGAAAATGTTGCGGAGTACGAGAGCGCCCAGCGCCGGCTCACCGCGCCGCGCCCGGGCCACGCCGACCTGGCCGGCTCCATGAAGTTCAATTTCCACGATGGGCGCTATATTCTGGAGCGTGCCTCGGCACGCGAAACCGCGGCGCGCGTCGCGGCCGGCACCATCGCCAAGCTGGTCCTTCGTCAAATGGATTGCGAAGTGCTAAGCCACGTGATTTCCGTGGGCAAGGCCCGGCTGTCGCGCGCGGCATCCTGGAGCGAGATTCAGACCGTCTGCGAAAATCTGGATTCCCCTCTGCGTTGCGTGGATGCCGAGACCGAAGCGCGGATGAAGAGCGAAGTAGACGTTGTGCATCGCGCCGGAAATACCGTCGGCGGCATCTTTGAAGTCGTGGCGCACAACGTGGTACCGGCCTCGGTTCTCACGCCCAGTGGGACGAAAAACTCGACGCGCGTCTGGCCCAGGCAGTCATGTCCATCCAGGCGGTAAAAGGCGTGGAGATTGGCGCGGGCATCGCGGCGGCCACTTCATATGGATCGGAAGTGATGGACGAAATCGGCTACAATCCCGCCTCCAAGGAATTCACGCGCGCATCGAATCGCGCCGGGGGGCTCGAGGGCGGCATCACCAATGGCGAAGACGTCATCGTGCGTGGATATCTGAAACCGATTTCCACCCTGCGAACGCCGCTGGGAACCGTGGACATGGTCACTAAACAGCCCATCTCCGCGGCCTACGAGCGTTCCGACGTATGCGTAGTTCCAGCCGGCGGAGTGGTCGGCGAATCCATGGTCGCCATCGTACTGGCGCAAGCCACGATCGAAAAATTTGGCGGCGATTCGCTCGGGGAAATGCGGCGCAATTTCGATGGGTACTTGCAACAGCTTAAGCAGTTTTGATCGCGGACTGTAACGTGAATCGAGCGAAGAGCCGAGATGATCTATCCCATTACAAAATACGGCGCTGCCGTGCTGGAGACGCCCACCAAACCGGTCGAGAAATTCGATGACGATCTCGCCAAGCTTTGCGAAGACATGTTTGAGTCCATGTACGTGGCCCAGGGCGTAGGCCTGGCGGCCACGCAGATCGGAAATCGCTCCGGCTTGCGGTGGTTGACGTGAGCGTTGGAAAAATTCCGAGGCCAAGCTGGTGCTTGCCAATCCCGAAATCATTCACGTCGAAGGCGATCAGCGCGAAGAGGAAGGCTGCCTTTCGCTGCCGGGATTCCGCGGCAACGTGCTGCGCCCCGCGTATGTAACGATCCGCGCGCAAAATGTGAAAGGCGAGGAATATCGAAATGCGCGGCGAGGGACTGCTGGCGCGGGCCTTCTGCCATGAGATCGACCATCTCGACGGCATCCTGTTTCTACAACACCTCAGCATGCTCAAACGGGATCTGATCAAACGCCGGATCCGCAAATTGCGGAAAACCGGCGACTGGTAATTCCCTCTTACCGCGATGGCTGCTCTGCGCATCGTTTTTTGTGGCACGCCGGAATTTGCGGTGCCCTCACTCCGGCGGCTCGCGGAGCGCCCGGAATTTTCGGTGGAAGCCGTTATATCGCAGCCGGATCGGCCACGCGGTCGCGGCCAGCAGGTCACCAGTTCTCCGGTAAAAGCAGCAGCCCTTGCGCTTGGCCTGCACGTCTATCAGCCCGAAACGATCAAATCGGAATCTGCGCAGGATTTTTTGAAGCGCGTCGCTCCGCGACGCCGTTGTGATCATCGCCTACGGGCAGATTATTCCCGCGCAGGCTCTTAGGATTCCACGGCTTGGCTGGTTGAACGTCCACGGATCGTTGCTTCCGAAATACCGCGGGGCCGCGCCGATTCACTGGGCCATCGCCAACGGCGATACCGTGACCGGCCTCACCACCATGCAAATTGACGCGGGCATGGATACCGGTCCAACGCTGCTGCGCCGCGAAGTGGATATCGGAACGGACGAAACGGCGCCGGAGTTAGCCGCGCGTATGAGTGTGATCGGCGCTGACCTGATCGCCGAATCGCTTCTGCAATTCGATCGAGGAGAAATCTCCCCGACACCGCAGGAAACAAAGAATGTTTCCTATGCGCCAATTCTGAAAAAAGAAGACGGAAGAATCGACTGGAAACGGACCGCGCAACAGACCTATAACCGCATGCGCGGTTTCACGCCGTGGCCGGGCGCATACACGACATTCCGGGGCAAACCTGCCAGATTTGGGGTCATCCAGAGCCCTCCGCCCAATCCAGCGAGCAGGCGGAACCCGGTCAAATCGTTCCATCGTCAAAGGAACTCTACGTAGTCTGCGGAGAAGACACCAACCTGCGACTCGAATCGCTTCAGTTGGAAGGGCGCAAGAAGGTTTCCGCGCGCGAGTTCGCAAATGGCGCTCGCATCGTCAGCAGCGAAGGATTTGTCTAGCCGTTGTAGCGCTCTCCTTTAGGTGGACGTCCGCCGGCGGGCAGGTTACCGCAACCATCCAATCCGGATCGCATCGTCCACAGCTTGCGACGAGCGTTGTATAGTTTGATGTCCAACCATGACCATTTCAAAAGCCAGAACGGTTGCATTCGATGTCCTTCTCCGTGTCGCAAAGCAGAACGCCTATGCCGACGATGTTCTGCGCGCCGAACTCGATGCAAGCGTGAAGACCGAGGACGCCGGCCTGGCCACCGAACTGGCGCTGGGAGTATTGCGCTGGCAGAGGCTTCTGGACTTCGTAATTGACCGCTATTTGAAAAAGCCCGCAACCATGGCCGACATCGAAGTCCGAATCGCCTTGCGTCTGGGCGTGTACCAACTCTTGTTTCTGGACCGCGTACCGGATCGCGCGGCGGTTCACGAATCGGTGGAACTGGTGAAGCGGGCCAGAAAGCGCTCCGCGGCAACGCTCGTGAATGCAGTTTTGCGCAAGGCGGCAAAAGAACCGTTGCCGGGGAATTCTCCTTCCGACGCCGTGGAGCGTCTGTTGCCGGCGGATGTTCCACTTCGCGACCGCCTTGGAATCCAATATTCGCACCCGTCGTGGATGGTAAAGCGCTGGCTGCGCATTTACGGCGAGCAGCGTACGCGCACCTTGCTCCAGACGGATAATCGCGTGCCTGCGCTTTCCGGCTACCGGCTGGACCCGCAACATGGCGCGGAAGCGCGGATCTCCTTGCAGCAAGCCGGAGTCCGCGTTCAACCGGGACATCTGCTGCGCGACGCCTGGGTGTTCGAGGCGGGAAATCCCGCGGCGTGCGAATCGTTGCGCCGCGGCTGGGTGGCCATTCAGGACGAAGCTTCGCAAATGGTGGCGCATCTTTTGGCTGTCGCTCCTGGGAATCTTGTTCTGGACCTCTGCGCGGCACCTGGCGGAAAGACGCTGTTGCTGGCGCGGGCGGCAGGCTCCGAAGGGCACGTCGTGGCCGCGGACCTGCACGAGAATCGTGTACGCGCAATGAACGAACGATTCAAACTTGCGGGAACCCCCAACGTGGAAACCCTTGCCCTGGACGGATCGCAACCGCTGCCCTTCAAGCAAAAATTCGATCGCATTCTGGTCGACGTTCCGTGTTCCGGCACCGGCACGCTGGCACGGCATCCGGAAATCCGATGGAAGCTCAAGGTGTCCCATCTGGTTGACTTGCATAAGCGCCAAGTTCAATTGCTCCTCAATGCTTTGCCCCATCTGGCGCCGCACGGCAGACTCGTGTATTCCACCTGCTCGCTGGAACCCGTGGAGAACGAACTGGTGGTTCGCAAGGCGCTCGCTCACTTCGCTGGGGAGTTCAAACTTGCGAATCCTACCGCGTCTCTCGGAAACCTGCTGCAGACGTCGGTGCAGGCCGCGAGTCTTGTGGATGAGAAGGGATATTTCCATACGTTTCCTCCAGAGCACGGCACGGATGGATTTTTTGCCGCGGTGATTGAGAGAGCCTGACGATTACCGTTCGTCGCACTTTCTTCTCGCGTCACAGTGGAAGCCGTCGGGAGACGCGTGCTAAATTGGGCAATAATATAGTTGACGAATCAAGATAAGATCGTCATTCTGTATTAGTTGCCGAAGAAAGTAAGGTGATTTCTTCGTGCAAGCCCTTATAGATCGTGAATTGTGGTGGCTACGTGATTTTTCTTTTCTTTCTGGACTTCCACGAGGCGCTCGGGAGCGTAGGCTAGTTGTGTTGGTTCAGGCTTATGTTGACGAGAGTGGCGGACCTGGACAAGGTTCAGTTTTTGTATTTTCGGCCATGGTCGGTTCTGCCTTGATTTGGAGTCATTTTTCAGATCAATGGAAAGAAGTGTTGGACGAAGCACCGTCGATCCGGTATTTCAAGATGAGGGAAGCCGCCAGCCTCACTGGCGAATTTGAGGGCTTCTCCGATCCTGATCGAAACGAGAAGCTTCGCAAATTGTGCAACATCATCGCCAATGCTTCTCTAATGGAGTTGTACTGCGTCGTGAAGTTGGACGATTTCAACGCCACTCTCGGAAGTCATTCCACAGGCCCTATGACCCATCCGTATTTTTACCCTTTCTATGTGATGATCATGGGAATTGGGTATCAGCTGTTGGAGTGGGATCACAAGGAACCGTTTGAAATATTTTTTGACGAGCACGTAATCTTTGAACCGAGAGTAAAATCCTGGTACCCGGTAGTCCGTGCAACTTTAGAAGAGGGCTTGCGGGCAATCACCCCGGTGGAACCTTTTTTTCGTTCTGACCGTGACGTTTTGCCATTGCAGGCCGCTGATCTTACAGCATGGCTGCATCGGCGGGTTAACAATGAAGGGTTAGGGCCATTCCAATGGGTGCAGGATGCTCTGTTTGGACTAACCCCTTCAGAATATTCCAATCGTTTCACATTGGAAAGGATGAAGGCGATAACAGAGAAATCTTGTACGTACACGCCCGAAGAACTCAAAAAACAAATAGCAGCCATCGAGGCATATAAGGAAACGTTCAATGACGAGTGGCCACCTAAGAAAAAACGAAAACTCCCAAGAAATAAAAGAGTCTGAATTCACCAATTTTGACCGAACTATGCGTAGCTTGATGAAGGTTCCGCACAGCGAGATCAAAGCCAAGCTAGATGCGGAAAAGAAAGTGAAAAAGCGGAAGCCTAAGAAGACTTCCGCTTCGGGCCGCGCTTAAGACGCAGAGGAGTTGGAATCCGTCGTGCCAGTTTTGCCAGTGACTTCCGCAAAGGTCAGGCGCTTGCCGAGAACATGAGAGAGAACGCTATCAAACCGCTCGCCGTCGTGAATCGGGGCTTCCTTGTTTCCGCGATTGTTGAATCGGAAAGCCTGTTCGTCAAGATACCGGAACAGATGGAACGGTTCGACGCTCACGTAGGTGCCCTTGATGCCGCGCTTCAGAAGCGACCAGTAATTTTCCATGCCGTTTGTGTGGACCGCTCCGTCAGCATAGGCAACGGCATGGTCGATGACTTTGTGCGCGTAGTCTTCCGTCAGATCGTTGTAGGACGGGAGAGCATCGGTAAAAAGAATCGAACCGATGCCGACATTCTTCTGAATCTCTTTGTGCATGGTCTTCTTGCGCCGATTGCCGGGAACGGAAGTGCGAACCTCGCCACCACGTTCCAGGAATCCCACGACGATAGTTTTGTCCCGACCCCCAGTGCCCTTGATCTTACGGGCGCGAACTTTTTTGTGCATGTTGCGGGAAAGTCCGCCGATGAAAGTTTCGTCCACTTCGACGGTCTTCCCGCTCCCACCGAGTTTCATGAGGGAATTGCTCTGCATCGCGAGACGGATTCGGTGCATCATGAACCAAGCGGACTTCTGAGTGACGCCGATGGCGCGGCCAACTTCGTAGGAACTGATACCGTTCTTGCAGTTCGCAATCATCCAGACAGCGGTAAGCCACTTGTCCAGCGAGATTGGCGAATCTTCAAAGATAGTCCCGACCTTTGCCGAGAATTGCCGTTTGGCATGGACGCTCTTGCACTGCCACTTCTTCTGATTCTCAAGGAACCGCGCATCCTTGCGGCCACAGGTCGGGCACTCGACACCCTTGGGCCATCGCAGACTGACCATGTAGGCCAGCGCGTTATCGGGATTCGAGAAGTGCTTGATTGCTTCTTGGAGTGTCTTAGGCTGAATCATGTTTTTCACCTAAGCCATACTACCGCTCGTGGTCTGATTTGTCAAGTATATTATTGCCCTAAATTGAACGCGAGGAATCGATGAGTCTGCGCGAGCGAATCGAATGGGTATTCCGTATGGGGCTGCTGGTTTTCATCCTGGCGGCAGCGGCGTTTTTGAGCGCCGTTACAACCATGCGTTTTGCGATTCAAGGGCGCGAAGTATCCATGCCCAACCTGGTGGGCAAGAGTTCGGCTGACGCTCTGGCCATCCTGCAGGGACGCGGCCTGCAATTGAAAGTGGTCGATCGTGTTTATACCAGTCTCCCGGCCAACACCGTGGCGCGGCAGAGTCCTCCCGAAGGCGAGCGCATGAAGGTGGGTCAGAATGCGCATGTGGTCCTCAGCCTTGGAGCACAGAACGTCAGCGCGCCGTCCTTGCTGGGAGAATCGTTGCGTGTCGCGCGCATTCAATTGTTGCAAGTGGGATTGCAGTTGGGAGAAGTAACCACGTTCGCCGCTCACGCCGCGTTGACGGACACCATCTTGCAGCAAACACCGCCGCCCGGAACGAAAGCGGCGAGCCCGCGCGTCGATTTGCTGGTCGCGCAGGGAGATGTGCCGGCTTCGTACGTCATGCCGTGGCTGGTGGGAACGCCTTTGCCGGACGCCGACCGTCTGCTCACTTCCGCGGGGCTCAAGCTGTCCAAAACCACTTTCGTTCCCTCTCCGCAGTGGCCGAAGGGCGCGATTACCTCGCAGATTCCCGAGCCGGGAAGCAAGATCGATAGCGATTCAGACATTGAAATGGTTGTTGCACAGTAACCCTTGGGCGCGTCCGGTTTGGTGCTGCCGCCCGGTGCAAGCCCATAGGCGAATCTGATAATATGTCCGCGGAGATTCCGTGACCTATCCCGTTGTAATCGCGCCGTCCATCCTGGCCGCTGACTTCGCCTGTCTCGGAGACGGCATTCGCGCCGTGGAACGCGGCGGCGCAGCGATGCTCCACGTCGATGTGATGGACGGCCATTTCGTGCCCAATATTTCGATTGGCGTACCGGTTGTGGCTTCCCTGCACAAGGCAACCCGCATGCCCCTCGATGTGCATCTGATGATCGAGAATCCGGAGCGTTACATTCAGGCATTTGCAGAGGCTGGCGCTGACATGATTTCCGTTCATCAGGAAGCCACGCCCCATCTGGACCGCGCGCTCTCCATGATTCGAGAGTACGGATGCCAGCCGGGCGCGGTCATCAATCCGGCCACTCCGGTCGCCGCGCTTTCCGAGGTTTTCGGGAAACTGGACCACGTCCTGGTGATGTCCGTGAATCCGGGATTCGGTGGACAGAAATTTATTCCTGGCGCGCTCGCAAAGATTCGCGAGCTAAAAAGAATTCGAGAGAGCTATAATCATTCCTTCCGGATCGAGGTGGACGGGGGAGTCGGTCCGGAAAACGTGGCAGATCTTGTGCGAGCCGGAGCAGAAATCCTGGTTGCCGGAACTTCCATCTTCCATACCCCCGATGCCGCCGAAGCCGTGCGCGCGATGAAGCAAACGGCCGAAGGGGCGCTGGCACAAAGAGTTTAAGTCTTGAGCGTGGGCACAGCCCGGGGCCCGCAATGAGGAATGAAATTGAAACCAGGTCGAACTTTATGCATAGTGGCGCTCGGGACGGGGCTGCTCACCGGGTGTCTGGGAAAAAAGCACGCCGCCCCGCTAGCGGGCACTTCCGCGGAGCCTGACAAGGTTCTGTACGCGAAGGCCACCGAGGATTTGAAGCACGGGCGTTACACTACCGGCCGTCTGGCCCTGCAGACTTTGATCAACACCTACCCGGACAGCGAATACCTAGCCAAGGCCAAACTGGCGATCGGCGATTCCTACTATAAAGAAGGTGGAACCGCCGGCCTGAAACAGTCCATCGTCGAGTACAAGGATTTCATCACCTTCTTCCCCTTCCTTGACGAATCGGCGCAAGCGCAAATGCAGATTGCGATGGCGCACTTCCGCCAGATGGAAAAGCCGGATCGCGACCACGCCGAAGCTGTGCAGGCCGAAGCTGAATTCCAAACGTTCCTGGAAAAATATCCGAACAGTCCCCAGGTTCCCCAAGCCGAGCAGCATCTGCGCGACGTTCAGGAAGTTTTGGCGGAAGGCAATTTCCGGGTGGCCAGCTTTTACTACACGCGCGCCGCATACCGCGCCGCCGGAGCACGGTTAATCGAACTGACCAACCGCTATCCTCTCTACAGCGAAGCCGACCACGCCAACTGGATGCTCGGGCAAATCTATGAGAAGAGCGAGCACAATGATATCGCCGCGAAGTATTACGCGAGAATCGTAAAAGATTATCCGCTTTCTACGCTCGCCGGTGATTCTAAGGATAAGCTTGTCAAGTTTGGCGTTCCGGTTCCTCCCGCTGATCCCACTGCCGTGGCGCGCATGCAAAAGGAACAATCCGCCGACCGTCCGGGACGAATCAAGCGCACCATGAACGTATTGAAAAATGGCCCGGACGTTTCCACCGCCGCCCATAGTGGCGCACCAACCATGACTCCCGCCAGCGAGTCCGGTGACGAGACCATCGGTTTCAGCTTGCAGCCCAACGCCATCGTGGCCGCTCCATCCAGCATCGGAAACACTGCGACCGTCGAAACCGTTGCTCCCGGGAGCCCCCAAGCCCTTCCGCAGCCACCCGCGACGACCTCCGGATCCGATGCCGCTCCTGCTTCGCAACCTGCCGCCGCCGACGGATCGACCGATTCCAGTTCCACACCGTCCACCACCCCGGCAACCGCGGCTCAACCCGCCGACAAGAGCCAGGAATCCACCAGCAAGAAGAAGAGCGGGCTTCGAAAACTCGTTCCGTTCTGACCACCTTTCGCGCGCGCTTGCGGACTTCGAACAGCGGTCCAGGGCCTTTCATTAGGCCCACTAGTTCATTCAGACACACCCTCGTTCGGTCTTTATTGACTCAATTGAATCAGGATGTTACGAATGATCTAGGGATTTTTTGCGCCCTTACATAACGGGTGTCTGTGGTAATCGGGAGGCCGGCACGTGGCTAAGATCCTGGTAGCTGACGATAACAGCAACGTCCAGAAGACGGTGACACTGGCCCTGGCCGATCTCGGCATTGAGGTAGTGGCGGTCAATAACGGCGAAGCGGCCGTGCGGAAGCTGGTCGATGTTTCGCCAGACCTGGTGCTGGCCGATATCTTCATGCCTGTGCGCAACGGGTACGAGGTTTGCGAATACGTGAAGAAGGACGCCCGATTTTCACATGTCCCCGTGGTTCTGCTGGTCGGAGCGTTTGACCCCCTCGATGAACGGGAAGCTCAGCGCGTCGGCGCGGACGGAATTCTGAAGAAGCCATTCGTTCCGCCGGAGCCGCTGATCGCCATGGTGAAAATGCTGTTGGATCGCACGCTTGGCGAGCGTTTGGTGGCCGTCGAGGTCGCCGCCAAGCCGGCCATAGCCGCCGCGCGAACAAAATCTGGAGGAGTTACGGCCGCCGAACATCCGCCCTCTTCAGCGGCAGCGCAGATTTCCGAAGAAGCGCCGGAAGAGGAATTTCGTCCGCCCGTGGATCGCCTCTCTTTTGGCGATGGGGCGCGCCCGATGGCGTTTGGACAACTCCTGGAACCACCCGTGGAAGAATCCGCGGCACCCGGCGCGGGAATGATTGAACCGCTGGGCGACGAACAAATTCTAACCAGCGCTCGAGATGCGTCGCTCGGCGATCCAATTTTCTGGAAGACCGAAGAACCGCAACGCGAGGATGCGTCCCCTGAAAATTCGGAGATGGAGACGGAGCCGAAATCGGATATCGAAGCCAGCGCTCCGATGCGTCCGTGGAAGCCGGATGAGGAAGCTATCGCCCGCGCCGCTGAAGCCGAACTCGTTGAGCCCGTCGAACCCTTTGAATTGGTGCGGGACGAAAACGAAGTGAATGCCGGCCAAGCCTCCACAATTGTAGAGTCCTCGCCGATCATGGTGCAGGACCCCGCCGCGCAGGCGGCGTTGACAGTAGATTCCGGAAAACTGGAAGACCTGGCGGCCAACCCAATCGAATGGATGGCTACCGTTCCCCCTTCGCCATTGGAGGAAGCGCCAGAAGCGCCCCAAGTGCCCGAAGTGATTGAAGCATGGGAATCCGCAGTGGCGGAAGCCCATGAGATGGATAAGGCCGAGGAGAGTGCGGCCGCCGTCGCAGAGCTCGCCTCTGCGCCTGTTTCTCCGGCTTCGGAGGCCCTGCTTGAGGCCAGCGCTCCGGCTTTGGTTGCGGAGCCTGAATCAACTGCCGGGTCTGCTGCGGTAGCGGAAACTTCTGAGCCGGCGCCGGTCGTTGAGCGCGCGGAGATCGCTCCCGAGCGCCCGGTTTCCGATCCCGAGAAAACACATCCGTCCTTGAAGCCCCTGGAACAAAGCGCGGACGAAACGGCGCGCTCAATCACCAAACAGGATTGGGCCGATCTGACGGGCAGCCTTCCACCCCAGCCGGTCGTGAGCGCCGAGGAGAAGACGGAATCGGATGCTGCTCCTGCCGTTGCAGCGTCCGAACTGCCGCCCACCGAGGCTTCCCCAGTGCCTGCCGCCGCGTCTGCTGGTTCCGAACCGGCGATTGCGGAACCCGAAATTCCGGCTGCGAGGCCGGTCGACGCAAGCGCCGAAGATACAGCACGTTCGATTTCGAAACGTGATTGGGCGGAACTGGCGGCCAGTCTAAATCCGAATCGCGCGGCAGGGAGCGTGGAAAGAATCGCGATCCCTCACGTCGCTGAAGAATCCGCGGGGCCCGGCGCGCACTCTGATGCATTCACCGCTCTGGCTTCTATAGCGCAGGGCGCCGTCGGAGAGGTGCAACCCGAGTCATCAAGCTCCGAGCCATCGGCTCCGCCTGATCCCGTATTGGTCGAGGCCGTCGTGCAGCGCATCCTTGAGAAATGGCGCCCGCAGGTGGTAGACATCATCACCAAGGAATTTCTGCGGCCCATCGTGCAAGCGCTCGTCCAGCGTGAAATTCTGAAACGCTAGAAAACAATTCCCCAACCGCAGCTTCCTGACGCACCTCAACATTCATCGCGACACCGCGGCGGGCCGCATTTGACCGTCCGCGCGGTCATCCGTATAGTAATTCTCTCAACTACAGGGCTGGAGAAAATGCCAAGAGAAATTCCCAAGGCTTACGAGCCGCAATTGATCGAGCAGAAGTGGGCGAAGAAATGGGCCGAGGAAAACCTGTTTCGCGCCGACGTGAACGCGCCGGGACCGGTGTTTTCCATCGTCATTCCGCCCCCCAACGTGACCGGATCGCTGCACATCGGCCACATGCTCGACCACACCGAGATCGATATCCTGACGCGCTGGCGCCGCATGCAGGGCTACAACACGCTGTACCTGCCGGGCACCGATCACGCGGGAATTTCCACGCAGCGCGTGGTGGTGCGCCAACTGGCCGCGCAAGGCATCAATTACCGCGATCTGGGCCGCGAAGCATTCGAACGGAAAGTCTGGGAATGGAAAGCGGAATCCGGCGGAACGATTACGCGGCAGATGCTGCAGCTCGGCGAGAGCTGCGACTGGACGCGCGAGCGCTTCACGCTTTCGCCGGAACTTTCGCGCGCGGTCACCGAAGTCTTTGTGCGCCTGTACGAAGACGGCCTGATTTATCGCGGCCACTACATCGTGAACTGGTGCCCGCAATGCCGCACCGCGATCAGCGATCTGGAAACCGTGCACGAAGAGCGCCAGGGCCACCTCTGGCACATTCGCTACCCGATCGTGGGGACGGACGAATACTGTTGTGGTGGCCACCACGCGGCCCGGAAACCATGCTGGGAGATACGGCCGTGGCCGTGCATCCCGAGCGATCCGCGCTACCAGCACTTGATTGGCAAGATGGTTTTGCTGCCGCTGATGAATCGCGAAATTCCCATCGTCGATGATTTCGTGGTGGACCGCGAATTTGGAACCGGCGCGGTGAAAGTCACGCCGGCGCACGATCCCAACGACTTTGAAATCGGACGGCGTCACGACCTGCCCGAAATCGACGTGATGACCGACGACGCCAAGATGAGCGCCGCAGCCGGGCCTTACGCCGGGCTCGATCGCTTCGAGGCGCGAAAGCGCGTGGTGGCCGATCTGGAAGCGGGCAGGATTCCTGGTCAAGATCGTGGATCACACGCATGCCGTCGGCACCTGCGACCGCTGCGGCACGATCATCGAGCCGCGCGCATCGACGCAATGGTTTGTGAAAATGAAGCCGCTGGCCGAACCGGCGATTGCCGCCGTGGAGCGCGGCGAGATCGAAATTGTTCCAGAGAATCGCCGCACCGAATATTTCGAGTGGATGCGCAACATTCGCGACTGGTGCATTTCGCGGCAACTGTGGTGGGGACACCGGATCCCGGCGTGGTATTGCGGCGATTGCAAGGAAATCATCGTTTCGCGCGAGACTGCCGACCAAATGCGCGAAATGCGGTTCGGCCAAGCTGACGCAAGATCCCGATGTGCTCGAAACCTGGTTCAGCTCGGCGCTGTGGCCTTTTTCCACGATGGGCTGGCCGGACGATACGCCGGACTATCGGAAATATTATCCAACCAGCCTGCTGATCACCGGCTACGACATTCTGTTTTTCTGGGTCGCGCGGATGATCATGATGGGCCTGAAATTTACCGGGCAAGGTTCCCTTCCGGCAGGTTTGCCTGCATTCACTCGTGCGCAACGCCGAAGGCCAGAAGATGTCCAAGTCCAAAGGCACGGGAATCGATCCCGTCGAGCTGAATGAAAAATTCGGGACCGATGCCATGCGCTTTACGCTGGCCAGCATGGCCGCGCCTGGAACCGACATTGTTTTGTCCGAAGAACGGATACTGAGCTATCGGGCCTTCGCCAACAAGATCTGGAATGCGGCGCGATTTGTGTTCATGAATCTGGACAAGTATGAAACCGCGGGCGGAGAGACGCTGGAGGCGCTGGCGTCTCCGGAAGTTCGCGCAGCAGCGCCTTTTGCGCGGGCTCGAACTGGGCCGAAGTGGCGCTTGATCGACCGCTGGATTTTCTCGCGGCTGCGCGCGCTACAGCGCAGGTGAACGACGCGCTCGAACATTTCCGTTTTCACGAAGCGGCGCATGTGGTCTACCACTTCTTCTGGGGCGATTTCTGCGACTGGTACATCGAATGGGTGAAGCCGGAATTGCTTTCGCAGGACCGCGCGAAAGCGGCGGCCACCTGGAAGAATTTATTTGCGGCGTTCGAGAGCGCTCTGCGGCTGCTCCATCCGTTCATGCCGTTTCTTACCGAGGAATTGTGGCACCAGTTGCCGCAACGAGACGGCGCGCGCTCGATTGCGCTCGATCGCTTTCCGGAGCCGCACGCCGAACGGATCGACGCCGCGCCGAGAACGACAGTCGCCCTGTTGCAGGAAATCATTACCGCCGCGCGCAACATCCGCGCGGAAATGAAGCTCGACCAGAAAGCCAAGCTGCCCGCACAACTGCGCCCGTCGACCTCCGCCGTCCAATCGGTCGTCGAAGGCAGCCTTGAAACGATTTTGCGGCTTGCGAATCTCTCTTCCCTTTCCTTTGCCGCTGCGCCTTTTGATTCGACGAAAGGTGTCGTGCGGTCGACCAAGGATTTCGACCTCTTCATCCCGTACGAAGCGGCGTTCGACTTGAAGCGGAAATTCGCGTCTGCGAAGGAACTGGATCGTCTCACCAAGGACATCGCCTCGAAGCAGCAGCGCCTGGAGGACCAGACATTCCGCAGCCGCGCGCCCGAGCATATCGTGAAGGGCCTGGAATCCACGCTCGCCGAACGCCGCACCGAATTCGACAAGCTCGGCGAGCGCCTCGCGCAGCTCGATAGGCTTTAAGTAGCACATCGACTCTTCGCTGTGCGGTTTTGACGGCCGCACATAGCGCCCGGGCCCGCATGCAATCGCAAAACCTGCACAGCGAAGAGTCGCTGTGCTACTTTTGTCGTCCAACCATTCATGGCCCACACAACCTTACCAGGCGCCACCGACCGCCGCATCGACGCCCTGCTGGCGCTGCTCGCCGACAACGCGATGATCGTCATCAGCGGCGCAAAAATCGCCCGCGAAATCGGCGTGACGCGCGGCACGGTGTGGCGCTGGATCGAAAAGCTGCGCGCGCTGGGCGTTCGCGTGAAAGGCCATCCGCGCACCGGCTATCAGATCGAAAAGGTGCCTGACATTCTCGCGCCGAAATTGCTGCACCGGCGGCTGCATCCCGGACCGCTCGGAAAACGCATCCACCATTTTTTCAAAATTGATTCGACCAACTCCGTCGCCATGGCGCTGGGCGAGCGCGGCGAACCGCACGGAACGGTGGTGATCGCGGAAGAACAGACCGCTGGGCGAGGCCGCGCCGGACACACCTGGCATTCCGAAAAGACCAGCGGCATTTATATGACCGTGCTGCTGCGCCCGCCAATTTCGCCGCAGCAAGCGCCGCTGATCACACTGGTCGCGGGCCTCGCGGTTCGCGAAGCCATCATCGAGCAGACCGGCGTAACGCCCGACCTGCGCTGGCCGAACGATTTGCTCTTCGGCCGCAAGAAATTCTGCGGCATTCTTACCGAAATGAACGCCGAGCAGGATCAGATTCATTTTGTGGCCGTGGGAATCGGCATCAACGTGAATCATGACCGCATCCCCGAAGATTTATCGAAGATCGCCACCTCCCTGCGCATGGAGACCAGGCAGGCGCAATCGCGCGTGGAACTCGTCGCCCGGTTGCTGCGGCACCTCGACTCCTACTACAATCGATTCCTCACGGAAGGACCGGAAGCGATCGTGGCGCGTTTTTCCGAAGTGTCCAGCTACGCGCGGGGAAAGCGCGTGCGGATTGAATCTGCTTCCGAAACCTACACCGGCACGACGGCGGGGCTCGAACCCGCCGGTCTTCTGCGCGTGAAGCGCGATGATGGACGCACGCTGCCGGTGATTGCCGGAACTCTTTCCGAGGCGGATTGATGCTGCTGACGCTGGACGTTGGAAACACCAATACGGTGCTGGGATTTTTTCGCGGCGCGGAACTGGTGGCGCACTGGCGCTTGACCACCGCGCGCGATCAGACCGTCGATGAATACGGCATTCTGACGCGCGAACTTTTTACTCTGGCGGGAATCGATCCGGCGTCGGTCAGCGGCGTGATCATCAGCTCGGTTGTGCCTCCGCTGAATTCCACGCTCATGGAAATGTCCGAGCGCTACTTCCGCGTGAAGGCCCTGTTCATCGAGCCGGGAGTGAAAACCGGCATGCCGGTGCTTTACGACAACCCACAGGAAGTGGGCGCGGATCGCATCGTCAATGCCGTCGCGGCGTTCACGAAATACGGCGGTCCGTGCATCGTGGTGGATTTCGGCACGGCGATTAATTTTGACGTGGTTTCCGCGCGCGGCGAATACATGGGCGGAGTGCTGGCTCCCGGCATTGGCATCTCGGCGGAAGCCCTTTTTTCGCGCGCGGCGCGTTTATTTCGCGTGGAGATCAAGGATCCCGGAAAAATTATCGGCACCAATACCATGCAATCGCTGCAATCCGGGCTCTACTATGGATACGCGGACATGGTGGATGGCATCGTCGACGCGCATCAAGAGCGTGATCGGCGAAAAGGCGCGGGTGATCGCCACCGGCGGGCAAGCTCCGCTGATCGCGCGAGCTTCGAAGCACATCGAAATCATCGACGAATTTCTTACCCTGGAAGGGCTGCGCATCGTGTGGGAGCGAAACCAACGGCGCAAACGTGCTCCGCAACCGATAAAGCGCCCATCTCTCTTTCCGCCGCGAAGGAAAGAAAACGCCAATCTTGAATTCCCGCGAAGCAATGGCCGAACTGAACTACTTCAACTACTTCACCGAAATCGAGGAATATTTCTGGCAGAAGCGCGGCGCGCACCTGCTGGTTTCTCCTCTGGACTGGGCCATCGTTGAAACCTGGCAAAAGGCGGGCATTCCACTATCCGCCGTGCTGAAAGGTATCGATCGCGCGTTTGAAAGCTATGCGCGATCGCGCCGCGCGGCTGGCGGGCGGCAACTGAAAAGCCTGTCCTATTGCATCGACGCTGTGCTCGACGCGGCGGAAGAAGAAAAGGAATCCGCTGCCGGAACGGGACCGGTCACCGCCAAAAAGTCCAAATCAGAAGAAACATTTTCGCGGGACGCATTGCGGGCATTCTTCCATACGAAATATCGAACGATTTCTGGCGGCAGCCGCCGCGGTTCGCCCGGCGCAGGCGGAACTTGCCGCCCGCATGGAGGAATCACGCGCGAAGATGGCGGAATTGGCAACACTTGTCGAATCTCCGGGCGCGCTGGACCTCGAAGACCTGGAACGGCGGCTGACCGTAGTCGAAGAGAAACTTACCGCCGCCCTGACTTCGGGCGCGCCGGAAGATTTTCTGCTGGACGTGCGCCGTGATATGGACCATCAGCTCGCTCCCTACCGCCGGAAAATGAGTTCCGCACAGCTCGCGCAGCTGGAGCGGCAATACATGCAGAAACGGCTCTGGGAGCGCTATAATCTTCCTCGCCTGAGTTTGTTCTACCTGACCTGAGGCCTCCGGCCAAGGATCACACCCTCCGCAGCGGAAAGCGATCCGAATGGAAGTTCGAATAGAAAAACTTGTGTATGGTGGCGATGGTCTCGGGCATCACGACGGCAACACGGTATTCGTGCCTCTGGTCCTTCCTGGAGAACTGGTTCGAATCGAATCCTCCACGCGAAAGAAAAAATTCATTCGTGGCCGCCTGGAAAGCGTCGTAGAACCCTCAGCGGAGCGCGTGGCAGCGCCTTGTCCGCATTTTGGACGCTGCGGAGGCTGCCAGTACCAGCACATGCCGTACGAAGCGCAAATCCGCTACAAAACGGAAATTCTGCGCGAGACGCTCGGGCGCATCGGACGCATCCAGTGGACCGGCGCGATTGGCGCGCACCCGTCGCCGCCATTCGGCTATCGCAATCGGGCGCAATGGAAATTGCGGCCAAGCCCGGAAGGGATCGCCGGAAGCGCGGGCATCGGCTATTTCGAAATGGGCAGCACGCGATTGCGCGCGGTCACGGAGTGCTCGATTCTTTCGCCGCGGCTCGCTGACACGTTTGCGCGGCTTCGCCAGATCGTCTCGCAGGGGAAAATACTCTCTGCCATCGACGAAATTGAGGCGTTTGTTGATTCCAATGACGAAAAGATCCTTCTGAATCTTTCCGCCGATCGCCTGACCGATTCCGCGGAATCGCTCGCGGCCGCGTTGCGCAATTCCGTACCCAACGTCGAATCGATTTTTATTCAAGACCGGCGCGCCGATAAATTTCACCTCGACGGGCCGGGCTACCTGACCTACGCCGTCGGCGGCGCGCAATTTCGCGTCGGCCATCTTTCCTTTTTCCAGGTAAATCGCTTTATGGTGGAGCCGCTGGTCGATGCGGTGATCGCGGACGCGCGCGGCAAACTGGCGCTCGATTTGTTTTCCGGCGTGGGACTCTTTACCGTCGCTTTGACCAAAACATTTCGAGCGCGTAATCGGTGTGGAATCGAACCTGGCCGCCGCCAAGGACCTGGAGACGAATCTGAAGGAAAGCGGCGGAGCGTCTCCCTCTTCGCGCAACATCACCGCCGAGGGATTTCTATCGCGCTGGCATGAAACACCGGACCTGATCGTCGTCGATCCGCCGCGCGCGGGCGTGGAGGTGGAAGCGCTCGCGCATATCAAGAAGCTCGCCCCCGCGCGCATTCACTACGTTTCGTGCGACCCGGCGACTTTGGCTCGCGATCTGGCGCAACTGGTCGGCACGAATGGTGACGGCCCCTATGAGATCGATACTATGAATTTGTTTGACATTTTCCCACAAACCTATCATATGGAGGTGTTGGTGCGTCTTAGACGGCGTGCATGAAGCTTCCTTCCCTCTTTCCCGTAGCCTTCTTTGCTGGAGGAATTCTCCTCTCCATTGAGCTGGGTCGATTCGCCCGCTTCGGGCCGCGGACTTTTCTTTATGCAACGGCGCTGTTTCTGATCTTTGGATACTTCTCACTTCGCCGAAATTGGATCGCCCTGGCTGTCGTCTTCGCCGCGGCCGCCTGGGTCTCTCTTGGAGTCTCCGCATCCACTCTGGAGCGTGTTTCCGTCGCTCCAAACCTTGCCAGCACGTTCATTGAATCCGGAAAGCTGGACGCCAGCACCGCGCTGCGCTGGCGCGGACGATTGCGCGGCGATCCCCTGCAACTGCCGTGGGGCCAGCGCTACGAAATCAATCTGGAAGGGGTGGAAGTTTCCGGTAGCGTGGCGTCCGTCACGGGAGGGCTGCGGCTCACTTACTACACTCCGGAATCTGCCGCCGCTGTGCCGCCGCCTGCCGCGCGCGCGGGAGACCTGATCGAGGTCTTGGCCAAGGCCCGCCCTGTATATAATTACGGTGATCCCGGCAGCTTTGATTTTCGCGGCTATCTGGCGCGGCAGAATATTCAACTGCAGGGCTCGCTGCGGAATGGTCAGCTTCTGACGATTGTGGGCCATCCGCGGCTCACGATTTCTGACCGCTTCGCCCGCGCACGGGGCCACCTCCTCGGCACTCTCAACGATCTTTTCGATTCCCGGCCTGACGAAGAGGCGCTCGCGCGCGCCATGCTGCTTGGAGATCGCAGTTTCGTCGAGCGCGACCACATCATCGATTTTCAGAAAACGGGGGCGTATCACGTTCTGGTGCTCGCTGGATTGCACGTTGGCGCGCTGGCGGCATTTTTTCTGTGGGCTGGACGGCGGCTACGCATCGGTCTTATCCCGCGAATACTTCTGACGCTGGTCTCGCTTTCGGCGTACGCCTGCATCGTGGAAGATCGTCCGCCGATTCTGCGCGCGGTTCTAATGGCTGCGATCTTCCTATCCGCAAAGCTCATTTACCGTCGCATGGATTTACTGAACGTGGCCGGGATATCCGCTCTGGCGATTCTTGCTTATCGTCCATCGGAGATCACCGACGCGAGTTTTCTGCTTTCTTACTCAGCGATCGGCATGATTGGAGCGATTGCCGTTCCGGTGATAGCAGGTTCGAGTGAGCCGTATCGGCTCGCTCTCGATCACCTTTCCGATGCGACTCGCGACGTCGCTCACGCGCCTCGTGTGATTCAATTTCGCCTGGAAATGCGGACGGTTGGCGCGTGGATCTCGGCTCACCTGCCTCACTTTGCTCAGCCTTTCGGGACCGATATTCTGGTTCAGCCGTTTCGTGCGGCGCTCTATTTCTGGGAGATTATTTTCATTTCCGCGATCTTGCAACTGGGGATGCTTCCGCCGGTAGCCTACTACTTTCATCGCGTGGCCCTGACGGGACCGTTCGCCAACGTCTCGGCGCTTTTGCTCACGGGAATTGCCGTACCGCTCGGATTTCTCACGCTGGCACTCTCTTTCGTGTCGCACGGGTTAGCGGCGTGGCTGGCGAAAATTCTGGGACTGGTGCTTGCTTTGTTGGATGCTTCTGTACGGTGGTTCGCGGGCTGGCACGGAGCAAGCTATCGCATTCCAGAACCGTCGTTCGGCGTGATGGCGGTGTTCGTGGCTCTGACAATCGCGCTGTCCGCCGTGGTTCGGATGCGATGGAACACCTGGCGGCTAGCGGCCGTCGTAAGCCCGCTGCTTGCCACTGCCCTGGTGATCGCGACCTATCCTTTTTCGCAGCGCTTCGCGCCAGGGCGGCTGGAAGTGAACGTACTTGACGTCGGCCAGGGCGACAGCCTTTTTCTCTCGTTTCCGCGCGGGCGCACGATGCTGGTGGACGGCGGCGGAGAAATCGGAAGTTTCCACTCCGGAGGAATGCGCTCCGGCATTGACGTGGGCGAGGATGTTGTCTCGCCCTATTTGTGGTCGCGCGGCATCAAGCGAATCGATACGGTCGCGCTCACGCACGCACATGAGGACCACCTGGGAGGGCTGCCGGCGATCCTTGAAAATTTCACCGTCGGCGAGTTGTGGGTGGGGCGCGATATTCAGAGTGCCGCATACCGGCAGGTTCTTGCGATTGCGCGCGCCCGGGGCGTACTGATCCGGCATTTGAAACAGGGCGATGCGTTCACCGAAGACGGAGTGTCCGGCGCCGTGCTTTGGCCGGACGATCTTTCCGAAGGACAGTCCGCAAGGAATGACGATTCACTGGTGCTGCGCTTCACCGACAGCGCGGAATCTTTTTTGCTCGCAGGCGATATCGAACGCCCCTCCGAGCGCAGAATGCTTGCTGAAGAGCAGCCGGTGCAAACCAATTTTCTGAAAATCGCGCATCATGGAAGCAAGACTTCCACCACTGAGCCGTTTCTTTCCGCCGCGCATCCCGCGTTCGCCGCAATTTCCGCAGGGAGGGACAATATTTTTGGCCACCCTTCTCCGGAAGTAACCGAGCGGCTGGCAGCGGCGGGAGTGCGCGTGTTCCGCACGGATCGCGACGGAGCCATTACCGTGAGCACCGACGGCACCGCGCTGCAAGTGAAGACGTTTCTTCATGGGCCCTGGTAGCACAGCCACTCTTGGCTGTGCGCATCTGTAACCCTTGAAGTGGGAACCGCGCAGGCTAGTCACGCCCGCAAAAACCGCACAGGCGGGAGTGCCTGTGCCACTACATGCCCCGCCGCCACAGCATGATCAGCCACAGAATTACCATCGCCACCGCCAAACCGATCAAAGCTTCGTACTCCCGATTTTTGCGGTACAGCGGCCACGAAAATCGTTCGTTCGATGTAATCGCGGGCGAGAGCCGCGGCCAGAACGCCGGAACTCGCGATGCGTATTCCAAAAACGCGGAGCCGTAATGCTTCTCGAGCTCGGTTTGTTCCCGGCGAATCACCACCGGATAAAAAATCGCAAGATAAGCGGCCAGCAACAGCGCGGAAATCCACGAATGGCTGGCGACCGAAAATCCCGCGGCCAGGAGAACGCTTCCGAGGTATAGAGGGTTGCGGGTAAATGCGTACGGGCCGGACGTTGCCAGCCGTTGGTGCTTGCGGAGGTGTCCCGCAGCGTACCCGCGCAGCAGCAAACCGAGAATTGCAATGCCCGCTCCGAACAGCAACCACTGCTTCTGCGGATGCGCGAACGCGAAGGCCGCAATGCCCACCGGATACCCTACGCGGACGCGCCACCGGATCCAGAAATTTGTCTTCGGCGTGGCGTTCAAGCAGGAACCTTCAGAAGTCCATCGGTCGCGGCCAATACATCGTCCACAGTGATACGCAGCATTGCCGCGGAATAATTCGATCGCCGCTTGTAGCTGATCTCTTCCGGCAGCGCCTTGTGCACGATCACTGCGCCGGGAACAAACGGACCGTTTCGCGCTGGATCCGTGGGACCAAACAAACCGACGACCGGCGTCCCCAGCGCCGCCGCCAGATGCAGCGGGCCGGAATCGGCGGCAACCACACATCGAGCATGTGCGAGTAGACCCATCAGCTCCTCAATCGTTGTCAAGATGATCGCAAGCGGAGCGGGGGTTGCCTCGCGAACGACTTCCTCGGCGACGGCTTGTTCGCCGGGACCGTGAATTACGATCATCTGGATGAAATTTCGTTTTGCAATCTCACGGCACAATTCGCCGTACCGCTGCGCCGGCCAGCACTTGGCGCGCCAGCTGCCGGCTGGGCCGATCACAATGTACGGCCCCGTGATTCCGAGATCGTGCACGCGCGCCCGAACCGACGCAGCGCCGCCCGCCGGCACTCGCAGCGGATACTCAGGTATTTGCGGCCGCGAAGCGCCGGCGTGTTCCGCGAGCGAATAATTCAGCTCCGAAACATGCCGGCCGCTGGGGACCACACGCTCGGTGTACAGCATCGCCGCGCCCGGTTCGCGCGCCCAGGCGCGATCGAAACCGATGCGGCGCGGAGCGCCCGAGAGCGCGGCGAGCATCGACGATTTATAAAGACCTTGAAAATCGATCGCGCACGTATAGCGGTTTTCGCGCAGGCGCTGCACGCATTCCACCGCACCCCAGACTGAGCGGCGGTCAAACGGGATGACCTCGTTCAGCGCCGGACTCCCCTCCAGCACCGGCGCCCATTTTCGTTCGACGACCCAGTCGATTTGCGCTTTCGGATGCGCTGCCCGAAGTGCGGCAACCGCAGGCACGGTATGCAGAATGTCGCCAAGCGCCGTCAACCGCACAACCAGGAAGCGCTCGTCACGTTCACTCATTGCGAGCGGATGCACCGTTGCCGCCAAGCAGAATCTGGCGCACGGCGTCGCTTAAATTCTGCGCCAGCGCATCGGGCTGCCTAGGCCATGTGGTTCGGTAGGATTCGTATTCCCCGCGGCCATATCCGGTCATCACCAGCATTCCGCGCGCGCCGCCCCGGTGGGCCATTTCCAGATCGCCGTAGCGATCTCCCACCACCCAGGAGGCGGGCAGGTCGATGCCATGCTCGCGCGCTGCACGCTGCAACAAGCCGGGAAGCGGTTTGCGGCAATCGCAGGCGTCGTCTTTGATGTGCGGGCAGAAATAAATGGCATCAATCCATGCCCCGCCCTTGGCCAGTTCCGCCACCATTTTTTTGTGGACTTCGTGGATCAGCGCTTCGGGAAAAATCTTACGGGCCACGCCGGACTGATTGGTCACCACGATGACCGGAATTTCCGCCTGATTCAACTGGCGGATGGCTTCCGCGGCGTACGGGAAGATTTGAAAACGGTCGATGTGATTGACGTATCCCATCTCCTCGCTGATTGTGCCGTCGCGGTCCAGAAACACAGCGGGGCGCAGGAATTGCTTCTCAGACATTCTTTAGGCCTCAAACAGAAAGATTTTTTGCAGAACTCTTGATTCGCCTCGCGGCCTGAAACACGGACTCCACGGAAATCCGCGTCATGCAGCGATGGTCCACCGGGCACTGGCGCAAAAAACACGGACTGCACGATACGGGCTCTCGAATCAACGTAAATTCTTCCGTCACCGGAGCCGTGCCCTCCGGATCCGTCGATCCGAAAATTCCGATGACCGGCAGGCCCGCGGCAGCGGCTACGTGCATGGCTCCGGAATCGTTGCCAATAAATGCCGAGCAGCTGAAAAAGAACGCCGCCAGATCGCGCATCGACGTTTCACCGACCAGCGAAATCGCCCGCGATTTCATCCGCGCAAAAATGCGAGCCGCAATTTCCTTTTCTCCCGGCGTTCCAAAAAATATCACATCGGCGCCACATTCCGAAATCAGGCGGTCAGCAAGCAACGCGAAGCGCTCCGGCGGCCAGCATTTGGCGGCGCCGTAGGAAGCCCCGGGAGCAATCGCGCAACGCCACGCGTTCTGTCTTGCACCGGCCTGTCGCAGCGTGGATTCCGCCTTCGTTCGCGCCTCCACTGGCACGAGCAGGCGAATCGGTGCGATCGCCGGGGTTGTGTTGATCCATCCCGCGCGGCGCAGCAATTCAAGGTAGTAACGCGATTCGTGTTTGGGAATTTCACCTTCGCGGGGAACTGCGATGGCTTTTGTGAGCAATGGGCCACGCGCATCTCGGGCGTAACCGATGCGTTCGGGGATTCCCGCACGCCATGCCAGCCACGCGGCATCGAAGGCATTCTGCAGCAGTACGGCAACATCGAATTTTTCTTTTCGCAATTCACCGGCCAGCTTTTCGCGGCCGAGCCACCCTTTATGCTTTTCGCGCGAGTCATACTCCAGAATTCGATCCGCGAACGGCTGGCCTAGGAATACGTCGGCAACAACAGGTCTCGCCAAAATGCAGATTTCATCGTTCGCCTGCGCGCGTCGAATCGCTTCGAGCGCGGGAATGGCCATCACCGCGTCGCCAACCCAATTCGGGGCACGAACCAGAACTTTCATCGCGCCGCCTCGGATTTCCGTTTCCGCGCGGCGTCATTCAGAGCGCTCCAAAAACTCTCCGGCAGCTCAACGGAAATTCGGCAACAATAAACGGGAAGCGCCGTGAACTGAACGTTCCGAAGATTCCACACATCTTTCTCCGTGCACAGCAGAGCATCGGCGCCGCTGCGCGTCGCAGCCTCTTCCAGTTGGGCCGCTTCACCGGCGGTGTAGGTATGATGGTCCGCAAAACTGCGCTGCTCGACGACTTGAAAACCCCAGCTGCGCAAATCCTCAAAAAAGGCGTTGGGGTTTCCAATCCCGCAAAACGCTGCAAATCGCGCCTTCCGCCAATCCTCGGCCGGCAACGCCACGGCGAGCCGCGGAACACGCAACACGCCTTCGAGACGCGTCGACGCATAAAAGACGGGACAACCGGTATGCCTGCGAATAATCGACTCCAGGGCCGACGAAGGGGCCTGAACGCTGCGGGTCACAACGACGATGTCCGCGCGATGCAGCGCCGAAAACGGTTCGCGCAGCCGGCCGGCAGGCAGGACCATGCCTCCGCCGAACGGGTCCATCGCGTCAACCAGTACAATGTCGGCGTCCCGCGCCAGCTTCAGATGCTGGAACCCGTCATCCAACACAAACCATTCGACGCCATGTTTCAACAGGACCATCCCGTTCTTGTAGCGGTTCGCGCCGACACCCAGCTGAACTTTTCCCGCAAGCCGTTCGCGCAGCAGTGCGACCTCATCGCTTTGCGGAATTCCGCCCGCGCCTTTCTCCACGGTCCCGCGATAGCCACGCGTCAGAATCGCCGCATGCTTCCCTTCCGCAGCGAAGCGCTCCGCGACGGCCAGCACGATGGGCGTCTTACCCGTGCCTCCCACCGTAAGATTGCCTACCGAGATCACTGTCCCCGGCAATTTCCGCGCCCGGAAAATACCTCGCGCATAGCACCAGGATTTTCCACGGGCCATCGCGGAATAAATGACCGACACCGGCCACAGCAGGCGCAGCCATGGTGAAGAGTTTTTCACGCCGCTCCTTGATCGGAACCCAGGACGCGCTCGATCTGCTGCAGGGCGCGCCCGGTCGCGCCGCGATTTCGCTCCACCAGTTCCCGCGCCAGTCCGCCCAGGCGGGCCGCACGTTCGGGATCCCGAAGTAAGCCGGCCCAAGCCGATCCGAGTTCGTCGGGACTTTTCACCTGAATCGCCGCTCCCGCCCGCAGAAAGGTCTCCGCCATTTCACGGAAATTTTCCATCGACGGCCCGTAAATTGGAACCTTGCTGAACGCCGCCGGTTCGAGAATGTTGTGCCCGCCAGAGGCAACTAGCGAGCCGCCCACGAACACGGCATCCGCGACGCGATACAATCCGGCAAGCTCGCCCAGACTGTCCAGCAAAAGTACGTTGAAGGATTCGGAGAGAGCGGGGCTTCCGGATCCGTTGAACGCCAAATCGCGGCGGCGCAACAGTTTTCGTCCCGACTGGGCAACGATTTCCGCAGCATTGTCGAATTGTTCAGGCTTTCTTGGCGCAAGCACCAGAAGCGCGCGAGGAAATTCGCGCTCAACATGCGCAAACGCCTTTAGAACAGCGATCTCCTCATTGGCAAGCACGCTGCCGGCCACTAGCAGTGGACGGCGCTTCCCTTTCGCCAGTTCCGCATCCAGCCATGAAGACAGCGCACTCTCCGGTGGATCCCCCAGATCATATTTGAGGTTGCCGGTGACCAGCACTTGCTCGCGCGGTGCGCCCAGCGCAATCAGCCGTGTTGCGTCCTCCTTGCTTTGCATCAAAAACAGGTTCGCTCCTCCCAATACTTTTTTCAAAAATCCCGAAACAGCGCCGGCTGTATAGAGAAGCGCCCGCCGATACCCTCGGAAGGAGCGTTCCGATAGCCGGCCGTTCACGAAAATCACCGGCACACGGGCGCGGCCGCATTCGCGCAAAAAATTGGGCCAGATTTCCGTCTCCACGATGACCACTGCCGCCGGGCGAGCCGCTTTTAGCGCGCGATCGATGGGACCTCGCCAGTCCAACGGAAAATAAAAAACGGCGTCCGCGAACGGCATTCTTTCTCGTGCGATTTTCTGTCCAGTGATTGTGGTGGTGGAGACCACCAGGCGGCGTTGCGGAAACCTTTTTTTCAGCAGTTGCGCCAGCGGCAGCGCGGCCAGAACTTCGCCAACTGAAACAGCGTGGATCCAGATTGATTTTTCCCCCGCGGCTGATTGGTTCTGATCGCGCAGCTCGGCCGGAAATCTCCAACCCATACGTTCCGGAAGATTGCTCAGGTATTTTTTCTGAAGCAGTCCGCGGACCAGAAAATAGGGTGAAAGCAGGAGCACACCCGCGGCCGTCAGCAGACTGTAGAGCGCATACATCCCAAGAGGCTCCTCGAAGAGCCAGCTCCTGTCCGGGAAAAAAGCAGAAGCATCCCATTCACAACTTCAAACCGGATATTATAGGCGCACCTTCGGGAATGGCATACGAATAGTCGAGTTGTGCGGTGATTGATTTGAGCTTGGGCGGCGCGACGGTTGCGCGCCCTGAACGAAAGCAGCATCTACAGAACCGGCAGCCGGATCGTTGTAGAGAGTGAACCTTTCGCAGGGAGAGCGCATCATAGCCATCCAGACTATGCTCCGGGTAATTCTCACGATCGCAATGCTTTGGCCACTGGGCGCGTTGGCGCAAAGCGCGCCTCCCGACCCCATGACATTGCCCACCCGCGATGCCCATCAGAACCTGACGATCGTCGCCGATCCCTACATTCGGGCGATGCGCTACAAAAAAGAAGTCTTCGGCAAAGACTCTTTTTACAACGCCGGAATCGTGGCCATCGACGTTTATTTCCGCAATGACAATGACGCGCCTATCCGCATCAATCCCGGCACGATCCAATTGGTGATCTCCCAACCGGGACAGGATCGCCAGCGCCTTGGCCCTCTTTCTCCAGAGGATGTGGCCGACCGCACGCTCTTGACAGCCAACTCAAATATTCGCCAGCACCGTCCTTTCCCGTTCCCTAGCCCGGGCTCTGGCTCCGGGCACAGTAAGGATTGGACGGAAATGACGACGACCCTGCGATCGGTCGCTCTAGGAACCGACGTTCTGCCGCCCCACGCGACCACTCATGGATTTCTTTTTTTCGATTTGAACCATGACTTCAGCGCGATCAGGAATTCGCACCTCTACGTTCCGGATCTTTCTTTCATGATCGACCACAAGGCGCTTTTCTTCTTCGAGATCGATCTCGCCAATACGCCGTCGCGGTAACCGGAATCAGCGCGTCGCGCATGAGACCGTGACGCCGCCGATGACCGGGCCACAAAACCTTTCGTTCCACCGGACAGCTTGCGGAAAAGAGTCAGTGGCTCTGGAAACGCGAATTTGCTGAACGCCACTTCGTCGGATAGAATGTACATTCCCAAACGGGCCCGCCCTCCAATATGACACTCCTTGACGAACTGAATTCCGGTCAACGCGAAGCCGCCACCACTGTCGAAGGTCCGGTACTGATTCTTGCCGGCGCCGGCACTGGCAAAACGCGCGCCATTACCTATCGCATCGCCCACCTGATCGAACAGGGCGTGCCCGGCAACGCCATCCTCGCCGTAACGTTCACCAATAAGGCCGCGGCGCAGATGAAGGAGCGCGTGCGCGACCTGCTGGTGCGGCGCGGGCAAGGCCTTTGACGATCCCTGGATCGGCACATTTCATTCATTCTGCGCGTGGCTGCTGCGCCGCGAAGCCCAGCGGCTGGGCCTGCCGCGCGATTTCAAAATTTATGATGCCGACGATCAGACCGCGGCGGTGAAGCTGGCGCTGGAACAGTTTGAACATCAAGGATCCCGGCGAGAAAATTCGCGGGCTACTCGAGCGCATCAGCTCCGCGAAGAATCACGCACAGACGCCCGCGCAGGTGGCCGCGGACGCCGCCAAACACAACGATCCGCTGGGAATTACGGCGTCGAAAGTGTACGAGGCATATGAAAACATTCTGCGCAAGGCCGGCGCGCTCGATTTTGACGATCTGCTGCTGCGCGCTGTGCAGGTGCTTCGACGAATTTCCGGATGCGCGCGCCGACTGGCAGATCGCGTTTCCGCTACATTCATGTTGACGAATATCAGGACACCAACCGCGTGCAGTACGATTTGCTGCGCCTGCTGGTGAGCGAATCGCGCAACCTGTGCGTGGTCGGCGACGAGGATCAATCGATCTATCGCTGGCGCGGCGCGGACGTCGGCAATATTTTGCGGTTTGACGAGGATTATCCCGGCGCGCGCGTCGTGCGCCTGGAGGAAAACTACCGCTCGACGCAGAAGATTCTGGACGCCGCGGCCGGAGTCGTCTCCAACAATCGCCGGCGCCTCGGGAAAAACGCTGAAGGCCACGCGGGCCTCGGGAAGCAATCTGGCCTTTTTTGAAGGCGCGCGACTCCAAGGCCGAAGCCGAATACGTCGCCGATCGCCATCCGCATCCTTCACGGCGAAGATCCGGCGCGTGCACGTTGCCGTGTCTGTACCGCACCAACGCGCAGTCGCGCTCGTTTGAAGAGGCGATGCGCGCCCGCGGGCATGCGCTACCGCATGCTGGGCGGATTCTCGTTCTACCAGCGCGCGGAAGTCAAGGATGCGCTGGCGTATGCGCGCCTGGCGATTTTTCCGGATGACGACATCGCGCTGCTGCGCGTGATCAATACGCCGCCGCGCGGAATCGGCAAAACGTCCATCGATTCGCTTTCCGCCGTGGCCCGCGAGCAGCGACATTTCGCTGTGGGTCGCGCTCGGCAAAATGCTGGAACCCGCGGCGCCGGGCCGGGCCCTTGCGCCCCTTCGCGATTTCCGCGACACTGATCGAGGAGCTGCAGAAGGAAGTCTCCACGCTGACGCCCGGCGATTTCCTGCAGTCGATCCTTACCCGCAGCGGCTATCTGGACATGCTCGCGCAGCGCGATTCCAGCGAAGATACGGCGCGCGCCGACAACCTGCGCGAACTGGTCAACGCCATGGCCGAAGGCGCCGAGCGAGGCGAAACGCTCTCCGATTTTCTGGACCGCGCCGCCCTGGTCAGCGATGCCGACAATTTTGATGAAGACGCGCTGATTACGCTGATGACGCTGCACAGCGCGAAAGGTCTGGAATTCGATCACGTATTTCTGTCCGGGATGGAAGAAGGCATTTTCCCGCACAGCAGATCGCAAAACGACAATGAAGAACTCGAAGAAGAGCGCCGTCTCTGCTACGTGGGGATGACGCGCGCCAAACAAACGCTAACACTGACGCGCGCGGTGTATCGCCGCATGTATGGCTCGGAGCGCCTCTCAGGTTCCATGCCCTCGCGCTTCCTGCAGGAAATCCCCGCGGAATTGATCGACACGGCGGCAGGTTCACTGGCCGAGGCCGGTGAGACGCGCCGGTACGAACCCGACCCGGAATATTCCTACAGCGAGGAAGAATTCTCACGCCGCGTGAAACGCATCAATGCGCCGTCGCGCTCGAGTTCCAGTTATGACGCCCCGAGCCGTCCGCGCGCCAGTGCTTCGCCGCGCCTCGGCAAACAGAATGCCAATCCGCTCATCGGCCAACGCGTGCGCCACGCCACCTACGGTGCGGGAACGATCATCGCCGTCGAGGGCGAAGAGCCTGAGCGCAAGTTTACCGTGAGATTCTCTGATCACGGCACCAAAAAATTGTTGGAGCTGTACGCGAATTTAAGCTGGGCTTAGTAGGAAAGGCTTCGGCCTGCGGGTTTAGAGTCACAGATGTCGAGCGCCTAAACCGGTAATGCTGATCGCTATGCCGCGGGAGTTGTCCGCGCGGCCCATTTCAGCGCGCGATAGACAGGATAACTCGCCGCCAGTACCAGGAAAGTCAGTGGCGTGTTCTCACGATCGCTGGCGAGGGCTCCCACCAGGAACACGACCGAAGCCGCCAGCGCCACGCCCGTTGTCCACGGATAGCCCCAGGCGCTGTAGGGCCGCGCACTCGCAGGCATTCGCCTCCGCAACACGAACAAAGACACGAACGACAGCGCATAATCCGCAACAAAAAATGAAGCCAGAATTGCCGCTACCCGCTCAAAGCTGAACATCGCAAAGCACAGACCGACCGCCGTGGAAAGCCACAGCGAAGGCGCCGGGATGCCGCCCTTGTTCACGCGCGCGAAAAAGGGAAAGAAAAGGCCGTCGCGGCTCATGGCATAAAGCGCGCGTGAAGTGGCCATCTCCATGGCGTTGATGCTGCTCAGGAGGCCTACGGACACCACAGCACGGATGAAGTTGTCTCCCGCCGTTCCCAGGACGCGGCGCGCGGCGATACCCATCGCAAAATCGCTGCCGGCAAACTCGCGGACCGAAACCAGATGCACGATTGCCGCGTTCACCAGGAAATAGATCGCCAGCACGGAAACGACGGTGCCGAAAATCGCGCGCGGAATATCGCGTCCCGGATTGTGCACTTCCCCGCCGAAATACACGACGCCGTACCAGCCATCGTACGTATAAATCACCGCCTGCAGCGCGACGATAAACGCCACGAACAGTGGCCAGCCGGCTGGCACGGCAGCCTGCGAAGCCACGGCGGTAACGGGCGTAGCGGAGTGAAAGAAGCAGACCGCGACAACGGCCAGAAATAATACCGCTTTCAAAATTGTTGTCAGGTCCTGCACGCCGCTGCCGACCTTCATGCTTTTCCATTGCAGCAGCGCGAACAGCAAAATCACTCCGGCGCTGAGCACTCGCACGTGGCCGTGCGCGGCGGGAATCATGTCGCTGGTGTATTCGCCGAAGACGATCGAGACGGCCGCAAAGCTGCCCGCAGTGGAAATCCAGTCGCTCCAGCCGACGATGAAGCCCGCATAGTCGCCCAGCGCCGCCCGCGCAAAATTATATTGCCCGCCGCTTTGCGGCAGCAGCGCGCCCAGTTCAGCAAACTGCAGCGCGCCCAGCGACATGTACAGGCCGCCGGCGGCCCAGGCGGCAAAGTACAGCCATGTAGAGGGCAAGAGCGCGGAAATCTCGCCCGGCGTACGTACGATGCCCGCGCCAATCGTGTTTCCAATGGCCACGGCAATGCCAAACCCAACACCCAGCGTACTGATTAGCCGCCCGCGCGCGGCATGCTTTGCGGCAACAGGAGTGGATTGGGTAGTCAATGAAGCTCGTTGGAACACCCGAAAACGAAAACCAATCATAGCCGAGCGCACTGTTCAAGCAAGCGGAAGTTGCCACCACCGTTGCGAAGGCGTAGCCAAGGAGCGATTTTCACGATCGCAGTGGGCAGCGAAGCCGCGATCCGCCCGGAAAGCTTTTGTACGGTGCCGCATTCTTCGTGATTTTCAAGGGCGAACGTTTCCATTTTTCCCGCAGATCGAGGAATGCCGGCCGAGGACAACACCCGCAGTCTGAGGATGCGCAGAGGGTTAAATCCTGGAAACTTGCATGACTCCGATCCGTTTCTTTGTTTTGCTTGAGCTCCGGCTTGTGATGTACTTTGCCTATAGCGTACGCGCAGCGCCCTGCGGGCCTGGCCGGGAGTTGTCGCCTAATCATGCTTGGCAAAAGAATTCTCGCCTCGCGACTTGCCGCCATCGCGGCGCCGGCATTGCTTGTGTCGATTTCGGTACTCATGCTCCCGCGGACAGCTCTCGCCTGGGGTGCCAGCGCCGAGCGGTTGATCGCCTCCAAAGCCACTGACACTCTTCCGCCGGATATTCGCGGCTTTTTTACCGCCAACCGAGACTTTCTGAGCCACCACATCACGGATCCACTCGACTGGCTGGCCAAAAATCCCGTTTCCGAGCGCCGCAATCATTTTCTGTATCTCGACCATTACGGAAAATTTCCCTTCGATGCCCTGCCGCGCGATTACAAAGCCGCCACCAGCAAGTTCTCCAGAAGCAAGCTGGAAGCCGCCGGGGTGCTGCCCTGGCAGATCGGCGTGTACAGCCAGAAGCTGACGGCCGCCATGCGCGAACACGACTGGGAGGAAGTTCGGCTGGACGCCGCATATCTGGCCTCTTATGTGGCCCAGGCGCATGATCCGTTTCACACTACCGAAAACTTCGACGGGCATTTGTCCGGCCAGCCTGGGGTCGATGCGCGGTTTGGCGAAAATTTAGTAGGCCGCTATTCGCTCTTCTTCCCGATGCACACCGACGATGCCGTTTATGTGAATGATCCCACTGGAAACGCCTTTGACGCCGCGCTGTCCGCGCACGCTTCGCTCGAAAACATTCTGCTTGCGGACCGCCGCGCGCGGGCCGGGCTCGCCGACTACACCGACGAGTATTACGACCGCTTCTACAATTATGCGGGAGCGATCCTGATTCGCCAGCTCAGCGAAGCCGCGACGGACGTCGGCTCCTACTGGCTCACCGCGTGGACCAATGCCGGACGTCCGCCGCTTCCGGTGCAATGATCTTGAGCATGCCAAATTCTCAAATTTCTCCAGCCGTTTTCAAGGCGCTCCCGAAAGCGGAGCTGCACGTTCATCTCGAAGGGTCCATCGAACCGTCGACGCTGGTCGAATTGGCGGCGCGTCACGGCGTCACGATCACGCCGGCGGACACCTCCCGCGATACGCCCCGGAACGTTCTCTCAATTCATCGAAAATTTTATCTGGATCACTTCGTTCCTGCGCGGACCGGACGATTACGCGTTGATCGCCCAACGATTTGCAGAATCGCATGCAACGGCAGAACGTTCTGTACGCCGAAGTCACGCTTTCGATTGGCGTGATGTTTCGCCGCAATCAGGATCCGGCCGCGCAACTTTACCGCCCTGCGCGACGCCGCAGCGCAAAAGTTCCCGGTGTGCAGCTGAAATATATTTTTGACGCCGTCCGCCAATGGGGCGCGGCGCCGGCAATGGAAGTGGCGCGCATTGCCGGGAACTCGCGCTCGCCGGACATCATCGCCTATCGGGATCGGCGGCGATGAACTGGCCTTCCACCATCGATTTGCGTCCGCGTCTATGAATTTGTGGCCAGCCACGGCATGCACCGGCTAATCCATGCCGGGGAAATCGGCGGACCGGAAATCGTCCGGGAGGCCGTCGAATTTCTGGGCGTCGAACGCATCGGCCACGGCATTGGGGTGATGCGCGATGAGCGCACCATGGATTTCATCGCCGCGCGAAAGATTCCCCTGGAGTTCTGCCCGACGAGCAATCTGCGCACCGGCGCCCTGGCTCGCCAGATTGGCCGGGCAACGGCCGGATACGAGCATCACCCATTGCCGGCAATTTTTCGGCGCGGCATCCCAGTGACGCTGTCGAGCGACGACCCAAGCATGTTTGAAACCACGGTAAGCGACGAATATGGCCACGCGCAGCGTATGGGAATGACGCCTGCGGAACTGGTCCAACTGGCCGAGGCCAGCTTCCACCATGCATTTCTGGAACCCGACGAGAAGCAGGCCATGCTCGACAAATTTCATTCCGGCGTCGCGGCCCTGGGCTTGGTATAATGCCGCCCATGAAAGCACACGTGTGGGTGATGCCGAAGCGCACGGTTCTCGATCCGCAGGGGCAAGCGATACAGCATGCCCTTTCTTCTCTAGGATTTAGCGATGTTCGCGATGTCCGCCAGGGAAAGTTCTTCGTGCTCGATCTGAGCGCTGCGACGCGCGAAGCCGCCGAATCAGCAGGTCGAGCGCATGGCCAAGGAAATCCTGGCTAACCCCGTGATCGAAGAATTTCGTTACGAAAATCGTGGAATAAAGGCCCCTCTTTCGAGCCCAGGCACGCTGTTCGGTTCAGGAAACACCCCTCCCTGCTCATCCAAATCCCGTATTCCCTTGTGTGTTACCCTTTTTATGCGGGCGTCTTTCTTTTCTGCCTAGCAAAGTTTCCGGAGATGAAACTGTGTGCGGAATCGTCGGATATATCGGGCCTAAAAAAGTCGTTCCCCTCATTCTGGATGGACTGCGCCGGCTCGAATATCGGGGCTATGATTCTGCGGGGATCGCCGTAGTCGGTTCAGACGGCAAAGTACAAATCCGGCGAGCTCCCGGCAAACTGCATAATCTGGAAGAGGTGATCCGCCAATCCCGATCGATGGCTTATACGGTATCGGACATACGCGCTGGGCCACGCACGGACGCCCCACCGAAGAAAACGCGCACCCGCACCGCGACTGCACGGGCAATATTGTGGTGGTCCACAACGGCATCGTGGAAAATTATGTGGATCTGAAGCGCGAACTCGAACAAGAGGGTCACAAGTTCGTTACCGAGACTGACACCGAAATCATCGCCCACCTGGTGGAAAACTACATGAAAGAAGGCGGCCCGCTGGAAGACGCCGTCCGCAAAACGGTGCGCCAGCTTACCGGCGTCTACTCTCTCGTGTTTTTGTCCGCCACGGATCCCAAAAAATTGTGGCGGCACGCACCGGTCCGCCGTCGGTCATCGGCCTGGGACAAGACGAATTTTTCGTCGCCAGCGATATTCCCGGCCATTCTGGCGCATACGCGCGACATGTTTTTCCTGGCCGATGGCGACATTGCCGTGCTCACTGCCAGAGGGCGTGCGCGTGATGGACCTCGACGGCAATCCCATCGAACCCGCCGTGCAGCACATCACCTGGGACCCGATCATGGCCGAAAAGGGCGGCTACAAACATTTCATGCAGAAGGAAATCTTTCGAGCAGCCCCGCGCCGTCCGCGACACCCTGCTCGGCCAGCGTGGCCATGGATTCCGGCAAAGTTTTCCTGGACAAAATGGACATTTCCGAGCAGGAATTCCGCGACTTTCAACAACATCAAGATCGTGGCCTGCGGAACCAGTTGGCACGCCGGGCATGACCGGGAAATTCGTGATCGAGAGGCTGGCGAGAATTCCCGTGGAAGTGGATTACGGCAGCGAGTTCCGCTATCGCGATCCCATTGTGGATTCCAAAACCCTGACGATCTGCATCAGCCAGTCGGGCGAAACCGCGGACACGCTGGCCGCGCAGCGCGAAGCCAAGCAGAAAGGCGCCAAAACGCTGGCGATCTGCAACGTGTATGGCTCGATGATCACCCGCGAAGCCACTGGAACGATTCTGACGCACGCCGGGCCGGAGATCGGCGTGGCATCCACGAAGGCATTTACCGGGCAGCTGACCGCGCTGATGCTGATGGCGTTGTACCTGGGCCAGGTGCGCGGCACGCTCACCGAAGATTGCGCAACGCTTCTGCTGAGGAACTGATGCGCGTGCCGCATAAAATGGAAACGATTCTGCAGGGCGACGAATCGGAATCTACGAGTCGCCTGGCCCGCAATTTTTCCGCCACACGAATTTTCTTTACCTCGGGCGCGGAATTCACTTCCCATTGCCCTGGAAGGCGCGCTGAAGCTCAAGGAAATTTCCTACATTCACGCCGAAGGCTATCCCGCGGGCGAAATGAAGCATGGGCCCAACGCGCTCATCGATGAAAATCTTCCGGTCGTGATGCTGGCCACTCGCGATGAATCCGATCCGGAACTCGATGACGCGCTATGAAAAGAGCGTCTCCAACATCAAGGAAGTGAAAGCGCGCGACGGCATCGTGATCTCCGTTGTTACCGAAAACGATCATCGCGCGCGAAGGCCTCCGATCACGTCATAGTTTGCCGCCCACCATGGAAATGTTTGCGCCACTCCTGGAAGTGATGCCGCTGCAGCTGCTGGCCTATCACATTGCGGTGCGCCGCGGCTGCGACGTGGATCAGCCGCGCAACCTGGCGAAATCCGTCACCGTCGAGTAACTGGTTCGTCTTTAAGTAGCATCGGCTTCAGGCGGTGCCGCCTTTTTCCCAAAAACTTTTTCGCCCAGCCGTGTAACTCACGTAATATATTGCTGCCGTGAAACGCTTTCTCATCGTGTTCGCCGCTGTCCATTTCATTTTGTTCGCAGCGCTCTCCCTGCGCGCGCAGGCGCCCGCGGCGAACCCTGCTCCGAGTTCCGCCATCGCTTCCATCAAAATCACGGGTGCCCAGAAATTCCCCGCCGAGCAGATCGTCGCGGCCAGCGGCCTGAAAACCGGCGACGTGGTCACCGCGGAACAGATCCAGGCAGCCACCAACCGCCTTTCCGCGCTGGGAATATTTTTGGCCGTAAACTTTCGTTACAGTGCCAAAGGCACAGCCATCAATCTCGAATTCCAGATCCAGGAAGCCACCACGTATCCTGTGGTGTTCGACAATTTTCCCTGGTTCACGGCTGAAACGATCGGCAACGCCATCCGCAATCAAGTTGGCATGTTCACCGGAGAAGCGCCGGGCGATGGGACCATGATCGATCAGATCAGCGCCGTTATTGAGGATCTACTGGCTTCGCAGAAGATCAAGGCAGCGTGACGCACCGACTGATCATGGCGCCGTCGGGACAAGGCTCGGAAATGCAGTTTCGCGTCGAGGGCGTTCCGTTTCGAGTTCAATCGGTACAGTTTGGGGACCCAGCCGCGGCAAATGCCGAGCGGCTGAAAGACCGCGTCTCAGACATCAATGGCCAGCCCTATTCGCTCTTTGCGATCGAACTCTTTGAAAATGAGCAGGTGCGGCCGCTCTACGTGTCCAGGGGATTTCTGCGGGCACAGATTGGGCCGCCGCAAGTTCAATTAGTTCCGGGCGCAAACGATCCGAAGGAATCCGCTGTGGATCTGAACATTCCCATCAATCCCGGCGCTGCCTACTCGTGGAAAGGAATTTCGTGGCAAGGAAATGTGGCCCTGCCTTCGTCCAGCCTTGACACAGCCGTCTTACTAAAACCAGGGGACATTGCTGACGGCATGAAAATCGAGGCGCTGTGGCAAAAAATCGAAGCTGAATACGGCAGGCATGGCTATCTCAACGCCAAAGTCAGCACGAACCTCAGTTTGACGATGCCACTCATCAGATTTCGTATCGAGTGAGCATTTCCGAAGGCCCGCAGTACCGCATGGGTGACATGGTGATCACCGGATTGTCCATCGAAGCCGAGAAGCGTTTGCGGCAAGCCTGGCAAATCGCTCCGGGACACATTTTCGATGACGGCTATTATGAATCGCACGTGAAAATCCTATCGAAGCCCAGTCGCGATATTTTTGGAGATTTGCCGGTGCACTACAACGAATTCGGCCATCTCCTGCGCCCCGATACCGACCGCCATACGGTGGACGTCCTGCTGGATTTTAAATAGCGCCAACCCTTATTGCCGACGGTCCCATATTTAAGATTTGTCGCGTAACGCTTTCCGGATTTTACGAGGCCTGGAGACCAATTGGGGTTACAATCGCCGCCTATGCGATCGCGACCTCGGCTTTTATTGGTCTTTCTGGCATTTTCCATGACGATGCCCACATGGGGGCGGCAGACTCCTTCCCCTTCCGGGGCGCCGCCCGCAAAAGCGCCCGCGAAAAAGGCGCCTTCCGCCTCGCCATCGACCGCGAAACCCAAATCTGAGGATTCCGCCACCCCCCCGGCAGATTCCGTTGCCGACCCGGACGCCGAACTGCAAATCGTCGTGCGCCAGGCCGGAAACGATCCCGCCACTCTGGTGAAGAGCCTGGAAGCGTATCTGGTGGGTATCCGGACTCGCCAGACGCGCGGCAATTTACCGCGCCCTGCTGGAATCCGAAATGAATCTGCACAACCAGAAAAGCGCGCTCGATTACGCCAAGAAAATTATCGTCCTCCAGCCGGAAGACAGCCAGTCCATGTACACGGCCGCGACGCTGCTGGAAAAAATGCCTGACGAACCGAGCCAGCTTCGCGCCATCGATTACGACACGCGCCTGCTCGATCGCGTTTCCAAGGCCGATCCCGATTCGCGTCCCCAGCAGATGACGCTGGAGGATTGGCAAGCGGGCCGCACCAAATTCATGGTCGACCTGTACGTATTGCGCGGGCGTCTGCAACATCGCCTGCACAAAAACGACGACGCCGTAAAAGACCTTACGACCGGATTCAAGATGTTCCCGACGGCCGAAGCTGCCCTGGCGCTCGGAGAAATTGCCGAAGAGAGCAAACACGCGGACGAAGCCATCCCGGCAGCATGCGGCCGCCTTCATCCTGGCCGGCGAGGAGCAGCCCGATCCGCAGAGTCGTCCTCTGGATCGCGAGCGGCTGCGTTCGCGCATGGGCAATTTGTGGCGCTTCACGCACGATTCCAATGCGGGACTCGGCGATATTCTGCTCTCCGAATATGACCGCAATCAGGACGCGATCAGAGCCGAAAAGTCCGACGCGCCCGTCTACAACAAGATGTGAGCGACCCGCTGCAATTCAGCCTGCGGCACGTGGACGGCAGCGGCCCGGTGAAGCTGTCCGAATCACACGGAAAAGTGGTGGTCGTGAATTTCTGGACCACCTGGTGCGCGTACTGCAGCCAGATGGAAACCATGCTGGCCGATCTTCGGACCAAGTTTTCGGGACACGATGATGTTGTGTTCGTGGCCATCAATGCCGACGAGGATGAGTCGGCGGTCGCGCCTTCGCTGCAAGACCAGAAACCTGGCGGCACCCTGCTCTTTGCCGACGGAATCAACCAGGCCCTGCATGTTCAATCCATTCCCACCATTCTGGTGCTGGACACAACTGGGAAGGTCGCCTACCGCACGCAGGGCTTCGCCCCGGACGCCTTTCCGGACGCCGCCGCCGGCGCCATCACCAGGGCGTCTGCGGCAACGGCCCCTTAGAATGCTTCCGTAATCCATGCGGCTTCGATGAAGTCTGAGATCCTGTGGCGCAGGCTTCAGCCTGTGGGGGTTAATTGAAGCACACCTATACGTGCTGCCACTAGAATCCGCAGGCTGAAGCCTGCGCCACAGGATCTGCGCGTTGCTAGCCTCTAGCTGTTTTGAATGGACGACGGCCGCATGATTACGTCGCGGGCGGCGACGATCGTGTTGACGTGAATTCGTACCGTGTCCGCCACGCGCCGCGCGTATCCTCCGGCGAGCGTTGACGCAACGGGAATCCCTTTGCGCCGCGCATGCTCGAATACCAGGCGGTCGCGTTGCTGCAATCCTTCCATCGTCAGCGCCAGGCCGCCGAGTTGATCTTCGCGGTACGGGTCCGCGCCTCCCACGTAGAAAATCAGATCGGGCGTCATTTTCTTCAGCGCGTGCAGAAGTCCTTCTTCCAGCGCGTCCAGGTATTCGTGGTCGCGCGTGCCGTCGTCCAGGCCGATGTCTTCGTCGGAAGGCGGCTTGGGCATCGGATAATTATTTTCCTGGTGTATGGACAGCGTGAAGACCGTGTCATCGTCCGCGAAAATGGCTGCGGTGCCATTGCCGTGATGCACATCGGTATCGACGGTCATGGCGGTGCGAATTTTCCCTCGGCCTGCAGGGCGCGGATCGCTATCGCGACGTCATGAATCATGCAAAACCCTTCGCCGTGCCCGGGATAGGCATGATGGAAGCCTCCGCTCAAATTGGCGGCAAAGCCATCTTCCAGCGCCTTGCGGCCAGCGAGCGTTGAGCCTCCGGCGGCCAGCCAGAATCCTTCGCGCGTCGATTGCGTGAGTGGGATTTCCAGCTTCATGCGTTCGCTTAGCGTGAGCGCATCCGTTTGCAGCTTGCGCACGTAGGTCGGCGTGTGGACACGCAGAACGTCTTCGTCCGGGGCGGGCTGGCTCAAGAAAATCGCCGGCATCCGCGATTCCTTCCGCGAGCAGTGCTTCGCGAATCAGTCTGAACTTTTGCGACGGGAAGACGTGCGTTCCGAGGTCCAGATCGTATTGCGGGTGGTAAATGACCTTAAACGGCAGCATAAGAGAAATTGAAAGCGCGTGACTTCGGTCACACGCTGATCAATTGTCACGGTCGAGTATGAAATCAGGAACGGTGCGCAGCGCGCGCCCGAAATCGGAAGTCGCGTTTCCGTTCAGGCAAGCCTTGGCGCGGGCGGCAAAATCTTGGGCGGCGGCTCGCGTGCGGTCAAGCGCTCCCGACTCATGCACCAGCGCGGTGATCTGTTCCGGCCGCACGCGTGTCAAACCCTCTTTCCTCGAGTACCGTTCGCACCAGGCGTTTCCCTGCCGCGCCGTCGCTCTCCATCGCATAAATCAACGGCAGCGTGACCTTGCCTTCCTTCAAATCGCTCAGCACCGGCTTGCCCAGCTTTTCGGGCGAGGCCGTAAAATCCAGAACATCGTCGACTAACTGGAACGCCAGGCCCGCAATAGTGTCCATAATCCGCCATGGCCTGCTCACCGGCGTCATCCAGGTTGCCAAGCACCGCGCCCAAGCGCGCGCATCCTGCGAACAAGCACGCCGTCTTGCGCGCCGCAAGTTCCACGGCATCCTGCTCGGTCAAATCCATTCGGCCCAGCTTGGCCAGCTGCACAAGCTCGCCTTCCACCATGTTTTGCGTCAGTTCGATCAGCACGTCCAAGATTTTGAAATTGCGCTCGGTCAGCGCCATCTGAAACGACTGCATGTACAGCCAGTCGCCGGCCAGCACGCTGCGATGGTTTCCCCAGCGGGAATTGGCCGAGGGACGCCCGCGCCGCGTGTTCGCGCCATCAATCACATCGTCATGGATCAGAGTGGCGCTGTGGATCAGTTCAACGACCGCGCCCAGACGGATCGCGCTGTCCCCCCGGTATCCCGGCGTATCCCGCCGCAAGCAGCAGCAGGGCCGGCCGCAGCCTCTTGCCGCCCCCTCCAGCAGATAGCGGGAGATTTCCGCGACTGGTTCGATGGCCGAGCCATTCTGGAGCGCAAGCTCCTGCTCGACCTTGACAAGGTCGTCGCGAACAAGATCAAAGATTTCCTTCGCTGTCAGAAGTGAGATGACACCCCTCCAGGAACTTCGCCACTGCGATTTCCGGTACCACTTCCAGGACGCCTAAAAAAGAACGGCGAAAATTTGCCGAGTCAGCTCGGCTACTTGGCTCGCTGGCAAGTTTCTCACATTCCCGATGGTTCGCGCCACTTCCGCGACGTAAGCCGGCTCGTTTCGCCGCCCGCGATGCGGTTGCGGCGCCAGGAATGGCGAATCGGTTTCCACCAGCATGCTATCCAGCGGAATCTCACGAGCGACGTCGCGCAGATTCTGCGCCTTCGGATACGTCACGTTTCCTGCGAAGGAAATCAGGAAACCCATTTCCATGCCATGGCGCGCTTCCTCCAGCGTGCCCGTAAAACATGGAAAATTCCGCCCGAGTCCGGAACTCCGCCAATCTTCCTGCAGGATCTTCAGGCAGTCCGGCCAAGCCTCGCGGCAGTGGATGATGACTGGACGTCTGGCGGCGCGGGCCAGTTCCAATTGACGGCGAAATACCTTGCGCCTGAATCTCGCGCGGCGAATGATCGTAGTGATAATCGAGCCCGATCTCTCCCCAGGCGATCACGACGGGGATTCTTGGCAAGGCGCTCCAGCTCCGCGTAATGCGCTTCGGTGGCATGCCTGGCCTCGTGCGGGTGGATTCCGAGGTCGCGTAGATCCAGTCGTGGGCTTCGGCGTACGGGACGGCGGCGCCAAGCTTTTCGACTTCAGGACCGCTGCCGATGGCCAGAAGCGTGCCAACCCCCGCATCGCGTGCGCGATCGAGCATGGCATCGCGATCCGCGTCGAAGTCGGAAACATCCACGTGTGCATGTGAATCGATGAGGTCCATTGCTATCTGCCAGCGGTCGCCGCCTTATTCAGGCCGTGTAGCGACAGTCACTTCAGTCTTGCGCCCACCGGGACGTCTTCCAGGAATCCGGCCAGCACCGGCGCGCCGTCCGGCAAGGAAGCGGCTACGATCATGCCGTTGGATTCCACTCCGCGCAATTTCCGGGGCGCAGATTCGTTACGACCACTACCTTGCGACCCACGAGATCCTCTGGTTTGTACGCCAGCGCCAGTCCGGCGACGATTTGGCGCACTTCGTCGCCGATGTCCACCTGGAGTTGCAGCAGTTTGTCGGCGCCCGCGACCCGTTCGGCAGTCTTGACCTGCCCTACGCGCATCTCCACCTTGGCGAAATCTTCGATGCCAATCTTCGCTGGGGCGGCAACCGCCGCAGCCGCTGCGGTTCCGGCCCCGGGCGCAGCTGGAGAGCTGGCCGGTGCGGCCGCCGGCGTAACCGGGGCTTTATTTTGTTCCTGTTCCATGGCTTCAATCCTCGCAATTGTTTCGGATTTATCAACACGCGGGAAAATGCCTTCGGGCTTTCCGGTTTTGGTTCCAGGCGTGAGTTGCCCCCAGGCGAGCAGATCTAATTGCACTCCGCTCAGCGGTCCGCTTTGCCCCATCTGATTCCAGATTTTTTGCGTGGCCTGCGGAAGCACCGGATGGGCGAGCGCCGTGACAATACGCAACCCTTCCGCCGCCGTGTATAACACGGTCGCCAGCCGCTCTCGATCCTCCGGCTTTTCCGGCAAGCGTCCAGGGCTTTTCGACGGTAATGAATTTGTCGATGGCGGCGACCGGTCCCAGATCGCTTCCAGCGCCAGCGAAAAACCGAGATGGTCGTACGAACTCAAAATATCAGTCAGCGCTTCCCGGAAAATTCCGCCGCCGCGGGAGCGTTTATCCCGTCGCCTGGTAGCGCAGCCGGCTTGGGAATTTCGCCGGCAAAGTAGCGCTCAATCATGGTCAGTGTGCGGCTGGCAAGATTTGCCAAGACCGTTGGCGAGGTCGCTGTTGTAGCGCGTTACCAGTGCGTCATACGAGAAACTACCATCCTGTCCGAAGACAATTTCGCGCAGCAGGTAGTAGCGCAACGGCTCGATGCCGAGCGCGTTGACGATCGGGCGCGGCTTCACCACGTTGCCGCGCGACTTGCTCATTTTTTCGCTGTCAAACAGCAGCCAGCCATGGGCCCAGATCTTCTTGGGCAGAGGTAAATCCGCCGCCATCAGAAACGCCGGCCAATATACCGCGTGGAAACGGATGATTTCCTTGCCGACGACGTGCAGATCCGCCGGCCACAGGCCGCGCTCTCAAAATTCGGACCGCCGACCGCGCTCAGGTATCCGATCAGCGCGTCAAACCACACATAAAAAACGTGGGGGCCTCTCCGGGCACCGGAATTCCCCACCGGATCGTGGTGCGCGTAATCGAGAGATCTTTAAGCCCGCCATTCACGAAGCTCAGAACTTCGTTGCGGCGGCTCTCCGGCTGAATGAAATCGGGATTGGCCGCATAGAAATCGAGAAGTTTCTGCTGAAATCCCGAAAGTTTGAAAAAATAATTTTCTTCAGTAACCGTTTCGGTAATCCGCCCGCAATCCGGGCACGGATCGCCGGGACCGGCGTCAACGACGTAGGCGTTGTCATGCACGCAGTATTGGCCGGTATAGTGACCCTTGTAGATGAACCCGTTGTCCCGGCAGCGCTTGAAGAGCCACTGCACGGTGCGGTGATGTTTTTCATCGGTGGTGCGGATGAATTCGTCGCCCGGAATTCCCAGATCGTCCCACAGCTGCCGCCATTGTTTGGCAATCTCAGTCGAAAATTCCTGGGGAGATTTTCCCGCCTTTTGCGCGGAGCGCTCGACGTTCACGCCGTGCTCGTCCGCGCCAGTGGTCATGAACACGTCAAACCCGCGCATACGCTTGTAACGCCGGATGACGTCCGCAACGACCGTCGAATAGGTGTGCCCTATATGAGGCATGCCGTTCGTGTAATAGAGCGGCGTGGTTAAATAGTATTTTGGCTTGGTTCCGGGAGCGCTCATTCGCCCTTTCCGCCTAAATTTTAGGGTAAAGCTTTACGTGGCAGGCCACTTGTCAACGGCAGCAAGTTCCGCGCCGGAAACTCGAATTTCGATAGTAAGCGGGCCGCTGAAGGCTGTCAAATGACCGCAGCAGCGTGGAACGGCCAGCGCGTGGCCGGACAGAAATTCGGAATGGCGGCGCCATAAAAAAAGCACCCATTATCTGGGTGCCTTTTTTTCAATCGCGGCAACTTATGCATCAATTTTGCGGCGGTGCGGGCGGCGGATCCCCGGGTCCATGGTGACCGCGGAATTTTTTGCCTTGCACCTGCGTGAAAGAAGGATCCGGAGTGAACAATGAGGCCGCCGGCGACTGCCCGATGTTGGATAACTGATAGGTAGTGGTCCCGAACCGCGGATCGGTGTGAGTCGCCTCCAGAAGAACGTCCAGGGCCGTCGAAGTCCAACGTTCCGATGTAATCGTAAGCGCGAACTGATTGCCAATCGCGCCCGCTGGAACGGTTCGCGTCGCTTGCCGGTCATCGGCCGGATAGACCGTCTTCGTGGCCGGGTCCGTGTACGACGCACTCGGATTGTCGGTTACGGTTTCGTCATTCGAGTTGGGCCGCTCCGGATGAGTCTTTCCTCCTTCGGGCGGAGTGTGCTCGTGAATCGGGAAAGCCTCGTAGGTTCCCTTGGTGACGTTGACTATATATTGCGTGCCTTTCGTCACATTTCGGATGTAAACGAATTCCTGGGCCTTCCCTGATGCGGCCCACGGACCGATGGCCGCAAACTTCGCGTCGCGATACGTGCTGCCGTCCGCGCCGCGCGCGTAGGTGCCCGTAGTCGTATGGGTGATTGTGTTCCCCGGGATAGTTTCCGTATGCGTGATCGTGAAAGTCGCCACAACGGGTTTGCCGGTCACCACCTTGCCTCCAAAACCGCCCATGAGGCCGCCAAATTCGAACATGCCGGCCATTGGTCCGCCAGGCCCCGGACCGAAACGTCCCGGCGGAGGTCCCTGCGCACTGACAACCACCGCCACACCCGCCAACAACATCCCCGCCATACCCGCGCCGAGCATTGCTTTTCTCAAGGCCTATCCTCCATCAATCCATCGTGCTTGAACCCCATCCCTGCGAACCCGAACTGCCCGGTCCAAACGCTACTGAATCACTTTCACTCCTCGCGGCCAGCCGTCCTCGCCTACCAAAACATCTGCCAGGATTAAGTCTTCATCCGGAGCCTCGGCGACTGGATAGCCGAGTTGCGCCAGCGAGGATCGCGTCAGTTGGACACGCACGATCATGCCCGGATCGTCTGAAGTGATCGTGCCTGTATAGGGCACTGGCACAAAATCGGACGCAACATACCTTTCGTTCAGCGCTGCATCCGGTACCGCAGCGGCCGCCACCAGGGTCGCAGCATCTTGTTTCGGAACGTCGACCGCTTTCGCGTCCATTGGCATATCCGACTGTGAAAAAGTATTACTTCTGGGCGCCGGAGGAGACTGAACGCGCGAACGTCCGTTCATCGTCCAAAGAAAGATCAAGAGCACGGCTGCCGCTGCTCCGATACCGGCCCATTCCACCGTGCGTCGCCATGCTGCGCGCCGGTGATGGTGCCGGAAGGAAGCCAGCAGCCCGGCCTCTGCGACCGCGGGCATTTCATCGTTGCGCGAACTCTTGCTCAGCAATTCGGTAACTTCCGCGAGCGCGGACGCATCTGCCATCCGCTCGGCGCAAAGGTCACAGTGCGCGGCGTGTTCCAGAGCCGCTTCGCGCACGTTTACGTCCAGCAGTTCCATGCGCACAAATGCATGAACGATCTCATCGAACTCCCTGCAGGTCATTTCCGTCATAGCCTTTCTCCCCGGCGAACCCAGTTGGTTCTAGCCAGCGCGCGCGCCGGGCGAAGCTTATCGAGCAACATCGAACGCGCTCGATTCAATCTCGATCGAACCGTACCTACCGGGCAGTCGAGCAGTGCCGCTGCTTCGCCGTAGCTCTTACCTTCCAGATCACACAGAGTGATCGGCTCGCGATAGTGATCGGGCAGCGTCAAGATGGCTTCGCGCAACAATTCGGAAATTTGCGCCCGCTCCAGTCCCTCGTGAATCGACTGGGCCTGTCCTAAGCCCGGCGCTAGATGGCCATTCCCGTTGGAGCGCCAAGAATCTGCGCCTCGCCCTGCTTCTGGCTCATCGGGCAACGGCAGGTACCGGCCCTCTTTTTCGCGGAGCTTGCGCAGGTGATTCCGGGCGATGCCAAAGAGAAAAGCGGCCGGAGTACCCTTTTCTTGATCGTATTTGTTCGAGTGCCGGATCAGCGTCAAAAACGTTTCCTGGACGACGTCCGCAGCGGAATGCGGGCTTCCACACATATGGGCGGCATACCGAAACAGTGCACCCTGGTGGCGACGGTAAAACTCCAGAAACGCGTCGTCGTCGCCCGCCGCCAGACGTCTCAACAGATCGACATCGCGTGTTTCGGCTGGCTCTACCATCTACCCCGTTTGGACGTCGCTCCCGCACCTACACTATGAATTACGATTCCCGGTGGGAGGAGTTCCACTTTCTTGGGCTGCCGGCCACCCGCCGTTCGGATCGCGAGCAGGTACCCACTATAGTCGCATCAGTCTGGTCGAATCATTGCCTCGGCGCTTCCGGTCGCGATCCAGTGCGTCGCTGGAAACGGTCTCGCCCGGCTGTTAAGATGCTGGAAAGCGCGGAAACGCTTTATGTTCACTTGCGGTCACATAACACGATACTCGTCGGGGAGGCAACTAACGATGCAAGGCAAAATTCTGAGGAAGATTCCGGCCGCGCTCTGGATCGCATCGTTGGCAGCTGGCCTGATGTTCGTCGCCGGCACTCGCGCCCAGAACTCGAGCGGTGCGCCGCAAATGTTGAAGGGTGAAGGGCCGTTCAACGACTGGTCGAACGAGCGCCCCGGAAATCGGTACGCCATCACACCCTTGGATCTCCCCAAGCCCTACGCTACCGATTCCGCTCCCAATCAATCCAAAGTCGTTCCGCGACCCGCCGACGCGTGGCCTAAGGTGCCCAATGGGTTCAAAATTGACTTGGCTATCACTGGTCTGGATTCCCCCCGCACCATCATCACTGCTCCGAACGGCGACCTGTTCGTCGCGGAAAGCAATCCGGGGCGCATCCGCGTGCTGCGAGGGTTTGGCGCTGACGGCAAGGTTATTACCAACGAAGTCTTTGCCGGCGATCTGACCATGCCCTACGGAATCGCGTTCTATCCTCCGGGACCAAATCCGCAGTACGTGTATATCGGCAACACCAATTCCATCGTGCGTTTTCCATACAAAAATGGCGATCTGAAGGCCAGCGGTCCCGCGCAGGTGGTGGTCGCCAGCATTCCTGGCGGATCCAAGTACGGCGGCGGGCACTGGACCCGCAGCCTGGTATTTTCGAACGATGGCAAGAAGCTGTACGTCGGGGTCGGTTCCAAGGCCAACGTCGGCGATGACGATTCGGAAATAAACCGCGCCGACGTTCTGGAATTCAATCCGGACGGCACCGGGCAGCGCATCTATGCCGCCGGGGTTCGCAACGCTTCCGGCCTGGCCATGCACCCGAAGACCGGACAGCTTTGGGTCGCCGTCAACGAACGTGACGCTTTGGGCGACAACCTTGTGCCCGACTACGTGACGCACATCCAGGACGGCGGATTCTATGGCTGGCCGTGGTACTACACCGGGCCAAATCAGGACCCTCGATTCGCGGGTAAGCATCCGGAACTGAAAGAGAAAGTGATCGTTCCGGACGTTCTGCTGCAATCGCATTCCGCCCCGCTGACCTTGACGTTTTACGAAGGCAATCAATTCCCCGCCGAATATCGCGGTGATCTGTTTGTCACCTCCCACGGTTCCTGGAACCGCGCCCACCGCACGGGATACAAGGTCATGCGCGTGTACACTCCCAACGGCAAAGCCACCGGCGAGTATCAGGACTTCGTCACTGGATTCGTAGTCGACGACGCCAATGTATGGGGACGTCCGGTGGGAGTGACCGTAGCGAGCGATGGCGCGTTGGTCTTCACCGACGACGCGTCCAATAGCGTCTGGCGCGTGACGTATACCGGAAAATCTTCCGGCAATTAAAGAACCGTCATCAGCGGGCAGTCTTTCGCCAATCGGATTTTGGATTTTGCGGGCCCGCGAGCGCCGTCCGCAGGCGGCCGATGCCACGATTCAGAACCTACTGCGGCCTCCCGTAACGATCCGGTAGTGGGCTGCTTCTGTGTTGCCGAAAAGTGCCGTAGGCACGACAAAACGTAGCCCACAGCGGAAGCTGTGGGAAACGGGCGAGAAAATCCAGAATGCCCCGGCGGGGCGATACAACGGGCCTATCCAGACAACTATCTTCATCACGTTTGGCCGATCGGGTGTCACCCCTGGCGGGGTTTTCGGCTCGGAATTGGCACGAATTCCCACCGCTGCCGCGGTGGGCTACGTTATTTCGTCCCTTCGGGACTGGCAACACAGAATTAGCCCACTACCAACGATCCCAGACGTTTGACGGAAGCGTTCGCCGCCTGCTAGTTTGGGTGTTCATGCCAAAACGCCAAGACGCGCAAACAACAGCCTGCGGACCATGGCAATGAACGTCCCGCCATCCTCCCGCATCGCATTTCAGGGCGAGCGCGGCGCATTCAGCGAAGAAGCAGCCGTCAAGCTTCTGGGCGAAGAGATTCAACTTGTCCCCAGGACCACGTTCGAGGCGCTCTACTTAAGCATCAAGGACGACGCTGCCGACTATATTCTTGCGCCGATTGAGAACAGCCTGGCAGGTTCCGTTCATCGCTCCTACGATTTGCTGATTTCCAGCGGCCTGCATATTCAGGCCGAGGTCGTCATTCCGATCGTGCACAACCTGATCGGCGTTCCGGGCGCAACGTTTGATCGCATCACCCAGGTTTCCTCCCATCCGGTGGCGCTGGCCCAATGCGAACGTTTTTTCGCCAGCCATCCAGGCATCAAGCGCGTGGCCACCGACGACGCCGCAGGGAGCGTGCGAGAAGTGATGGGCGCAGGCGATCCGGCGAAGGCGGGAATCGCCAGTAAACGCGCCGCGGTGGTCTACGGCGGAGTGATTTTGCGCGAACACCTCGAAGATCATCCGGAGAACTACACGCGATTCCTGTTGCTCACGACTTCCGCCGAGGTTGCGGAAGGGGCCGACAAGCTGTCGCTGGTTCTGAACCTCGCGCATAAGCCCGGATCCCTGTGTTCCGCCTTGAACACCTTTGCCCGCCGCAATCTGAATTTATTGAAAATTGAAAGCCGGCCGATTCCCGGCACACCGTGGAGCTATTGCTTCTACCTGGATCTGCAGGCGTCGCTGAGAGATCCCGGTACGCGCGAAGCGCTGGTCGAGTTGAAAGAATTTGCCGATTCCATAAAAATTCTTGGCTGCTACCCGCAAGCAAGGGTTTGAATCTTTGTCGCGGATGGCCTCGGCTTCAGCCTCTGTCGCAAATAGAATTTGAATTTGTAGAGCCCGCCTTCAGGCGGGCGCCTGCGCGCTACGAAGAATGCCGACCTGAAGGTTGGCGCTACAAAAGCGTGCCGTCACGAAGTTTTCCATGCGCGCAGACGAAGTGGTTTTCATGATTAAAATTGCCAGCCCAGAAACGCAACAGGAGGAACTGTGAAGGTTTATTACGATAAAGACGCGCATTTGAACTACATCAAGAACAAAAAAATCGCCGTGATCGGTTTCGGTTCGCAGGGTCACGCTCACGCCATGAATCTTTCGGACTCTGGCTGCGACGTGGTCGTCGGCCTGAAGAGCACCAGCGCTTCGGTGGCAAAAGCGCAAAAAGCCGGCTTGCGCGTGCTGTCCGTGCGCGAGGCCGCCCAGCATGCGGATATCATCATGATTCTGGTGCCCGATGAGATCGCCCCGGCACTTTACGCGAGCGACATTGCTCCGGTGCTGCGCCCCGGACAATATCTCGCCCTGGCGCATGGCTTCGGAATTCACTTTGGATTCATCAAGCCGCCCAAGGACGTCAACGTTTTCATGGTCGCGCCGAAAGGACCCGGACATCTGGTGCGCCATCAGTACTCGCAGGGAGCGGGAGTTCCCTGCCTGCTGGCCGTTCACCAGGATCCCACCGGCGACACCAAGAAAATCGGCCTGGCCTACGCCAGCGGCATCGGCGGCGCGCGCGCCGGAGTGATCGAAACCAATCTGCGCGAGGAGACGGAAACGGACCTCTTCGGCGAACAGTCCGTGCTTTGCGGCGGCCTCACCGCGCTGATTCAGGCGGGATACGAAACGCTGGTGGAAGCCGGCTACGCGCCCGAGATGGCCTATTTTGAATGCTGCCATGAGATGAAGCTGATCGTGGACCTGGTCTACGAAGGCGGCATCTCCGAAATGCGCTACTCGATTTCGAACACCGCCGAGTACGGCGACCTGACGCGCGGCCCCATCGTGGTCGACAAGGCCACCAAGGAACGCATGAAGGGTATTCTAGCGGACATTCAATCCGGCAAATTTGCCAAGGAGTGGATGGACGAAGCCGCCGGCGGACTGAAGCGCTTCAAGGAACTGCGCGAAAAGGGACAGAAGCATCCCATCGAAAAAGTCGGCGCGGAATTGCGCTCGATGATGCCCTGGATGAAGAAGAACCGCGTGATTGCCGAAGGGGCCTAGTCAATATCGCCTGAAGTGGCGCAGGCTTTCGCCTGTGGAATTTTGGCCTTGCAAGGATGAAAACCCACAGGCTGAAGCCTGCGCCACTGGACCTCAGCAGGATTTCAAACCGATTACCCAACACTATTTTTCCCGGAGGAATCATGGATCCGCGTCTTCGAGAACATAGCCGCATCATTATCGATGGCCCTTCACGGGCTCCCGCGCGCGCATATTTTTACGCCATCGGCCTGACCGATGAAGATCTGGCCAAGCCGCTGGTCGGCATTGCCAACACCTGGATTGAAGCGATGCCCTGCAATTCACATCTGCGCAAGCTCGCGGAAAAAGTAAAAGAAGGCGTGCGCGCTGCCGGCGGAACCCCGCTGGAGTTCAACACCATCGCCATCAGTGACGGCGAAACGATGGGCACCGAGGGCATGAAGGCTTCGCTCGTTAGCCGCGAAGTGATTGCCGACTCAATCGAGCTCGTTGGCCAGGGGTACATGTTTGACGCCATGATTGCGCTCGCAGGATGCGACAAAACCATTCCCGCGCCGCCATGGGTCTGATTCGCCTGAATCTGCCGAGCCTGGTGCTTTACGGCGGTTCGATTCAACCGGGACGATTTCGCGGGCACGACATCACGATTCAGGACGTGTTTGAAGCCGTCGGGGCTCACGCCGCGGGAAAAATGTCTGACGCCGACCTTAAAGAAATTGAGAGCGTGGCCTGTCCGGGCGCCGGGGCGTGCGGCGGGCAGTTCACCGCCAACACCATGGCCACGGCGCTGGAATTTATCGGCCTCACTCCGATCGGTCTGGGAAACGTTCCAGCCACCGATCCGCGCAAGGACCAGGCTGCGTATCACGCCGGCACGCTGGTGATGGATCTGCTTCGCAAAGGAATCACGGCAAAACAAATCGTGACCCGTGAGGCGTTTGAAAATGCAATCCGCGCAGTGGTCGCTACCGGCGGATCGACCAACGCCGTTCTGCACTTACTGGCCATGGCCAAGGAGGCGGAAGTTGATCTTCGTCTCGATGATTTCGGCGACATCAGCGCAAAAACGCCGCTGCTGGCCGACATGAAGCCATGGGGCAATTACACCGCCGTCGATCTGTTCAACGCCGGAGGAAACGCGCTGCTGGCCAAGCGTCTCTTGGATGCAGGCTTGCTCCATCGCGGGCAGATGACCACCAGCTTGAAAACTTTGGACGAGGAAGCACTGGCGGCGAAGGAACAACCGGGACAAAAAGTGATCCACCAGCTCTCCGACCCGATCAAAACCACCGGCGGCCTGATGATCTTGCGCGGCAATCTGGCGCCCGAAGGATGTGTTGTGAAAACCTCCGGGCACGAACAGCCCTATCACCGCGGACCGGCGCGCGTTTTTGACCGTGAGGAAAACGCGATGGATGCCGCCGTAAAAGGACAGATCAAAAAAGGCGACGTGATTATCGTGCGCTACGAAGGGCCGCGCGGCGGACCCGGCATGCGCGAAATGCTTGGGCTGACGGCGGCGCTCGTCGGCCAGGGTTTGGGCGAGCACGTCGCGCTGCTAACCGACGGGCGCTTTAGCGGCGCAACGCGCGGCCTGATGGCGGGCCATGCCGCTCCGGAAGCCGCGCGCGGCGGACCGATCGCCATCGTTCAGGAAGGCGATCAGATTGTGTTCGACCTCGCAACGAAAAGCTTGACCATCGAACTGAGCGACGCCGAAATCAAAGCGCGCCTGGCGAAATGGAAAGCGCCGGAACCACGTTACAAGACTGGAGTCTTCGCCAAGTATGCCAAGCTGGTGAGTTCCTCAAGCCTGGGAGCTATTACGATCGCGGATTTGTGAAATCCGCCGGCGACAAGCAGTCCGCCGAACTTTTTTGTTGCCGGGCGAGGGAGATTTCTTACACGCCTACGCCCGCCGTTGTCGAAGTCCCGGAGGGACGCCAGATCGTAGCCCATCGCGACCGCCGTTGTCGAAGTCCCGGAGGGACGCCAGATCGTAGCCCATCGCGCACCGCCGTTGCCGAAGTCCCGGAGGGACGCCAGATCGTAGCCCATCGCGCACCGCCGTTGTCGAAGTCCCGGAGGGACGCCAGATCGTAGCCCACCGCGTAAGCGGTGGGGCTATCGGACGATGACCAAAGCCCCAGAGGGGCGGCACAGCTGTGCCTCGGTTGTGTCGCCCCTCCGGAGCTCGTTTTGTGGGATTCACTTTCTCACCGCTTAAGCACTGGGCTACGAAATTTCGTCCGTGGCGGAACTTCCTGGCAAGAACGCGATTCCTCGCTTCGCCGGGGATTACGAATCGTGATACTTTTCCGCAAGCACCTTTCGAGAACCCCTACCGTTCGCAGCCGGATTGTTGGCTATAGGAGAACGCCTTGAAACATACAAATCGAATTCCAAGGCCTGCGCGGCCATTCATTCGTCTGGCTGCCATCGCAACGCTTCTTCTTGCCGCAGCAGGAGTCACCATGGCCGATTCCCTGCTGCTGAAAGAGCAAGGCAGTTTCTTCGTTGGCGGACGCAGTATTTACACCGACGCACTCACCGGATCCACCACCGGCTTTCTTGGCACCGGCATTAACACGGGAAACATTACGGTGGACCAGATGTATGTGCAGTATCAGATTCCCGAAGGCGCGGACTCGCACATTCCTGTGGTGATGGTGCACGGGTGCTGCCTGAGTTCCAAGAGCTACGAAACCACGCCGGATGGCCGAATGGGCTGGAACGAATATTTTCTACGAAAACACCGCTCGGTTTATCTTCCCGACCAGGTTTCGCGCGCTCGTTCCGGTTTCGACGCCACGATCTACAACGAGATTAGGCTGGGCAAGCGTCCGGCGAGTGACATGCCTGAAATCCGGACCGCCACTCACGAAATTGCCTGGACGCTGTTTCGATTCGGCCCTTCCATTGGAAAACCGTTTCCGGACGAGCAGTTCCCCGTCGAGGCGTTTGAAGAATTCGGAAAACAAGTGATTCCGGATTTGAACGGCCAACTCCCGGCGGTGAATCCCACGTGGACGAATCTGTCCGGACTGGCAATCAAACTAAAGGGCGCGATCCTCATGGGCCACTCTGAATCGGGTTTCTTCCCTGAGCAAACCGCGCTGCTCAATCCTACGGACATCAAAGCGCTGATCACGATTGAAACCGGATGCCCCGCGATGACCTCGCAGCAAATTGCCACCCTCGCGAAGATCCCAACCCTACTGGTCTTCGGGGACCACCTCGGAGACGTTCCCAGCATGCCCACGATGTGGAAGGAACGATTTGACGGATGCGCCAAGTTCGTTCAGCAACTGAATGATGCGGGTGGCGACGCCACTATGATGCACCTGCCAAAGTACGGGCAATTCGGCAACAGCCACATGCTCATGCAGGACAAAAATAGCAACCAGGTCGCCGATCTGATCTTGAAGTGGATTGACGAGCACGTGGAAAACAAAAAGGCCCCCGCAACTGCGCACAAATAAAATTGAGCGTAGGCCAACGCCACAATCTGTACCGGGCGAGCTATTTCGCGGCCGCCGTTTGCTTGGCTAATTCTGCCCGGAACGTCTGTTCGCGCTCGTCGATGTAAGCCTTATATCCTTCGGGATCGATGAACGGATTAGGCTGGCCGTCTTTGATTCGCGCATACTTCGCTTCCATTCCATAGTAGTTTCCGTGCGCACCCAGGAATACATCGCACGGCAGTGATTTCAGGACGCGAAACATGCGTTCGTAGTCGGAAGCGATCTGGGGATAAAGCGCGTTATTCACCAGTTTGTATCCGGCATTCACATTGGGACTGCCAACGATGACCACGTTATACGTTTTCCCTCCATCCGCCACTTTCATGGTCCACGTCGTCGTGCCCTTGGTGTGTCCGGGGGTGAGGTGCGCCACCAAGACGGTGCCGCCAAGCTTCACTTCGTCTCCGTCATGCAGGATACGGTCGACCTTCGTCGGCTGATAGCGCGAAGCCGCAACATCGCCATACTGAAAATTACCCTTGCCGCCCGCCTCGATTTCGGGCACGTCCGCGTCCATCACCATGTACTTCGCGCCGGTCAATTCCTTGATCGCCGCGCTGCCGGAACAGTGATCCCAGTGCGCATGGCTGATCAGAAGAATCTTGGTGTCGGTGAATTTGAATCCGAGTTTCTCCACGCTTTCGCGGATCATCGGCACGGATTTTTCCAGATTGCTGTTGATCAGAATGTTTCCCTGCGGCGTGGCGATCAGATAAACGGCCAGTCCCTGGCTTCCAACGTAATAAATATTGCCGATGATGCGGTAAGGCGGGAACGGGTTGGTCCAGTCAGGCGTCTCCTGAGCCTTGGCGCCGGCCACAAATAGAAAAGCGAACAGGAACAGCAAGAGCCCGCAAAGCTTTTTCATGGATGTCTTCCCTCGCCTTTAAGTTCTCAGCTAAACGCTTCGAGTAAGCGTAGTCTACTCCAGAACCTCTTTTCGCGGCCGATTCTCAGCAAGATTGCCTCGCGGGCAGGCGAGTCCGGAAGAGAGGAAACACCGCGGCCCGCCGCGGCAGCGGCGGCAAAACGACGTAACCGCGAGAAGATCCCCGCCAAACGCGAAATGTACTTTCAGTCCTTCGCAAGAATCCTCCTCAGTTGCGCTCCATCTGGAATAAACTAACGGTAGCAGCGTGGCGGCAGTCCTTTGCGCAAAATGAAGGCGCTGCAATGACGAGAAATTCCTCCGGCACAATGGAAATGGATCGTGAAACAAAATCGGCGAACGAGGTTGGCGCGCTTCGCTCGCTGTGCGATGAGGCCGGCCCAAGGGAAGCGAGGCAAACTCTAATGCAAGCCCTCAGCGGATACAACTTCTCCGAACCCGAACACCAAGTCGTATTTGAATCGATTCGCGCCCTTTTTTCGATTGGCCCGTTCTCCAGGTCTCAGCTTCAGATCCACCTGAATAATCGCGGGTTTTGTGACACCGACGTCGAAAAGTATTTTCAGCCCGCGCGAACCGCAAACATCGAGCATCGATTACCGGGCGAATTCATTCCATGACCACCAGGGCGCTCTCCGAGCGCGGTTTCATCAAACCGCTGGCAATCCTGGCTCTGTGCATCGCCGTGATTGGCGTGGCGGTTATGCTTTATGGCGGCAAACTTCGCCGTTACGTCCGCGAATCACTGATGCAGCGCGTCACTTCCGCGCACTACGAAATTCTTTGCCCGCCGGGCGCGTTGTCTCAGGACGCTATGAGCGAGTTCGCAACGCGTCGCGAGTCTCTCTTCACCGCCCTGGACAAAAAACTGGGCGACGCCGCCTCCAATTCTGAACTGCGCATCGTTTTCGATCCGGAGTTTCCGGTGCCGCTGTCCGACGAGACGGGTGAGTTGCCCTACTCCGTTACAGGAACCACCATCCGTACGAATCTGCTGCACCGCAATCCCCTGCTTCCGGCCGCCGCCGATGCGCAATCGCTTCTCTTCGTGGCGTGGGGAAAACCAGGGAGCGCGGAAATTGCGAAATGGACCGCTTTCTGGCTGCTTGGCGAATGGCACGGCGGGGAAATCGGAATGGCTGCCGCGCAAGTGGAGCAAAGACTCGGCCACAAACAACTCGCCGCGCTCCTCGCCAATCCTGCCGACGAAATTGCGTCTGCGAATGACCAGACCCTGCTGGGCGCGGCGTGGATCAGCGAAGTCGCCGAGTTCGGAGGCGCGAGCGCGGTTCGGAAGCTTTATTCCGCGAAGATGTCGCGGCCGAACGTGGCCGGCGTGGCGGCAGCACTGGGCGCAACTCCGCTGGAGCTCGATCGCAAATGGCAAATGTGGATGTACGCGTATCTCGCGGGAATGCCGTCGATACCGCCCGCCGGAGGTATGTCGATGGATATGCCCATGGGGCGGTAGAGTGAATCGGGACCGCTGAATTGCGAGCGGTGACCGATGACTCGCGCCAGCGCTCTATCTTTAGAAGTCAGGTAGTGGGCTAATGCTGTGTTGCCAGTCCCGAAGGGACGAAATAACGTAGCCCACCGCGGCAGCGGTGGGAATTCGTGCCAATTCCGAGCCGAAATCCCCGCCAGGGGTGACACCTGATTGGCCAAGCGTGATGAAGGTAGTTGTCTAGGTAGGCCCGTTGTATCGCCCCGCCGGGGCTTTCTGGATTTTCTGGCTCGATTCCCACAGCTTCCGCTGTGGGCTACGTTTTGTCGTGCCTACGGCACTTTTCGGCAACACAGAATTAGCCCACTACCAGAAGTCAGGGCAAGTTGAAGGCAGTAGCGCCTGGCGGATTGCAATGGCGAGTTTTTTCTGAATTTTGACGATTTGAATCCGATACCCTGATTTGAGATTTGAGATTTGCAATCTTACATTCGACATTCTGCACCACGGTTCTCAAACGCCGCTGATCATCGATCGCAACCGTCCTGCAATCGAATTCATTAAAAATTCAGTTCATCGTACTGACCCGCTGCTGAATTCAATGATTGCGCCCTGGGGAATCGCCCGGATGTGGGGCGTATGTCCATCTGCCGGGAATGGCCGCACTGCACGCCGGACATTTTCCGTCACGCAGCAAATTTTCGGTCACCTCGTGCCAGGAACGCCGAATCACGCTCTTGCCGCAGCCCGGGCAATAGGTGTTCGCCGCATCACTATGAATATTCCCTTCGTACACGTAGTGCAATCCGGCAGCAAGAGCGATCTTGCGAGCGGCGTGCAGCGTTTCCGGAGGAGTTTTCGGCTTATCCTGCAGTTTGAAGTCCGGATGAAACGCCGTGAAATGCAGCGGCACGTCTGGACCAAGATGTTCCAGAATCCATTCTGCTAGCTTGGCGATTTCGCGCGGATCATCATTCAGCGTAGGAATCAGGAGATTGGTAATCTCAAACCACACTGCGGTTTCTTCTTTCAGCCAGGTAAGCGTATCGAGCACCGGCTGCAGGTGCGTTAGTGTGACTTTTCCGTAAAAAGTTTCGGTAAACGCTTTCAAATCCACATTCGCGGCATCCACTTGATCGTAAATGTCATGAAACGCTTCTCGCGTGACGTAGCCGTTGGTCACCATGACGGTGCGAATTCCCGCCTCGCGGGCGGCATGGCAAATATCGATCACATACTCGCCCCAAATCGTGGGCTCGTTGTAGGTGAATGCGATCGACGGACAGCCGTAACGCACCGCCAGCGCGACGATATCTTCAGGAGGAATATGGGTTGAACGCCCCTGATCGGATTTCGATTTTGAGATGTCCCAATTCTGGCAGAAGAAACAACCCATATTGCAGCCGGCCGTGCCCAGCGAAAACACGCGCGTACCCGGAAGGAAATGATTGAGCGGCTTCTTTTCGATCGGATCAATCTGCAATGCCGCCGGTGATGCGTAGCCCAGGCTGTACAGTTTTCCCCTTCATTCACTCGAATGAAGCAAAATCCGGCCTGCCCTTCGCCGATGTGGCAATGCCGCGGGCAAAGAAAACAGTGCACCCGCCCATCCGGCATGGGCTCCCACCAGCGACCTTGGTGAAGGGCTTCGGTCTTCGGGAATATTTTCAGTTCATTCATAACGGCTTGCGGAAAGGGAGATAATCGCTCCAGCGATTCGGCCTTCGTCGATTATACATTCATTACGATCTGACCGGAAGAAAGGCAAGCGACGAACAACCGATAGCAGAGAGCCGAAATCTAAAAGTCCCAAAGGGGCGATCTACGACGGTCCATCACGGAAGTGATCAGGAAAGCGGACAATCAAGCCCCGGCCGGCGCGACACGAGGCCTTGCGGCCAACGATCCAGAATTTTCCTACCGCGTGCCGCGCAGTCGCTGCACGCGCCAGCGCTCGGCGGTCCAAGCGAGAAATTCTCTCAATTGTTTGCGCTCGCTGCGAATCAGCCGGAAGAATTGCGCGGCATCCAGCGCGTGCATGTCGCCGCCAAAGAAAGTTTCCAGGCGCCAGCGAATGTAGGGACTGGCCCACGGTCGCAGTCGATAACCCTTCGCGGTGATCCAGTAGTAGCGTATGGCGGTGAATATCACGCGGGCTAGTTCCAGCCCTCGCGCCGGCGAAGCGCAGTGATGTGCGCCACGTGGTGGCGTCCGTGCCAGGCGTAATGGTGAACGAGATTGTCAACGGTCATCGTGCCCACAACCGGATGCCGCAAGCGGCGCGCAAAATCCGCGGGCTTAAGGGCCCGAAGCAAAAAATCCCAGCGCAGGTGCAAAAATTCCAGCAGGGCCAGAGAAACCTCGACGGGTGCCTCCTGCGAATCCGGGAGCGCAGCCCACAGGCCTTCGTCATATGGCTTGATCGTGGGTTCATCCTCAGTCAGTGCCAGTTTCAACCGCGTATACGCGTTCATGTGGCTGTCTGGAACGTGGTGCGCGACCTGGCGCACCGTCCATCCGTCAGGACGATACGGAGTATCGAGCTGCCCTCCCGAAAGACCGCCCACTGCATCGCGCATGCGCCTCGGAGCTTCCGCAATTTGGACCATCGCTTCGGCGCGCTCAGCGGGACTGAGCGTAGTCTTCGCTTCGTAGGGCCCGATTGGATAGCGCAAATCCATAATTCCAGTCCAGCTCTGAAGTTCCCGAGGTAGTCCCAGGGCGCGTGCTCAGTGTAACGCAATTTGGCCGCGGCACATATTTGGGTTTCCAGCCGCCGTCCGATTTGGGTTTTGGCAACTCGCACAAGTCACAAGTGAACTTACTCGCAACAAATCGAATTTCCACGTGCAAATCACCCGCTTGAATTTTCTTCTCTAGGGGAGTAGCTTGGACTTCGCCTCGCCAAACCAACGCGTCCCTGCATCTGCTCGCAGAGAAGGAGAATTGAATATGGCAACAACAGCATCCGCACCGCTGCTTGACCAGAATGTTTCCAAATTTATTTCCAGAACCCATAAAATGCTGATCAGCGGCAAATGGGTAGACGCCGCATCCGGCAAAACTTTTCCCACGTACAATCCGGCGACCGGCGAAGTTCTGTCCCGTGTCGCCGAAGGCGATCGAGAAGACATCGATCGCGCCGTGAAAGCCGCGCGCGCCGCTTTTGACAGCGGCCCGTGGTCGAAAATCACGCCTTCCGAGCGCGGCCGTATGATCTGGAAGCTCGGCGACCTGATCGAAAAGCATCTGGAAGAATTCGCGCAACTCGAATCGCTCGACAATGGAAAGCCGCTCACCGTCGCGCGTGTCGCGGACGTGCCGCTGGCCGCCGATCTGTTCCGCTACATGGCGGGATGGGCCACCAAGATCGAAGGCAACACGATTCCGATTTCATCGGGCGGCGGAAAGCGCAAGTTTCTGGCCTACACGCTGCGTGAACCGGTAGGAGTCGTGGGTCAGATCATTCCCTGGAATTTTCCGCTGCTGATGGCTGCCTGGAAGCTCGGCCCGGCGCTCGCCACCGGTTGCACGGTGGTTCTGAAGCCCGCGGAACAGACGCCCGCTCACCGCGCTTGCGCCTCGGCGAACTGATTCAGGAGGCGGGCATTCCCGATGGCGTCGTGAACATCGTTCCGGGCTACGGAGAAACCGCCGGCGCCGCGCTGGCCGCGCATCCGGATGTCGATAAGGTTGCCTTTACTGGCTCGACCGAAGTCGGCAAACTGATCCTGCAGGCCGCCGCCGGCAATCTGAAAAAAGTTTCGCTGGAACTGGGCGGCAAGTCGCCCAACATCGTGCTGGATGATGCCGACGTGGATGCCGCCATTCCCGGGGCCGCCAGCGCCATTTTCTTCAACCACGGCCAGTGCTGCTGCGCGGGTTCGCGTCTCTACGTCGAAAAGGATATTTTCGACAAAGTTGTCGACGGCGTTGCGAAGTATGCCAGCAACATTCGCGTCGGCCCCGGCATGGATCCCTCCACCGACATGGGCCCGCTGGTTTCCGACGAGCAGTTGAACCGCGTCTGCGGCTATCTCGAATCCGGTCTTTCGCGAAGGCGCCAAGGCCGTTACCGGCGGCTAGCGCGAGGGAGACAAAGGCTATTTCGTGAAGCCCACGGTGCTGGTGAACACCAACGAAAAAATGAAAGTGGTGCAGCGAGGAAATTTTCGGGCCGGTGGTCACCGCGATTCCGTTCCGCGACGTGGAGGAAATCGCGGCGAAAGCCAACGACTCCATCTATGGCCTCGCCGCCGGCGTGTGGACTCGCGACATCAAGAAAGCGCACCGCATCGCCAGCCTGCTGCGCGCCGGGACCGTCTGGATCAACTGCTACAACGTGTTCGACGCCGCCCTGCCCTTCGGCGGATACAAAGAGTCCGGCTGGGGCCGCGAGATGGGGCACGAAGTGCTGGAGCAGTACACCGAAGTTAAGGCGGTGTGCACTCCGATTTCGTAGTCGGAAGCGCAGACAGCCGGCGAGTTCAAAACTCCAAAGGGCCGAAGACGTTCTTCGGCCTTTTTTCTTTGCTTTGTAGGATAGGCTACCGCGGATCTGCTTTGGAGCTTTGAGATTGCAGAGAATATTGGACCCGGATATAGAAGTTAGAAGTAGACCGGCTGAAGCCGATCCTACTCGCGTCCGATCGCCCGGACCCAGATGCGGCTGGTCGGCTGGTTTTCCGAGGTGGATGGTGCGGCTGCCCACCGCAAGCGTCATCGTTTCATCGTATTCGCGCTTCTTGATGCGGGCATGCGCTCCGGGATGCAGCGTGAGTCCCGAAAGAAACTTCCAAAAACTCCGGATCTTTTTCGTAGACACAGAGAACTTCCACCGACTTGCCGGTCGCCACGTCGGAAAGCGGGACGGCGCCGTGTTTGCGCCGCAGCTTTGCCAGACCGCCCTGCAGCGGAACGCCGTGAGGGCAAAAACCTTCGGCGCCGAAGCGGGCCAGTAGCAATTTTTCCACGTCGGGCGAGATGCCGTGTTCGAGGCGTTCGGCTTCGTCGTGCGCGCGCGTCCAATCCAGGCCGATCACTTCGGTGAGCAATTTTTCGGCGAGCTGGTGGCGCATGGCGAGGCGGTCGGCAAGGCTGCTGCCTCTGCGTGTCAGCGAGATGCGGCCGTCGCGGCGCACCACCAGAAGGCCGTCGCGCGTCAGGCGTTTCAGCGCGGCGGTCACGGCCGGGGGCGTAACGCCCAGTTCTTCGGCCAGGCGCGCGCTGATCGGCTCATGCTCTTCCTGGACCATCTCCCAGATGGCCTTCAGGTAGTCTTCGCGCGACACGCTGGTTTTTTCGCGCGGCATCGGCCTCCCTTTCGAAAACGGTTGTCGCGCCTTCTTTCGGGGCGCTCTCCAAATTGCGCACGAATGCCCACCTGAAGGTGCGGGCTCCAAGGGACCCACATTTTGGCCGTCACGCACGCTCGAGCTTGCTACCGACTTCAACAGCCCTTCGGCGGTCGTGGCTAAGTTTCCCTTTCGCGAAGGCGCCGCGCGAGGTCTTCCACGCGCGCCTCAATCTGATCGCGAATCGATCGGTAGACCGCCAGATTCAAACCGTACGGATCGCCGACGTCCCAATCCTCAAGGTGTGCCACTCGTTCCGCGAATATTGCGGAACCCGAGCGCCCGGTCATGTTGACAATCAAATCGGCCGCGGACATGTCCTCCGAACGCAAAGGTTTGGAACTTTGGCCCTCTACGGCGATTCCGCGCTCCTTGCAGCACGGCGACGGTAGTATTGGGAATCTCGCCGAAAGGGACGAGTCCCGCGCTGGACGGCTCAATCACGTCCGCCGCGGTGTGCCGCGCGATCGCCTCCGCCATCTGGCTGCGACAGGCATTGCCAATACATAGGAATAAAACCTTGGTACGCGGACCCATGTTCCTTCATCTTTCCGGACCGGGATTTCAAGCAACCAGAATGACACGGAATTCGGCGGCGCTCAAGGAGGCCATCGCGGCAACAAGTGGCGCAGGCTTCAGCCTGTGGAAGTTAGACGCAGCGAGAACAACAATCCGGAGTGGAAAGTGGTTCAGCAAATGTAAATCCCTATGTAAACCCGGCGGATCAGCATCGCACGCCAGGACTTCTCTGTTTTGGTGGAGGCCGAGCAGATCCTCAGCTACGGACGCCCCGCCTTGCCAGAATCGGAAACTTTCAGCATCGAATCGTGTTCTTCGGCGTCGTTCGTCTTCGCCATTTTCACAAAGTATTCGTGCACGGCAGTATTGCTCGGTAAGTTCAGGATGAAAGGTCGCGATCAGAAAGCGCCCATCGCGAATCAGCACCGGCTGGCCCTCGCGAGGTCGCCAGCACTTCGACGTCCGGTCCCACGCGCTCAATAATAGGCGCGCGAATGAACACCATTTCGATGGGCTGCGTCGAAATCGTAGCGGTGCCCTGGCGCACTTCGCTGGCGAGCTGGCGCCCGTAGCCGTTGCGAATCACGGCGATATTCGCGATACCAAGAGATGGCTGCGCGGGATTGTACACATCGCGCGCCATCAGGATGGCTCCCGCGCAGGTGCCGAAGATCGCTCCGCCGCGTGCCGCGTGGGCCCGCAAACTTTTATCCAGGCCTTCTTCCACCAGAAATTTCCACTGCGTGGTGCTCTCGCCGCCAGGCAGGATCACGGCGTCCACACCCTCAAGATCCCGCGGCGTGCGCACGAACACGGAGTCGACGCCCATGCGCGCCAGAGTTGCGGCGTGCGCTTCAAAGTCACCTTGCACGGCCAGAATTCCAATCTTCATTGCCCTCTCTGCTTCCCACTTACCCGAAAAAAAAACTGTCATTCCGAGCGTAGCGAAGAATCTCTCTATCTTATAATTGCGAATCGCAGAGAGATTCCTCGCTTCGCTCGGAATGACAAAAGTAAATGCACCACGGAAAAAGTAACCGGTTCGTTACCAGCCGCGCGTCTGCAGCAAATCCTTCTCCTCGATTTGGCGAATGTCCAGACCGCGCATGGCTTCGCCCAAATCTTCGGAGGCTTCGAGCACAACTTTCGGATCCTGATAGTGGGTGGCGGCCTTCACGATAGCCTTGGCGCGCTTTTCGGGATCGCTGGATTTGAAAATTCCTGATCCCACGAACACCGCTTCAGCCCCCAGGTGGCGAACCAGCGCGGCGTCGGCGGGAGTGGCGATTCCGCCCGCGGAAAAATTCGGCACCGGAAGTTTCCCGGTGCTGGCAACTTCACGGACAAGGTCCAGCGGCGTTCCCAGTTCCTTGGCCACGCGCATGAATTCGTCGCCGCGCAGCGTCGTCAGCCGGCGCATCTCCGAAACGATGGTGCGCATGTGGCGAACGGCTTCGACGATGTTGCCCGAGCCGGCTTCACCCTTGGTGCGAATCATGGCCGCCCCCTCGGCAATTCGCCGCAGCGCTTCGCCCAGGTTGCGCGCGCCGCACACGAACGGCACCTTGTAGTCATGCTTCCAGACGTGGTTTTCCTCGTCGGCGGGCGTGAGCACTTCGCTTTCGTCGATGAAGTCGACTTCCAGGGCCTCCAGCACGGAGGCTTCGGCGAAGTGGCCGATCCGGCATTTGGCCATCACCGGAATGCTGACGGTGTTCATGATCTCGCGAATAATTTTCGGCGACGCCATGCGCGCCACGCCGCCTTCCTTGCGAATGTCGGAGGGTACGCGTTCCAGCGCCATTACGGCGCAGGCTCCGGCGTCCTCGGCGATGCGCGCCTGTTCGGCGTTGGTGACGTCCATGATGACCCCACCCTTCAACATTTCAGCGAGGCCAACCTTCACGCGCCACTGATCGGTGCCATAATTTCCATTGCTTCCCGTTGTCGCTGTCATTCTTTTTCTCCTCGCTCAATTTCTCAGTGGGTTCGCATTTCAGGTGGCGCAGGCTTCAGCCTGTGGATGTTGGGCCTTGCGCGAACGAAACCCCACAGGCCGAAGCCTGTGCCACTGATTCTTCACGCTTCACCGGGCCCGGAATTTTTCCATGTCCACGACTACAAACCTTCCGTGCCCCCGGGCGAGCAGGTCTCCCGCCTCATTCCGAATCTCCCCTTCATGATACAACTGACGCCCGTCGCGGCGCGCCACAAATCCCTCCACCACGATTTCGGTGTTAACGCGGATCGGTTTCTTATACTCCACGCGCAGGTCGGCGGTGACGGCATGCTCGGAGTGAAACCGCGACGCCTTGCTCATGGCTTCGTCCAGAAGCAGCGCAATGATACCGCCGTGAAGGTAGCCCGAGCCGCCCTGATACTCTTCGCCCAGTTTGAAGCGCCCGACGATCCGCTGGCGAGCGTCGTCTTGTTCGAAGGAGAGATGCATTCCGCGCGGGTTGGCGCCGCCGCAGCCAAAGCAGGGATTCCCGGGTTTTGGATCGAGCTTCATTTCGCTCCTAGGCGCAGGAAACCATTTCCGCGTGCATGATGGTCACCGCCTGGCCAGACAGCAATACCCGGTCTCCCCGGCAACGAGTGCGCACAAATCCGCCGCGAGCGGACGCCTGGTATCCGACTAAATTATCGCGCCCAAGCCGTTCCTTCCAGAAAGGTCCGAGGCAGCAGTGCGCCGAACCCGTGACGGGATCCTCGTACACTCCAGCCGAAGGTGCGAAAAATCGCGAGACATAATCGTACTCCGGACCCGAGGCCGCGCTGGTGACAATTAATCCTCGGATTTTTAACCGCGCGAGCTTGCTCAGGTCCAGACTTAACGAGCGCACGGCGGTCTCATTTTCCACTTCTGCCAGACAATCAAAACGGGTGCGCCCCACGGTTCTGGCTTTCGCTCCGATTGCCTCCTCCAACTCTTCGCGCAAGCCAGATTCTGGTGTTAGAGGCGTGGCGGGAAAATCCATTTCGATCCATACGTCTTTTTTCCTGGCGCTCAGCACACCCGATTTGGTGTGGAATATCGCGGACTCGTCCGCCTTGAGGTGCCCATCCTCCCATAGAACGTGCGCGCTGGCGAGCGTCGCATGGCCGCACAGGTCCACCTCCACTGCCGGCGTGAACCAGCGCAAATCGTATCCAAACTGCCGCTTCACAAGAAAGGCGGTTTCGGACAAATTCATTTCGCGAGCCACCAGCTGCATCCACTCTGCCGAGCGAGGCTGCTCCAGAATGCAGACCGCCGCGGGATTGCCGGCGAATGGCCGATCCGCGAAAGCGTCAACCTGAGTAATTTTCAAACCCATTTCCAGTTCCTACCCTTGTCTCACGATCGGTGATGGCATGGTGAAAAATCCATAAGCGACGCCTCGCCCGACTTCGAATTTGCAGGTTTTTTCAGACCAGCGCGACGCGGGGCACCTCGGCCCGGCGCGCGTCCCCGCTGCCGTTTGCGCATTTCGATGCGTAACACATCGGAGAGAATGGCGATGCCGCGGGCGATCTCACGCTCGGCCACACCCGTGTAGCCGAGGCGCAGAGTGTTGGGCTGCGGATTCTGAGAATAGAAATATCTGCCGGGGGAAAACACCACGCCGCGTTCGCGGGTGTGAATCAGCAATTCATTCGAATCGAATCCCGGAGGCAATTCAACCCAAACGCACATGCCGCCCTCAGGACGCGTCCATTTTGTTCCCGCAGGCATATGGCGTGTCAGCGCCTGCTCCAGCGCCGCCAGTCGCCCGCTGTATGCCTTGCGGGCGCGTTCCAGATGACGGCTGAGATGTCCGCGCCGCAAGTATTCCGCCAGGATCGATTGTGCCAGGTGGCCGGTGTGCAAATCGGTGGATTGCTTCACCAGACGCAGCCGGTCGATTACATTCGAAGGCGCCACGATCCATCCCACGCGCATTCCGGGAAAAGCGATCTTCGAAAAACTGTCCACCTGAATCACCAGTTTGGAACGATCCAGTTGCATCAGCGATGGAACGCGCTCGCCCCGGGAACGCAAGCGGGCGTAGATGTGATCTTCAATGATGGGAACCTGAAATCGCGCGGCGATTTCCAGCAGACGGCGGCGTTCGCCCACCGGCAGGGTGGTCCCGGTCGGATTATGAAAATCGGGCGTAAGAACCATCATCTTCACGCGATTCTGCATCAGCACGGCTTCAATCGCGGAAACGTCCACGCCGGGAGTTGTGCCCGGGCCCGACTCCGTCTTCACTGGGACGCCCAGAATTCTAGCGCGCGCTCCCGTGAAAATCGCCAGCGCGCCGGGATACATCGGATTTTCCAGAAGTACCGTGTCGCCCGGACGCAGAAACGCCCTGCAGACCAGATCGAGCGCTTGCTGGCAGCCGTCCGTAATCAGCAGATTTTCTTCGCCGGCTTCATAGCCTTCCGAGCGCAACAAGGTGAGCAGCGCCTGCTTGAGCGAAGGGTATCCGTCCGTCGGACCCATCTGGAGGATGTTGATGCCTTCGCGCCGCCAGACGGTGTTGGAGCACTTTCTCAATTCTTCCACGGGGAACAATTGCGTGCACGGTTTGGCCAGCACGAACGAAATCGAGTCACGGGATCCGGCTTGCGTCAGTCGGCTCAGGAACTCTTCGCCGCGTTCGTCGGCAAACAGCGATTCCCAGCGCAGGCCTCCATCCACGGAAGCGGGATGCGGCAGCGGAGTGATTTTCCTCGCGGTGTTATCGGCGCGAATGAACGTGCCGCGCCCCACGTGGCCATTGATGAGGCCTTCGGATTCGAGTTCGGCATAGGCGTTGGCAACCGTGGTACGGTGCACGCCCAGTTGGATGGCGAGTTCGCGGCTGGCGGGAATGCGCTCGCCGGGCCGCAAATCGCCGTTATGGACGAGCGCGCGAATTTGGTCGCGCAGCTGGATATAGAGCGGCACATGACTCTCGGGTTGGAGATGCAGTGGAATCATTGGCTCATCCAGTACGGCCAATCTATCGTATCTTTCTTCGATGTAAAGAGCCAATTTGTCTTGTGTAGGACGGGCTTCGGGCTCGGCGCTTCGGGGAACGGATACGACGGCCGGAATGCTCAGGATGCGGCGTCGCCTTCGAACTGTTGGGCCAGCGGCTAAAGCCGCATTGTTAAGGCTGGTCTTACGGCACGGCTGAAGCCGTGCCCTACAAAGACGGGCCCTACGGCTAGCCACCCCGAAAGGAATTACCGTACAACGAACCGCCCTACAACGAACCGAGCTACGACGAACTGGCCTACGACAAACTGCGCTATAACGAACTGCCCCACGACGAATTGGCATTTGACGAATTGGCATTTGACGAATTGGCATTTGACGAATTGCCCGACGACAAACTGCCTATGACGAACTGCCCCCTCGACGAACTGGCCTGTGGCAACCTGCTTGCGACAAGCTGCCCTTCGACGAACTGGCCTGTGACAACCTGCTTGCGACAAGCTGCCCGGCAGAGACGCGCCGGCAAAGATTTGATATTTGCCGGCAGCGGGTTTTACCGGGCTCGAAGTGCAGCAAATTCCTCGGACGCCGCCGCCGGATGCGGGGTAAACTGCACTTCCCTTTTCTAGTATTCGACACGTGAAATACCAACTCAATCGAAGGAGCCAACAGGATGCCGGAGCAGAAATCGCTGGTGGGAAAGATTGCAATCGTAACTGGGGCGAGCCGCGGCATTGGCCGCGCCATCGCTCTGCGTTTGGCCCAGGAGGGCGCTACGCTCGTTCTAGCTTCGCGAGCCCAATCCGATCTGGAGAAGGTCGCTTCGCAAATTAAATCCAGCGGTGGCGCGGCGGCGACCTGCATTTCGGGCGACCTGCGCGAACCCTCTGTTCCCGCTTCGCTGGTGAAAGCCGCGGTCGATGCCCATGGCGGCATCGACATCCTGGTGAACAATGCCGGAGCGACCAAGCGCGGCGATTTTTTTCAGCTGACGGAAGCGGACTGGACGGACGGTTTCGCGCTGAAATTCCATGGCGCGGTGCGATTGACGCGCGCCGCCTGGCCGCATCTGAAGTCGCGACGCGGGGCGGTGCTGAATATCATCGGAGCCGGAGGCCGCACGCCGAGCGCGGAATTTACGATTGGCGCCTCGGTGAATGGCGCGTGCCTCTCATTCACCAAGGCTATCGCGGACATTGGCATTCACGACGGCGTCCAGGTGAATGCCATCAATCCCGGCCGGGTGAAGACGGACCGGTTCCAGCAGACGCTGGTAGCGGAGGCCGCGAATTACGGCGGTGACACGAATGCGGCGCTGGAGGCCATCGTACGCAAATCGCACATCGTGCGCCTGGGAGAACCTGAAGACATCGCCCATCTTGCGGCGTTCATGGTGTCACCACATTCGCGCTATATGCAGGGCGCGCTGATTGACCTGGATGGCGGATGGACCAAGACCATCTGAGCGAATCGGTTACAGTTGGCAGTCAGAGTCGCACGGTCGGCGGTTGGGAGGAGACTTAAATGCAAAATATCGGACCGTGATAAGCTTTCGTTTCAGGCGGCCCGACGATGCAATCGAATCTCAAGCTTCGCATTTTTACGCTGGCGACGGCGCTGATTCTTGGAGCGACGATCTCCGCGCTGGCCCAATCGGCGGATCAAGCCTCGGCCAAAAAAAGAGCCATCACCGATTTGAAAGAAATCGCCTATGCAGGCAATGTGAAGGCTCAAGTCCAGTTAGGAGTGATCTATCTGACCGGTGACGGCGTGGCGCGGGACGACGCAGAGGCCGTGAAATGGTTGCGCAAGGCCGCGGATCAGGATAGCGCGCTGGCCGAACGCTATCTGGCCGAGATGTACTTCAAGGGCCGCGGCGTGCCGGCTGACAACACCGAAGCCGCGAGGTGGCTGCGCCTGGCAGCCGAGCAAGGCGACGCGCAGAGCGAACACAATCTTGCCGTCCTCTACACGCAAGGCCAGGGCGTGCCGAGAAATCTGAAAGAAGCGGCGAACTGGATGCGCAAGGCCGCGGATCAGGGGTTTGCTTCGGGACAACAGGGACTCGGCGTTTTGTATGAAAATGGCGATGGGGTTGGACCGGACGAGATGGAAGCGGCGAAGTGGTATCGAAAAGCAATCGAGCAAGGCTATGTACCGGCCATGAATAATCTCGCATCCCTGATGGCCATTGCCAAAGACGCCCACGTGCGAAATCCGCAAGAGGCCATCGCGCTGGCCACAAAAGCCGTGGCCGCCCAGCAGCAATCCCGACTACCTCGACACGTTAGCCGCGGCCTACTTTGCCGACGGACAGACTGACAAGGCCGTTGAGACCGAGCAGAAGGCGCTGGCCAAAGATCCGGAGAACCACACGTACAAGAAAGCAATGCAGAAATATTTGGCCGCTTCGCACGGCAACCGGTAACCGGCATGTTCCTGTTGTCCAAACCCACTCAGGGCTCGATTCAGTCGTTTATCAACGCACAAAAAGACCAGCCCTATCTTTACGCCGAAGTGGGCTCTTCACGCGAAGGCGCGCCTGCCGGCTACAACCGCGACCACAATCGCATTCGGCTCGGTACCGGCAAGGAAGTTTTTGAATTCCGCAATGCACGCGCTGAGACGGTGGAGATGTTCGCTATGCCGTGGGTGCAACTGTGCTGGCCGGACACGCCCGCCGAATGCGGAGCCACGGTGGCCGTGCTGGTGTCACATCTGGGATTCTGGTCACTGAACGCTTGCCGGATCGTTTATGTAATTGAGGATCTTGGAAGATTGCAGCGATACGGCTTCGCGTACGGCACATTACCCGATCACAGTGAACGTGGAGAAGAGCGCTTCACGGTCGATACCACAGCGATGACCGAAGCGTTTGGTACGAACTCTTGGCCTTCTCGCGGCCGGGTCCGGTGGCACGATTGGCTTATCCCGTGGCGCGGCGGTTGCAGAAACGATTCGCGAGAGTCTAAAGCCGCGATGCAAAAGGCAACCCAAAGCCACAGCGGAATCGCAACGTCGATGGACTCAAAATAATAATGGAATGCGGCGTACGATGGCCGGAAGGTCGCACCCTGGTGTATTCAAAACAGGGCCGTCTACTTCGGAAACTCAGACTCGTGGAACACCACGATGCGCCATTGGCCGCCGGCCTTGGCCACCACCCAGTCGAGAAGACCTTTGCGCGCGGGATTGTCTGAACCGTCAGCGGCTTTCGTGCCCGTCATTTCCCACGCGGCGTCCAGTTGCGCAATGTCCGGCGTCAGAAAGCGCACGCTCTTCACCATGTCGATGCGGTGCGAAGTCTTCAGGACGCCGGAGAAAAGGTTTCCGTAGTTTTGTTGATGTCGGTCGTCCGTGTTTCTGGAGCCGCGCATGTTGGTGAAGTCGCCTTCTTCGGAAATAATGCTCCGATCGATCGAGCGTCATGCTGATTAAAAGCTTCGTCGTAGGCGGACACCACCTGCTTGACGGCTGACGAATCCGCTTCTGAGGCCTTCGCCGCTTTTTGTGCGGAAGAAACCGAAACAAAAAACCAAAGCATGACGAAGGTCGCTCCCGCAATCCTTGCTTGCCCGGAAAACATCACAGCCTCCTGTGGGATGGGCCGCCAATTCCGGCGGCTACGCTGATGAGGTTCGCGGCGTGGAAATTGTTACACCGGACGGGGAGCGGTTTGGCAGGTTGAAATGTGAGGTGACGGCAAATGCAGGGTGAAACACCGCCGCCTGAATACTTAGACCGTTGTGAGATTGTCAAAATACTATTTGCTGGAACTGCTCTGCCCCAGCTTGCGCAGGCGGTCCTGCAATTTGCGGCGCAGTACGGAGGGCGTGTTGGGATTAAACGCCACCAGATACCAGAGCGGCTGGCTGCGGTCTTTGGCCAGCCAGGCGAGCGTGGTGGAATCGGCATTCGGGTGGCGAGCGACGTTTTCGCGGATGGCGGCATAGGGATGCTTGGCCAGGCGAGACAGAGTTTTCGAGGTGACCTTGGGATGCTCGCTAATCAGGCGCAGCAGATAGTAATCGGATCTCGGGAGCTTCGCGCTCGAGCTTGTCCAGCATTTCGGATTTGGAATCGGCGTTCAGGACCAGTCCGACCTTTTCATCCCAGGAAGAATTGATGTGATCCAGTTCGCGCGTGCGCTCGTGAATCAGTTCCTCGATCACGCGGCGCTCCTGATTGAGGCGCACCTGCGGCACGGCGGTGGTCTCCAGGGAATCAAGCACGCGTAGAAGGTGCTGGCGCTCGCCGAACACAATCTGCGTCGTCCGCGGGGTGGAGCCCTTGGACGGCGTCTGCACCAAATCAGAGCGTCTCATCGCTACCTCACTCAGTAAAATCGAGTTCGCCTGCCAGATTTGCCAACTCATCGTCTTGGATGTACAAGCTCCTGGAATCAAGATACGAACCGGCCTCGATCTGCCGTTTCAGCCACAGACCGGTAAGATCTATTTTCTGCTCGCGAGACAGTCGACTGCGGCCGCGCTCAAATCGAGCCAGGCTTAAGCCAGAAATTCCAACCACGGTCTCTTCTCCATTAACGCGAAAGAAGAAAAGCTCCGGCCGGTCCCCCTGGGTCAAAAATCCTGCACGGACAAAATTGATTTCAATACGGCTGCCGTCCGGCCCCACGACCTCGAACCGCTCGTAGATTGGCTCGTAAGTCATTTCGAATTATCCGACCGGTTACCCTGAGAGTAAAGTTTTAGGCGCGGAGGAGGTTCCATCCGTGCAACATGGAATTTCGCCGAGCTGCGGACCCGTTCCACATGGATCGTGGTTTTCGCCTTTACGGAGGCTCCTTTTCGGGCTGGGGCCGCTCCTCTTATCACTATCCCGAGCGGTTTGCCATTCGCTCCTGAAGCGCGTAGTTTGGAAATTGGCAAATAGCAGGCCGCCACGGGCGGGAGGATTTCCATGTCGGCTTTTGACGACCACAAGGACGAACTTCTACATTACGAACAGATGCTCGGGGCGCATCGCGGCCGGCTGGCGGTGACGCTGGACCGGGTGACCAACGCCATGGTGCTGGTGGGACAGCACGGCGTGTACTGCCACAGCCAGCGCGACCCTAGCAAGCCGACCATGGACATCCAGATCATCACGGATGAATTGCGCAAGGCCAAGGAACTGATTCAGAGCGTGATGGAAGATTTGCGAGTGGAGCGGGAAAACCGTTTGCGCGCGAATTAGCATTTGGTAGCATAGCTTTTCAGACCGTGGGGGCACGCACTTGAAATAATCCGACAGAGCGAAGTCTTTGCTACTTCAATTCCCTGCCAGGAATGGATTTGTTGCGCGTTCTTTGCCGATCGTGGTGCTTCGCCGTGACCCGGGTAGACGACGGTGTCATCCGGAAGCTCCAGCAATTTCCCTTTCAACGAGCGTATGATTCCCGCGAACGAGCCTCCCCACAAATCCGTGCGGCCAATGCTTCCTGCGAATAGCGTATCTCCAGCGAAGAGTTGTCCGGTTCCGAACGCGCGGCGGACTTCGCCGTCTTAGACTCCGTCCGGGAGACGGGTAGATTCGGAGGGCATATACAGGCACACGCTTCCCGGCGTGTGCCCTGGCGTGTGAATGATTTGCGCTTGGTAAGGCCCCAGTGGATGACATCTCCTTCGCGAGCAGTTGATCGATTTTCACGGATTCCGGAGTTTTCCAACCGAGCCAGGAGGCTTGCACTTCCAGCATGCGGTACAGATCCACGTCATCGGCGTGCATGTAGACGGGTGCGCCGGTGGCCTGGCGCACGCGGCGCAATCCGATGACGTGATCGATGTGTGTGTGGGTCACCACGATGGCGGTTACTTTCAGATGATGGCTGGCGATTACTTCCAGTATTCGCGCCGCGTCGTCGCCCGGATCGATTACGATGGCCTCGCGGGTTTGCGGGTCTCCTACGATGTGGCAATTGCATTGCAGCATTCCTACGGGAAGGATTTCGTGGATCAGATTTCGCGGTTCGGCCATACGGTTCAATCTTAACATTTGAATCACTCGTGGGTATTGTCTTTGACGCGCGTTTGGGCATTCGGCTTCGCGTTTGCATAGCGGCTGGTCTAAACCTGGACAGGCTGACGCCTATCCTACTGGACGCAGATTTCGTTCTGGTATGATGGAGTCCTGGATTACGGAGGATTTGGTTCGAGTATGGCCCTTGAAAGTCCATTGCTGGAAGTGCATCGGTCATCGGGCGCTACGATTGGCGAATATTTCGGCACGCTTCTGCCTTCGCGGTTTGGCGACTTGGGCGAATAGTACCGGGCGTTGCGCGAAACCGTGGGCCTGGTGGATAGTAATTACCGCGCATTCTTTTCGTTTACTGGTGCTGACCGCCAGCGGTACGTCAACGCAATCCTGACCTCCAATGTCCGCGACCTGAAGCCCGGACAAGGCACCGTGGGCCTGCTGCTGAATCCGCAGGGCCATATCCTCGCGGAAGTCGAAACTTTCCTGCGTGAGGAAAGCATCCTCGCGACCTGCAACGCGATGATTCGTGAGAGTGCGTTTGCCACGTTCGACAAATTCATCATCATGGATGACGTCACTCTGGAAGACCTTACCGATTCCACCGGGACGCTGGATCTCGCCGGTCCGCGCACGGCGGAACTGCTGGCGGGTTTTGGCTTCCATCGGTTTGCGGAGATGGCGCTCCTCTCGCATCAAGAATTCGCGCTGGGGCCAGTTCCCTGCCGCGTAGTGCGCCGCGAACTTGCGGGCAATCCCGCCGCGACGCTGATCGCTGGCCGCGAACACCTTCCAGCATTGTGGCGCGAACTCGCGGAGCGCGAGCGGAAACAGGGCGGCGCTCCGGCGGGCATGGAAGCCGTGAATTCGGTTCGGCTGGAGTCTGGAAGCGCGTGGTTTGGCAGTCGATTACGACGATAAACAAATTCCGCACGAAGCGGGCGTGGAAAATTCGCACATCAGTTATATCAAGGGCTGTTACACCGGGCAGGAAATCGTCGAACGGGTTCGGTCGCGCGGGCACGTAAATCGGCGGCTCACGCTGCTGAGCTTTCTGGGCAGCGAGGCTCCCGCGCCTGCAACCAAACTGCTGCTGAGCGGAAATGAAGTTGGAAGTGTTACGAGTTCAGCTTTTTCACCCGCGCTTGGCCGACCGATCGGTTTCGGTTACCTCCGACGCGAACACTCCGCGATTGGAACGCGCCTGGACGCTTCCGGGGCACAAGCCGAGGTTATCGAGGCCCCGCTCATCGCAACGAAAGCATCCAACTGAAGGTACCGTGCGCGGCGATGATGCTTTTGGCGAGAGCGAAGCGCGGTCCCGTTCCGTGTTGCGTGACCTGACAAAGCAGCACTAGCTGTACTATCGATCTTCGTTTGAGTATTGTTGCCGCTTCCGGTATGGTTCCCTGAATTTGTAAATATGCAGTTGAAGTGCGGAGACGCTCAGCTATGAAGTTCGCTGCGGTATTTTTGCTTTTGTGCGGATGTTCCTTGGCCGGCTTCATTGCCCCCGCGTCCGCGCAGGACGGGCCCCAAACGGATGGGAACGAGATCGAGATTTGGACCACGGGAGGACACGGAACAAACGGATCGACGCAGCACACCGGTGTGTGGACAGCGGGATTTCGCTATGGCTGGGTGATTACGGCGCCGGCCGGCCCGGGATTCCTGCGTGGACGATTCGAGTACGCGGTTGACGCGGTGCCGGTGTTCCTGGTGTTTCAGCCCGCCAATACCGCCTATGGCGCAGCGATCGATCCATTTGCATTGATTTGGAATTTCGACACGCGCGGGCGCGTTGTGCCGTACGTCGATCTGGATGGAGGGGCTTTATTTACCAATACGCAGGTTCCCCCAGGCACGTCGCGCATCAACTTCACGACGGCCGCGGCGCTGGGCGTACATTACCTGGCTAAGAAAGTAACCTGGAGCGCCGACGTGCGCTTTATGCATATTTCAAATGCGGGAATTGAAAAACTGAACCCTGGGATTAACACCGTGCAATTGCGGTTGGGGGTTGGATGGTTCACGCACCCTCATAACTGAGCCCGCAGCGTTTTCCGTATTGAAAAATCGAAAAAAACTTAACACAAAGTGAGTTGAAAATTGCAGAGAGACTCAGAGATACCGTACTGACATCAAGTCTTATGCGATGTTCAGGGCGCGCTTGAAGCTGCCGCGCTCGTTGGTGATTTTTTCCTGAAGCTGGAGAATCGCGTAGAGCAGGGCTTCGGGCCGCGGCGGACAACCCGGAACGTAGATGTCCACGGGAATCACCTGGTTCACACCCTGCACGATGGCGTAATTATTGAAGACGCCACCGGAAGTCGCGCACGCCCCCATAGAAATTACCCACTTCGGTTCGGGCATTTGCGCGTGGAGCTGTTTAATGACCGGCGCCATTTTTTGCGACACGCGTCCGGCGATGATCATCAAATCGGCCTGACGGGGAGACGGACGGAAAACCTCCGAACCGAACCGCGCTACGTCAAAACGCGATGCGGCCATCGACATCATCTCAATCGCGCAGCATGCCAGACCAAATCCCAGCGGCCAGATGGAACTTTTGCGCGCCCAATTTACGGCCTTGTCCAGCTGCGTGAAGATGATTCCTTCGTCCTGGAGCAGCTTCCCGAAATCGTCCGGTTTTTCCAGAGTTACGTTTTTACCAACGGATGTGCTCATGGGCCCTCTTCCTTCTGCTGTATTTTCTCATACTCTCCGTTTGCGCGCTACCCTGTGCGGGCGGACCCGTACTCTGATTTTAGTCCGGACGCGGCTGTCCACTGTACATCCTGCACTCTTTAAAGACAGCACGGATGACATGGAGGTTATGTAAATTTCAAGGTATTCGCCTTGACATAGCTGCAAACCGGGTCGCACAATTATCTTGATCGATCCCGGTTCGCGAAATTGGAACTGCGGGTTCCCGCCCTGAATAGCAAAAAAAGGAGACTCCTATGCCGAAACCGGTGAAACCCGTTCCCGAAGGATACCGGACGATGACTCCGAATTTTGTCTGTAATAACGCGGAGGGCGCCATGGAATTCTACAAAATGGCATTCGCTGCCACTGAAATGCGCCGTGCGCTTGGACCGAACGGCGAAATTTTGCACGCTGAAATGCAGATCGGGGATTCCAAATTCTTCATCAACGACTCGATGAGTAAGTCTTCCATCCCAGCCCCTGCTTCTGGAGTTACCAACCCGATGTACATTCACCTGTACGTCGCCGACGCCGACGCGTTTTTCAATCGCGCCGTGAAAGCGGGCGCCCGCGTGGAAATGCCATTACAGGATATGTTCTGGGGCGACCGCTACGGAAAAATCACGGATCCGTTCGGGCAGCAATGGGGTATCGCCACGCACATTGAAGACGTGGCACCCGAAGATATGAAGCGCCGGCAGGATGCTTTTTTCTCCAAGTCCGCGGGGCGCAGCCAATCGACTTCAGGAAGTTGAGAACCTGATCTGCGGCGGGGCACTTCGTGCATTCTGGCGTGCCCCGGCGCGAAGCGCTCGCAGTAGATAGCACAATAACTCCTCCTGTATGGCCCGTTTCCCAGTGTGCGCTTTCCGGTTGCCTCCCGTTTGTCTGAAACTTGTCAAATCTTCCTTATAAGACCTTGACTTCGATTTGACTTGGTCGTGACACCCGAAGCAATCACTCGCTCTATCTTGTTCGCACGGGACGGATCCACGGCGGGAAAGAACCACGTCGCGCGTGTTCTGCGGCGCCTTTCCCGCCTCGATCTGCTCGAGGGAAACTTCGGGTACAGCGGGCCATCAACCACTGAAAAACTTGAACTTATCGACATGGAGGGAAAAATTCAATGAAGGAACTGGAAACTGCAATCCGCAAGCCTGCGAATCGGCGATCATTCCTTAAGACAAGCGTGGCCGCCAGCGCAGCAACGGTCGGAGCGGGATTGTTGTCCAACAGCTTCTCAGCCCTGGGAGCCGAGCATGACGACGGCATCTCGGAAGGAGACGCGGCAATCCTCAGATTCCTGGCCGCCGCGGAAATCCTGGAAACCGATTTGTGGCAGCAGTACACGGAACTCGCCGGACAGGACACCCCGGCTTCCGGCTACAAAACGGGACTCATCCAGCTCGACGGCGACATGCCGCAGTACATCTCCGACAATACCGACGATGAAATGAGTCACGAGCTTTTCATCAACGCGTACTTGAAATCCCGGGGAGCGAAACCCGTCGACTTGGAACCGTTTCGAACTCTGGAGGGCAGCCAGGTCACGGACATTTCGGGCGTCGCCTCCAAAAAGCGGCTCACAAACCTGATGCAGCTCTCGGTGGACACCAGCTGGTGGGTGCGTTACCGCAGCGGAAACATGAATCCGGATTTCGGCGACACGTTTCCGAATGCCGTGCCTACCTTAGCCAGCGGTCAATTTACGGCAATTCCGCGGAGCAACGCGGAACTCGAAATCGGAAACACCAATGTGCCGGTGAACAACCATGTTCAGGCCATCGCCAATACCGCGGGTTTTCATTTTGCGTTCATCGAGCAGGGGGGAACCAGCCTCTATGCTTCCTTGGCGCAAAGGGTGAGCAACCCACAAGTGCTGGTCATCGTGTTGAGCATCGGCGGCACGGAGATCATGCATTTTCAAACCTGGCATGACAAGGCGGGCAATGCCATCCCGTTGACGGACGGTGCGCTGGTGTTCCCGGACTTGACCGCCGACATTCCGCAGCCGGAAACCTTGCAGTCCAACCTGATCATGCCGGAGCCGACCGTTTTCATCAGTAAGAAGCTGCCGGTGTGCTCGATTATCCGGCCGACGAACACCAAGGGCGCGGCCATGGGGGCTGTAAAGGCGCTGACGGCTGACGGCCTGTTCATCGGACAGTCACCCTATTTTTTTGAATTCCTGCGCGATCTCGCGGAGGAGGCTGACGAAGCCCGCCGCGAGATTTAACAAGAATTAATCTCCCCTGGCGTTTCCCTCAGAGGGTCCGCCGCGGATCACCGGTCATGAGATCTTCACGCCAGCCGAAACGGGTGTGTCCTTAACGGCGGCAGTGAGATCCATTCCGCGGCGGACTCACCTCACAGGAGTATCGCCGGGTTCTGCGTTCTAAACGGGTGCGTCCATCGAATTGTCGGTCGCCGCAATGGTCGTGACTCATCCTGAGCGCGAATTTGTCCGTTTCAATGTTAGCATCGCGCAATGAAAGTAAAACGTCCCAGCTCGCTGCAATCCTGGCTGTTTTTGGCGGGAACGGTACTACTGGCGCTGATGGGCATCTTGTTTGGATTAGCTGCGATTTTCGCCGGACATGCGCAAGCCCAATCGCCCGGCAGCCAGAACCTAGGGGTTGCGGCCACGTGGCTAGCGTTTGAACTACCTATCCAAATCCTGGAGTTTGCGGGCCTGGCCTGTTTGATCCTGGCTGCCTTGGTCTCTCTCGCGAGAGACATTTTCTCTTCCAAACCGCAGTGAGTCACCATCTCCGCTGCTCTTGGGTTGACACACCGGTACACGCGCCGTAACCTTACCTCAGGCCTCCCTATGGATTTATTTGAAGAAGTCGTAAAGCTCCGCCGTTCCGGAAAGCGCGGAGCGCTGGCAACCATCGTCCACACCAACGGATCGATCCCGAGCTACGAGAGTTCGCGCATGCTGGTGCGCGAGGATGGCTCCATTGCCGGAACCATTGGCGGTGGATGCGTGGAAGCGGAAGTGTGGGCCGCGGCGAAGGAAGTGATGCAGGCCGAAGCGCCGCGCAAGATGACCTTCAGCCTGAACAACGAAGCGAATTACGATAATGGCCTGATCTGCGGAGGCACGTTGGAAATTTTTGTCGAGCCCATCCTGCCGCAACCGATCCTGTACATTTTCGGCGGCGGCCACGTATCCATCGCGCTGGCCAACGCGGCGAGTACCGCGGGTTTTGCGATCGGCGTGATCGACGATCGCGAATCGTTTGCCAACCGCGAGCGATTTCCGATGGCCCAGGAAATCCACACCAGCTTTGAAGAAGCCTTTGAAAAGATCAAGGCTACGGCCGCGACCTACCTGGTGATTGTCACGCGTGGCCACAAAGACGACATGCACGTACTGCGATGGGCCGTGGGGACTTCGCCGCGCTACATCGGAATGATCGGCAGCAAGCGCAAAGTGCTGTCGGTGTACCGCGCGCTCGAAAAGGAAGGCATTCCTCTGGAGAAATTTGCGGGCGTGCACGCGCCGGTGGGCCTGGACATCGGAGCGCTTACGCCCGAAGAGATCGCCATCAGTATTACCGCTGAGTTGATTGCCATCCGCCGCGGCGCCAACCACATTCCGCACAAAGCAGTGAAATTGGAAGCCGCCGCGCAGGCGCCGGTTCACAGCGAACGAACTTCGTAAACCGCTGGATACTGAAAAAGGAACACGTTTGCTTGCCGCCGTTATCCTCTCCGCCGGAGCATCGAGCCGGATGGGAAGACCGAAAGCACTACTTCCCTATCGCGAAGGGACTTTCCTTGAACATTTGATCCAGGTGACGCGCCATCCAAAGATTGGAGTGACCCGCGTGGTCCTCGGTGCTGGCGCCGAAGTGATTCGCGATGTTGGAAAACTCGATCCGTCGATTGTGGTTTTGAATCCGCAGTGGGAGCAGGGACAACTTTCCTCGATCTGCGCTGGATTACGAAGTCTCGAAGGCATGGACGTGGAGGGGATGATTCTTTGTCCTGTCGACCATCCGCTGGTGAGCGCCGTGCTGGTCAGCGAATTGGTGGAGCGGTTTTACGATGAGAAGAAAGCCATCGTTCTACCGACTTTCAAGGGACGTCGCGGGCATCCGGTGATTTTTTCCAAGGAGTTATTCGGTGAGTTGCTCGCAGCGCCCGCCGACATGGGAGCACGCGCCGTGGTTTGGGCGCACGCCGCCGATGTGCTTGAGGTGCCAAGCGATGAAGAAGGCGTGGTCCTGAATCTAAACGATCCTGACATGCTGAAACGGGCCATCGGGACGGATGGAAAGTAGCCACGGAACCGGCGCCCGCGAATCGAAATTTCTCCGCAAGTTTTAGTCCGTATTTCTGCGCTGTCCGAATCGGTTGTGTTGACTCCGGGCTAGTTCAGTTCGGCAAGCAAAGCCTGTACCGCGTCTCGCGCCAGTTGCGCGCCGTGCAACGTCGCTTGCGGAAGGCCGCCAAGAGCTTCCGATATTTGCTCCGCAGTGATTGCGCGGGCCTCGGCGGGAGTTTTTCCGCGCAACAGTTCGGTGAGAAGCGACGAGCAGGCTAACGCCGTGACGCAGCCGCGTGTGCGGAATCGCGCTTCCGCGATGCGCCCCGCTTCTACCCGCGCGGAAAGCTCGAGGATGTCTCCGCAGACCGGATTTTCGACCGAAACCTTGGCCGTAGCTGCCTCTAGCGTGCCGGCATTTCGCGGGTTCTGAAAATGATCGAGGACTGCTGCGCTGTACATGGCTGGAGTATCGCCCGAGGCGGGCGAAAGTTCAATGCAGGGCTAGTTGGATGGGCTTTCGCCTGGCGGGTTTAGATTGAGGTTAGGGAAAATATAAACCGGTCCGGCTCGGGCCTACCCTACTGGATGCCCAGCAATTTTGCGGCGTTTTCGCCCAGGATGGCTCGCTGTTCGGCTTCGCTGAGGCCGGCAACACCTAAGACCGAGTCGATCTCGCGCGGATCGCCCATGAAGGGATCGATTACGTCAAACGGAAAATCGGTGCCGAACAATACGTGGCTTGCTGCCACTTCGGCGACCAGGTGGCGCAGGCCTTCCGCGGTGAAGACAATCGAATCACAATAGAGTTGCCGCTTGAAATATTCGCTGGGCGGTTTCTTCACAGGCTTGCAGCGGTTGCTGAGTTCGGCGCAATGATCGGCCCGGCCGGCATACGACGGAAAATATCCGCCGCCGTGCGAGCCGCAAATTTTCAGGCCGGGGTAGCGGTCCAGCGTTCCTTCAAAAATCAGGTGCGTCAGCGCCACGGTCGTCTCCAACGGATTGCCCACGACGTTCGGCAGAAAACCGTTGCCCTGAAACCGTTTCAGCCCTTCGACGAACGTCGCGGGATGCAGAAGCAGGAAGATTCCCAACTCCTCCGCTTTGGCCCAGATCGGATCGAATCTGGGATTGGCGAGTTCGTCTCCGTTGACGCTGCCGCCGATTTCAAATCCGCGTAATCCCAGCTGTCTTACTCCGTGCTCCATCTGCGCGACGGCCAGATCCGGATGCTGCAGCGCCAATCCGCCGAGGCCCACAAAGCGGTCATGATGTGCGGCGCACACTGCGGCGATTTGTTCATTCTGACGGGATACAATTCTAGCGGCCAGTTCGCGGTCCGCCCAATAGTTGTAAGCGGGAGCAAGACTCACCGCCTGCGTGTCGATGCCGTGCGAATCCATGTGGCGCAATCGCGCCTCGACGTCTTTCGTGGGGCTGAGAAAGGGACCGTCGAAGGTAGGCGGGCCGCCGTTGGGAATCAGCGCTTTGGGATGGCCCTGAGTCAGATCCTGAATGTCAACGTAGCAATGCGCATGGACATCGATCGTTCGAGCCTTTCGCCCTCCGATTGTCACTTGACGGCGTTGCGGGTTGCGTCCGCCTGCTGGCTGGAAGCCCAGGCGCGCGTGAGGCCGCAATCGACAAACCAGAAATCCGGCGGACGCGGCTGCGAATACTTTTTGAGGAACTTTCGGCGTCCCGGCATGCGGCTTCCCCTTTCCTTCCCTTTTTTAACGGCTTAACGGCTGAACGACTGCCCTGCCCGCGGCTACTATGCAAATCCGGCTGCCGCCGTTATTCACGGCTCGATCGAAAGGCGGCCCGCAGCGGAAATTTCGGAGGCTGCGAAAACCCGCAGACTGAAGCCTGGCACCTGGGTCCAACTGTTTCGCCGAGTTGACGCATCTTAGTTTGTGCCGCATGGCGAGGTCAACGTCCTGCCTCTTTGACGGACTGCAGCGTAAAACCGTTTGCCCGGCGGATAATTCCGGGCATTATCAGGCGACGTATGTCGCTGGTGAATCCGCGCGGTTTTGCATTGGTCGCACTTAAAAACGCAGCATGCAGGCCATCATTCAGCATCGGTCGAGAGCAGGAGGCCTTACGTCTAACACTTTCGAATGAAGCGATTCCGGCTTTCGATTCCGATTTTGTTTTTTTCCGTCTTTGCCGCCGGTGGAATCCTGGCGTGGAGCGCGCCGCCGCCGATAAACCCGAGGCGTGCTTCTGTCCACCATGCAGGCGGAACTGGAACGCGCGAAAACCTCGCTGGCAAAATCCGACCCCGCACCGTACTTCATCAGCTATGAAGTGTATGACCAGCATACGCATGACGTCGCGGGCACCTATGGCACCATCGTTACCTCCGCGCCGGAGAACCATCGCTGGGCGGATGTCACCATGCGCGTTGGCACTCCCGCGATGGACAATACCCACAATGAAAACCGCGACTCCGGAATCAGCTCCGGCGCCGCTTCCCATGGCGGACGACCGGGACGCGATTGCGCGCACCTTGTGGGAACTGACCGATCGGGAATACCGGCGGGCGACGCCGGCCTATGCCAAGGTCATGACCAACAATTCCGTGGAGGCCGCGGAGGAAGACAAGTCCCCTGATTTTTCTCGAGGAAACCGCGCAGGCTGCCGTGGAAGCGCCGCCCGCTCCCATTGCATTCAACCAAAAGGAATGGGAAGAAAAAGTCCGGAAATATTCGGCCCTCTTCCGGAAATATCCCGAAATTTACAGCTCCACGGTGACGCTGCAATCGAGCAGACCACTTCCTATTTTGTTTCCAGCGAAGGCAGTAAGGTGGAAACTCCGCGGCTCGTGGCGCGGCTGGTGGTGGAGGCTGACACGCGGGCGGACGATGGCATGGATCTGGTGCGCGTCGAAACGTTTGAATCGACAACGCCGAAGGCCTGCCTGCGGAAAAGGAACTGACCGCCAAAGAAGAGAAAATGGCTTCGGACCTGAAGGCGCTGCGCCTGGCGCCGCTCGCCGAACCATTCGATGGCCCAGCGCTGCTCTCTGGGCGAGCGGCGGCGGTCTTCTTTCACGAAGTTTTGGGACATCGCCTCGAAGGCCACCGGCAACGGGGAGACACTGAAGGCCAGACGTTTACCAAGAAAGTGAACCAGCCGGTGCTGCCAACATTTCTGAGCGTATACGATGATCCCACTCTGGGAACGATCAATGGCATCCCGCTGTCGGGCACCTACTCGCACGACGATGAAGGCGTTCCGTCGCAGCGCGTGCCGCTGATTCAGGACGGCATTCTGAAAAATTTTCTGATGTCGCGCATGCCGATCACCAATTTTGCCAAGTCCAATGGCCACGGCCGTCATCAGGCCGGCTTCATGCCTACAGGGCGCCAAGGAAACTTGATCGTGCAATCGACAAAGACGGTCAAGGATTCGGACATGCGCGCAGCAACTGATTGACGAAGTCAAAAAAGGAAGGAAAACCGTACGGGCTGTACTTTGAGGACGTGCAGGGAGGATTCACGCTGACGACGCGCGAGTTGCCGCAAGCCTTTCAGGTGCTTCCCGTGATCGTCTGGCGCGTTTATCCCGACGGACGTCCCGACCAACTGGTGCGCGGCGTCGATATCGTTGGCACTCCGCTGGCTCCTTGAATCGAATTTTGCTGACGGGCGATAAGACCGAAGTGTTTAACGGAATTTGTGGAGCGGAATCGGGCAGCGTTCCGGTCTCGGCTTCTGCGCCGGCGATGCTCTTCAGCGAAATGGAAGTGCAAAAACGCAACACCACGCGGGAGCGTCCTCCGATTTTGCCGGCCGCCGGGATTTGAAGAAACTTCCGGGCAGTTCGGCGCCCGCTTCGCCGGCGGGAGGTGCGCGATGAGAATTTCTCAGCGCCTTCCAGCATGGCGTTTTCGGCCGCGATTGTTCTGGCTTTGGCGTATCGCAGCTACGCCCACCGAGCTCGCGGCACAACTGAAACCACTTCCCGCCGATGCCAACTCGGATCCCATCCTGCGGGCGCTTGCATAGCGGAACTGGCGCGCTCCAAGGCGCAGCTGAAGATGGACAATGTCGATTCGCCGTTCTATATCGAATATCGCGTCTTTGACGTCGAGCAATTCGATGCCAGCGCGGCATTTGGCGCACTTCGCGATCAGAACCGCACACGCCTGCGACTGATCCGGGCCGTCGTGCGCCTGGGCGATTACAAGCTCGACAGTTTCTTCAACGCCGGCCAGGGGAGTCAGCGACATTCTGCCTCTGGATAACGATGAGCTGGCAATTCGCCACCAGGTCTGGCTGGCCACCGACCAGGCCTACAAGCGGGCCAGCGAAGCGTTTTCCAACAAGAAAGCCATGCTCAAGCAATTCAATATCGAACAGCCGGTCGACGATTTCGCCAAGGCCGAGCCCGTGGTGTCGATTGGTCCGGCAGCCAAACTGGAGGTCGATCCGGCGAAGTGGACCAAGATGCTGGAGTCCGCGACCGTGGTGTACAAGAACGATCCGCAGATTCAATCGATGATTGCCAGCCTGAACTTCACGGCACTTTCACAATATTTCGTCAATACCGAAGGCACCGTAACGCGGCACGGCGTCGGCGCATTATCAGATTGTTATGAATGCCAGCGAACAAGCGCCTGACGGGATGCGCCTGGATCGATCGCCGCAATATCACCGCGAGCCGCATCGAGGAGCTGCCGTCGCCCGACGAATTCCAGAAAGACGCGCTCAACCTGGTTGCAGGAATGAAAACGCTGCGCGAAGCCCCGGTGGTGGAGGAGGAATATCGCGGGCCGGTGCTGTTCTCCAACGATGCGGCTACGGACATGTTTTTCGACCTGATCGTTCCCAACGTTTTGGGGCGAAGACCGGCGCCGGGTCGTCCGGCTCGCACGGTTGGGGCCTTTGCCAGCAGTTGGAAGGCGCGTGTGCTGCCCGATTTTATTTCCGTGGTGGACGATCCGACGGTGGAGACGTTTGCCGGTCATGGCCTGGGCGGAAGCTACAAGGTCGACGATGAAGGCGTACCGGCCGCTCCCGTCACCGTGGTGGACAAAGGCACGCTGGTGAACTATCTTGATCGGCCGCGTGCCGATGCGCGATTTTCCGGTTTCCAACGGCCATGGCCGGGCCACCGGCAATGGCAATACTGCTCCCGCGCCGGGCAATATTTTCTTCCGCGCGTCCAAAACCAGCACCCGCGAAGAGCTGAAGAAAACACTCCTCGACGAGTGCCGCACTCGCGGACTGAAATATGGATATTTTGTGGATACCCTCGGGCCGCGCCTGGCTCCCGCGCATGCTCTACCGCGTCTGGACCGACGATGGGCGCGAAGAACTGGTACGCGGAGCTGTTTTCAATGAACTGGATATCCGTGCCTTGCGCAGCGATCTGGTGGCTGCGGGCGACGACCCGCTGGTCAGCAACCGCACGGGCTTGCCGTTTATGACCGTTGTGAGTCCCTCGGTGTTGTTTGACGAACTGGAGGTAAAGCGCGCGGACAGCACGAAAGAAAAACTGCCCAATTATCCGGCTCCGTCGCTGACGGCTGGCCGCAATTAATTGGCTTCAAGCGGCACACGCTTCAGCCCATGGGTTTTGAAAGCACCGAGGTTGACGTTGCCCCGACTAGCTTCCACAGGCTGAAGCCTGTGCCAGTCAAACCTCTGCTGGAAACGCTCCGTCACGAATTGCAATTGCAGGATTTCCCGGACCTGCTAAGATACTGCTGTCCATTGGGACAAGAAAATCTTCCGCAGCGGCCACACCTGGCGCTGCTGAGTCGTAGGACGAGCGCCAGAATTCACTGATTCCGGCGCAGCTGATTCGGCGCCAACCGGTCGCGCCAACCGCTAACAAGCCACGTCGTCTTGTCAGCCGAATTGAAGGGCGCGTGGATTTTTACGCCTGCGCGGCAGAACGGGCGTAAAATGGGTTGTTAACCGCCAATTGACTTCAGGGGCAGGCAAAAATGGAAAGAGACACGATCAACGTACTAGGCATGGATCCCCAGGAAATACAGGAATGGGTAGAATCCTTTAATGAAGTAGTAAGGGAAGAAGGCCAGGAGTCGGCGATCACCTTGCTGGACCGGCTTCGCGGCCACGCCCAAGCACTCGGCATCGCGCTTCCCTTCACCGCAAACACCCCCTACCTGAATACGATTTCCGCTGAAAAACAGGCAATCTTCCCTGGCGATCAAGAGATCGAGCGCCGCATCAAGAGCCTTGTGCGGTGGAACGCGCTGGCTATGGTGGTACGCGCGAACCGCGTGGACCACAGCATCGGCGGCCACATCTCCACGTACGCTTCGGCCGCGACGCTGTTTGAAGTCGGCTTCAACCACTTTTTCCGGGACGCACCGACGAATTTGAGGGCGACACCGTCTATCTCCAGGGTCATGCTTCTCCCGGAGTGTACTCGCGCGCGTTTCTCGAGGGACGACTGTCGATGAAACAATTGGAAAACTTCCGCCGCGAATTGCGCGAGGGCGGCGGGCTATCCTCCTATCCACACCCGTGGCTGATGCCGGACTTCTGGGAATTTCCAACGGTTTCCATGGGCCTCAGCCCGCTCATGGCCATCTATCAGGCGCGGTTCAATCGTTATCTTGAAGATCGCAGCCTCAAGCCGCGCACGGATGCAAAGGTTTGGGCGTTCCTGGGAGATGGAGAGACGGACGAGCCGGAAACCCTCGGCGCGATTACGCTGGCGTCCCGCGAAAACCTGGACAACATTATTTTTGTCATCAATTGCAACTTGCAGCGCCTGGACGGCCCGGTGCGTGGCAACGGAAAAATCGTTCAGGAACTGGAAGCGGCATTCCGCGGCGCGGGCTGGAATTGCATCAAGGTTCTATGGGGAAGCGACTGGGATCCCCTCTTTGAGCGCGACGTGGACGGATTGCTGGCCAAGCGCCTGGGCGAGATGGTGGACGGCGAAACGCAGAAGATCAGCGTCGAGTCCGGAGCATACGTTCGCCAGCAGGTCTTCGGGGGCGATCCTCGACTTCTGAAAATGGTCGAAGACCTGCCGGATGAAGCGCTGCGAACGATGCGCCAGGGCGGCCACGATCCGCGAAAGGTGTACGCCGCGTACAAGGCGGCTTTTGAACACAAGGGATCTCCCACCGTCATTCTGGCCCGCACGATCAAGGGCTACGGCCTCGGCGAGAGCGGCGAGGGCCGCAACATCACCCACCAGCAGAAGAAGCTCAATGAAGAAGAGCTTCGTGAATTCCGATCGCGGTTCGGCATCCCCATCAGCGACGAACAGCTCGCGGAGACTCCGTTCTACCTGCCACCGGAAGACAGCCGCGAGATCCAATACCTGCGCGCCCGCCGGCAGGCGCTCGGTGGATACGTACCTTCGCGCAAGGTGCGCTCCAAGCCGCTGGTCGCGGATCACGATGCGCTATTCCGCGAATTCCACGGAGGCAGCGACGGCCGCGAAGTTTCAACAACCATGGCCTTCGTAGGAATGCTGCGGCAGATGCTGCGCGATCCTGAGATCGGCAAGCTGGTCGTACCGATTGTCCCGGACGAGGCTCGCACCTTTGGTATGGAGTCGCTGTTCCGGCAGGTCGGCATCTACAGCAGCCGCGGACAGCTTTACGAGCCGGTCGACGTTCACACGCTGCTTTACTACAAGGAAGCGAAAGACGGGCAGATCCTGGAAGAAGGCATCACCGAAGCGGGTTCGATGGCGTCGTTCATCGCCGCGGGTTCCGCGTACGCTACGCACGGAATCAACACAATTCCCTTCTTCATTTATTACTCGATGTTTGGTTTGCAGCGCATCAGTGATTTCATCTGGGCCGCTGCGGATATGCGCTGCCGCGGATTCATGCTGGGCGGGACGGCGGGGCGCACCACGCTTGCCGGCGAAGGCCTGCAGCATCAGGACGGCAACAGCCACGTTCTGGCGCTGCCAATCCCTACGATGCGTGCCTATGACCCGGCCTTTGCCTACGAGATCGCTGTAATAATTCAGGACGGCATCCGGCGCATGTATAAAGAAGGCGAAAATATCTTCTACTACATCACCGTGATGAACGAGGCCTACCCGATGCCGGCGATGCCTGCCGGGGTCGAGGAAGGAATCCTCAAGGGCATGTACAAGTTCCGCCCATCGGAAAAGAAAACAAAACTGCGCGCGCAACTTTTCGGCAGCGGGGCGATCTTGCGCGAGGCTTTGAAAGCGCAAGAAATGCTGGCGGAGAAATACGGGGTTTCGGCCGACGTGTGGAGCGTCACCAGTTACAAGGCGCTGTACTCCGACGGCATCGACTCCGAGCGCTGGAACTTGCTGCACTCGGGCGACAAACCGCGCGTACCCTACGTTACGCAGTGCCTGGCGGATGCGGATGGCGTGCTGGTCGCGGCGTCCGATTATCTTAAAGCGCTGCCGAACCTGATCAGCCGGTGGACACCGCGGCGGCTCGCTTCGCTGGGCACCGATGGATTTGGCCGCAGCGAAAATCGCGCTTCCCTTCGTGACTTTTTTGAAGTGGACGCCCGATTCATCACGCTGGCGACGCTCTATGAGCTGTTCCGCGATGGAAAAATTGGAGCGGAGATTGTGCAGAAGGCCGTCAAGGAGCTCGACATCAACCTTGATAAGCCGAACCCGTTGTTTGCATAAAAAATATGGACGTCGTCGTACCCCAGCTGGTCCCGGAGAAGCCGCGGAAGCCCGAGCTTACGGTCGTTGCGGCTTTGATCCTGCGTGATTCAAAGGTTCTGGTCTGCCAGCGGCGACGCGACGATTCACACGCCCTGCAGTGGGAATTTCCTGGCGGAAAAATCGAGGCTGGCGAAACTCCGCAGGACGCGCTGATCCGTGAACTTCGAGAAGAGCTGGGAGTCGAGGCAACCATCGGCAGAGAGCTTTTTCGCACGCGGCATCGGTACCGCGACTTTCGATGGGAACTGGAACTGATCTTCTTTCAAGCGTCTGTCGATCGCACGGCCACGCTGCAGAATCTGGTGTTTGAGGGCTTTGAGTGGAGCGATCCCGCCGCCTTGCCGCAGTACAATTTCCTTCGAGCGGATGACGAGTTTGTTTCGCTGCTGGCAAAAAATGCGATTCCGCTGGATGTGCCGTCGTAATCTACGTAAGGCTTCGTCCCCCGTCGACTACCAGAACCTGTCCCGTTACGAATTCCGCCTGCGCCAGATAGAGCACGGCGTCCTCGATATCTTTGGCCGTGCCGGTTCGCTTCAACGGGGCGCGCCGGATGAAATCCTCGGCCAGTTCCGGCGCGTCGTTTTCGAAGGAAATCGTCCCTGGGGCGATCGCGTTGACCGTGATTTCCGGCCCGAGAGCCCGCGCCAGGCACCGCGTCAGCATGATGACTCCCGCCTTGGAAACGCAATAATGCGCGTAGGCCGGCCAGGCCAGCAATCCACCCAACGACGCGAAGTTGATGATCCGTCCATGTCCGCTTCGCCGCAACATCGGCGCTGCGGCCTGCGAACACAAAAACTGCGATTTCAGATTGGTGTCGAGGATGCGGTCCCATTGCTCTTCGGTCAGATCCTCGAATTTCGCCGCGAAAAACATGCCGACGTTGTTGACGAGAATATCCAAACGTCCGAATTCCTTTTCGGCGGCGGCGAACATAGCGGTTACGTCGGCTTTCTTTGCGACGTCGGCCTGAATTGCCAGCGCGCGCCTGCCCATTGCTTTGATCCGCGCGGTGACTTCGTCCGCTTCGGCCTTTGAGGTTCGGTAGTTGACCACTACGTCTGCGCCTTCCGAAGCGAGGCGCAAGGCCACGCCCCGCCCGATGCGCTTGCCCGCTCCGGTCACCAGCGCCACTTTTCCGGTCAGTGATAATTCAGACACGAATTCGTTCTCCTTCAACCGTTGAGATCCTAACTCATTTCGTCAGGAGTGCGCGATCTGGTTGCGGAACGGCCCAGGCTTCAGCCTGCGCCACTTGATTTGGAGCCCGCGGGGAAAATGGATATGATGTGTCGGCTCACACCAAATCCACGCGCGAGGACAAGCCGATGGAAACCATTCACACGGAAAAAGTGACACTGCGGGTTGCCGATGGAACTTCCATGGATGCTTATGTCGCGGCTCCCGCGGAAGGCGCCACGGCTCCGGGCCTGCTGGTGTTTCAGGAAGCATTCGGAGTGAACGCCCACATTCGCGATGTCACCGAGCGGTTCGCGAAGCAAGGGTTCGTGGCCATCGCTCCGGAGCTGTTTCATCGCACCGCGCCCGGCTTTGAGGGCGACTACGCGAATTTTCCCGCGTGCATGCCGCACATGCAGGCGCTCACTCCCGATGGCATCATCGCGGACGCACGCGCGGCATTTGACTGGCTGCAGAAAAGTCCGCGGGTCCAGCCGAATGCAACCGCGTGCGTCGGCTTTTGCATGGGCGGCCGCGCCTCGTTTCTAGCAAATTCAGCGTTGCCGTTGAAAGCCGCGGTTTCATTCTACGGCGGAGGAATCGTTCCGGCGCTTTTGCCGCGAGTGGCGGAGCAGCATGCCCCAATCCTTTTCTTCTGGGGCGCGCTCGATGCGCACATCCCCAAAGAGCACGTTCGCGGGATTATCGACGCCATGCAGGAAGCGAAGAAGACTTATGTAAGCGTGGAATTCTCCGACGCCAACCATGCATTTTTCTGCGACGCGCGGCCCGCGTATAAGGAGACAGCGGCGCGGCAGGCCTGGGTGCTGACGCTGGAGTTTCTGGCTACGTACGTAAAGTAGAAGAGCGTAACTGGCGACGGCTGACTGGTAACGAATGACGCGTAAATTCGCCGGCAGCGCTTCGCGGTCACACTGCGGCCTGCGCAATTTACTAATCACGATTCACGAATTATTCGCCGCCCGTCACGATTCCGGAGGACCGCAATGGATCAACGAATGCTCGATACACTGGCGATCAAGGAAGTCGTTGAGAACTGGGTTGTGTTTCGCGATTCCGGCAAATGGGAACGCTTCCGCAGCGTGTGGCATGAGGAAGGCGTAATGATGGCAACGTGGTTTCAAGGGCCGTTCGAGGAGTTCATCCGGGTGAACCAGGAAGGCTGGAACAAAGGCGTCAGCATTTTGCACCTGCTTGGAGGAACTTCGGTGGAGGTCGCCGGCACCCGTGCCATCGCACAAACAAAGATGACCATTTCGCAGCGCGCGCCAGTGCACGGCGTGGTGGTGGATGTACTGTGCACGGGCCGATTCTATGATTTTTTTGAGAAGCGCAACGATCGCTGGGCCATCGTGTTGCGGCGGCTCTTCTATGAGAAAGACCGAATGGATCCCGTGGATCCTTCGCAAACCGTAAAATTAGATCCGAAAATTTTGGCGCAGTTTCCCGAGGGCTACCGGCATCTGGCTTATCTGCAATCCGGGCTTGGCTTCAAGGTGAAAGCAGACATGCCTGGGCTGCGCGGTCCCGAAGCTGACGCGCTCTATGCGTTGGGAGAAAAATGGCTCGGAGGAGGACCGCTCAGTTAGCCGTTCGCAGTTCCCTACCGCACCGTAACGGCTCGGGCTTTCGCAGCACGTTCCGCGCGCTCGGCGAACAGCAGCGCACTAACCCACGCCGCAGCGGCAATATAACCGGCGACTACGTCGGTCGGGTAATGCACACCGAGATAAATCCTCGACAGCCCAATCGCAAAAATCAGAGCGGCGGCAACGACCCAAATCAGGATGCGAATCGCGCGGTTCGGTATGCGCGAGCACAGCAATCCCGCCAGGACTCCGTAAAAACAAAAAGAGCTGAGAGCATGTCCGCTGGGAAAGCTGTAGCTGTGAGGGACAGAGCCGACGAACGGCGTGGGACGCGCGCGCTGAAAAGCAAGCTTGAGCGAGACATCCAGGAACGCCGATCCGCCGACGGCGACGGCCAGCCAGAGCGCGGAACGCTTCTTCCCTAGCGCGAGATATACGGCCACGATGATCGCAAACAGCGCTGTAAGAAAACCGATGGAGCCGAGGAAGGTCATATCCAGCATGAATCTGGTGAGTTGGGGACCGAAGTATTGATGTACCTCCATTCGTACGGCGGAATCAAATCGTTGGAAGTCCCCTTCAAACACTTCTTCCGAGATCCACGCAAAGAAAATCAAAAAGAAAGTCGCAGACACCAGGCTTATGAGCAACGGCCGCAAGGCGTGCCGGATGCCATGAAGATCGCGGTCAGTGATCATTGGCCCGGCAGCGGCGTCACCAACCGATACGGGCGTCTTGTGAGCATTTTCCATCGGACGTGCATTCTACAGCAGTGGACTACGAAGTACAGAACGCGCCAAGCGTGGACAAATTCGGATCGAGGGGGAGCACGCACTGTGACGAACGTCACAGCGCACAGGCCATCGCTTCGGGAGAATGTTGGCGAGGGAGATGATTTAAGGATTAATTGAATTAAATCAAATCCAAATCGACGGAACTAACCCAAGTCCGGTATCTCCCTCAACTTCCCTTCTCGAGAAAACCCGCTAGCTTCAGACTTCCTTGGCCTTCTTGATGAGAGCCCTGGGCGAATAGGCATTGGCCTTGTACTGGCTGAGCATGCGGTGGGTGTTGAAGAAACTGGCGTTTAGAGAGATGCAGGAACGCATCACGTGCGCGTAGGCTTCGGGCGCGCGGTAGAACATGGGAACGATCTGGTGTTCCAGCTTGTCGTAGAGCGAGGCGACTTCGGCGGCCGATTCGTCTCCCACGATCTTGCTATCAAATCCGATGGCCCAGCCGGTGACGCCTTCGACGCAACCCTCAATCCACCAGCCGTCCAGCACACTCAAGCTGGGAATTCCGTTCAAAGCCGCTTTCATGCCGCTGGTGCCGGAGGCCTCCTGCGGCCGCTGCGGCGTGTTGAGCCACAGATCGACGCCCGAGGTGATGAGCTTGGCGAGCGCCATATTGTAATTTTCCAGGTAGACGATTTTGATGTCTTCGCTGAGGCCCGCGGCGGCTTGAATCACGCGTTGGATCAAAGTCTTACCGCCCTGGTCGTGCGGGTGGGCCTTTCCCGCATACAAAATCTGTATGGGGCCGGCGGATCTGGCAATAAATTTCAAACGGTCCAAGTCCTTGAACAAAAGGTCCGCGCGTTTGTAGGTTGCGGCACGACGAGCGAACCCGATGGTGAGCACGGATTCATCCAGTTGAACGCCGGCACGTTTCTGCACTTCCTTGATCAACGCTGCTTTCGCAAGACAATGCGTTCTGCGGATATCCTCCAGCGGGATGCCGATGGCATAACGCATATAGGCGTTATCGCGGCGCCATTCCGGAATTTCCCGATCGAACAGTTCGTGAAATTGCGGGGAAGCCCAAGTGGCAGCATGAACTCCGTTGGTGATCGCGTGGATGGGAAATTGTGGGAACATGTGCTGGGACACTTCACCGTGGCGCATGGCCACGCCATTCACATAGCGCGAAAAGTGAATGGCCAGGTCGGTCATGTTCAGCATGCTGGCATTGGCGAAGCCGGCTTGCTGCAACAGGGAGGTGCGATATTCCCCCAGCACCTGGTGAACGAGATCCCAGGGAAAGCGATCATGGCCGGCCTCCACCGGCGTGTGCGTGGTGAACACGCAGCGGCGGCGCACCACTTCGATGTCCGCCTCCACGGCGACGGTATATTTGCGGAGTTTGAGCTGTTCCTCGAGCATCGCCAGGGTCAGAAAGGCGGCGTGCCCTTCGTTCATATGGTAGCTTCCGATGTGCGAAATATTGAGTTGCCGCAGCAAAGCGATGCCGCCAATCCCCAGCAGAACTTCCTGACAGATTCGATAGCGCTGGTCGCCGCCATAGAGGGAATCGGTGAGGGTGCGGTCGTAGTCGGAATTTTCGGGTAAGTCGGTATCCAGCAGGTAAACCGGCACGATGAAGCCAGACAACCCGTGAACACTGTAGCGCCAGGCGCGGACTTGGACTTCCCGCTCCTCGATGCGAACGCTGAACTTCACGTCCACGGGCGCCAGCACGGCTTCGGGCTGCCAAGGATCGGGCTCTTCGATTTGATTGCCGTCGGCGTTCAGGCGTTGGCGGAAGTAGCCTTTCCGATAGACCAGCGAAATGGCGATCATGGGCAGTTCGAGATCGGCTGCCGATCGGAGCATATCGCCGGCCAGAACGCCCAGCCCCCCTCCATACGTGGGGATTGCCTCATCCAGGGCGATCTCCATGCAAAAATATGCGATCTTCGGTACGCCCTTTTCTGTGACCATACACAAATGATAGCACTGCGAACTGCTTCCCGAGGTCAGGCGATCTGTATCGAGGTTTCGTAATCTGCATTGATGGTTCAGCACTTACGATCGCGTCGAACGGCAGCCACAGGCGATGCTTCCCGGCGTACAATACTCGAACATTTGGATTTCGATAGGTTAGGAGTTAGCCTGTCGTGTTTAGATCCGGGTGCACGCCAATCTAGATCGGCCAGGCTGAATCCTGTCCTACGGAGGATATCGATGCGTCACGCGATTCTGGGAGCGGGCGGAGTTGGCGGGCTGATTGGCGTGGCCCTGGCCATGGCAGGAGCGTCGGTCACCGTGATTCTTCGGCCCGAAGCATTGAAAGACTATCCGGAGGAACTCTCGCTGGAAAGCCCGCTGGGGACGTTCAGCGTGCCGGTTGACCGCGCGGCTAGTGTTTCCCAGCCTTACGACGTCCTGTGGATCGCGGTCAAGCACACTCAGCTGGATGCGGCGCTGCGCAGCGTGACCGTCGCGCCCGAGCAGCTTGGGGCGGTGGTACCCCTCCTGAATGGGATTGACCACGTTCCCCTCCTGCGGGCGCGCTTCGGGCATGATCGGGTGGTTCCGGCAAGCATTGGCGTGGAGACCGAACGCGCGGCGCCCGGCAGGATTATTCATCGCGGTATGGCGGTGCGCTTGAGCATCGCGTCCATGGGTGAAAGCAGGCTGGCGTCAGCGGCCGAGGATTTCCGCAAATTTGGCTTCGCCGTTCAGTTCGTGCCGGACGAGATGAAGATTCTTTGGACCAAGTTGTCATTCCTCGCGCCCTTTGCGCTGACCACCACCGCCGGGGCTCTGACCATCGGCCAAGTGAATAGCGATCCTGTCTGGCGCAAGAGACTGGAAGGCGTGATCCGCGAAGTGGCCGCCGTCGGAACCGCTAGCGGCACACCGCTCGATGCCTCGGCAATCCTGCCTTTCTTCGACAAGACACCGCAGGGTGGGCGAAGTTCGATGCAGAAAGACGTGGCCGTCGGTAACCCTCCGGAAATCGACGGCATCGCCGGGCCGATTCTGCGGCGGGCCGAGGAACATGGGATTGACGTGCCGGTGACGCGGGAACTGGTTGCGATGATTCGCGGAAACGCGGCAGCGGCTCGCAAGATGTGATTGGGTCGTAAGCGCGGAAAGATTTAGGAGCACAGAGAAAGGCGGAGAAGAGGATTTCTTCCGGCGGTTCCTCTGTGCCCTCGATGTCTGATATGGCGAGCTCCGTTCGCGTGACGCGAATGCGGAGGGTGTGAGTTAATCGCCGGATGCCGCGGCTTTGGCCTGCTCGGGATGCGACAGCGGCACGGCCACCAGGTGCTCGGAGAGGAACCAGACCTGTAATTCGTTCTCGCGAATCACGTCGCTTACCAGCAGATCGTTGGTCCCGTCGTCGCCTACCTCTGAAGCTTCGCGAGCCATGGTGCGCGCTTCTTTCAGGATGAACTCATGCGCTTCGAGGAGGCGCGAGATCTGCACGGGAGGTTCTTCCCGGCCGCGCGGCGGGCGCGGAATGATGGTGGTCTCGGCAACGTCCGCGGCCATGGCGATGCTGATGCCGCCCAGAAGCTGGATCCGCTCGGCGATCGTATCCACCAATTCGTCTTGCTCGCCGTGGTGTTTGTCAAAAAGCAAATGCAGTTGATAGAAGGTCGCTCCAGAAACTTGCCAGTGGTGCTTCTTGTACATATCGCGCAAGGTCATGGTGTCTGCTAGAAGTTGGTTCAGATTATTGATGCTCGATTCGCAAGCGGTCTCGTCGAGGGCGATCGGCAGCTTGGCAATTTTCCCGTAGGGCTGAATTTCCCGGGCGTGCTGGTGGAGAATCGGTTTGGCGTGTTGTGCGCCGGCTTCCAATTGACTGATGCGTGTAGCGGTGTCCAGCTTTTTTTTGCTCATGGATTCCCTCCTTGAGGTTCTGCGGCTGTGGACAAGGGCTCTTCCCGTATACGCCCGCGCCCTGTAGCTGTCAAGCAAAGGCGGTTGAAGGCAACGATTCAGTTTTATTGTGGATCACTCCATTCGCTGCTCGCGCGGAGGCCGGAAGTTCAGGCCCAAAATCGCGGATGCTAACAACTGGAAATGGTGCCACAACGATACACAGGCACAGAATGACGGAAGGTTTTTGCGCTTTCCCTTCCGTACTTCTGTGCCTGTGGGCTGGAATTGCGGGGTGTGTTGCTCAGTGAAGATTTTTCGATGGGTTAGTTAGGCATTAGAACGGTGTCGATCACGTGAATCACGCCATTGGACTGATAAACGTTAGAGATGGTGACTTTCGACGTCCCACCTTTTTCATCGGTGAGGATCAGGTCCTTGCCCTGCATGCTGGCCCACAGTTTGCCGCCACTCACGGTATTCAGCTCGGCCTTGCCCATGCCGGCCTTGATGGCCTTGGCGATGTCCTTGGAATCCATTTTCCCGGCGACCACGTGATAGGTGAGGATCTTGGTCAACGTAGGTTTATTGTCCGCCATCAGCAGAGTGTCGACCGTGCCCGCGGGCAGCTTGGCAAACGCTTCATTGGTCGGAGCAAAAACGGTGAATGGCCCGGGACCTTCGAGCGTGTCCACAAGTCCGGCAGCCTTCACGGCCGCCACCAGCGTGGTGTGGTCGTCCGAGTTCAATGCATTCTGTACGATATTTTTTGATGGGAACATTTCGTGCCCGCCGACCATCGGATTGGTGGCGGCCAGGATCGCGGATGCCGCGACCAGCGTGATTACACACATCTGAGCAAGTTTCTTCATGTGGATCTCCCTCTTTTCAATTTTTTTCGTTCCCCTTGCACCTTGTACTACGGAACGCTTGCGGGATTGGATGATGCGCGGGCGCGGTATTGGGGAGCTTGAGTGTTTCATCGAGGGCCGCGCTCAACCTGTCGGCTTGTCGGCATCATTGGACCGGGGCTCCCGGCATGCTATGATTTTTAAATCGCCGCAGAACTAAATTGCTGGTCACGTAAGCTGGAGGGGTGGATGCGTTCGTATCAACGCTACATATTCTGGATTGCCGCCGTCGCTATGCTGACCTGGAGCGCGCCGCGCTTCTTGGTGTCCGCCGAGGACATGCCGCCGCTGAAGCTGGTCAAGACCATCGAACTGAAGGATATTCGCAGCACCCAGCCCGACGTTTCCGCGGATCAATTGGCGAAGAATTTAACGACCACGCGTATCGTCGGGGTGCCCAATCATTTCGATCACCTGACGCCCGATTTGAAAAACAATCGCCTCTTCGTGGTGCCGGAGGATAACAAGACCATCGAAGTGTACGATATTCGTTCCGGGAAATTCGTCCACAGCATCAAGGGCATTGGCGTGGGGCATTCCGTGGTGTACCGCGCGGACATCGACCGGATTTTCGTGACCGACGGATCCGACGGCGATCTGAAGATTTTTAATGGAAAGACGTACGAGCGATTGAAGACCGTGAAGCTTCTGGAGGACGCGGACGCGACGGGCTATGACCCCAACACGCATTACCTCTACATCGCGGACGGCGGACTGGACGCCAAACTCAATTACACGTTCCTTGAAATCGTGAACACGGACACCGGCGAGAAGGTTGGACAGATCAAGATTGACTCCAATCGCCTCGAAGCGATGGCCGTTGAGAAAACAGGCAATCGTCTCTTCTTGAATATGACCGAAAAGAATTCCATCGGCGTAATTGACCGCAAGAAGAACGTGGTGGCCGCCGTCTGGCCGCTGACCTGTAAAGTAAACGCCTCGGTGGCGATTGACGAGAAGAATCATCGCCTGTTCGCCGCCTGTCGCGACGGCAACATGAATGTGCTGGATTCCGACACCGGAAAAGTGCTGCAAAATCTTCCGATCTCGACCGGCGTGGACGATATGGTCTTCGACCCTGCGAGCCAGAGAGTTTACGTAGCTGCCGGCGAGGGTTTCGTGAACGTTTATAAAGAGACCGATCCGGACCACTACAAGGGAATCGGGAAGGTTCCCACCGGACCGCTCGGCAAGACCGGCTTGCTGGTGCCGTCGCTGAAAGAGTATTTCGTCGCGGTCCCACCCCATGGGGAGACGTGCGCTGAGGTTTTAGTTTTCGCGGTGCAGTGAGTCTAGCGGGCTCTTCGTAGGGGGCATGGCGCGCGGAGTTGCGGTCTTAGTGGCGCAGGCTTCAGCCTGCGGGTGTTGGTAGCCTACGGTAGACCGCGTCCCAACCATCC
>CAVOIX010000072.1:0-111911 GCA_963695945.1 uncultured Acidobacteriota bacterium | reverse complement strand
CAGCAGCAGGGAGGTCAGGAGGGCGGGGCGGTTCATGAGGACCTCAGCGCGTTTCCGGCGCGTTGGCGATCAGGACGGCGAACAGAGGGCTTGGTCACATGGCTGCCAGGGCCCGGGATCGGTGTTCAGCTCCGTACGGACCTGCCCGGCCTGGTCGATGACGTAGGCGATGTCGGGGTGGCTGATCATGGAGCCTGCGGGGAGGTTCTGCGCGGCGATCCCGTAGTCCTTCCAAACCCGCTGGAGCTGCGGGACGCTGCCGGTCAGGTACAGCCAGTTGGGTACGTGGGTGAGACGTTCCTGGCGGTCGAACGCCTGGGTGTAGGCGATCTGGTGATAGACGGGGTTGGCCACGACCGCGACCAGTTCCACGTTCCGGGCGCTGGCACCCCAGAAGCTGACCCGGCGGCGCGGAACTCCTGGGCGATCAGCGGGCAGTCGCTGGTGCAGACCGGGTCCAGGAAGGTGAGCAGCACCACCTTGCCGCGCAGGCTGGCCAGGCTCACCGTGCGGCCGTGCTGGTCGGGCCAGGGTAGGTAGGTTTCAGATATCTTACATCCGGAATTAAACTGTAATTTTTATCCTTTTGAAATACCCAAATCAAACAATTAGAGCCACGACGTTATTGCCAATTACTTATATCCGACATATCACGCCATGTTAATTGGGGGCCCACCCAGATTCGACGGTATTTGAAGCGATCGATAGTTAAAATCGCGTTAGTGATATGTCCGATTACTGTGTACACAGTCATCGGACTTACTACTTATTGCATTTTAAGTATCGAGTCGCTTCAAGGACTGTCACTTTTGAGATGGGGCCCTCAATTGTGGAATAGTTTCAAACTGAGGTCGCGCCCTCAAATTACCACTTGAATTGTATACTGGCTGCTGTCAGAATTAATGACTCGGAGAAGACAAACCACTACGTATGATCCGAGAGAACCAGAGTTGAAATTCCAAGCGCAACAATCAGTCCATTTCGACTCGCTGGGGAAACAGCATACGTTGTATACACAGTCAGAGTTTGAAAATGACCCAACAAGTGATTTGAGATTTGTCGTTTTTCATTTCCCAAATGCTTTGATTCCAATCATTGCATTCCTTTTCCGTTGCCAAAATCCAATTCGGAGGAGGTGGAAATTTAGCTGTCTCTAACCGGCCCCGCCCGGTGCGGAAGGGGAGGCGGCCGCCCAGACGGGAGATGACCCAGCGGGACACATCATCCATGACGATCTCCGTTCAGTGCAGGGTGGCGGGGCGCGGGCAGCCCCGCCGAGACGAGTCCGCAGGCCCGCGGCCTGCAGTGGATACGCACGACCGGACGCGATCGCACACACTTCTCCGCAAACCAACAGCCGGACCCACCCGAACAGTAGATCCGGGGGTCCCGCGGTCTTCGACGGCTACGAAATGCTTGCCGTCCACTTCCAACACTGTTCCACGAATCGGCTGGCCGTTCACGAGGACCGTAACGGAGGAATGGGCAGCCCCATCATTATTGTTTTGTGCGGAGGCCGAAAAGGCGAACAGTGCGAATGCAAGGCCGAAATAAATAAATCTCATTGTCGATATTCCCTTTCGTTGCTGGCGTGAAAAATCTTTGAGCGTTGCGGTCCATGCCGCGTGCAGCAGGGCCACACGATTCGAGCCGATCTGGCGAGAGGAGTCGGCGGCGCCCTCAGGATCGAAATTATTCCCAAATGGCGAAGGCGATGCCCGTGCCGGTTCCCGCCGGCGAGCGATAGCATGGAACATACTCCGACCAATTCAGATCGAGGGATTCCATTGCACCCGCCAACGCAATCCAATTGCGGATTTCGCCGCTGCCGGATTTGAGCTTTGCTGGAGGAACCGAGGCAATCACCTTCTGATCTTTGTGCTGCATCGCAGCAATCAGGTTGCGGTCGAACTCTTCATCCAAACAAAAATGGCTGAGGCCCCCGGTGGCGATAAACGCAACCCGCGCGCTTTTCGACCAGGACTTCACCGCGCGCGATAATGCCTTTCCGAAGTCATAACAACGAAGCGCCGAAGGCTGGTTCGGTGGATAGTAGGCATTGATGCACACGGGAACCACGGGGACGGATTTGTTGGGCATCAGTACTTCGCGCGGAAAAGCGAAGGCATGGCCTTCGCCTTCATCAACGTGCGCGGGCTGGCGTGTGGATTGCGCGACATCGAAGTTCGCTTCCATTAGCGCGCGAACCATATGCTCGCCCAAATCGGAGGCCACTGGGAACGCTTTGGCCTCCGGTTCGTAATAGCGGCGACGCGCTTCGGTATACCAGTCCCACACTTCGGTCTTGGTGGTGGGACGATTATAAATCTCCTTGCCCCAGTAAACTAAAAACGCGGGCAGGTTGTCTTCGAGCAGCATTTCCTTTTGATCGTCGCCGATGATGACGATCACGTCCGGCTGGATTCGCGCGATGGCGTCTCGCAATGTTTTGAGGCCGACCTGGCATCGTTCATAACGCGCGCGGGTGGCCGCCGGGAGCAGCGCTTCGGCAAGCCCTTCCGGAGCCATGGCAAGCAGCGCTTCGTAATTGGTAGGATTGCCGGCTTTGTCGAAATAATATTTGGCGCGCTCTTGATCGACCTGGGCGAACTTCGGCCAGTCCTTAAGCCTGGCCATTAACATGATAGAGTGCGACGCGCCGATTCCTGCCACGATGGATGCCATTCGTTCTCCTGACAGCAGATTGTGTAGCGCCCTCCGTTAGGTGGGCGCGCGCTAGGAGACGCCCACCTAACGGAGGGCGCCACAAGCCGGGTTCGCTCGCGCGTTTACAACGTTCGCGTCCGGTGGTCGGCCGCTTTGCATGATCCTACTGCGCTGACGCCGAGCGCGCCGACCATCTGTCCCTACCAGGCGAATCGCGATTTGGCAGAGTATAACCCTGCAACGCTTATGGAGAGTTGTGAATTCTCCTGCCGCCGACATAAGAGAGTGACCGAGGCACGCGGCCCCGGCGCCCCCGGCGCGCAACGTTCAATTCATTCAGCGCCTGAGAGATGCCCGTGCGCAGCGCAAAACTCGCGTACGAGGTTGCATCTCACGCAATTTTTGACATATTAATAACGCGCCCGGGTCCCTCCGAACTACACAAACTCTTTTCGCGGGCCGGTTTGGCCGATCACTAACTTCGCGCAAGTGGAAAGATGCGCCGCCATGAGCAAAAGAAAATCGTTTGACATTGAAGGATTGGGCCACGCCAATCCGATCCCCGCGGTTTCACGCATCGGAAACATAGTGGCGACGGGCGGCGTATCCGGCACAGACGCCCGCACCGGCAAAATGCCCGAGGATGCCGCCGAGCAGTGCGCACACATGTTTGCGAATTTGCGCACGATCCTTGCCGCAGCCGGCGCCACACCGGAGGACGTGATTCGCGTGACCGTCTGGATCAAACGCCCGAAAATCGCGCTGAAGTGAACCAGGAGTGGGTGGTGATGTTTCCTGACCCGGATGCGCGTCCGGCGCGGCACACCATGTTTATGACCATTTCGCGGGCGCGATGGTGGTGCAGTGCGAAGCCTGGGCCGTGATTGGCGGCGGGTAGTGCGGCCACTCCTTTGCTTTGTGGTGTTACAGACCACGTTTAAGGCCACGGGACAATTTCGATTGCCAAAATCGCACAGCGAAGAGTCGCCGTGCTACAGGGAACCATGAAGCTGCGTCTCAGTATCGGAATGGCATCGAATCCGCGAACGTGGCCCGTTCTCGACGGCCGGGTGTCCGCCGACGGGATTGATCTGATTCCGAGCGTCGTCCATCCTTCCGAACTTTTCTGGAGACAATTGCGCTTCGCGGATTTTGATGTCTCTGAAATGTCGTTTTCATCGCTCATGATGGCGCGAGCCAGTGGCGACGAACGTTGGCTGGGCCTTCCCGTCTTTACCACCCGCCGATTTTTTCATACGGAAATTCTGGTGCGCCGCGATTCCGGAATCGAAAAGGCCGCGGATCTAAAGGGCCGGCGCGTGGGCGTTCCGGAATATCAGCAGACCGCCGCACTCTGGACGCGCGGCATTCTGCAGCACGAATTCGGCGTGGCGCCCACGGACATGGAATTCTGGATGGAACGCACCCCTGGGCACAGCCACCGCGGGGCCACCGGCTTCACTTCGCCACCTGGCGTGACCATCCATCAGATTCCGCCGGAAAAGAATATCGGCACCATGATGCTCTCCGGAGAACTCGAAGCCACGCTGCTGTATATCGTGAATCCCAATCTGATTGATCGCAGCACCGCCGACCTCTGGCAGCATCCGGACATCAAGCCGCTGTTCCCCGATATTTTGGGTGAGGGAGCCCGCTACTATCGCCAGACCGGAATTTATCCGATCAACCATGGAATGGTGGTCAAACGGGAAATTGCTGAAGAACATCCCTGGGTCGTGCTGAATCTCCTGAAAGCATTTGAGAAAGCGAATGACATCGCGGAGGAAGAGCGACTCGAGCACATCAGCTATCACCTCGCGACCGGATTGATTCCGAAAGAATACAAAGAGCCGCTCGGGCGATCGATCGTCCGGCATGGGATCCAGGCCAATCGCCATGTACTGGAAACCGCTGCTCAATATTCCTTTGAACAGGGATTGACGCCCCGCCTGGTAAGACTCGATGAGGTGTTCGCCGCCAGCGCGATGGAACAGTAGAAACGACGCGTCGATGCGATGGTTTTGTAGCGCCAGGCTGAAGGCGGCTGCTGCGAGATCCCGGAGTTGCCAGCGAAAGCAGGTAATTTTTCGCGATGTACTTTCGAAAGCTCAATCTGCTGTTATTCATCGCAGTTCTTCTGCTGCTGCCTGTTGCGAAAATCCACGCTCAAACAGACAAGCTAATCGTGACGCATTATGCCGGCGCGCTGAACGGGCTGCCTTACACCATCGCGCTCGAAAAAGGCTATTTCAAGGATGCCGGCGCCAATATCACGGGCATCCTCGGGGGAGCTGGAGGCGGCAGCGGCGTACGCAGCCTTCTGGCCGGGGGCTCGCTGTATGCGGAAGTTGCGCTCCCGGCTGCGATTACCGCGGCACGCCAGGGGCTGGACATCAAGATCATCAATTCGTGCGGCGAAGGCTGGGATCAAATCTGGGTCACGCGGCCGGATGCTCCACTCAACTCGGCGGGGGATCTTCGTGGCAAGCGCATTGCCTACTCGCGTCCGAGATCGGTCAGCGAAATGTTCATTCTGTTGCTTCTCGAGAAGCTGGGATTGAAAAAATCCGACGTCACCCTGCTGGATGTGGGCGCTGACAGCGCGGGAATCACCGCTGTCGAAACCGGAGCGGCGGACCTCACGGTCACGACCGAACCCTTTTATTCGATGCAGGTCCACCAGGGCGGAAAATACAAAATTGTTTTTTACGCCAAGGACGAATTGCCGCCGATGACGCAAACCGTGGGGATTACCACCGGTGCATTCGCGAAATCTCGCGGAAAGGAATTGCGCGCGATCATCGAGGCCCGCCGCAAAGGCGTCGAATTTATCTACGCTCATCCCGAAGAAGCCACGGTAATCCTTTCGAGCGCCTATCATTTACCGCCGGCCGTGGCCAAGGACGCGCTGCAAACCAATCTGCAAAAGTTCGGCAAGTGGTGGAGCGCCGGCAATTTCGATATGCCGGGAATGAATGAGGTCCTGCACGCCATGAACATGACCGGCGAACTTTCAGGCTCGGTGAACTGGAATTCCATGATCGACCAGGAATTCCTGCCGGCCGATCTGCAGCGCAAAATCCAATAGCACGAGACGGAAGACACTTTGCCCGACGCACTGAGAACCGTGCACGCGCGCGCCGCAGGCGTGACCCGCATCTATCCCGCCCGCGGCGCGCGGCCTGCGGTAAACGCTCTCGGCCCCATCGATTTCGATTTATACCAGGGCGAATTCCTCAGCATCGTCGGCCCTTCCGGTTGCGGAAAATCCACGCTCCTCGAATTGCTTGCAGGACTCGCCGAACCGACGGCGGGAACGATCGAGTTTGAAGGTCACGCGATTCGCGGCCGGGTGCCGGAAGGCGTCGGAGTTGTCTTTCAGGAGGACTCCTGTTTCCCGTGGCTCACCGTTCGCGATAATGTGGCGTTCGGCCTGGAAAATGAGGGCATTGATCCAGCCGAAATCATGCGGCGCGTGGATTTCGCGGTTGGATTTATGGGCCTCGCGGATTTTGCAAAATCGTATCCCGCGCAACTTTCGGGCGGCATGCGCCAGCGCGTGTGCATCGCGCGTACGCTGGTGCTGCGACCTCGCCTGATCCTGCTGGACGAGCCGTTCGCCGCGCTCGATCAGCAAACCCGACTGCTGATGGGCGACGAATTGCTGCGCTTATGGCGTGAAACGGGCGCAACCATTCTGCTGATTACCCACGCCCTCGATGAAGCGGCCATGCTTTCCGATCGCGTCGCGGTGATGTCCGCGCGTCCCGGCAGGCTGCTGGAAATGATTCCCACCGGCTGGCCGGCGGAACGCGATTCACGCATCGTGGAGGACGCACGATTCGGAGCGATCACCGCGCGCCTTTGGACGATTTTGCGCGATGAATCGATGAAAGCTATGGGGCGAACAGCAGCGCAGGATCGACCGTGACACGATACGCAGGGATTCGGCTGGGGATCATTGCCGCTGCGGCCCTCATTCTGGAAATTTTGTGCCGCGCCAACGTTATTCCACCTCTGATCGTGAATCCGCCAAGCGAAATGCTCGCCGCGGCGTGGCAGATCCTGGCGTCCGGCGAAATCAAGGGAGACATTTATTTCTCGCTCGCGAATATTGCGCTGGCAATCGTGCTTTCCGTCGCTGGGGGATTTCTGACCGGGCTGGCGATCCACAGCCTGCCGCTATTGCGGTCGACTCTCGAACCATTTCTCGCTTCGTACTCCGCAGTGCCGCCCATCGTTTTCTATCCCATGTTGATTGTGATTTTTGGGTTGAACCGCATTCCGCAAGTCATCATCGCGGTGATGTTCGGCCTGGTGCCGATGGCGATGAACACGATCAACGGGCTTTATCGTATTCGCCCGGTCTTTCTAAAAGTGGGACGCGCGCATCGAGTTTCGTCTTTCGATTCGATCTTCCGCATCCAGCTTCCGGCGGCCGCCCCGTACCTGTTCGTCGGCGTGACGCTGGCGGTTTCTTACAGCGTCATCGGAGTGATCAGCACGGAATTTATTTTGTCCGCGGCGGGAATCGGCCATCAGATCTCTTTCGCCTATGACAACTATGACAATCGCACGATGTATGGCCTGGTGGTTTTATTGCTGCTCGTCGCGACGCTGCTGAACTCCACTCTGCGTTCCTACTCGCAACGCATGTTGCGAAGGTGGGCGCGGTGAAAGTGCGTCAGGGCCTCTCCATGGTGATTTTCATCGGAGCCCTGCTGGTTCTTTGGCAGGCGCTCTTTCTCATCTTCGGTCCACGGGTGCTTACTCCGCCGTGGACCACCGGCATCAATGCATGGAACATGCTCAGGATGCCGGAGTATTGGCCGGACATTTCGGAATCAATTCGCGCGTTTTTCATCGCGCTGCTGATTGCCTTCGGGATCGGAATCCTGGGAGGCGTCCTCATCGGAACGTGGCGGGCATGCTCGGAGGTCCTCGAACCGCTGCTGGTGAATCTCAATACCGTTCCGAAAGTTGCCTTGTATCCGGTCATCCTTCTGATTTTCGGATTGGGCATCTGGGCCAAAGTTGTTTTCGGCGCGCTGCATGGCGTGATCCCGATCATGATTTCGTCGATCGGCGCCGTCCGCAACGTCAGCCCGATTTATGTGCGGTGCGGACGCGCGATGCATCTAACGCGCTGGCAAATGGTTCGCCGCATCTGGCTGCCCGCTTGCGTTCCGGAAATTTTCTCGGGTTTGCGGCTGGGATTTTCGTTGACGCTGCTGGGCACGGTCTTTGGAGAATTTTTTGCTTCTCAAAAGGGCGTCGGTTTTTTGCTGATGAACGCAATCGACCTGCGGAACATCCCGACGATCATGTCGCTCATTCTGATTCTGGTGGTTTTTGCGGTGCTGTCCAATTCCGCATTGTTGGCCGTGGATCGGAGGTTGCATCGACTGCAGTAGGAGAGCCTTCGGCCTGGCCTACTGGAGATTTCCCGCCTTGAGCCATGCCACATAATCCGCCGCGCCACTTTCCAGCGAAAAATCGGGTTGGTAACCAGTGTCTGCTGTGATGCGGCCAAGATCCAGGTACGCGTTTGCCCGGTAGCCCGCACTTCTTCCCGGCTGCAACTCAATCCGCGCGCCGGGCAAAGCCTTCGAAACGGCTTCGCGCAATTGCGCATTGGAACTCGCGCGGCCCGAACCAATGTTGTAGATGCGGTGATTCAATTTCGCCGCCGCGTGCGCCATCTGGATGGCCTTTGCGCAATCCTTCACGTAACACAGGTCGGTCTCATCGTCTTGGCAGCCTGCGCCTCCGGGCACACCGGCCGCTTGCGTCAGATCGACCCTGCCGCCCGTAAGCGCGCCGTGGACCATGCGGCTTGGCATGTTGTACATCGAATGATAGAGCGGTCCCCAGATCACGCCGATCCTCAGGGCGATGACCTCCAGTTCAGTGCGGTCACCATAATGCAGACCGAGAATTTCAAATGCCTTTTTGTAAGCGCCCGTCGCGCTCGCCGATTCAACTTTGAGAGGCTGATCCTCTTTAAAGGGTCCGTCAACTCCGCCATAAACGGTAACCGAACTGCCGATGAAGTAGCGGCGCACGCCCGCGACGCGCGCGGCTTCCAGCAGGTTGACGAGGCCCATCATGTTCACCCGGAAATCCTCAGCCGGAGAAAGTGCGGCAAGCCCGGGCATCGCCAGATGAATGACGCTTTCGACATGGCGAGTTCGCAGCAGAGAGAGGCAATCGAACGGGCTGGTCGTATCCAGATTTTCCACCAGCACCCGCTTGCCGTATTCGCCCTTGAGGAAACTCGGCTCACGCCAGGTCCGAAACCGCGTGATGATCACGTTTTCGCCTGCGTCCAGAAATTTTCTGGCGGTGTGAAGGCCGATAAAGCCCATGCCACCGGTAATCAGAATCATCCGCCGCTCCTTGATGATCGTTCGTTTTTTCGTTTGGTTCGGATGAGCATTTATGATGCCGGCGAACTTCATGCGTGCGCGGAACTCGCCAGTGCGCCAATGGGTCGTGCGCGATCCTAAGCCAATCGGAAATCTTTCGAAAGAGAACATTTTCGCAAAGCGTGGCGATAACCAGGACGGATGCTGCGACGCATGCACCCGTGTTATCCTCGGCTTAGGAAAACGCGATGCGAATCGTAAAGGCTTGGTGGCTGCTTGGTTGTGCGTTCGCTCTGGTGGGAGTGGCTTATGGCTACCAGGCTCCCTTCCGCGAATATCCTTCCGTCGAGTACGGCATTCAGCGGCTTCCCCCCGATTATCAGGAAAAAACAGAATTTGCGTTTGCGCGGCTGATGTACCCGCCGGGATGGAATGACGGGTATCGCGGACGCTTTGACGGAGATTGGCGCCAGGGGCTCTCTCTGTGGACGCAGGACTATCCGCCCGCGGATCGCGCATTCTCTCAGGCCGTTCGCCGCTTGACACGCATCCATACGCGGTCCGTCGAGCAATGCGTGAATCTGGATGACGGCGACGAGGTCTACAATTGGCCGTTTCTATATGCCGTGCAAGTGGGCGAGTGGGGACCGACCGATCGCCAGATGTTGAAGCTGCGCGATTACCTGTTGCGCGGCGGATTTTTCATGGCTGACGATTTCCACGGAACCACCGAATGGCAGGTGTTTGAGGAACGCATAAAAAAAGTGTTTCCCGACCGCCCGATCGTGGAAATTCCGGACAACGATCCGATCTTCCACACCATGTTCGATCTCGATGACCGCTACCGCATTCCCGGCGCCGAGCACTTGCGCCTGGGCTACAAAAATGGCGGCATCGATGCGCACTGGCGCGGAATTTATGATGACCACGGGCGAGTGATGGTTGCGATTTCCTACAATTCCGATATCGGCGATTCGTGGGAGTGGTCAAACGAACCTGGCTATCCGCAGAAATATTCCGACCTGGGAATGCGTATCGGCGTGAATTACGTAATCTACGCGATGACCCACTAGCACCAGTAGGACAGGCCGCAGCCTATCCAACTTAGTGCACCGTAATATTGACCGTCGCGGTCGTGCGTCCAAAAGCGTTCGTGGCATAGAGCGTGTAGGTAGTGGATTGCGTTGGCGACACGACTGCGGACCTTCCGCGAACCGCTCCAACCTCCGGCGAAACAATCACGTAGGATGCTCCGCTTACATTCCAGCTCAGCGTTACTGCCGTTCCGGCTGACACCGTTGGTGAGCTTGCGGTAAAACTTGGGATCGCGGGACTCGCGCCCGCCGGAACATTCGCGGCGGTGTAGATGGGATTCATTTGCACCACCTCGAAATCGGCGGCAGTGACGCTTCCCAGAGTATGCAAGTCGCTGTTGTTCCAGTTATCGTCAGGTGCGCCGCTGATGTACATCGAAGAGCCGTTGTCGGCCATGATCATTCCATATTTCTTGAGCGCGGCGAGAATCACCTGGTTCGCCGCGGAAAAAGAGGAAGTATCGAAGCCGGCCTTCAGCCGCAGGCGCATGCCCATAGGCGCAGCGAACGCGTTCGACGAATTCGCGGCCCAGTGCGAGGCCGGCGGCACGAACGCTGCGCGGCTGGATTGCAGTGTAAATCTGAGCGCGTGAGTTATTTTTCCTGAAGCAACTTCATCGTATCGCGCGAGGCCCGGAAAAATTGGCAAGCCGGCGGCATCAGCCGAAGTCCATGTGTACGGACGCTGCTGGTCAGTCGTGAGATCCCACACCGCCGCGGAATCCGCGTTCCAGCTTGCGGCGTTCGGATACGAACTATATAGCTCGTAGAGCCAGCAATTGTTGTTGTCCAGCACCAACACGTGCCGGTCGCCACTCCCGGGCGCCGGATATCCTTCGATCTCGGCATTCACGGGAACGGGCATCGGTCCGGGATCGCTTTCGCTGCCGTAAGCCGTAAAAACAATTGGCAGCATTGCCTGCTGCGACCCAACAACTAAATACGGTATTCCCATGCTGGATCCGTTGTATAGGCCGGCGCCGAAATCCGGATGCAGGCCGATGCCGGGACCGATGAAATTGATGATCGAGGCAGAATTGGCGTCCACTGGCGCCGAGGAAATATCTTTATTCCAAAGATTATCCCCGGGAAATGGCACGAAGCCGTTCAGACTGGAGCTCTGACCGAGGCTCATTCCACTACAACTCGGCGGAGGATTTCCGCCGCTCGTCGCAGTCACTTGCAGGCTGAGCGATGCAGAGGTTGCGCTTCCGGGATTCGGATTCATTACCGCGACGGCAAACGTACCCGCCGACGCTTCACCGCCTGTCGCGCTGAGTTGCGTGGACGACACAAAAGTTGTTGCCAGCGGCGCGCCTGCGAGGAGCACCTCCGCGCCGCTGACAAATCCGCTGCCGTTTACCGTAATCGTGAAGCCACCGGCGGGAACCGATGTGGGTGCGATCGCAGCGAGTACCGGCGCGGGATTCTGCAATGTGACGGAGCTGCTGCCGTTGGCGCTGGAGTCGGCGGCACTCACAGCGCTCACCGTCACGGTGTTGGAAGTTGGAATGGTTGCCGGCGCGGAATACGCGCCGAGCGAATTGATCGTACCGGTAGCCGCACTGCCATTAATAACGCCGTTTACCTGCCAACTCACCGCCGTGTTCGACGTACCAGAAACGGTGGCACTGAATGCTTGCATCGCACCGGCCCGCACATTCACGGACGCCGGGGAAACTGTAATCGTCACGCCTGATGCCGATGGAGACGGGTTGGAATTTCCCGTATTTCCATTGGAGCTTGAGGAACCTTTGGTCGTGCCAGTGCATCCGGCCAGCGCCAGAGCCGCCAGGAGGAACGCAAGCTTCATCGCTCGCCGCAAAGCGACTGTCCTCTGTTTGTCCATACGCAGGCACACCAGGCGCGCTGAGATCACCAGCCTGATTGCCTGTTATGAACTATGCCTCGGTGGAAGGCGCGTAACTACTGTACGGAAGGCCAATCCGAGGGTAGGCGAAGGCGGCCAGGATGAAAACGTGGCATCTACGGCGGAACGCGGAAGGCCCACGGAGACCGCTTTACGGCAGTCTCGGACCTGTACTACGTAATATGGATCGATCAATTAATTGACATACCTGAATGGTATCGATATAATTGTTGCCAGTGAAACATGCATACCGTCAAGGTCTCCCCAAAATTTCAAGTGGTCATCCCGAAAGAGCTGCGCGAACGCCTTAGACTCCGCCCAGGTCTGGATCTGTTGATCTACGAGGTTGACGGCCAAATTCGCCTGGAGCTCTCGCACAAACCAAAGAGCCTGCGGGGACTGGCGCGCGGCCTTCAGTGGAAGGGCGGCGACCGCGATCATGCCGAAAGGCTCTGAGCTTTTCCTCGTGGACTCGTCAGGCTGGATCGAGTTTCTGGGAGAAGGTCCGCTGGCTGACCGGTTTGCACCGTGCTTTGAGCACGAAGAACGGTTGATCGTTCCCGCCATCGTGCTGTACGAAGTTTACAAGAAGCTGCTCTCCGTGCGCGGTTCCACTGCCGCCGACCGGTTTCTTTCAGCCGCGTTGCGCGCTCGCGTCGTTCCGATCGACGAGCGTATGGCCCTGTCCGCCGCGCGGATCAGCCTGGAACGACGGCTGGCCATGGCCGACGCAATGATCTATGCGACTGCTCTCGCGACCGAGGCACACCTTTTTACTTCCGACGCGCACTTCGAGGGTTTGCCCGGTGCCACCGTCATCACCACCACTCCATAGCGATTCTTTGCCTCTGGAAGCCAGCCCTGGCGTTTCGCTACTTGCCAATCACCAGCACGACAAACGTGTCCGGCAACACCATATTGTGGGTGGCCCCGTGGCCGTGCCGTGCGGTCACCACCAGCACGTTGTGCGTCTTGGAGTCCACGGTCATGGTTCGCGCGCCTGACTGGGTGTCGAGTTCCTCCAATACTTTGAAGCTATCCGGTGAATCTTCGTGGATGATGGTCAGAGTTCCCGCACCGCCCGCGGACGCAAATGCGTTTCCTGTCTCCGGATCGAATCCGGCGCCGTCGGTGCCTGCGCCGGTGCGCAGCGCGGCAATCACTTTGCCGTTATCGGCATTCATGATGACCATGCGCTGGTTGTCACATGCGGAAAACAGGCGGCGGTTTTTGCGGTCCATCGCCAGCCCCGAAGGACCCGTTCCCTGCATCAGAGGCCAGTGATGCGTGACTTTCATGCTCTCGGCATCCACCTCGGCAATTTCATCCTTGTCGGTAAGATTCACGTAAACTTTTCCCTTGCCGTCGGACACCGCGGCTTCCGGTTGCCCTCCGAGCGCGACGGTGCCGGCGACCGTGCCTTCCTTGGCGTTGATCGCCGTCGCGTTGGCGCTGCTGCTGTTCATGACGAATACGCGCTTGGTCACGGGATCGTAGGTAAATGAATCAGGATCCTTGCCGGCCTTGACACTCCCGATCTTTGCCAGTGTCTTCAGGTCGACGATGACCACGGTCCCGGCATCACCGTTCATCGCGTAGCCTCGCCCGAATTCAGGAAGCGGAAGCAGGCCGGAGGTGCCCTCCAGGCCCGCGACTTTACCTACCACCTTGCCGGAATCCAGATTCACGACGTCGACGTGATTCTCCCGGCCGATGTAGGCCAGCCGGGCATCGCTGTCCACGCTGATGTAATCCCATCCTTCGGTGCCGCCGGTCGTAATTTTTTTGATGATGTGATAGCCGGAAGAATCAGGAGTTGCCGGAAGCGCGCGAGCGAATCCCGCGAGCAGCAGGAGACTGGAGGCGATTGCAAAACACAGGCCCATGATGACCGCTTTATTTTTATGGCGCACGTTGATCGATCCTCCTTCAATTCATTTCATTCATTTTTTATGAAACGGGGCCCACAGCCGCTTAGTCGAAAAGTCACTCCGGTTCTCGCGCGAATTACGAGGACCGCGCGGGCCGGAGTGCCTGTGCTACTCAATACGTTTCAGTCCTGCACGGTGTAAATTCTGACCTCGGCATTGGTGTTGGCGCCCTGCGGAATTGCCAGGTAGAAGCGGTCGAAACCTTTACCCTGCCTGCCGAAATATCCCGCTGTGCCAGCGCCCAAAACCGTAGAGACTTTATCGATCAGCGCGTAATGGTCTGGATCATTCTGCTGGTAAACCCAAATGGCGCCTTCCCGGCCGGGAACGTACACGCGTCTATGCTCGGCACTATAGTACAAATCGTCGGTGTCCTGAATCGTGGGAACCGAAGCCACCATCTTGCCTGTACTGGTGTCGAAGACGGAGATGGTTGCCGGTTCGCGCGTACCCACAATCACGCGATGATTCGCCTCATCGAGCGCCATGGGAAAATTCTGCAAATTGGTGACGGTCCATCGCGTGAGTCCCTTCGTCGTGCGGTTGATGGCCACGATTTGCTTCAAGTCCGGCACATTCACGTAGATGTTGGGCCCGGATTTTTCCAATTGAAAAGATTCCGGCTCGCCGCCGAGTTGGTACACCTCGTCGGTACGCTTGCCGGTCATCGCATCGATCGCGGCGATCGCTGAATTTTTCTCGCCGTCGCCGCAGCCGACATACACGCGTTTCGTGGATGCATCGTAGCGCAGGTTATCGGCGCCACCGTCAAAATCCAGCGTGGAGAGGAGCTTGTACGAATCGCCGTCGTAGACGTACACCTTGCCTTTTTCACTGGCCACGAACAGTTTGTTGGCCTCAGGAGAAAAGGCGACACCCTGCGGATTGGGAACTCCGGTAATTTCGTGGCTGCGTGTTCCCTGAAAAAGGTCGATCACTTCCACCGAATTGTTGCCGAGCCCGGAAACAAAGACTTTTCCCTTGCCGGAAGCGAAGTGATCGAAGCGGCCCTTCACTCCCTCCAGTGGAACAGCACCCGTCAACACCATGGTCGGCGCGCTGGCAGCCGCGGGCGGAGCGTTTGCGGGAGCGGCTGACTCTTTGCCTTGGCATCCCACGATTAAAACGGCGAACGCCAGCAGACAAACGATCTCACCGGTTTTTTTCACGATGTCCCCCATTCAGAATAAATCTCACTCAGGAACAGGGCCGCCCGTTACTTCCGCAGAATGCTTTGCCGGTGCAGGCGCAGGTTACGCCTGCACGACCGCAAGAACTCGTTCACCCACCTGCGTATGCACCGCTGTGTATCACCGGAACAAAATTGGCGCAAGGAGTATCTGGACCGCCGCGAAAATCGCGTTTCCAACGAATAGGCCATACCGGAATGTCCGTATTCGCCGGCACGGAAACTCGCAGAGGGTCTCGGTTGACTTGCGTTTGAAGATGCCTGTAGGATGCGGCTCGAATCGCATCATCGATGTCTGGAGGAAAATTTCAATGTCCCATATCCGTTTCCCAGTCTTAGCCGTTGCTACCCTGGTCCTTGTAGGCGCGACCGCGATCACCGCGCTCTCACAGGAACTGCTCACTCAAAAAGTAATTTCCATGGACGTGGCGCAATACATGGCGCAGGCCGCCATTATGCAATGCCGCAATGACGGCTACCGCGTGAGCGCCACGGTTCTCGATAACGGCGGCAACATCAAAGTAGTGATCCGGGACGACGGAGCCGGCCTGGGCACGCTCGACCTCAGCCGTCGCAAGGCCTACTCGGCCCTCATCTTCCGGCGAACTTCCGGCGAGACTGCCAAGGCTTTTGGAGCCATGTCGCCGCCGCCCATCGTCGAAGGCACAGTGATGCTGGCTGGAGGCGTGCCGATTAAAGTGGGTTCAGAAGTGATTGGTGCAATCGGCGTCAGCGGCGCGCCTGGCGGTGACAAGGACGAAGTTTGCGCCAACGCCGGGATCGCAAAAGTTGCCGAAAAATTGAAATAGCCCGGCGGCTCGGCCCGTCAACGGAAGGCCATTCCGTGGCCGTTCGAGATCTCGAGCGGTTCCCGCAGCGACGGGAACCGCTTTTCGGCCTGGGCCATGAATCCGAATAGCAACAAGACGTAGAAGGCATCCCCCGCCATCGTGTTCCAAAACAGCGGCAATCCCGCCAGATAGCATTCAACCAAACCGCCGGCGGTCTTCGGAAAATTCCCGATGGACGTGAACCACACCGCGAAATTTGTGACCAGAAAAAATTGGACCGCGCCAGCGAATGTGGCCAGTCCTATGCGCGGCACGGATTTCTTGCGGCGCAACCAGAACCCAATCGCCACGCTCACCAGAAAACTCGCGTATACGTAGAACATCAACCGGTGAAAGCCGGTAAACAGATCGCCGGCAACAAGCGAAAGAAGCGGAACGGCAACTGCGGCGCGCTTGCTGGAAAAATAGGCGCCGCAAAATAAAGCAAGAGCCCCAATGGGCGCGAAATTCATCGGATGGGGAACGATACGTAATGCCGCCGCAACAATTATGATGCCGGCAACCAACGCCGCGCGGGGATGCATCCAGATTCCATTTCTGTTTCCAATTTCGTTTTCATCTGTGGCTTTCGCTGTCATGGTATTTCCTTTTCATTCAGGCAATAAATCGCAAAAACAAAATCCGTCACGCATCACTTTCTCGCCAACGCGGCAGGCGATGGGGGTCTTAAATATCGGGCCATCGAATACGAACGTGTGAAACTCGCCGTTCTCGCCGCAGGCGTCCACTCCCGGCGGCAAATCGGCGAAGAACGATGCGTCCAGTTCGCGCCCCGCAAACGACGCATCGAGAACGCGCGGGTCAACGCAGACAGCGATTGCTCTGAAACCCTCTCGCACAAATTCCCGCGCGAGTTCATGCGTGTTGCGCTTCCAGATCGGAAAAATTGCCTCCATTTCAAGCTGCCTTAGATTTTTCTCGCGGTATTCGCGGAGGTCTTCGAGGAAAATATCGCCAAAGGCGACTCGCCGCACACCGCGCACGACATAATGTTTCAGCGCCTCCTTCATGCGCTCCTCGTAAGTTGTGTTGATGCAGTGCGGAGGAATCAAGACCGGGTGCAGCGGCAGGCCCAGCGATTCCGCCTGCCGCTCCAGCAATGCGCGGCGCACGCCGTGCATGCTGATGCGGTCGTACTCCTCGGTAAGCGTGGTGAGCAGCGCGGCGACGCTGCACGCGCCTTGTCTCCGCAACGCGTGCAGCGCCATCGCACTGTCCTTACCGCCGCTCCAGCAGAAGAGCACGTTTTCAGGCAGGCCGGCGTCACTCATGGCGCGTGGTGTACTTCACACCGATGCGAAACTCCCGCCCCAGCGCCGGAAAGCCGTACGCTTCCTCATATTGTTTGTTGGCCAGATTGGCAATGCGGCCATAAATACTGAACCCGCGCGCCACGTTGTAGGTCGCCGCAAGATTAATCAGCGCATAGCCGGGATTGATGATCTGTCCAGGATAGTTGTAGTCGTAGCGCTGCCCGCTGAAATATCCGGACAAGTTCCAGTTCATCCGCCAGTAGTTTGCGTTCAGCACGATGTTGCCGGAGTTCACGGGACGCCGCAGCAGCCTGCTGCCGGGAAGATAATTCGGATCAAGATTCGCGGGATCGGTCGGCGCGGAAAGCGTGCGCGTTGAATCGTAAGTGTAACTCGCGCTGGCGCTCAGCCAGCGGGTGATGCCCGCTTCTCCCGCCAGATTGGCTCCGCGGGCGCGGGCCAGATTGGTGTTGAAAAACGTTCCCATGCCGAACGGGCAGGCGAGAGTTGACGGGCTGTTAATAAAGCTGATGATGTTGTGGAAGCGGCTGTCAAAATAATCCGCGGTGATCAGCACGCGGTCGGAAGCAAGTTTTTGATCGACCCCTGCGTGAATCGTCCTGCTCTCTTCCGGCGAGAGTGCCGGGTTGCCCGGGAAACACGGATCGTCGCCGAACGACTGGTCGAATCGCGGCTCCACAATGCCCTGGCCGTAGGTGGCGTGCAGACGCGTATCACCGAACGCGCCGCGAGCGGTTCGTAGTGCATAGGAAGCCCCGGCGCGAGGCATCACGCGCGTTCCGTAATCGGAGTTGTCCTCCGCGCGAGCCCCGGCATTCAGCGTAAGCCTGGCCACCGGCTGCCAGCGCACATCCAGAAAACCGGACTGATTGTTGCGCCGCGCGTGCGTACCAATGAAACTGAGAAATCCGTTTTCCACTTCGTACTCGTATCCTGCGGTCACCGCCACCGCCCGGAGCAGGTACGTCGACGCGCCGGAAAAATTCGCGCGGTTGTATTGAAAAAAAGAGGGAAACGACGAATTGAAATTGTATTCGCGATAATAGGATTCGGCGGCGTTCAACTGATCGTGCCAGTGCGATCCGGTGGTGAATTCGGCGTGCATGCCCGCTTCAAAATCGTGCTGCGCGATATAATCCGTGAGGTTCGCGGGCTGCAGCAGCGTTTGCCCGGGCGTGCCCGCCTGGCTGTCGTTGTCACGCACACCGAGGCTGATCCGCGCGGTGTCGGAGAATTTCCAGCCAAAATTTCCGGAGAGCGTTCGATTGCGAAACGCGTCGTTCGGGCCCTGGCCGTCCGTTTCGAGATCGGCGACTCCGGCCGAGTAATCGAAGCGTCCCAGCAGGCCGGAGAGATCCGCGCCGCCATGCCCGCTATTGAAATTGCCGCCGTCGGCGAATGCCGTGAATTCCGGAATGCGCGTGGTACCGCGATGCGTAAAAATCTGAATGACGCCGGCCATGGCGTCCGAACCGTACAGCGCGCTCTCGGCGCCGTGGACGATCTCGATCTTGTCGATATTGTCCAGCGTGAAATTCGAGAAGTCGATGAGTCCGCCGGGCGGGTTGGCGGGGACGCCGTCCACCAGCACTTTGGTGTAGTTGGAGTTGCCTCCATCGAGAAACAATGACGCGGTTCCGCCTTCCGCTCCGGTGCGACCAAGGCTGAAGCCGGGCTGCGTGGCCAGCAACTCAGGAAGTGAGGTCGCCACACGCTGATCGATTTGCTCGCGCGTAAGAATCGTGACCGGAGCCGGCGACGATTGCGCGTCGAGCGGCACGGTCTGCGCGGTGACCACCACTTTCGAAGACAGCGGTTCCAGCGCCATCCGCACCTGTAGTTCGCGCGTTTCTCCGGCGGCAACCGTAATCTCCTGATGGTCCGCGACGAACGACTCGTGGACGATCGTGACGCTGATATCTCCCCGCCTCAAGTTTTAGGACGAAACGGCCATCGCTGTCCGTAAGCACTCGCGGCTGCTCGCTCGAGACCGCACCAGAAACGGAAGTATTTGTCGCCGTAATTTGTGCGCCGGGAATCAACGCGCCGCCAGGATCGATGACCGTTCCGGAAAGCGTAGAGAGCTGCGTCTGAGCAAGAGAACTTTTCGCGAAAACTAAAATAATCAGAAAGGCCGCAAGCCGATATAGTCGCGAAATCCGGGAAGACGGGGCGGCTCGGAGTGGCGCACCCACTCCTGGCTGTGCGCTTTTTGCAGTGCGTTCGCTCGCCGTAAAACGACCCGGTTTCAAAGGAAAAAGTAAGTGCGTTGCATGAGGGCAAGTCTGTTTCCAAAAACGCTGAAGGAAAACACGAATGGAGAAACGCATGGGAAGAGCCTCCTCTCCCGTCTCGCGCGGGAGGCAAAGGTTGTCCGCGTGTCCGGGATCGATTCCGGCTTTCGCGGTTGCGGACTCCGTCGGTCTCCTGGCTCGGCGGAACTGCGCCGCGCGGCCTTCCCGCCCCGATGGCGAGGGCAGTGGCGCGCGCGGAATTTCTCCCGCCTTACAGTCGCGCGTCGGCGACGGTTTTTCACCGTCTTCCCGGCACGGAGTCTGCGGCTAATGTGGCGAAGCGTTGCGCGTTCCGGCCAGGCCGGGACATCGCATTGCTCCGGGTGATTGTGCAGCGCCCATTGAGGTGGGCATTTGTCATGGCGAAGATGCCCAATGAAGCTGGGCGCTACGATTCTCGCTGCGACGAGCGCGTAGATTCACGCGCGGACGCCCCGCTGGACCAATTTCAACATCCAGCGGTGCATCAAACACCTGTTCCAGCAATTCCTTCTGGTACACGGCAGACGGCGGGCCAACGCGCAGGCACCGGCCATGCTGCAGCAACACCACCTGGTCCGCGAATTCCGCGGCCAGTCCCAGCTCGTGCGTGACGACGACAACCGTGTAGCGATTTTCCTGCGCCAGTTGGCGAAGTCGCTCCAGCAATTCCACCTGCGCACCAATGTCCAGGTGCAGGGTCGGCTCATCGAGCAGAATCAGCCGCGGCTGTTGTGCCAGCGCACGCGCCAGAATCACGCGCTGCTTTTCTCCGCCGGACAGCTCGCCGATCGTGCGCTTGGACAAATGTTCCGCGCCCACCTGCGCCAGAGCATTTCGCGCGATGTCGATGTCCTCACGATTCGCAAATCGCAACGCCTTTCCGTATGGATAGCGGCCCTGCAACACAAAATCTCCGGCCAGCGCCGGATAGACGATGGGACTTTCCTGATGCACCACGGCGATTCGTTGGGCGCGCGTGCGCACGTCAAGCCGGCTGGTTTCCTCTCCATCGAGCTCGCACCCGTCCGGAGAGCGGCGCGATGGTTCCGGTGATCAGCCGCAGCAGTGTCGATTTTCCGCTGGCGTTGGGGCCGAGGATGGCGACGATTTCGCGTTCGCGGGATTGAAAACTGGTTGCGCCCAAGGTGAACGTGGGAATGGATTGCTCGCCCGTCGAATACGCGTAGCTGGCCTGTTCGACGTTGAGCCGCACGGTTTTCTCGTGGCTGGCGCGCTCCTCGCGCCCGCCGGACAGTTGCGCGAAAGTATTCGGCGCGCTCATCGCAGTCCTCGCCTCAGCAAATAAATAAACACAGGCGCGCCGGCCATCGCGGTCATCGCGCCCACCGGCAATTCCGTCGGCGGCACGATGGTGCGCGCAAGGGTATCGGCTAAAACGATGGCAATCGCGCCGCACAGCGCCGAGGCCGGAATCAACAGGCGGTAATCCGATCCAAAAATTAGCCGCACCGCGTGAGGCACCAGCAAACCGACATAGCCAATCGCGCCGCTGGCGGAAACCGCCAGCGCCGTCAGCAGCGACGCGCAGACGTACACCACCAGCTTGACGCGCGTCACATCCACGCCCAGATGGATCGCTTCCCGCTCGCCGGTGAGCATCAAATTCAGATCAGCGGAAGTGCTGTAAATCGCTCCAATGCCGGCAAGCAAAGCCACCGTGAAAATCCACTGCATCGTGGAGGAGACAGGAGTTGATAAGTCACCCATCAGCCAGAACGCCATGCCGCGCAGGTCGGGCCCGGTAAGCGTCGTCATCAGGAACATGATAATGGCGGAAAAAAATGACGCGCAAATAATCCCGCCGAGCAGTAGCGTCGTGCTGTCCAGCTGGCCCTCGCGCCGGCCCAGAAAATATACGCCGGCAATCGTGGCGGCAGCTCCGATAAATGCGCCCAGCGGCGTGATCACCGCTATTCCCGGAGCGATAATCAGCGCAAGAATCGAGCCCAGGGCGGCGCCGCTGGAAACTCCCAGCACATAAGGATCCGCCAGCGGATTGCGCAGCAATGCTTGAAAGCTTGCGCCGGAAACGGAAAGCGCTGCGCCCACCAAAATTCCCAGCAAAATGCGCGGCAATCGCAAATCAAAAACAATCAGGCGGTACTCGGTTGGCAATTGGTCCGCGCGGCCCAGGGCGATGCGCCCCAGATCGAGCACCAGGTCCGTGACAGACACGGGCACGGCGCCGAGTTTCAAGGCGAGCACTACGCTAGCCAGCAGCAGCAGCGTCAGACCGGCGCAAGTCCACAGCAATCTCCTGAGGGTCAGCGGGCGCATGCGCAGGCCTCTGCGGTTCTTGGCGGATTGGAACCGGCGCCCGTGGAAGGCGCTGCAAGCGTAGCGAATGCGTCCGGATGAAGCGCCCGTGCCAGTTGCTCGATGGCGTCCACCATGCGCGGCGCAGGACGATTGATGGCGTCGCTGACGACCACAATGTTGCCGTGCTCTACAGCCTGCAAATTTCTCCATCCGGGACGCGTGCGCAGCGCATCGATGGCGCGTCGTGTGTCTCCGGCGTGTGCGCTGGCAAAGACCAGAACTTCCGGCTGCAGCCGTACAATTTCTTCCAGGCTGATGTGCGGCCACTCCGCTTTCGTCTCCACCACGGATCGTCCCCCGGCGCGCCGCAACGCATCCGCGATGAACGTGTCGCGACCCACCGAAATCAAAGGATCGGTCCACACAACGAAAAGCACCCGGCGGGGCGCAGCCCCAGCCAGCCGCCGGTCAACATCGGAGAGGCGGTCACGCAAATTGCCGACGAGAGTAGCCGCGGATTTTTCCGTTCCCAGCGCGCTGCCGAGGTGCTCCACGGACGCAATCATTTCTTCCACAGAATGCGGATCTGTAACGTAGACCGGCAAACCAATGTGCTCGAGAGCGTTCACCGTTTCACGCCGGTTAATCGACTTTGTAGCAAGGACCAGATCAGGCATCAGCGACACAATTTCTTCCAGATTTGGATTCACGGGGCCGCCGACATGCGGTTTCTTCAGGGCTTCCACGGGGTAATCGCAAAAATCGGTATCTCCCGCCAAATGATTTCCCTCGCCCAGCGCAAAAACAATCTCCGTAAGGTTCGGCGCCAGCGAAACGACACGGTCCACATCCTGCGGAACTTGCACTTGACGCCCGATTTCGTCCGTGAGTTCGCGGCCCGGAGAATTAACCGCAGCCTGCGCGCCGCTGGCCTGTGTGGCGCTGCCGCCTTCACACGAAATCAGAAAAAACACCGCAAGTCCCACGCAAGAGCTGGCGAGCCGCAATCTCCAAAATTTCGCGGCCACTTCCACGGGCGCCCGCAGCTTGATTTCGGATCTCATGGTCCCTATGCGCCCATAAAAAAAGCCTCGCGAGAAACACGAGGCGCGTAGCGCCGCACTCCTTCTCGCGAGGAGCGCTGGCTGCAACAGTCTGGGAGGGTGTCCTGACTTACGGCGTTTCGCCGCTCACAGTGGCGGGACCGTGGCCGATTTTCACGGCCTTCCCCACATCCCAAACCTGCTAGATGTCGAGAGGCAGTCTATGGTGAACCGGAGATGGTGTCAACTCGATGCCTGGCCGATTCGGGGGCCGATTACTGCGTAGTGCGCCCTCCTGGGAGGGGTAAAATCCGCGGTGCATTTTCGTCGAACCGGCCCTGGTGATTCGCGGTACCAACCGCACCGTGCCGCGTTCTTATGCAAGGTGAAGCCCGCAGCCTAATTCTGACCGACGTCACAATTAGGTGTGATTTGGATCACGGAGGATAGTATAACCCTTACGTCACAGTTAGCTCATATGCTATATCGTCGGATATTTTTCGATTGGGATCGAAATTATCTCTCAAGTGGGCGGTCGTGCTAACAACCTCATGGCGCGAGACGGCATCTAGACCAGTCTGCCTTGTAGGCATGACCTGACTACAGACAATTTAGTGAGCAGATACCCCCCTATGAGTAAGACCAGACGAATCTGGATCGACCTGGATAATTCCCCGCACGTCCCCTTTTTTATTCCGATCATCGAGGAACTCCAAAAAAGAGACTACGACGTTAAATTAACCGCACGCGATGCCTACCAGGTACGTGAACTCCTGGAGCTCAATCGTCTTACCAGTCAGGTTCAAGTTGTGGGCGGGCATTACGGAAAAAATCGCGCCGCCAAAATTTCGGGAACGTGCATACGCGCAACCCAGTTGATGCCCAAATTAATCGGTCAGAAGATTGATTTGGCGGTTTCTCACGGCTCCCGCGCCCAAATGTTGTGTGGATTCGCGCTTGGAATACCTACCCTGTTGATTCTCGATTATGAATACATCGCCATGATGGGATTCATCCGTCCGGATTGGATCTTTGTCCCGGAAATGATTTCGGACTCCAAAGAGCTCAAGCCGAGGCGCCAGATATTCAGATATCCCGGACTAAAAGAGGACGTTTATGTTCCGCGCCTCCGGGCGGATCCCCTCGTGATGAGCAATCTAGGCATCGGCAAGGACAAGCTTGTGGTAACGGTTCGGCCTCCCGCGATTGAGGCTCATTACCATAATCCCGAAGCCGATGCGCTCCTGGAAGCTGCCCTACAGTTCCTTGTACTGACGCCAGACGACGTCCGAGTGATACTGCTTCCCCGAAATGAGCACCAAGCCGACGCACTGCGAAAGCGCTGGGCCAAGTGCCTGGCCAACGGAAAGATTGTGATTCCCCAACATGTTGTTGAGGGTCTAAATCTGATCTGGTTCTCTGACCTGGTAATCAGCGGCGGTGGGACAATGAACCGAGAGGCTGCGGCGCTGGGAGTTCCCGTTTACAGTATCTTTCGAGGCAAGATCGGAGCCGTGGATCGGCAGTTGCAGCGCCAAGGAAGACTCATACTCATCGAGTCTGTCGAAGATATCCGGAAAAAGATAGTTCTGCGGCGGAGAGAGAAGAACGGACAAAAGACCAACAAGGAACGCCCCGCTTTGCAAGCCATCGTGGAGGGTATATTGAAAATCGTCCCGAACGGCAGTTCGTGCCGCTCAGTCGGTTCCCCTGCGGCAATCTCTCAGGGCTGCAAGCGTTAGAGAAGCGGGCACGTGCTTTGCGTGAACAATGGAACCGGGCAAATTTGCGGGATTTTGCGCGGTGTTGTTCATATTTTTGTGGCTTGTTTGGGCCGGCTCGTTCTTGGCCAGGATGGATTCGAACAGAGGACGCCGGCCACTGCGAATGCAATCAAATTAGAACCTTCGGCAAATACGCCGGCCGACGATGGGCTTGCGGCTTAGCCTTCACGGAACCAGGGGAACCGATGCAACGCTCCGAGAATATTTTGATCCTACAGCACATTTCGAAGTGAACCGACGGTCTTCCACTAATTATCGCCCCAGTTTCGCGTGACTTCCGCGAGCAATGAAAAGAGATTGGCGACTTCAGACACGTGAGGTCCTAGTTCGAAAGCTTGACAACGTAGGGATTCGCGATTGTGGGCAAGAGCACGATTTTCGTGGGCGAAACGACGTAGAGAGAAAAACTACCTACGCCGTCAAAAGCTATGAGTCCAACCTCCGCCAGGGAAGACGTGAAGGGCGTCGTGATGCCCCATCCCTGAATATCGATGACGCAAGTGCCGGATAGGCTCGCACTGCTGTAAGGACCGCCAGCCTGCCGAATGATTTCACCGGCGACTGAGTAACAGCCGCCTGTTCGCCCGCAAGTCTGAATTATGGCCAGCAGATGTGAGGAATCTACGATGTAGAAATTTAATGGGAGTTGTCCGCCGGGCACATTCAGCATTGCTGAGCCCCGACCTGTTGAGGAAACCACGAAATCATTGCTGGTAAAGGGACTTAGAACCATATTGGCTCCATCGATTTCGCCGTTATTCAGGTTGCCTAGTCCGTCCGCCGAAAACGTACCGATGTTGTCAGAGCGCGAACCACTGGAACCATTCCATCCCACCAAACCGAAGGAGTAGTCACCGGTTATCTTCGAAAGCAAAAACGCAGTAGGATCCTGTTTCAGGGCCACGCCGCTAAAATCGGCAATAGAGCCACTAGGGTTCTCAAATATTGCCAATCTGGCATTCCCGCTGGAGTCGAGGGCTATGGCCATGGTGCTGGAGAAAGTGGAATAGGACAACGTAAGCGTTCCTAAATTGTTTGCTTCAATGCAATACGTACCAGTTATCGACTTCGGGAGCCGCATTGTTGCCCGGTCGGAGGGTACCGAGTCCTGTCGTAATGTTGCCCGCGCCATCCGAGACAAAGCTGCCGATCCTGGCGGCGTTGGAAAATCCTCCATCGTTCAGCAAGAATGGGACATAATTCCCGATAAGATTTTGCATTATCAGGGCAGTTCTGCGCGGATTATGGCAATGGTCAATGTGCCGGATACGGAGTTCCTTATGGGTTGATTAGAATCGTCAACCTGAAAACCGAAGGTTGACGTTTCGACTGTGGTCGGTGTCCCAGTGACGGCTCCGTTTTGGTTCAGGGTGAGCCCGTTGGGTACGGAAAAGTTTCCGACCGCGGTGAAGACATAAGGTGGAACGCCGCCGTTCACGTGAATCGACTGCGCATAGGCCGAACGAACATTACCCGAAGGCAGGCTCGTCGTAACGATGGCCAGCGCGTCGTTAACCTAATGCCGAGGTTTGCTGTCGCACTGCTAGGAGTCGGTGTATTTGTATCCATCACTTGGGCGACGAAACTGGACGTACCAATTGCAGTGGGAGTCCCGGAAATGACGCCGGAATTGGCATTCAAGACAAGTCCCGCTGGCAAATTCCCCGTGGCAATGCTCCAAACATAGGGCCGCACTCCCAGATACGGCTTGCGAAAGACTGACTATAAGGTTGGTTAATGACCCCTCCGAGCAGAGCAGTCGTGGAGAGCGTCACCTTCGGGGCGTTTACAAGAAAAGAGAAGACCTGGCTCGTAGACGTGTGCGTAGCATCGGTAACCTGAATCGTGGTGGAAGTGGTGCCTGTTGCGGTGGGTATGCCGGAAATCAACACCGAATTGCTGCTACTAGGTTGCAGCGCTAAACCGTTCGGCGGGCTTCCAGAGGCAATACTCCAGATGCATGGGCAGTTCCTCCAGTAGCGTTGATCGTGACAGAGTAGGCCGCTCCAAAATCGGGCCCCTGCCAACCGAGGGCGTCGTCAACGCGGGCTTCGGATTCACAGTAATTGGTACGGACGTCGATTTCGTTGAATCACTGACCGACGTAATCTTTACAGTAGCGGTGGTTCCGGCTGAAACCGTGACCGGGGCAGCATATGTGGCCGTGAAGGCGGTTGATTGATCAGGGAACCAACGCCTGCTAGAGTCCAATTCACGCCTGCGCCCTTAGGATCTTCTGCCACCGTCGCGGAAATCGGAGCGTTGCGATTTTGATCCAGAGATTGAGAGGTAGCACGGCAAAATCGACACTTGAATAGCGGCGGGCTGCGTTGGTACGGACGATGACGATGATCCACAACCACAGAGCACGGCACCATATACCAGCATCGAAATAGGCCAGACGCGGCTTCTGTTTATCTTTTGCAACTTATCTGTCCTGACGTATCCAGAGAATAAATGTTGGCATATTATGTATCGTATTGCCTTATAAATCGAAGATTCATCATTGGCGTCCACATGCACTCGCGAGAGCGAAATCGTACTTTGGAGATAGAGCCGGGTTCCTCCCTGGAATCGCGGCCAGCTCCACCGGACGATGCAACTCCATCTGCCATAAATCTTTTTTCTAAACGCAGCATTTACTGTTTAGTTTGAACAAACTTTTCTCCGCAACGCGGGCGTCTCCATCCAGCACGCTTCAAAGCCGGACCAGAAAAAACAATCGCGGCGTCGCGGATAACGATGAACGCTGCTATAATCTGGATGAGAAACGCGCACGGTGGCAGCCCGCCAAACCCTAAAACTTTGACGAAATTTCAAGTGCGGGAAAAGTCGCGCTCATCCGGCTCCTGCGTCCAGTGAACATCGTCGATCCACCAGCGGCCATCCGTGCGCACCAGCGTGAAACGTGCTCGGTAATCCTTGTCATCGGCGCCGTGCAGATAAATTTCCAGGGTCACCCCTGGGCCGCTGAGCGAAGGCGCTTCCGTGCGCACCACGTCCGCGTGAAACATCCGCCAGTGGGTGACGAACAGTTCGTGCCACGTGTCAAAAGAAACTTGTCCACGGTAGCGCTCTGAAAACATGTCATAAGCGGGACGCAATTCACCGTGATCGAGCGCGCGGAGCTGCGCGCGTGCCACTTCCTGGGGACCGCTGGAGAAAATGCCGAAAGGAATATCGACGCGAACCAGAATCCACGAGGTCAGTACGAACGCCGCCAGCGTCAGCAACAGGAGCACGAACAGATTGTGGCGAAAACTCTTCCGTACGACACCGCAGCCTCGTGCGCGGCCGCTGCAGGCCGGCCATCCGCGCCAACATGCCAGACAGGATCGGGCTGGGGGAAAATCTCCGCCGCAAATTCCGCGGGCTCTACAGGTTCATGCCCGGGTCCAGGATCGACGGACGGTTCGTGGGGAGCGGGTCAGGGATGTTGTGCGGATCTTCCATACGGATCTCCCGCGCGGCGGGGAGACGCGTCCTGCGTACCTAGCGATTCTTCCACTGTGGCTTGCGTTTTTCAAGCAGTGCGCGCAATCCCTCCTGGGAGTCTTCCAGGCGGTACAGTTCGTTCAGGAAAATGTTCATCGAATTGCGCAGCGAGTCACGCAGAGACATTCCCATCCCGGCAATTACCGCTTTCTTGGCCATTCCCAGCACCGCGCCGGATTGCGCCGTAATCTTGGCGATCAGGTCGTTGACCGCGGTTCGCAGTTGCGCTTCGGGCACCAGCCGGTTCACCAGTCCGAGATCGCGCGCCTTCTCAGCAGAAATCGCTTCGCCCGTCAGCACCAGTTCCAGCGCTCTCTTTGGACCTACGATGTGCGGGAACATGGTCGAAGCCAACGGCGGAAACATTCCGATGGTAATCTCCGGCAGAGCAAAACGCGCCCGCGGCGTGGCCACCACCAGGTCGCCGTAAGCGACAATTTCCGCGCCGCCTCCGATCGCCGCTCCGTCAACGACCACCAGCACGGGCTGCGGCGCCTCCACCATCGCCAGGCACGCGGCGTGAAACGCGTCCAGCATCGAAAACGCGCGCTCCGCCGTATACTCGCCGATATCCACGCCGGCGCAAAAAATCTTACCGGCCGCATCTAGAACGATCAGTTTCAGCGCGCCATTTTCCGCGACCATTCCGATGGCGTCCGCGAGTTCGCGAAGCATCTGCTCGTTCAACAAATTGTGTTCGGGACGCTGCAGCGTCAGGTGGGCTACCTGGCCCGAAACCTGATAGCCGATGAAATTAAAAGCCCCCGGCACGCGCCGCGCGGGCTTGGCTAGTGCTTCGACGGTCTCCACTCGATTTGCCATTTGAGCTCCAATTCATGCTAGCACGGCTCCGATTGGTGAAAAGAGAGGCATCGGCGGACTTGCAGTTAAGAGTTAACAGTTCGGAGCTGAGAGTTGCGTGTTGAGAGTTCGGACACAACCGATCCGGCATTGCCGTTGGATTCTTGGCTCTCGACTCTTCATAGTGGATTCTCACCTTGATCTTCTGACGATTTACGAATCGCGAGTCCCGAATCACGAGTCTTCATGTATCCTATTCCGCATGCATGATCTCGGATATTTTCGCGAACATCTCTCGGAATTTGAAAAGATGGCCGCCGATCGCGGCGTGGCCATCGATTTCGACGCCTTCCGCGCCATTGACTTGGAACGCCGCGAGCGCATCACCGCGGCAGAGCGCCTGAAAGCCCAGCGCAACAAAGCCAGCGAGGAAATCCCGCGCCTGAAAAAAGCCGGACAGGACGCTTCCGCGCTGCTCGCGGAAATGAAGCAGGTCTCCGAAGAAATCAAGCGCGCTGACGAACGCATCGCGGAACTCGACTCCAAGCTCGCTGACTTCATGTTGACCGTGCCGAACCGCCCCCACAGTTCAGTTCCAGTGGGGCATGATGCGTCGGCCAACGTCGAAGTGCGCCGCTGGGGCGCGCCGCCCAGATTTGATTTCAAGCCGCGTCCGCATTGGGAAATCGCCGAGGCCGCCGGAATTCTGGATTTTCAGCGCGCTGGAAAAATGACCGGCGCTCGTTTTGCCGTCTATCGTGGCCTCGGTGCGCGCCTGGAGCGCGCGCTCGCGGCGTTTTTTCTGGACACGCACGCTGCCAACGGCTACACCGAGATTCTTCCCCCTTTCATCGTAAACACAGCCGCTCTGATCGGCGTCGGCCAGTTGCCGAAATTCGCGGCGGACATGTTTCATCTCGAAGGCACTGATTTATGGCTCACGCCGACCTCTGAAGTCGAGCTCACCAGCTACTATCGCGATGAAACACTGGACGCGGATCAGCTGCCCGATCAAACTTTGCGCATGGACCGCATGCTTCCGCTCCGAAGCCGGCGCGGCCGGTAAGGACACGCGCGGCCTCAAACGCCAGCACCAATTTCAAAAAGTTGAAATGTTTAAATTTACGCGACCCGATCGCAGCTACGACGAACTCGAGTCGTTGGTGGCCAATGCCGAGTCCATACTTCAAAAACTAGGACTGCACTACCGCGTCGTCCAGCTGTGCACCGGCGACATGGGATTCGCTTCTTCAAAAACGTATGACATCGAGGTCTGGCTTCCGTCAGCAAATGAATTCATGGAAATTTCCTCCTGCTCGAATACCGAAGCGTTTCAAGCCCGCCGTTCCGGCATCCGTTTCAAGCCCAAGAGCGGCAAAAGCGAATTCGTGCACACTCTGAACGGTTCAGGTCTGGCCGTGGGGCGCACATGGCTTGCGATCATGGAAAACTATCAGCAAGCGGATGGCTCCGTGTTGATCCCAGAAGTGCTTCATCCCTATTTGGGAACGGACCGCATTCCCGCGAAGGGCTGACCTTGCTGCGCACATAAGTTCAGTCAAGTGGCGCAGGCTTTAGCCCTGTGGGTTTTATTCCTACAAATACGTAAAGCAACAGGCTGAAGCCTGAGCCACCCACTCAACGCCGCGTGCCCCCCGAATCAGGCGTTCATATCAATAAGCCACTTATTATGAATGTTTTACGCGGTTGGCAATTGCCGATTCCGCCCAAAGGCGTGTTTCCGCAGCATCGCCCCCTAAAATATCCCGGTTCTTTGGTTGACACCGCTTTTCCCGGTTGACTACACTCGGCTTATCGCGCAGTAACAATCGCGCTGGGGCTTCATTAGTCAATCCAAGGGGGCTTCGGCCCGTCTGGTTCTTCGGGATTGATCGGCGTGAGTAACCGAAGAACGCACGCGGCAGGCTAGGCCACGACGAGCCGCTGGAAAGCGACGGCCGGGTGACGTTACAAGATCGAATCGATCGGTGGGTAAGCCAAGGGCTGGCGTGGATGATGCGCAAGCTGCTCAGTCGGATGCTGGGTGGTCATTCAGGGGCCGCATCCGTGCCCAACCCGCAGGCACCGCACTCGGCGGTTCCCTTACACCGCGATCCCTGGTGCGGCACGTACGTCTCATCTGAGATTTCTTTTCCATTGCAGCAATCGGGCCAGGTGTTGCACTTCTGTTCCGCCGAGTGTCGTGAGCGGTATCAACGCTCTTCCCAGGGCGGCTCTTCGAAACGCGCGGCAAGTGCGTAGTCGCAATACTCAAGGAGAGAAACGTCGATGGCCACGGTGGCGAAAGCGGTTCCTCAACCTCAACCGATCCTTCCGCGTATGGCGCCGCGCGAGGACCTGAATCCGTTTCGCATCGCGCAAATCCAGTTTGACATGGCGGCGGAATACCTGAAACTCGATCCCGGCTTGCGCCAGATCCTGCGTACGCCCAAGCGGGTGATGGAAGTTGCCGATTCCCGTAAAGATGGACAACGGCCAGACGAAAGTGTTCACCGGATTCCGCGTGCAGCACAATGTGGCACGAGGTCCGGCCAAGGGCGGCTTGCGCTACCACCCGAACGTGACCCTCGATGAGGTCAAGGCGCTGGCCGCCTGGATGACCTGGAAGACCGCTACCGTAAATCTCCCCTATGGCGGAGCCAAGGGCGGGATCATTTGCGATCCCAAGCGCATGTCCAAAGGCGAACTCGAGCGCATGACGCGACGCTACGCCGCGGAAATCCAGCCGATCATCGGACCGGAAGTCGATATTCCAGCTCCGGACATGTACACCGATTCGCAGACGATGGCGTGGATTATGGACACCTACGCCATGACCGTCGGTCACGCTTCGCCCGGCGTGGTGACCGGCAAGCCGGTTTCCATCGGCGGCTCCGAAGGCCGCACCGATGCGACGGGACGCGGCGTACTGTACGTGGTCGGAAGAAGCCTGCAAAGTGAAGAAAATTAATTTGCGCGGCGCTTCGGTTGCCATTCAGGGATTTGGCAACGTGGGCTCGGCCGTGGCCCGGCTCTTTGCCGAGAAAAAAGCGAAAATCGTAGCGATCAGCGATTCGCGCGGCGGCGTGCACAATCCGCGCGGCATCGATCCGCTGCGCGCCATGCGCTACAAGGAGCGATCAGGCACGGTCGTCGGCATGCCGGGCGCATCGCGCATCTCCAACGACGAACTGCTGGCGTTGAAATGCGACATCTTGATTCCCGCCGCGCTCGAAAATGTAATCACTCTGCATAATGCCGAGCAGATCAAGGCGAAAATTGTCGCGGAGGCCGGCAACGGCCCGACCACGCCGCACGCGGATGAAATTCTTTCACGCAAGGGCGTGTTCGTCATTCCAGATATTCTCGCGAACGCCGGCGGCGTAACGGTCAGCTATTTTGAGTGGGCGCAGGATCTGCAGGGATTTTTCTGGCAAGTTGCGGAAGTGAATTCCAAACTCGAATTCGTGATGCGCCGCGCGTTCAATGACGTGCACGAAACCATGCGCAAATTTCACGTCTATCCTCGCGCTGCCGCCTACATTCTCTCGGTTGGCAGAGTTGCCGACGCCACGCTGGTCCGCGGCCTCTTTCCGTGAGCGCGGCGCTCGTTCCTCCATGCACCAAAACCGAATCGCCGGCGAAAGCTGGCAGTGCTCTTCAACGGCCTCAAACTATGGATTGAGTTTGTAGACAAACTCGTCGGTCGAGGATCCTTGGAATCAATCCGCTTTCTGCTTCACGCTACCCGGCGGAACATTTCGCAGCACAATTCCCGCCCGAAATTATTCCCTGCACGCTGCCGCTCCACAAAAAAGATGTTGCGTGTGGACAGCCACGCGCGTACATTTCGATTTGCCGGCTCGCGCAACTCTTAAGCGCAGCCGGTCCACTTTTCTGTGGGCGATTTTTTATGCGCAGAGGGACTCGAAGAATTGTCCAATCATGTGAATGTCGCCCCACCGATCGTTCTGACGATCGCGGGATTCGATCCTTCCGCCGGCGCGGGAATCGCCGCGGACCTGAAAACCTTCGCCGCGCACAACTGTTACGGCGTCGCCGCCATCACGGCGCTCACCGTGCAGTCCACCCAGGGCGTGAAATCCGTACATGACACTCCCGCGGCGGAATTGCGCGCGCAACTGGACGCGCTGCTTGAAGACATTAAGATCGCCGCGATCAAAATCGGAATGCTGGGTCATCGCGGAAACGCGGTGGTGGTCGGCGAATTTCTGGATCGCGCGTGCATCGCTAATGTCGTTCTGGATCCCGTGATGAAGTCCACCTCCGGCGTAACGGAATTGGTTGATGCGGGCGGAATCAAATATCATCAGCGAAGAATTACTGAAGCGCGCGACCGTCGTGACGCCGAATATTGCCGAAGCCGAGATTCTTTCAGGCATTACGATCAAGGATCACGCCGCGATGGAAGCCGCCGCGCGCAAAATCGTCGAGCGCGGCGCGCGCGCGGTGGTCGTCAAGGGCGGCCACATGGAAAAGGCCATTGATGTCCTTTTCGACGGCATCGAAGTGCTGCGTTTCGGCGGCGACCATGTCAAGAGTGAAAACACCCACGGGTCCGGATGCACGTTCGCTTCGGCGATTGCCGCGCAATTGGCGTGCGGGCGCCCGCTGCGCGAAGCCGTGCTGCTTGCAAAAGCCTACGTGACCAAAGCCATCGAAAAAGGCTACTCCATCGGAAAAGGCCCCGGCCCGCTCGATCACTTTTACCGCGTGCATCAGGAACCGCCTGCCGCGCGGCGTCCACGAAGTTCCGCAACACGGCATGCACCCCGCCGCTGAACCCGGCGCCCACTAGGTTCTGTGGCAGGTTCTTGTGGCGCAGGCTTTAGCCTGTGGAAGTTGGTCGGGGCGCGCTGGTAATTGCTGCAACAAAAAAACCCACAGGCCGAAGCCTGCGCCACTTAAATCTCTTATCGCCGGAACGCGATACGGCCGGCAACAATTGCCGCCATCGGGGGCGCCGCGGAATTCGCGGCCATCGAACGGAGAATTCTTCGATTTGCTGGCGGATTCTGCTGCGACGAAGGTCCATTTGTGTTCGGTGGAAAAAATCGTCAGATCGCCCGGCTCGTTTTCGGCGATGCGGCGCTGCCTGCCCAGAACGCGCGCCGGCCCTGACGTGAACAGTTCCACCATCCGCATCAGCGAAAGTTTCCCTGCGTGCACCAGTTCCAGCCCAAGGCCGACGGCCGTCTCAAAACCCGTCACCCCAAAAGGCGCGCGGTCAAATTCCACATCCTTCAGCGCGGCTTCGTGGGGCGCGTGGTCGGTAGCGATGGCGTCCACGGTGCCGTCGGCGAGGCCGGCGATCAGCGCGTCACGGTCTTCGCGCGAGGCCAGCGGCGGATTCATTTTGTAGCGCGTGTCGTACTGCACGTCCTCGTCGGTGAGCGTGAAGTGATGCGGCGTCACTTCGCACGTGACCGGGAGGCCCTTGGCCTTGGCGGAGCGCACCAGCTCCAGCGAGGATCGCGCCGAGAGATGCGCGATATGTAGACGGCAACTGGTCAGTTCCCCCATTTGCACGTCCCGGGCGACGGCCAGCGACTCAGTCGCCGCGGGCATCCCGCGCAGTCCCAGCCGCACGGACTGTTTTCCCTCGCGCATCACCGCGCCCGCGAAGAGCGAACTGTCCTCGCAATGATCGATCACCGGCAGGTCCAGCGCGCGGCAATACTCCATCACCTGACGCAAAAGTTTCGCCGTAGCAATGGGCCTTCCATCATCGGAGACCGCCACAATTCCGGCTTGTTTCATCGCCGCAATTTCCGCCAGCGCTTCGCCTTTGCTGCCGACTGACGCCGCGCCAATGGGCCAGACGCGCACGCTGACACCGCGGCGGCGCGCTCCACGATCGAACGCGTCAGTGAAGCATTGTCATTCACGGGACGGGTGTTCGGCATCGGGCACACCGCGGTGAATCCGCCGCGCGCGGCGGCTCGCGTACCGGTTTCAATCGTCTCGGACGATTCGCCTCCCGGTTCGCGCAAGTGGCAATGGATGTCAATAAAACCGGGCGCGACGATCAAATTTGTGGCGTCGAAAATTTCCGCGCCCTGCGCGCGCGACGCTAACTGCCCCTGCGGCGCGACGGCGGCGATGCGATCTCCATCAAGCAGAATGTCGCGCGGCGCGTCCGTCCCGCTCGCGGGATCGAGTACGCGTCCATTGCTAATCAGCAGCATGAGAAGAATCCCTTTCCGAAGTCGGAATCCGCGACCATCAGGAACAGCAGCGCCATGCGCACGGCCAGCCCGTTGGTCACTTGCTCCAGCACGCAGGATTGCGGTCCGTCGGCCACCGCCGGATCGATTTCCAGTCCGCGGATCATCGGCCCGGGATGCAGAACCAGCGCATCGGGCTTTGCCAGGCGCAGCCGTTCCGGCGTTAATTGGAATTGCAGAACGTACTCGTCGATTGCGAGCGAAGGTTCGTGCAAGCGCTCCTGCTGGACGCGCAACGTAATGATCGCATCGGCATCCTTCAGAGCTTCCTCAATTCGCGTGACGCGGCGGATCGAAGCGCCCGCGGCCGCCAGACACTCGATTTCCCGCGGCACCCACATCGCCGGACCGCACAGCGTAATGCGGCAGCCGAATTTCGAGAGCAAGTGAATATTCGAGCGCGCCACGCGGCTGTGCAGAATGTCGCCCAGAATCGTGACGTTCAGGCCCTCAAGCGTGCCGCGGCGGTCGCGAATGGTCAGCGCGTCAAGCAGCGCTTGCGTAGGATGCTCGTGCGTGCCGTCGCCCGCGTTAATCACCGGCAACTCCAGATTGCGTGACACGAAATCCGGCGCGCCAGAAGAACTATGTCGCATCACGATACAATCCGGCTTCATCGCATCCAGCGTGCGCACCGTATCCAGCAGTGACTCCCCTTTTTTCAGGCTGGACGATTCCGCCTGCAGGTTCATCTGGTCCGCGCCGAGGCGCGCGGCCGCCGTGGCAAAACTGATGCGCGTGCGCGTCGAGGGCTCGAAAAACGCCAGCGCCACGGTTTTTCCGCGCAAGGTCGCCAGTTTTTTAAGCGGATGGCGTTGAATTTCCTGGAAAGGTTTGGACTGGTCCAGCAGAAATGAAATTTCTTCGGCGCTGAGCGGTTCTATCCCTAGCATGTGGCCGAAGCGAAATGGCACAGCAATCCTCGGAATCCTGGCCAGGCCAGTTGCAGAAGCGGCCGGCGTCAGGGAACGCGCTCGACAAGCATGACGCGCTCTTCCTGATCAATCTCATTCAATCGAACTTCGACGATTTCCAGATCGCTGGTCTGTACGTTGCGCCCAACAAAGGAAGCTTCCACGGGCAGTTCGCGATGCCCGCGGTCGATCAGCACGCAAAGGCGCACCCGCTTCGGGCGCCCCAGATCAAACAGCCCGTTCATCGCCGCGCGAATGGTGCGCCCCGTGTACAACACGTCGTCCACGACAACCAGGTCCTTATCGTCCACAGGAAACGGAATGTCGCTCGACTGCAGAACCGGCTGCGCCGCCACCTTGGAAAGATCATCGCGATACAATGTGATATCCAGCGTCCCCACCGGAACGTCCACGCCGTCGATCCCGCGCATGGCTTGCGCGATTCGCTTGGCCAGCGGGACGCCGCGCCGGCGGATTCCGATCAATGCCAGATTCGCGGTTCCGCCGCTCTTCTCCACAATTTCATGGGCCAGGCGCTGCACGGTGCGATCGATTTCCGTCGCGGTCATCAATTGCGTTTTTTCAACCATGCGCATTGGGCGAACATCCTAGCACAGCGCCTGCCGCTCTCGAAACACGCGTTACGTCACCCTGCCGGATTTCAGTCGTTTTTCCACAAGCGTTCCACGCCAGCACGCAAATTTGCGTGCTAGAATCCCGCCCGTGAGCGTGACCACCGCAGGCGACCTCTCCGTAAGCGTAGGCGGGTTGCGCCTTTCCAATCCCGTACTGGCGGCCAGCGGAACATTCGGTTATGGCGTGGAGTTTGCCCACCTCGTCGATCTCAATCGCCTCGGCGGCTTCGTCACCAAGGGTCTTTCGCTCGAACCCATTGCGGGAGCCCCGGCGCCCAGACTCTGCGAAACGCCGTCCGGCATGCTCAATGCCGTCGGCCTGCAAAACGTCGGCGCTCGCGCGTTCGTCGCCGAAAAGCTGCCCGCGCTCCGCCACTACAAAACCGCGGTGATCGCCAATGTGTTCGGCTACACGGTCGCGGATTACGTCGGCGTGATTCGCGTCCTGGAGGAAGCTGACGGCCTGGCAGGGTACGAACTCAACATCTCCTGTCCGAACACAGCTCACGGCGGTATCCAGTTCGGGAGCGATCCCCAGACGGTCCTGGAAGTCGTGTCCGCCGCCCGCGAAGCCTCACGCCGCCCTCTGTGGGTCAAGCTTTCACCAAACGTCACCGACATAGGGGTTACCGCCCGGGCGGCTGAAGCGGGTGGAGCGGACGCCCTTACGGTGGCAAATACCTACCAGGCAATGAGCATTGATGTTGAGACCCGGCGATCGAAGCTCGGACGACACACCGGAGGCCTCTCCGGTCCGGCCATCAAGCCCATAACGCTTCGGCTCGTTTATGAAGCCCGGCGCGCGGTCAAGATTCCGATCGTGGGCCTCGGGGGGATCGAGAGCGGCGAAGACGTCCTGGAGTATGTCATTGCCGGAGCCTCGGCAGTGGAGGTTGGGACGGCAAACTTTGCGCAGCCGGCGGCCTGCATAAACATCTTAGATCAGCTGGAAAGATGCTGTAGGAGATATAACATCAACAATATCAGCGAGTTAGTTGGGTCCTTTCGAGTCGATTGTCCTTGAATTGGCTGGCTTGGGATGTTAGCATTTAGACCGTGCCTATGACAGGGGGAGACAATGCGTAGGCGACTTTTCATGGTTTGGGCCGCTCTTCGTTGGTTGCCGCTCATGTTCCTGGTAACCCAAGCTCTGGAAGCCCCCCTTGTAGCTCACGTCAGCGAACCTCTCAAGCCCATCCGGACATTCACGGCGAAAACCAGCTGGTACGGGGGCAAATTCCAGGGCCGCAAGACTGCCAGCGGCGAGAAGTATGATATGTATGCGGCAACGGGAGCGAGCCCGAATCTTCCATTCGGTTCTCTAGTGCGGATTTCCAACCCCAAAACTCATGTTTCTCAGTTAATTCGCATCAATGACCGCGGCCCTTTTATCGATGACCGCGAACTGGACGTCTCGTACCTGGTCGCCTGCCGGTTGGGTCTATTGGAAAGTGGAACTTCGCGGATGCGAGTTGAATTATTGGAGGTGCCAAAACGTCAGTGAATGAACGCGCACGCCAGAAATTAATCCTTGCCCTTGATTTTCCATCCCTTGAACCTGCGTTAGAAGCCGCACATTCCCTAGCCGCCGTGGTCGGTATTTTCAAGATAAACATACACTTATTTACCGCAGCAGGTCCGGCGGCGGTGGAAAAGATCAGCCAGCTCGGCTCCGGGATATTCCTGGACCTGAAATTCCATGACATCCCCAACACCGTCAAGGGTGCGGTAAACAGCGCCATTGCCCTGCCAGGAGTGCAACTGCTCGACCTTCATGCCCTGGGTGGGCCCGAGATGATGAAAGCGGCTGCGAACGCCCGGGATGAGGCCAAGCGGGCAAAATTGCCAGTACCGAAGATACTGGCAATCACGATCCTGACTAGCATGGACAACGCCGCAATGCGCGCGGTTGGGGTTTCGGGACCCGCTTCCAGGCGTGTGGTTCAACTGGCCCGATTGGCCCGAAAAGCGGGCATGGACGGGGTCGTGGCATCTCCCCAGGAGGTGAAAGCGATCCGACGCGCCTGCGGGAAAGACTTCCTGATCGTGGTTCCCGGCATTCGGCCGGTGGTTGGTGGCGGCCCCTCTGGCCGGCGCAAGCACAGGACGGACGACCAGGCTCGCGTCTCTACTCCGGCGGAGGCGATTCGTGCTGGTGCTGACTACCTGGTGATCGGTAGACCTATTACGGGCGCTCCGGATCCCGAATCGGCCGCACGAGCAATTCTCGATGAAATCAATTCCGCGCTTCCGTAAGGGCTCTCTGGAGGGCCATGGCGTTGCCGCTCGTGTTTCGGGAGCCAATACGGACTGCCGAATTCTGACTAGCGGAAAGCGCCGTCAGATCGTGGTATAATTCACCTATCGAGTCTTGGGCGCTACCCGGTGCTGTATCGGGGGATCGTCTCAAAAGGCAGGTAAGATATGGAACTCTTTCAATTGCACAATATCGCGCTGTTGATTTTTGACAGCCCCATGGATATTGGGATCGTCGTGTTGATCGCGCTGATTTTGTTCGGGGGCAAGAAAATTCCCGAATTGATGCGCGGCCTTGGCCAGGGCATCCGCGAGTTCAAGACTGGGATGCGCGAGGATTTTCAGACTCCGGCTCAGACGGCACAAACACAGCCTCCTGCCGCAGCGCCAACCGCGACTCCCGTGACCGAGGACAAGAAGTAATTTTCGCAGCGCCTCGATCCGTTCCGTATTAGTTCGAGAGGGCGGTCGATCAGGCCGCCCTTTTTGTTTGTGGATTACTCTCCGCTTTGCCAACCCATTTCCCGCAGCAATGCAAAGAGTTTTGCCAGCGGCAATCCCACGACGTTGAAATAGCAGCCATCGATTTTGGGAATATATCGTCCAGCGAGCCCTTGAATGGCATACGCCCCCGCCTTGCCTAAAGGCTCGGCCGTCCCTACATACTCGGCGATTTCGTTTTCGCTGAGCGAAGCGAATGTCACGGTCGAGCTTTCCACAGCGGCACGAGTGTTCCCGTCGGGCAGACGCAGGAGGAAAATCCCGGTCACTACATGGTGCGAGCGGCCACTCAACCTGGCCAGCATTTCGCGGGCATGCCCGAAGTCGCGCGGTTTTCCGAGAATTTCGCCGTCCAGTTCGACGGTAGTGTCCGCGCCTACGATTACGGCATCGTTCCGGGTGCCTATATTCGCCGCGACCCGGCGCGCCTTGAGTTCCGCGAGCCTCGCAACCATGGCCCGCGCGGACTCGCCCGGCAGGGGCGTTTCATCGACTTCCGTTGGTCGAATGCCAAAATCGAAGCCGGCATTGCGCAGGATTTCCGCGCGCCGTGGTGAGGAGGACGCCAGGATAATTTCCATAAAAGAGTCAGTTGCAAGCGGGAAGCGCTTCAAGTGGCGCGGGCTTCAGCCAGCGGGGGTTGGTCCGTGCAAAGTCTAAACCCCGCAGACTAAAGTCTGTGCCACCAAATTACAACACCACCGATTCCGTGTACTCGCCAAAAACGCGGCGCAACGCGTCAGAGATTTCTCCGACCGTGGCGTAAGCGTCGACGGCTGCGGCGATCGCCGGCATCAGATTTTCTCCCTCGCGCGCCCGACGTTCCACTTCGGCCACGGCAGCGCCGGCCAGCGCGGAATCGCGCCGCGCGCGCAAAGCCCGGACACGCTCGATCTGCGCGCGCTCAAGTTCCGGGTCGACCCGCATCGTCGGAATCGGCGTTTCCTTCTCCGCGACGTATTGATTCACGCCGACGACAATCTGTTCTCCGCGCTCGATGGCCCGCTGATACTCGTACGCGGCCTTCTGAATTTCGCCCTGCACGTAGCCGGTTTCGATCCCGCGCAGCACCCCGCCCAGCGAATCAATCCTGGCAATATAATCGCTAGCGCGCGATTCGATTTCATCCGTCAGCTTTTCGATGGCATAGGAACCACCGACGGGATCCACCGTGTTGGCCACGCCGGTTTCGTTCGCGATGATCTGTTGGGTGCGCAACGCGAGCAGCGCGGCATCCTCGGTGGGAAGCGCGAGCGCTTCGTCCATCGCATTCGTATGCAGCGATTGGCAGCCACCAAGCACCGCGCCCAGAGCCTGAATCGCGACGCGCACGATATTGTTTTCCGGTTGCTGCGCGGTCAGTGAGCTTCCCGCGGTCTGCACGTGAAAGCGCAGCTTCATGGAATCGGCATCCTTCGCGCCAAAGCGGTCGCGCATCAGATGCGCCCATAGCCTGCGCGCGGCGCGGTACTTGGCGATTTCTTCAAGCAGATCGTTATGCGCGTTGAAGAAAAACGAAAGCCGCGGCGCAAATTCATCCACGGCCAAACCGGCGCTGACCGCGGCGTCGACGTATGCAATCGCATCGGCCAGCGCGAACGCGATTTCCTGCGCCGCAGTCGAGCCCGCTTCCCGGATGTGATACCCGGAAATTGAAATCATGTTCCACGCAGGCAATTCTGTGCGGCACCAGGCAAATAAATCGGTGACGATGCGCATCGACGGACGCGGAGGGTAAATATACGTGCCGCGCGCGATGAACTCCTTCAGGATGTCATTCTGCACGGTGCCGGAAAGTTTGCGCAGATCCGCGCCCTGCTTCCGGGCAACCGCGGCGTACAGCGCCAGTAGAATCGCCGCGGTAGCATTGATCGTCATCGAAGTGGAAACGCGGTCCAAGGGAATTCCGTGAAACAGAGTCTCCATATCTTCCAGCGAGTCTATGGCCACGCCGGTTTTTCCCACTTCGCCAGAAGCGCGCGCGGAGTCCGAATCGAGGCCGATTTGCGTCGGCAGATCAAATGCAACCGACAGGCCGGTCTGGCCTTTGCCCAACAAGTATTGGAATCGTTCGTTGGATTGCGCGGCGGTGCCGAATCCGGCGTACTGCCGCATGGTCCACCGCCGCCCGCGATACATGGTGGGATAAATGCCGCGCGTGTACGGAAATTCTCCGGGAGCTCCGACTGATTCCTCGACATTGTCGCCCGTCAGGTCATCTGGCGTGTAAACGGTCTTCAGCGGAATGCCGCCGAGCGTAGTGAAACGTTCCTTGCGCTCGCTTGTTTTGGGCGTCTTTTCGGCGGTCTGGTCAGGTAGTGGATTCATCGGACGCGCCGCGAATCACGAAACGATAGAAACCCAAAAACAATCATCAGCAGAGCATAACCGGCGGTCACACCCACAAGCCAGCGGCCGACTCCACGGTGCCAGGCACGCCACGTGGCCTGAACCGCAGCCACCGCAAGGACAAAAAATATAAATCCCGCGACTTCGTGGAACAGTTCGCGCGCCGCCCGCCAGATAAGGCGGAGAGACTGCCGCACGGTCGCAAAAAATCCCATGGATCGCGTAGCCATACTTGGATTCTAGTACAAAACCCAGCACCGTTCAGCGGGTTAAGAGTTGTAGCGTCCACCTTCAGGTGGGCGCCACTAGACTTCCGTGGGCGGATTGAACACCAACTGCCACGCCCGGGGACTTGTTTCCCGCGGCACTCAGTCCTACAATCACAAGTAGGGGAAGTTTTCCAGAGGGAGGCAGTCGTGCAACTGGATGATCATCTGAAACAACTGCTGCGCGAATTAGGGCATGCCATCAACGATACGGTGTCGGAATCCGGCCGGATTTCCGAGGCCATCTCCGACGTGCGCTCCGCGGGGTTCGATATCGTGTTGAAGCTGGACGCGACCATTGGCCTGGCCCGCCGCGATGGCGACGATACCAAAATTACCACCAACGACCGCCGCTTCCTGGAATCCCTTCACATTCAGGTCGATCAGGAAATCCTGCATGACGAGCGCGAGGCGCCCAAGTTTGAAATGACGCCGCAGGACATGCGTTTCCTCAAGTCCTTGAAAATTACGATCGATGATGCGCAATAGGACTCACGCGCTCTCGCTGGCCGCCGCATTCGTGCTGTGCGCAGCTTTGTTCGGAGGTTTCGCGCCGCAGGCTTTTGCGCAGGGCGAACCCGCGCCGTCCGATCCATCGCAAAAAATCATCAAGACTCGATTTGAAGTGCTGCACATGATGTACCAGTCGATTCAGGTGCGCAGCCTTGTCGACATGCGCGAACTGCACACTTTCACGTACGCTCCGGAAATCCGCAACGAAATGCAAAGCATCTTCAATGCGGGCGGCTACCGCTATGGCGATAAAATCGTGGTCTGGTACAAGACTCGAACCAGCGTAGCCCTCAAGATTAAAGGCAAGCCTTCCAAACCAAGCTGAGCCTCGTGGCTCTCGATGATTCGCTCTCCTGCCGTTGCGGGCCGCTTTTATCCAGATTATCCCGAACGATTGCGCGCTGCCGTTGATTCGTGTCTTCAGAGTGGCAACGTAGACAAAACAATTCCCGCGCGCGCGTGCATCGTTCCCCACGCTGGATACATTTATTCCGGCGGCGTTGCCGGAGAAGTTTACGCGCGCATCGAAATTCCTTCGCGCGTGATTCTGCTTGGCCCGCGCCATTTCCCGCGTGGCGCTTCGCTGGCGATCCTTTCCGACGGCGCCTGGCAGACGCCGCTCGGAATGGCGCCCATCGACCATCTGCTGGCGGAAAAAATTGCCAGAGCGTTTCCTCTGCTGCGGGAGGATGCAGTCGCGCATGGCACGGAACACTCGCTCGAAGTGCAGATCCCGTTTCTGCAGCGGCTCGCTCCATCCTTTGCGTTCGTACCGATCGTGATCGGTCCGGCGCACTGGGAAACGCTCGAAGGCCTGGGCCATGCGCTGGCCGGCGTGATTGCCGCGGAGCGCGAACCCGTTTTGCTGATCGCCAGTTCGGACCTGAATCACTACGAAAGCGACGCCGTAACCCGCGTGAAAGACCGCAAAGCCATTGACCAGATTCTGGCTCTCAATCCCCGAAAACTTTTTGATACGGTGCGTGATGAAAACATTTCCATGTGCGGATACGCGGCCACGACCGCGGTATTGGTCGCCGCGCGCGAATTGGGAGCGGCAGACGCGCAACTCATCCGCTACGCAACTTCAGGGGAAGTGAACGGCGATACCGAGCAGGTTGTGGGTTATGCGGGAGTGGTCATCCCGTAAGATAGGCTTCAGCTTGTCCTACGGATGTTCGCGCGAATTGCGTATACGCTCGGCAAGCGCGCGGGCGCGCGAGCGGGCAATCTCCACGAAATGCGAATCCGCGGCAATCTGATCGAGCACCGGCAACAGGCGTTCGGGTTCAGGCAGCAGACGATGGTCCATATCGGTTTCAAATTGCATCAGGGCGTCGTTCACACCCAGGCGGTCGAATTTCGCCTGCCGTTGGAGTAATACCAGATCCTGCTGTTGCCGTGCGAGCCCCTCAAAAATCTGCATCAGCTGGGTGGCCGAAGAATTGACGGTGTAGTTGAACGACGTTTCGTGCGTTTCCGCGCCATCGTCATAGCGAAAGGTTTTCTGCCCGAGATTGGCGATTTTCTTCTGGATGTCGAGGCTGGGCACGGCGAAATTCTTCAGTTCGGCGGCCAGATCGAATATTTTTTTGCGCACGTCGGGCCCGACTTCAAAGGACTCGGGATCCGCATCATCGTCCAGCTGGCGGATATCGAACGTGCTTTTGCCCTGCTCGCTGATTTTTACTTCGATGAATTCAGGAGTGCTGCCCTTGAAAACGCGGCGATAGGTGATGGTGGCGTCGCCTGGACTCGCGCCGGCCGCGGGAACCAGAAACCACGCGGCGGCAAACAAGACCAGCAGATGCAGGTGAAAACGGTTGCGAGTCATCTTCCCTATAAGATGCGCGAAGCGGTGCCGCGGCTGCGCCCGATGCGAGTGGCGGATGCGCACGGCGGCTCCTGCGCGGAACGGACAGCGGGTGCGTGAAGCCGGGCGCGAAACTTTTCCGCCTGCACGTGGCACAGCGCGACGGCCAGCGCGTCGGCAGCGTCCGCGGGCTCCGGGGTCTCGCTCATGCTCAGCAGCGCGCGCACCATCAACTGCATTTGCTGCTTGTCCGCGTTTCCATACCCCGCGACCGAAGATTTTATCTCGCGCGGAGAATAGCTGCTTACGGGAATGCCCTGTTGCGCCGCGGCCAGCAAAACCACGCCGCGAACTTCGGCCAGCCTGAGAGCGGTTTTGATATTGAGGGCTGTAAAAACGGATTCGACGGCGACGCCGTGGGGTTGAAACTCCTCAATCAACGCCGCCAGCATGGAATGAATTTCGTGCAGGCGCTCGGGAAAATGATCGGGCCCCTTGCGCGTGGCGCGCAGAGCGCCAAAGCGCAGCATGCGGCAACGGCGTCCATCGCTCTCAATCACGCCGTAACCAGTCGCTCCCGCCGCGGCTGGATCAACGCCGAGGACGCGAAAAAAATCACTGTTCGTTCGCGGAGAAAGAGGCACGGCAATGAGTGTACGTTGGCGCGGTTCGCCGAGCCACAATTTTTTCGAGGGGTGTGTGGCACAGACTTCAGTCTGTGTCACTCGGAACTACTGCGCAGCCATGACGGCCTGCATTTCCTTTTCGTCGATGTCGAAGTTTGCGGAAACTTTTTGCACGTCGTCGTGCTCTTCGAGCGCTTCCACCAGCCGTATCATCTGCGCCGCCTGGTTGCCGGAAAGCTTTACGTAATTCTGGGGCACCCAGCCGACTTCCGCGGAATCCGGCGTCACGCCTTCCTTCACCAGCGCCTCGCGAACGGGCTCAAAACTTTCGGGCGGAGTCAGCACTTCCCAGGCTTGGCCGTCATCGCGTAAATCCTCGGCGCCGGCGTCCAGAACGATCGACAGCATCTTGTCTTCGTTGGCCTTTTCCTTGGAGACCACGATGTCGCCTTTGCGGGAGAACATCCAGCCCACGGCGCCGTTTTCAGCCATGTTGCCGCCGTTCTTGTTCATCATGTGGCGGATTTCGCTGACCACGCGGTTGCGGTTGGTGGTGACCACTTCGATGATCATACCCACGCCGCCCGGCCCGTAACCTTCGAAATTTACTTCATCGTATTGCTCGCCTTCGAGCGTTCCGGTGCCGCGCGCCATGGCCCGCTCGATGTTATCGTTGGGCATGTTTTCGTTCTTGGCGGCCAGGACGGCGGTGCGCAGACGCGGATTGGAATCCGGATCGCCGCCACCCACGCGAACGGCAATGGTGATTTCGCGAATCAGTTTGGTGAAGATGCGGCCGCGCTTGGCGTCAGTAGCCGCTTTTTTGTGCTTGATTGTGGCCCACTTAGAGTGCCCAGACATGTGAATCGCCTCTTGGGAAACAAGTTGGGGGACGTATCCCTGCGTATTGCCACGACAGTTTAGCATAGGCACTACGGATTCGGAACAGTGGTGGGAAAAGTCGTGTTGCGGCTCCCGGGTGCACGTAACGCATGCGGACGCGGCAACTTAGCGAGGATCACCCTGGCTTCCTGTCTTGGCGATGTCCCGAACGTCATTTACGAAGTGCGGTTAGCTTTACTCCGGCCTGCAACGAAGCGATCTCCGGCGCGCGGGGCTCGATCGGCTGATTTGAGTAAACCGTCTTTCCACCGGTTTCCGCGAATTCCCACACGGAGCTGCCTGCCAGCCGTTCGCGAGCTTCCTCCTTGCGCTCTGCGGGCACCACCAGAAACACTCGCCCGGAACTATCCCACAGCTTGGCGAAATCCACGTCGTCGAAGAAGCGTTTTGGCGCGTCAGGATAATGGGAACCGAATCGCAGATTGCTCTCGGTCGCGTTGTACAGCAACACGTCGCGGTGCGAATAGAATGCGATGCCGGGAGCGACGCGGATGTCACCATAGAGCGCGATCTGATCGCCGGGCCGCAGATATTTGCTGATTTCAAATGCCAGCGAGCGCGAAGAAAGCGTCGGATTCAGGACGCCAAACGCCATGTGCGCGGCCAGGACGAATCCAGCCATCCCCAGGGCCAAAGCAAAGTTTGGGAGCCATGAAATTCCTCTCTCGCGGAGAATCCAGGCAACAAGAAACGCGATCAGAATCGACGCGGACGAAATGAGCAGCGGAATCCGCAGGTCGGCAATCGCCTGTGGTGTCAAGTCCAGCAGGTGGGCCATGCTGGTGACATATTTTTCGGGACTGCGCAGCGACAGATGCGTCGAAACATCCGTCGCTGCGTGAACATTCAGAGATGTCCAAAGGAAATAGCCGGCAACCACTGCAAGGGCCACGGCCATCCCGGCCAGGAATCGCTGGATCGGCTTCAGCCATCGTTGATCCGTTTCTTCCGACTGCGCGATGCCGAATCCCAACAGCAGAGAAATGGCAGGCCACGCGCCAAAGCTGTAGTACTCCATGCGCGATCCGCTCTCCAGCGTGAAGAAAAACAGGATCACTCCGGCCCAGACAAAAAGCAACAATCGCGCTTGTTCTCCGGCGTTCATGGGCGCACGCCAGGATCGCGGGGACCACGGCAGATTGCGGAGCGCGAGCGGAAAAAAGAAACTCCACGGGAACAACCAGATCAAGTGGGCGCTCCACCAGATCCCCAGTGGCACGGCGCCGTAATCATGGGGAATGCGCGTCCCCAGAGCACGGTTGATATGTTCGTTGACAAAGTAAGCCCAGAGAAAACCGGGGGATCGCCAAGCAGCGAGAATGTGCCACGGAGCCGCAACAGCCAGAAAAATCGCCGAGCTTGAAAACAGGCGAAGCTCCCGCCAACGCCGCCATCCATCGGTCATGGTGATGAACGTAACGATCGTTGCGAGCGGAAACAGCACACCAATCAGCGCTCGGGTCAGAACCGCTACGCCACACAAGGCGGCAGCGCCCCAATACCCTACGCGTGAGTCGAGAGACCCGGTCCAGCTTCGCAAAAATAAATAGAAAATTCCCTCGAACGCCAGCGCATAAATCGCTTCGGGGATCATGATGCGAGTAAAGATGAACATACCCAGGCTGGTGGCCACGGCAAGAGCCGCGTACAGCCCGGCGCGCTGGCTGAAAAACCTGCGGCCAAACTCAAAAGTCAGCAGAACCATTCCGATCATCGCCAGGCTGAGCGGCAACCGCGTGGCGAATTCGCTTTCGCCCAGCAGCCTGTAGCTGGCAGCGACCATCCAGAAATGCATGGGAGGACGAATTAGATAGCGCAGGCCATCCATGTACGGAACGACAAAATCATTCCGCTGCAGCATCTCTTGCGAAACCATGGCATGAGCCGCATCCACGTCATCATCGTCGAGGGCGGGACTTCCGGCGGTGCCGAGGTATAAAGCCGATGAAAAAACCAATAGACACAAAAATACCCAAAACGAGCGAACTTGAACCCCTCGCATGAAGACCTCAGGTGGACCCGGAAACCGAGTAACGCGGCTTGGCGGTTACGGACCAGGAAGATTTAGTGTGGCGGGTCTGTTTCGACTCTTCGTCCAGGCAATTGCAGTTACGCACCTCCGACGGGCGTTCACTTCCCTTTCAAACATGAGATTCAGGAACGCGTACGATAGTTGCTTTTTTTTGACACTTTCGTAGAGATTCTATGGCGGCGAATCAGGTAGATCGTGTAGGCGCGGGCAATGCGGTGGACACGGCAATCGAAAAATGCGGGAGAAGCGCACCAATTCCTGCGCGCGCTCTCCGCGAACATTCACGTACTCTCAGTTCACTCTCAAATCACGCGCATCAGATCACGCCCATTTCGCGGGACAGCTGTTCCGCTTCCTCGATCAGCGCTCCGAGGCTGACGGTAATTCCATCTTTCCAGAAAGCTTCGTTGCGCGCGTCGAGTCCGAACGGAGCGAGCAGTTCCACAACGTCCTTGGTGGATCCGGAACGCAGCAGTTCCAGGTAAAGCGGTTCAAACTTTGCTCCGAGGCGCTGGCGCTGCGCAAACAGGCTCTGCGTCAGCAGTTCGCCAAAGGCGTATCCGTAGACGTAGAACGGGCTGTGAAAATGCGGGATATACGCCCACAGGTGCTCGGTGTTTTCGTAACTGAAAATGTCGCCTTCCGCTCCGTAGAGTTCTTGCGCCGTCTTCAGCCAGATGGAATCCAGCTCCGCGACGGAGCGTTTCGCCGGCTCTGACCACGTGGTGTAGGTTTCGTCCATGCCGTGGAGGCGGCGCTCGAAATTGGAAAAGCCGATCTGGCGGACCACGGTGTTAATGGTGCTGTCGATCTTGGCCATGATCAGCGCTAGCAGCGATTGTTTGTCTCCCGAACGGATCAATCGCTCCTTCAGAAAAGTAAACGTGGTCATTTCGCCGAACACCGATGCAGTTTCGCAGTATGCGATCGGGGCGTGGAACATCAAGGGGCCCTGAGCTTCCCCGGCGAGGATGCCGTGCACTCCATGGCCGAGTTCGTGCGCCAGCGTCATGACGTCGCGATTCGAGCCCAGATAGTTCAGCAGGGTGAACGACACCGGTTTGCCGCCCGGCAGGACGTGGGACGAATTGAAGGCTCCACTGCGCTTTTCTTTCACCACCGGCACATCGATGCGACGGTCGGTAAAAAACGTTTTTACCAGCGAAGTCAGAGTCGGGCTGAAACTCTCGTAGGAGCTTTTCACGATGCCGGCGGCCTCATCAAAGGGAATTACGGTGGTGTCGGCAAACGGCATGGGCGCGTTGCGGTCGCTCCAGCGCATCACTCCCAATCCCAGGTGCCGCGCCTTCAATTGGTAGTATCGCCGCGTCAGGGAGCCACCCAGCGTCGTCACGGCATGGTGGAGAACCTGGACCACAGAATCAGGGATGCGATTGGCCTTGTTGCGAAGTTCCATCGGATGGGCGTAGCCGCGCTCGCTGTCCTCGACTGCTTTCAATCCGGCCACCATGTAGAGCGTCTGCGCGGAATATTTCGCGAACGGCCCCGCCAGGCCTTGGTTCACGATTTTCAAGGCTTCCGCGCGCTCACCCCCATCCTTGGAATCCGCGATCAGATGCATCATTTCCGTGAGGTTTTTCGCGCTGCCGCGGAACTCAAAGTTGAGATCGGCCTCCACCTCGTCAAAAAAGTCGCTCCAGGAGCTGGAATTAAAGGGCGAACGCTTCACCAGCGCGGACTCTACCGGCTCGCTCAAAAAATGACGTTTGAATGTGCGGATGTGCTCGATCCACGGGCGGTGCTTCGAAACGACGGCATCGCGCTCATAAAATGTCTTCAGGGTCTCATCGCGGAGCTGGACCAGCTCCAGTTCGAAGAACGTCAGATGCTCCCCGCTGATGGCGCTCAATTCGCGTTGAACCGCGGCGTGCCTGGCCTTGATCGCAGCGTTGGTCAGATCCGTGCTCTCCCGCAAGAACAGGTAGGAGTGAACCTTTCCGCTGAGCATCTCGATTTCCGCATAGTCCTTAATGGCCGCGCCGAGCAGTTCCCCCAGTTTGCCTTTGTAGGTGCTCGAAAAATGCCCGGCCATGCCTTTGAGCTGCACTAGGTCGGAGTCCAGTCGTGGGTCCGTAATATCCGCGTAAAGGATGCTAAGGTCCCAACGGATTTGTTCGGCGTTTTCGAGTGTCTTTTCCATGATGAAACAATGTCTCCAGAATTCGTTCAGATTTGGAACGCTTGGAAGCTTCCGGCCAAGGCGGTCGATACCCCCACAGGGAACTCCTTGCCCCGAGGTATTGTAACTCGCCCTGTCCCTCGGTGCATTTGGGGCCGCCTGCGTGTGTCCGGGGAGTGGCCGAACGTACAGGATGGCGGATTCGGAGCACTCTTTGCGGACCGAGTAGATTTTTGGCAGGCAGGGTGCATACAATGAGAGTCTCAACTGATGTCTCCCGCTATGCTTACACTAACGGTGTGCAGCGAAAACGGTTGCAAGGGACAGGTGCCGGCGGCGCTCGAACCCGCGCACCTGTGCCTGCTGCATTTCACGCTGAAGGTTGAAAGCGATTGCGCTCAAATGCGCCGTGAAACGGTGTATGGAAAGACGCCACATGCCCGCCATGTGGAGATCGTGCGCTTCATCGCCGAGCAGGGAGAAATGCTGGCCCGCGCCTCCACCAGCGGGCTGCACCTGGCGGACGAAATGAAGGCCCGCGTCCTGAACACCTTCCTCACGTTGATGAATCTGCGTGAGAACCTGGACCGCGCCGCCCTGCGCCACCCTATCGGACGAACCGGATAGACCATTTCATCGGTTTGAAGAAAAAAACGGCCGCGCCATGAAGCGCCACTCAAGTCTCCATTCACTTAGCCAGCACCACCACTTCGCGCTGATCCAGGCTCTGGGGATGCGCCGTGCCGCGGAAGCGCCCGCGGAGAAGCGCGCGGCCGCCGTCGCGCGTCAGGCGGAGAAGTTTGTGCGCTTCTGGCAGAAATCCGGTAACGTGCATTTTCGCGAAGAGGAAGAGGTGCTGCTGCCCGCCTACGCGCGGCACACCCGGCTGGATCGGGATGCCGAAGTGATGCGCGTGCTGGCGGACCACGCGGAGCTTCGTGCGGCGGTGCGGGATTTTGAGGCGCGGCTCGCCGCAAAGACTCCGATCGACGCTGCGGAACTAGGCCGCGTCGGAAAGCTCTTGCACGATCATGTGCGGTTGGAAGAAAACGAAGTTTTTCCGCGTATCGAACGGGTTCTCGGCGAAGAGCAGCTCAACAGCATGGGCCAGAGACTAACGCGCCTGCATTCCAAGAACGATGTTTGCGATGTTTGAGTAGGACAGCCTTCAGCCTGTCTGATTTTTGGACACGCGGGATCGTAAATCACTCCGGCTTGTAGAAAAGTCGCAAAATCGCTCGAAATGCCGCCGCTACCTTTAACACTTCAATGCTCGCCTTTTCTGAATCTAAGCCGGACACGCCGAACCCTATCCTACTAGACTCCTATGTACCTGGCGTAGAGCGAGCGGGCTACGCTGGCGTCGCGGGTGCCTTTGATGATGGCGCGGCCGTCGGCGAAGATGGTCATTTCGTAGGGCGGAACACGGAATCGCAGAAGAAAACCGTTCTCGCGCACCTCGGCTACCGTGGGCGCGATCCGTTTGCCAAGCGCGGAGAGATCGAGCTGCCGGCGGCGCTCGTGAATTTGCACAGAATCACGGCCGCACATGGTCAAGTGCGGTTGCACTTCGCCCTCCAGATAACGGAAATCGTGGCGCACGCAGGCCCGGCATACCGGATTGCGCGCCACGCGCACCGATTGAAATTTACCCGACCAGACGTCGAAGGATGTCAGGCGTCCACCCGCCACTTCTAATTTTCCGGAGAGCAGCTTGATGGCCTCCGCGGCTTCGATCGACGCAATTACGCCGGCGGCCGCGCCCAGAACACCAATGGTGTCGCAGGTATCTTCCATGCCCGCGGCCTGCGAATCGTCCTCGCCCTCAGATTCCAACGCGCACGCAAGGCACGCCGTTTCTCCGGGACGAACCGTGAGCGTCACCCCGTAGCTGGCCACTACCGCGGCATAAATCCAGGGAACATTCAGGTGAATCGCTACATCATTCAAGAGAAATCGCGTCTCGAAGTTGTCCGTGCCATCGAGAATGATCGAGAATCCGCGTAATAATTCCTCGGCATTTTGGGGGCTGACGTCCGCGATGACGCCTTCGATCGAGACTCCGGAATTAATGGCGCGCAGACGGCGCTCGGCCGCTACCGCTTTGGGCAGCGCTTCCTGCGCGTCGGACTCCTCGAAAAGCGTCTGGCGCTGCAAGTTGGAAGGCTCGACGAAATCACGATCCACGATCCGCAGCTTTCCTACACCCGCGCGGACCAGAAGATTTGCCAGGGCCGTGCCCAGTGCGCCGCAACCCACGACTACCGCCGAGGATTCCAGCAGGCGCTGTTGTCCGGCTTCGCCGAATTCGCCGAAAAGAATCTGGCGAGAGTAGCGCTGGTACGATTTCGGATCCATTCCGCTGTTCCGCTCCACTTTTTCAGACAGGTTTCACCTTGCCGGGTTACGGTTGATGTGTTCGCTACTGTAAAACCTGACAGGCTGAAGCCTGTCCTACTATAGCGCCACGTTCGCCGCGCATGAAATCGAGTTGTGTTTTGCGCGTTCCGCGGCGAATTCGCGCCGGGCAGGCAACCCCGGCTATGCTACCCTAGCCCTGTTGTGAAGAGATGCCCATCGCTCATCGCCCCTTCGTACGGTTCGCCGCATGGCTGGCGGCGTCCTGGTTCCTCTGCGCCGCCTCGCTTGCCGCGCAGAACGCTGTCTCCGGAGCGCCACCGCGCGTGGTCGAGGTGCGCGTCGTTACCGAATCCGGCGCCGTACTGGACGACAATCCTAAAGGCCTGACCATTCAGACCGGCCAGCTTTTTTCCATGGAAGCGGAAAGCGCCAGTCTTCGAGAACTCTTCCGATCCGGACGCTACGCGGATTTGCGCGCCGAACTCACCGACGTCGCTGGAGGAGTGCGGCTGGATTTTGTGGTCCGGCAAAATTTCTATATTAACCGCGTGCAGATCGAAGGCTTGCATGAGCCGCCGGGAGAAGCGCTGGCTCTTTCCGCGCTGCGGTTGAATGTTGGCGAGCCATTCCGCGACAGCGACATGAAGGATGCGCTCGACCGCCTTCGCCAGACAATGGAGGACGACGGACTGTATCAGGCCAAGCTCGATTACCTGACCACTCCGCACCCCGATACTCTGCAACGGGACATTGTGGTGCGCGTGGTGCCCGGCCCGCGAGCCCGCGTGGGGGGCATCACCATCCAGAATCAGACGCAGTTTTCCAACACCGAACTGCGCAGTCAGGTAAGGCTCAAAGAGGGCGCGGAAATCACCGTGGACCGCCTGAACCGCATTTCCGACCGCACCAGAAAATGGCTGGCAGGCAAGGATTATCTCGGCGCCCGCGTCACCATCCATCGCGGAGCGTATGACGCGAAAACGAATCGCGTGCCGCTCGATTTCACTTTGTATGCGGGATCGGAAGTCCGCGTGGTGGTGGTCGGCGCGAAAATTTCCCCGGCAACCCTGCGCAAGCTGGTGCCGATCTATCAGGAAGGCGCGGTGGATGAAGATCTGCTGCAGGAAGGGCGACGCTCGTTGCGCGATTTTTTTCAGCGCGCTGGATACTTTGACGCGCAGGTGAGCTACGCCGTATCGGATGCTCCCGCGGTTGAATCAGGCGGCGCGGTGCATCGCGCGGCCAGGGTGGTCACCTATCAAGTGGACCGTGGCGACCACCATCGTCTGGTGAATGTGGAATTCGGCGGCAACAAATATTTTGATTCGAGCCTGCTGCGCGGGCGGTTGAAAATTCAGCCCGCCGCGTACGCGTCTCCCGGACGATATTCAAGCGAACTGCTGCAGGATGACGTCACTTCGATTCACACCCTGTATGACGCCAACGGTTTTCAGGACGTGCAGGTGCAGAGCCAGCTGATCGATGATTACAAGGGACATCACGGAGATCTGTCGGTGAAATTTGTGATCCAGGAGGGACAGCAAACGCGCGTCTCCAGCCTATCGCTGGACGGCAATCAGCAACTAAGCACCGATGAACTGCTCGGAGTAGTGGGCTCCTCGAAGGGGCAGCCATATTCGGACTTTAACGTGTCCTCCGATCGTGACAACATTCTGGCGACCTACTATGACCAGGGATTTTCAGAAGCCCGCTTTTCGGCCAACGTTGAAAAATTGCCGCCGGCGGGACCGAAGGCCGGTCCGACCGTTCGCTTGACGTATCACATCACCGAAGGTCGCCAGGTGCTGGTGGCCAAAGTCCTGATCGGCGGCTACGAACATACGCGTCCGGGGGTGATTTCACGCCAGGTAGGAATCAAGCCTGGGGAGCCGCTGAGCGAAGGCGCAGTCGTCGAGACGCAAAGAAAGCTTTACAATCTGGGCATTTTCAGCCGCGTGTCGATCGCGCCGCAAAATCCCGAGGGCTACGACGAAAAGAAAACGATTGTGGTCATGGTGGATGAGGCTCGGCGCTACACCATCGCCTACGGTTTGGGTTTTGAAGCGCAGCGCCTCGGCAGCGCGACCAGCGCCACTTCCCAATCCATTAGTTTCGCGCCGCGCGGTACTCTCGAACTGACCAAAGCCAACCTTACCGGGCGCGCCGACTCGCTTTCCTTCAAGGCCCGGGTCAGCACGATTCAAGGCCGCGCTCTGCTGACGTATATGGCGCCCAATTATTTCGCGAGCCCCAATTTCAACCTGCAACTGCTGGCCGATTACATCACCAGCCGCGACGTGCAAACGTTTGATTCGCGGCGGGCCGAGGGGACCATCCGTCTGGCACAAAAACTGTCCTCGACCAGTTCGATTCTCTACCAATACGCATACCGCCACGTGGTTGCCAGCAACGTGCAGATCGCCGCCGACGAAATTCCTCTATTCAGCCAGAATACGGAAGTCTCTGAATTCGGAGTGAGCTGGCTCCGCGACCGCCGCAACAGCGTCTCGGATCCGACCCGCGGTGATTTTGAAAACGTGGATGCGGACATCGCCATGAAAGCAATCGGTTCATCCGCAAATTTCATCCGCGTGTACCTGCAGAACTCCACGTACACTCCGATCGGGCGCAGATTAGTATTCGCGCGCTCCACGCGGCTTGGAGTTCAGACCGTCTATGGGAATTCGGTGTCTACGGATATCCCTCTTCCCGAACGGTTCTTCGCCGGTGGCGGCACTTCCCTTCGCGGATTTGGATTGAACCAGGCTGGGCCGCGGGATCCTGTTACCGGATTTCCGATCGGCGGACAGGCCGAGCTGATCTTCAATCAGGACTTGCGCTTTCCGATGCACTTGCCGCTGATTGGCGATCGTCTGGGCGGAGCGGTGTTTTATGATGCCGGCAACGTGTTCCCGAGCATAAAAGAAATCACGTTCCGTACCTCGCCTCCCAAGCCAATTCTCGGAAATGTCACCGGCGCGAACGGCATGCCCACGACGGTATGCCTGTCGAATTGCACCAATGAGCTGCGGTACTTCTCACACACCTTGGGATTTGAATTCCGATACAGCACTCCGATCGGTCCCGTGGCGCTGGACTTGGGTTATCAGCTGAATCCGGCGGGCTTCATTAGTCCGGTCACGGTGAATGGCAATCCTGGAGTGGGCGTCTCGCGCCTGCCCGGCTTCCAATTCTTCTTCAATCTGGGGACGACCTTCTGATGCGCCGCGCCGGGTTCATTTTCGTCCTGCTCTGGTGCGCGTCGCGCGCGCCCCAGGCCTTTGCCGCGAGCACACCGGCGCAGTCCGCGCATGTGGTGGACCGCATTGCGGCGCGCATTGAGGATGACATTATTCTGCAGAGCCAGGTGCGTGAGCTTGGCGCGCTGCAGCAGCTGATCGATGGCCACAAGGAAAGCGACGGCAAGCTGCTCGATGAATTGATCGAGCAATGGATGGTTGAGACCGAAGCCACGGCGTCCCATTTCCCGGAGCCCGCGCAATCAGAGGTCCGCCGCGAACTGGCGCGGCTCAAGGGGAGTTTTGCGAGCCCGGAGAAGTACGCCTCCCGTTTGAACGAACTGGAACTTAGCGATGAGGAAGTCGCCCGGTTATTGAGCCGCCAGATTTATGTCGAGCGCTATGTCGATTATAAATTCCGGCCCACGGTGCGAGTCGAGCCCGCGGATATTGATGCGTATTACAAAAAAGAATTGCTGCCGGAGCTGGCGAAAAAACATCAGCCGGCGCCGGCGCAAAGCGCTGTGGAGGAGCAGATCCGTGAAGTGCTGACCCAGCGCGGGATCAGCGACCTGACGGCGAAGTGGCTGGACGATACAAAGTCGAGGGTGAAAATCGAAATCGAGCCGGCAAGCGGTACTCCCTGACGCGCATTCGAAAACGGAAGAAATGAACGGAACAAAACGAAAATTCGGGATACGGCATGGCCTGGCTCTGGTCGTCGCCCTGGCCACCATTGTGGCTCTGGTAGTCGCCTACACGATTGCCAGCGGGCTGGCGGATCGCTGGGCCCGGCGAACGATCGTCGAGCAGCTGGAAAGAACCACCGGGGCGCGCGTTGAGCTGGGAAATTTTCATTTTGGCTGGCGCCTGCTCACCGCGCGTTTCGACGGTTTGACCTTGCACGGCCGCGAACCCGCAGGCAGTCCTCCGTTATTTCACGCGGACACTTTGCAGTTTGGCGTCCACATCGAATCATTCTGGGGCCGCAAGTTTTCGTTGGGAAATGTAGAGATGTCACATTTCTCCGCGCACGTGCAGGTGGACAAGAACGGTTTGACCAACATTCCCGGACCGGCGATTCGCGCAAGCACCGGGACGCCGGATGTCCATACCTTATTCGAATTGAAAGTGGCGCAACTGCGGCTGGAAGACGGCCAGATCTTGTGGAACGACGTTCGCATACCGCTGGAAGCCAAAGGCGGCAACTTTGCGCTGGCAACGACGTATGCCAGCGAAGAGGGGCGTCCCATCTATCTGGGCCAGATCAGCTGGCAAAACTTTGAAGTCACGGCGCTTCGTAACCTGCCCTTCCTGTCAAATTTCTCCGCCCGCTTCACGCTGCGGCCGGAATCGTTTTCCATTACGCAATTGCAATGGAAGACCGGCGGCAGCGAAATCGATGCCCAGGCCGATTTGGCCAGTTTTGCGCAGCCGGACGCCTGGAAATTCCGCTACCGCGGACAGCTGCGCCTTGAAGACTTGTGGACAATTCTTAAGAGGCGGGAAATGCCCGGCGCGCATATTGAATTTGCCGGAGACGGCGCGTACTCCTCGGAACAGATGAATTTCAGCGGACGCTATACCGCGGACCGCGTCACCCTGAAATACCAATGGTTTCACCCGGGAAATATTTCGTTGCACGGCAGCTACATGGCTGACAATCGCGGTGTGGATTTGCCCGATCTGGAAGCCCTGGTGCTCGGCGGCAACGTGAGCAGCCACCTCCGCGTCAATCTCGCCAAGATGGACTTTCGCGCCGACACCAAAATTCGCGGCATGAATCTGCATCAGGCCATCGATGCGGAGAACAATCCCAGCCTGCCGATCAATCCGTTGCACTGGGGCAGCAGCATGGATGTGGACGCCACGACCACGTGGGTCGCCGCATTTCAACACGTCGATTCGCGAGGCCATTCGGTGTGGACGCCTTCCACCAAACCCGTCGCGGGCCAGATTCCCACGGCCGCGGAGTTCGATTTTCACTACAGCATGGATCACAAGCAATTTGAACTTCCTCCCGGCGAGATTTCGACTCCCACCAGCAGAATCCAATTTCACGGCTCGCTCAGCACCGTTGAAACTTCGATGGATCTGGCCGTGGACACCGACGATTTGACGCCATGGGATGACTTCATCAACCGCCTGCGCGGACTCGATGCCCAGCCGCAGGTGATTGGCGGCCGTTTTCATTGGGATGGAAGGCTGACCGGCCCCCTGGGCGGCCCGATGTTTGCCGGGCGCTTCCAGGGCACCAATGCGCAGTACGGTTCGCTGTATTGGGATGACCTGGAGGGCGGGCTCACCTACTCGCCCGATATCTTGCAAATTGAGAGAGGACGCGTGCGCAGAGGAAAATCTTCCGCGGAGCTGGAACTGGCGCTGGACCTCGACAACTGGGGATTTGATCCGGAAAGTGAATGGTCCTTTGACATCAACCTGGTGGGCGCCGATACCGACGATCTGCAAAAAATGCTGGGGACTTCGTATTCCGCGCGCGGGCTGCTGACCGGACGCTTCCATGGAAAGGGCACGCGCGCCGAGCCCGAATTCGCGGGATTGTTTGACGTGTCGAATGCGAGTTCCGGTGCGTGGCGATTCGAGCGTGCCCGCGGACAGCTGTCGATGCATCCTGGTGAAGTGCGCATCGCCAACGCCGAGGTGCGCCTTGCGGCGCACGCTCCGGGAGCCCCCGCGGGAATTGTGACCGGCAATTTCGACTATCACACCGGCACCGGCGACGTTGCGTTTGATTTCACGGGGGCCGCGATTCCTCTGGAATCCATCGAAAACATTCAAATGGCGCGACTTCCCGTTGCCGGCCGCCTCAATTTGCAGGCTCGCGGGCAGGGTCCTCTGCGTGCGCCCGAATTGCATGCCACTCTGCGGCTGATTGATCTAAAACTTGGCAATGACGTGGTGGGAAGCTTTGACGGCAAAGTCGATTCCGACGGGCATCATCTGAGCGCCACCATCGATTCGGCGATGACGTCAGGGCGGCTGGCCGGCAAGCTGGACGTCGGCCTCGAAGGCGACTACCCGGTCAGCGCGCAAATTACGGCCGAACGAATCGATTTCAATCCCTTCCTCGTATCCGTGTTGCATTTGTCGCACCTGACCGGCCACAGTCTGGTGGATGGCCATTTTGACGTCGCGGGTTTCGGCGCGCGTCCCGAAACCCTGGCGGTGGAAGTAAATCTTTCGCGCCTCACTCTGGAAATTCAATCCGTGAAACTTGAGAATGTCAGCCCCGTTCGCCTGACCTACCGCCGGGACGAAGTCCGCGTCGAACAGGCTAGTCTCCGCGGCCCGGATACAGACTTTCAAGTCAGCGGCTCCGCGCGTTTCGCGGGCGAGCAGGCACTGAATCTGCGAGTTGACGGGGCCGTCAGCCTGCGGCTGCTCACCGAGTTTTTCCCGCAATTGGAATCAACCGGGCGCGCGCAAATCAATGCCTTGGTCGCAGGGACGTTGAACACTCCGCGCCTTAACGGCAAGGTTCACATTGAAGGAGCGTCACTGCGCTATGGCGATTTTCCAGCGGGGTTGAGCAACGTGGGCGGCGATTTCAATTTTGGCGCCAACCGCATGGTTTTTGACAATGTGGTCGCGGAAACCGGCGGCGGGCGGCTCACCATCGGTGGCACGGTATCTTATGGGCAGGGTCCGCTGAACTATGTCCTGAACGCGCGATCCGATCAGGTGCGCATTCGCTATCCGATCGGCATGAGCTGGCTCGTGGGCGGCAACCTGCGCCTTTCCGGCAACGCGGACGCGGCCACTCTTTCCGGACGAATCGTGATCGATCGCTTGCTCATGGCTGAAGGATTCGACCTCGGCAGTTTCATGATTTCCGCCAAGGAACCGGCGGCAGGGCCCAGCACGACGTCTTCATTTTTGCAGAATTTGCAGTTTGATGTCCAGGCCGAATCCAGCCCGGATTCCCGCATGGAATGGACCGGCGCGCGTCTGCTTACGGACGCGAACCTGCGCCTGCGTGGAACCTGGGAGCATCCGATTCTGCTCGGCCACATTCACCTCTTGAGCGGCGAAATGAGTTTTCGCGGCAACCAGTACACCATCGCGCGCGGGGATATCAATTTTGCGAACCCATTCCGGCTGGATCCCGTACTGAACGTCGAGGCCACCACGACCATCCGCCAGTACGAAGTGACTCTCGATTTCACGGGACCGGCGAGCCGCCTGACGCTGGCCTACCGCTCCGATCCGCCGCTGCCTTCGAGCGATATCATCGAACTGCTGGCGCTGGGCCAGACCGGAGAAGAAAGCGCCGCGCGAACCGCCACGGGGCAAAACTCCAGCCTGGGCGCCTCGGCGCTTTTGTCGGAGGCCATCTCCAGCCAGTTGGGCGGGCGTATCCAGCGTCTGTTCGGAATCAGCCACTTCAGCGTGGGGCCGTCGGTGGCGACCTTGAATAACACCCAGCAAAATTCCATTGCCAGCGTCACGATCGAGCAACAAGTGAGCCGCGGGCTGGTGATCACCTACATCACGGATGTCACCACCACCCAATATCAGGTCATCCAGATGGAATACACGATTAACCGCGAGTTTTCCGTGGTGGCGCTGCGCGATGAAAACGGCACATTTGGTTTGGACGTTGTGCGCAAGACCCGCTTTAAGTGAATCGATTCCGTACGCTGCGTGCGTGCACTGCCACGACACTTGGCGCTCCGATTCCCGGACAGCGCAAAATAGGTTCGTGCTATCTTCAGCGCGAGGAGTGGACATGACACAAGTTGTGATGAAACAGGCCGGAGGCCTTCGAATTTGCGTTCTGGCCGCGCTGGCATTGCTTGTGGTGGCGGCACCGGCGAGCGCGCAAAAAAAAGATAAAAATAAAAACGCGCCGGCGTCCGCCGATCCGGGCGCCGAGTTCCGAGCCGCGATGCAGAGACCCGATACCCAGGCCATTGATCAAGCCATCGGAGAAGCGCTGGGCTACTGGCAAATCGGAGACACCGATTCCCTGCATAAATACTACGCGGACGACGTGGTGGTGGTCAGCGGCGCGTGGGAGCCTCCGGTCATCGGCTGGGACAATTTCCTGAAATCGTACCAGGCACAGCGGGCGCAAGTATCCGGAGCGCGCATAGACCGTTCCAATACGCTTATCAAGGTGAATGGAAATTCCGCGTGGGCCACCTACCAATTCATCTATGTAGCGCAGACGCAAGGGAAGGTGGTGCAATTCCGCGGGCACACCAGCCTGTTTCTGACCAAGCAGGCTGACCGGTGGGTGATTTCGCTGAACCACTCATCGGTAGCGGACTCTTCGATCCCGGAGTCCGGGGATTCCAGTGTCCAGCCGGCGGCTCGCTAAAAGCTCTTGTAACCCTGATAAATCCACACCCCAGCGCTCGCCAGCAAAAGGACTCCAGAGAGGACTGCCAAAGCAATAATCGGCTTGGTCAGGCGCGAAATGCGGGCGATGATCGCGACTTGTTCCTGGTAATGGTGCTGCTCGGCGGCGTCAATAAAGATCTGGTCATCTTCTCGCGAGGACAAAGTCCCCCGGTAAACCACCAGCACCACCAGGACCACCGTGATGACACCCCAGGAAATCATCAACATATCGAGAAGCATGGATCGGGAAGCGTCCAAGAATTCCTCCCTGTAAGAGCGGCGCCGATCGGAAACAGCGTCTGCAAAAGCGCCGTTCTGCGTTAGCGAAACTTGGGCGAAGTATAGCACCGATGCGAAGATGCCTGTATTTGCCTGTTATCGGATGGTTACGGGACCGCGCCCGATCGGCCGACCGATCTGCAGCGCGTCGCGCCATCCGGCCTTTGGCGGGCGCGTTGACAAATGCTGCCACGGGCGGGCACAATCAATTTGCCTGCAGCATCCCAAGACGTGCCCGAATGGCGGAATTGGCAGACGCGCTAGCTTCAGGAGCTAGTTCTCGCAAGGGAGTGGAGGTTCGAGTCCTCTTTCGGGCACCATAATTCCATGGACTGATGATTGGTGACTAGCAACTGGTGAACCGCGGTAACCTCGCTGCGATCGAAGTGCTGTGGTAGTCCTCCCGGCCTTTCCCGTGCTACTTTTCTACTCGGTCTTAGACTCGCCTTTGGGAGTAACATGCCCGAGCAGTTTGTCTTCCAGGACCTGCGCGACTTGCTGGCCAAGGCCAACGAGGAGAAGTCCGGCGACCAGCTGGCAGGTATTGCAGCGCGTTCCGAACGCGAACGCGTAGCCGCGAAACGCAAGCTTGCCGATCTTTCCCTGGAGGAAATTGTCCGCCAGCCTCTGATTGATCCTGCCCAGGACGAAGTCAGCCGACTGCTGCTGGAGTCCCATGACGCAGCGCGGTTTCAGCAAATCCACAGCTTCACGGTCGGCGAATTTCGCGAATTCATTCTCGACGATGCCACGAGCGAAGAACAGCTGAAGGAGATCCAATGGGCCATCCTTCCCGAAATCGCCGCTGCCGTTGCCAAAATTATGAGCAACAAGGACCTCCTCCTGGCCGCGGCCAAAATCAGGAATGTAACGCGTTGCCGGAACACGATGGGCGAGCGCGGCGTACTGGGAATCCGTACGCAGCCCAATCATCCCGCGGATGACATTGGCGGAATCCTGCTGGCGGCGTTCGAGGGACTTCTGTTTGGCTGCGGCGATGCGGTCATCGGAGTGAACCCGGCGTCGGATTCGGTGGAGACGGTGGGCGCGATTCTGCGTGCGCTCGCGCGGCTGATCGATGCCTACGCCGTGCCGACGCAATCCTGCTGTCTCGCGCATATTACAACGCAGCTCGAAGCAATGAGGCGCGGCGCGCCGGTAGATTTGCTCTTTCAGTCCATCGCCGGAACGGAAACGGCCAACCGCAGTTTCGGAGTCACGCTGCAGATGCTGCGTGAAGGGCGGGAGCAGGTCCTCGAGCATCATGCGCAACGCGACGTGCCGTGGAAGGGCGATCACGTGATGTATTTTGAAACGGGCCAAGGCAGCGCGTTGTCGCCCGAGGCCCATCACGGGATCGATCAGTTGACGCTCGAAGCGCGCGCGTATGGCGTCGCCCGCGTGTTTCAACCCTTTCCTCGTGAATAGCGTCGTTGGTTTCATCGGACCGGAATATCTTTGCGACGAACGGCAAATTATTCGCGCCGGGCTGGAGGATCACTTCATGGGCAAGCTGCTGGGACTGCCGATGGGTTGCGATGTTTGCTACACCAATCATGCGGCAGCCGATCAGAATTCCGCGGACAATCTGTTAGTGCTTCTTAGCGCGGCGGGCTGCAATTATTTTATGGGCGTTCCTTGTTCGGACGATGTGATGCTGAATTATCAATCCACCAGTTATCACGATGCCCTCGCGGCCAGAAAACTGTTTCACCTCCGCCCGGCGCCTGAATTCCTGAGCTGGCTTCAGGCGAAAGGAATTTTTCGCGAGTCCGAGCCTGCGCTTCCCGATGCCTCCGCGCGGCGCGCGCTGATGCAGGGACTGGAATCCTCACTGGGAGAAATGGTCTGAATGGCGCGAGACACCGATTCTTTCCTGGCCGCCGAACTCCCCGCAGTTTTGCGCAAAATACGGGAACGCACTCCGGCGCGGATTTTCGCCGGTCGCGCCGGAGCGGCCTATCGAACCTCCACCCAACTGGATTTACGCGAAGCCCATGCCGCCGCGCGCGACGCCGTCAGCGCCGAACTCGAACTAGACGCCGTGTTTGGCGCGCCCTTTATCGCCCGGTGGAATCTGTTTGAGGTCTCGACCGAGGCGCCTTCGAAGGCGGAATACCTCCTGCAACCGGATCTCGGGCGCCGTTTGAACGAAAAGGCGCGGCGGGAATTGTCAACGCGCTGCTCGCGTGGGAATGACATTCAGATCGCGATTGGCGACGGACTGTCGGTCACGGCGGTCGCAGCGCAAGTCCCCACGCTGTACCCGTTGCTGGACGCAGAAGCCAGGGCGCGCGGCTGGTCCGTCGGCAATCCATTTGTGATTCGCCACTGCCGCGTCGGGGTGCTGAACGAAATCGGCGAACTACTGGCTCCAAAAGTAGCGGTGCTCTTGATCGGCGAGCGTCCAGGACTCGCCACTGCGGAGAGCCTGTCCGCCTACATGGCCTACCGCCCTGACAACACGAAGACCGACGCGGACCGCAATCTGATCTCCAACATTCACGCGCGCGGCCTAAAACCAGAGACCGCCGCTGCCCGGATCATCAATTTTGCGGCGCGGATGGTGGAGCAGCGGATGAGTGGATTCAAGGTCCGCGAGCCTGATCGCCCAATGATCCCGGAGCGCGGCTCCGGAACTCTCCTTCCGTAGGATAGGCTTCCGCCTGTCCGATTTGGATTCGAGTGAGCACACATCGTGCACAAGCTGGAGCCCATCCAGGTCAGCAGTTCAGGCCGTTGCTCCGGACTACGCATCCAGGAATTGCAGGATAGCCTCCGAAGCGATGCGCGGCTCCCTCTGCAGCAGTAGGTGAGACGTTCGAATGGAAACGGAAGTGGTCTGCGGGTGAAGGCTTTTGATCTGATCGAGACATTCTTTTCCGACCAACCTGTCCTCCGACGCTTGCAGATAAAGCACCGGAACTTTCAGCTGGCGCATCTGCGGCGTGGCATCGCATTCGATAACGGCTCGCGCCCGCGCGGCAAGCACTTCGGCACTAACCGAGCGCGTGGCGCGCTCAACCGCGCGTTTCAGGCTCTCTGACGCGCCGGCCCCGGCGATAAAATATTCGACCAGAAAATCAGGCGGTTGAAATTGAAAAAAAAGCGGCGAGCCAGCAACCTTGGCAGAAACCCATACTTGCGAACCGGATTGGAAACGAATCCTACACTGAGGATGAGCCTCACGAGGTTGTCCGGATACATGGCCGCGAACTCCACGGCCAATGGCGAGCCGTAAGATTCGCCTAAAAGCGCGTAAGGCTGGCTCCTCGGAACGAGATCACTCAACCAGGAAACGAGTTCGGAGAAGGACAGAAATTTTGTGGGGTAAGCTACCGTGATGACGTTCAAGTCCGGCGGGAGTTCGCGACGAAGCTTCGCGAACAGATCTCCGGTTCCATCCAGGCCGGGAAGCAGCACCAATGTATTCGTACGCAAGTCTTATCAGCCTGCTCCTAAAACAGCAATATACACCTTCGCGGTCAACACGATGGAGCACACTATCCTATAATGCCCGCGAGTCACATAAATAAAAAACGCCCCGGAGATTCCCGGGGCGTTTTTTATTTCCGCGAGCATCACTGCCGCGGCATTCTCGGTCGTCTTAAGCCACAGTGGCAACGGGCTTCGTGGCCGTATTGATGGTCTTCAGAATACGGGAAACGATCTGGTAAGGATCGGCTTCGGAGTTTGGACGGCGATCCTCCAGATAGCCCTTGTACCCGTTCTTGATGAAGTTGACGGGCATGCGGATTGAGGCGCCACGATCGGAGAGGCCGTAGCTGAACTTGTCGATGGCCTGCGTTTCGTGCAGACCGGTCAAGCGGAGATGGTTATCCGGGCCATACACTTCGATGTGCGCCGCAATGTTGTTCTGGAATGCTTTCATGAGCGACTCAAAGTAGTCCTTGCCGCCCACTTCGCGGATGTACTTTGTGGAGAAGTTGGTGTGCATACCGGATCCATTCCAGTCTCCCTTGATCGGCTTGCAATACAGCTCCATGTCCACTTCGTATTTCTCGCACAGACGCATCATCAGGTAACGAGCGGTCCACAGGTCGTCAGCGGCTTTGGCCGAACCCTTGGCAAAGATCTGAAATTCCCACTGGCCCTTCGCGACTTCCGCGTTGATGCCTTCGTGATTGATCCCAGCCGCCAAGCAGAGATCCAGATGCTCTTCGACAATCGTTCGGGCCAGATTGCCCATGTATTTGTACCCGACGCCGCAATAATAGGGACCCTGAGGCGTGCTGGGGTGACCCTTTTTCAGGAAAGCCGAGTGGACGCCCACCCTGATAAAGGAAATACTCCTGCTCAAAACCGATCCACAAGTCAGGATCGTTCTCAATCGTGGCGCGCATGTTCGTGGAATGCGGAGTGCCATCCGGATGCATGACTTCGCTAAGAACGACATAGGCGTCCTTGCGGCTGGCATCGGGATACAACGCCACGGGTTTGAGGATGCAATCGGACTTGCTGCCCTCGGCCTGCATGGTCGAACTGCCATCAAAGCCCCAAAGCGGCAAATCGGCAAGAGCGGGCGGCTTCTCGAACGACTTCAACTGAGTTTTGCCGCGCAGCTCAGGGACGGGTTTCTTGCCGTCGAGCCAGACATATTCAAGTTTGTATTTCGTCATGGTTGTTGATAGCTCTCCTTAGTAAATAAAATGTAAAGATAAAAAGTCCTGGACAGCGCTACGCAAGCCTTCAGGCCAATCCGCGAACACGCAGAGTATCGTGTAAACCCATAACCGTCAAATCGAAGAAATCTCTCGTCTGGTTCTCTTTTTATGATGCTGGCGGGGTGGCCGTGGAGGGGCGCTGTTTATAATAGCCCCTATTTAGTGTAAGCTTTTTTGCTCACCTGACGAGGACATAATGAACCGAGTAACCGCCATCCTGCCCGCTGCAGGGCTAGGGACGCGAATGGGCGCAGAAACGCCGAAACAATTTCTCTCGCTGGACGGCATGCCCGTGCTGCTCTTCACGCTGAGGCGCCTGTCGTCATGCCCCGCGATCACGGATTTCGTAATTGCCACGCGAGCTGAGGAAGTCGATTCCGCGGCTGCCGTCAAATCCCGAAAACCTTAACGCTTCCGTTCGCGTGGTTCGCGGCGGTGATACCCGCCAGGATTCCGTCGCCAACGCGCTAATCGAAGTGCCGTCCGAGACGGAACTGATTCTGGTGCACGACGCGGTCCGGCCGCTGGTCACACTCGACCAGATTGAGCGGGTGATCGCGGAAGCAGCAGCCTGTGACGCGGCCATTCTGGGAATTCCGGCGATGGACACCGTGAAGGAAGTAAAGCGCGCAAGTCTGCCGACAGACGTCGCTCTCATCACGGCAACCATCCCGCGGGAGCGAGTGGTGCTGGCACAGACTCCGCAAGTGTTCCGCACGGCTTTGTTGCTTGAGGCTTTTGCACGAGCGCGCCAGGATGGAGTGACGGCGTCTGACGAAGCCGGCCTGGTGGAGCGCATCGGTCACGATGTTCATGTGGTCGTCGGTTCCGAACGCAACCTGAAGATCACTCGCCCGGGCGATATGGAACTGGCCGAGTTTTATTTGCGCCAGGAGCGCGCCGGCCTATGAGCCAGGCAGGAATCGGATATGACCTGCACCGCATGGCCGAAGGCCGCAAGCTGATTCTCGGCGGCATCGAACTTCCGTTTCCGAAAGGTCCGGTGGGCCACTCTGATGGGGACGCGCTAGCACATGCCCTGTGCGATGCCCTTTGGGCGCGGCGGGTCTCGGCGATATCGGCACGCATTTTCCAGATACAGACCCAAGGTGGAAAGACGCTTCCAGCCTGCGTTTCTGGAACATATCCGCGATCTTCTGCCCAGCACCAGTTTCGCATCGTACACATCGACGCCATTGTGATCACCGAAAAACCAAACTGGGTCCGCACTTTCCGGCCATGCGCGAGGCTTTGGCGAAATCGCTGGGCATCGCACCGTCGATGATCAATTTGAAGGCCAAGACCAACGAAGGTGTCGACGCCATCGGCCGCGGCGAAGCCATCGCCGCGCAGGCCATAGCCACGCTGGAGCGCTGAGCCACTCTTTCTGCGAAGTAGTTCGTGAGGGTCCAAGATTCACGGAGCAAGGGGCGATTCCCGCACGCTGCTCCGAAGTCTCCACATCGAGTCCGGCGCTCGTTGAAATCAAAATTGAGTTTGAGTACTTACCCTGGCAAAGACCGCATTTAAGTACTCACCAGAAAGAAGTCCCGAAGGGACGGCATATCGGAGCCCACCGTGGAAGCGGTGGGAACACAAAGACGCAAGACAAAAGCCCCGTTAAGGGCGGCAGATTCTCAGCCCACCGCGGAAGCGGTGGGAACGCAAAGACGCAAGACAAAAGCCCCGTTAGGGGCGGCAGATCGTAGCCCACCGCGGAAGCGGTGGGAACGCAAAGGCGCAAGACAAAAGCCCCGTTAGGGGCGGCACAGGGAATTGCCGCCGATAAAAAGGAGATCCATCGAGACATGGACCGTCTAACCGGAATCCACGCGGTGCGCGAAGCGCTGGAGGCCAACCGCCCGCTCGATTCTGTGCTGATCGCCAAGGGCACGCACGGCAACCGCATCGAGGAGTTGGTGCGCCTCGCGCGCAAGATGGATGTGCCTGTGCGATTCGAAGAGCGCTCGCAGGTCGATCGCGCCGCCGGAACTCGCGAACACCAGGGCGTGGTTGCGTTCGTGGCTTCCTACGCCGGTAGCGAATTTTTACGATTTGCTGAAGCCGCGGCCAGCGGGAAGCGCTCCGGGATTGCTGGTCTTGCTCGATGGGGTCGAAGATCCGCAAAATCTCGGCGCCATCGTTCGTACTTCGCTCGCGGCCGACGCGCAGGGAGTAGTCATTCCCGAAAGGCGCGCGGCGGGACTGACGGAAACTGTGGCGCGCGCATCCGCCGGAGCGCTCGCGCATTTGCCGGTGTCGCGCGTCACCAATCTTTCCCGCGCCATGGAAGAGCTGAAGGAAGCGGGCTACTGGCTGGTGGGACTGGACGAGCGTGCCGAGCAACGGCACACCGAAGCAGATTTCAAGGTTCCGGTGGGGATTGTCCTGGGCGGCGAAGGCAAAGGCTTGCACGCGCTGGTGCGTGAGCGCTGCGATTTCCTGGTTTCAATTCCCACCGTAGGTCCAGTTCGCGCGCTCAACGTATCGGTTGCTGCCGGAGTGGTTCTATTTGAGGTAGTCCGCCAGCGCGGCAGCCAGCGGAGTGTAACCACGGATGCACACAGTTGAACACGGATAACAGCAAACAAAGAAAGAAAAACGATTGGGACGTAGTGTCGGCAGTCTTCTAATCTCACGGACTGATCGTTATTTCTTTATCCACGTTGATTCTTGTTGATCCGTGCGCATCCGTGGTTCCAAAGTTTTATTTCCTACTTATCGTATTGAATCATGGTGAAAACGTCGATTCCCGGCAGCTTGGCTCGGCCATTTAGGAAGGTGAGCTCCACGGCGAAAGACGCTCCCACCACTTTGCCGCCCAGCTTTTGCACCAGCGCAACCGTGGCTGCGGCGGTACCTCCGGTGGCGAGTAGATCGTCGCTGATCAGCACGCTTTGGCCGGGCTTGATCGCGTCTTCGTGAATTTCCAGCGTATCCGTGCCGTATTCCAGCTGATACGTCACCGAGACCGCTTTCGAGGGCAGCTTTTTTGGTTTCCTCACGGGAACAAACCCCGCATTCAGCCGGTAGGCCAGCGCCGGCGCCAAAATAAATCCGCGCGCCTCGATCCCAACGACGGCATCCACTTTTTGGCCGGCATAGTGGTCGCACAATTCATCGACCAGACTGTGAAACGCGCCCGGGTTCTTCAGCAATGTAGTCAGATCGTAAAAGAGAATCCCCGGCTTCGGGTAATCAGGAACTTCCCGGATAAATTCCTTCAAATGGTTCATTCCGCCTGCTCCGCCTTTCCAGATGGATTGCTGAATCTTAAGGATCGCTTCGATCCCGACTGCGCTTTATGGCCAAATTCACTCGTCATTCTCTATAAAAAAACCATTCGCATATTGCGGTAGGATCGGGGCGTCTTCTTCGTCCACGCGATCCACATGGGCCATGCGCGGGCCGCGTTGCAGCGCGCTTTTCAGCGCCTCCAACTGCTCGGCGCTGCCCATGGCGTAGACTTCCACGCGCCCGTCATAGAGATTTCGAACGTATCCGCTGACACCCGGGTTGGCTGCGGCTCGCTCCGCGAAAAAGCGAAACCCCACCCCTTGCACCCTGCCGGAAACGAAAAATCGCTTGGCCAGCATCCCCACGGCAACACTTCGCAAAGAAACATTTTTTGCAGCCGCGCGATTGTAGCAAACGAGAAGCGCCCGCGGGATGGAATCTGCGAGACTGGTAGGATAGGCTTCCGCCTGTCAGGTTCAGATCCGCGCGAGTCAATGCATCTAAACCAGTCAGGCTGAAGCCTGTCCTGCGAGGTCCCTCCGCGATACACTATTGCCGCAGCAAGATCGGCTCACTGGATTTTTCACAAATCCATGCTGCACAACAGCCGGAAGTCGCATCCAAGGAATGGAAGCAATCGGCATGATTTCAAAGATCAAAATAATCGCTGCGCTGTGCGGCTTTGTCGTGGCTTTCGCCATCGCCCCTGGTGCATTGCGAGCCCAATCCACCGGACCGATGCAGCCGCCGGAATCCACAAAGTTCCCTACACCTCCGCCAGCCGCCAAGCCTGAACCCCTGATCCTGCCGCCGGACGAAATCATCCGCAGGTTCGCGGCCAAAGAAGATGAAATGGTGCGCGCGATCAAGGGTTACACGTTTCAGAAAGATGTGCGCATCCAGGAGATCGGACCGGGCAACAAATCCACAGGCCAGCTGGAAATCGTCACGCAATTGCGAATTGCTCCCGACGGCAAGATGTTCGAAAAGCCGGTAAGCCGCCAGCCCTCTACGCTGCATTATCTGGATCTCCAGCGAGGCGATTCCGATCTTCTGGCTCCGACGCCGATGTTCCCGCTGACCACCGCCATGCTTCCCGAAATACGAAATCACTTTCGGCGGCAAGCAGCCGCTCGACGAACTGAACGCGTACTATTTCACGATCAAACCGCGCGCCGTGGAACGCGCTCATGCCTATTTTTCCGGCGTGGTGTGGGTGGACGTTCAGGATTTCGTAATCGTAAAGAGCATGGGTAAGTGGGTCACCGAGTCTCGGCGACGTTACGGCTTCGGACCTGCCATTCACCGTTTTTGAGACCTACCGCCAGCAAGTCGGCAAAAATCTATGGTTCCCCTCCTACTCCCGCTCTGACGAAACCATTCAAGCGGGCGACGCCAGCGTCCCGATTCGCGTGATTGTGAAGTGGAGCGATTTCACGCCGGCCGACAGTGGGCCCGCTGCGGACGCGCCGGCCGCTGCAAGTCCAGCCGAGAACGAAACCCGCCGAGAACATCGCGAACTCCCTAGCCCCGGATCCTGTTGCTACCGCCAGTCATCAATTAAAAACACTTCAGAGCGGTTGTAGCCAGGCGTCGCCATTTTGTTCCATCACCACGCCTTGCCTGCGGGCGCGGAAACCTGCGTCAAGCATTTCGTGATAGGCGTCCAGGCGCGCGAAATTCACGCCGGCGGATAAGCATTCTCGCTCCGCGCGATCGTGCGAATTCGCAGCAGCATCGAGCATGCGGCGAAATTCGTGCGCGGCATTGGGACCGCTGCGCACAGCGGCAAATTTGATGTAGCACTTTCTCACTGCCCGCTTCCGTTCCCGCTCCCGCGTGGCACACCGCGAATCCGGACAGTTCGCCGCCGCCCCAGGTCAGCAGGGTATCGCCCAGGCGCTGGCGATCGACCGCGCGAATCTCCCGTTGCACATCAAGGCCATCGTAGATGGAATGGGTCAGCTTTTTGCAGGCCTGGATACAAAGCTCCTTGTCGCCCGCGAAAAGATCGCTGAACCTGGCCCATCGCTTTGCCGCGGCAGGCGCCTCCTCGGGAATTGCGATTTCCATGAGCGAGGTAAGAAAACGCGGCCAGAATCCGAATTTCTGATAGAGGTTCACATGCTTGGTGCTGTCCGCAAACGTAAACAGTCCGGCGTGGCGCACGCCCCATCTGTCAAATAATTCCATGGTGGGACGAAGCAGCTTCTGGGCAATGCCGCGATCCCAATAATCCGGACGGATGGTGAGCGGCCCGAAAAAGCCGACGCTTCCCCACCGTGTGGCGAAGTTTGTTCCGATCAGTTCCCCGCCAATCTCAGCGCCGAACGCGGCCGTAGGTTCCGCGCGCCAGCGCGACCTCACGTAGTCCGCGTCTCCCATGAATTTCAACGGTTCGGGCATCCCGAGAAACGTGCCGAACGCCAGCCGCATGATTCGATCCGCCTCCGCAAGGTCGGCCTCGCGCAACAACCGGATCGTGACTTCTTTGGGCTTTTCCGTCTTTTCCATTGATGATTGTGGCGATGAACTCATTTTTTATTTTCCTGGGATTAATTTTCGGACTTGTGCCGGAGCGTGGGCCGTTCAGGCTCCTCCGGCGATCATTCTCGTTCGGTTTTGTCCGGGAGTTCGCCAGGAGGAGGAGCGGGAGCCTTCGGCGGTTGGAGGATCCACTGGAACCCGGCATCGTAATCTACCTTCGCCATTGTAAGCTTCGTCTCCGGCGGAGTAATCGCCGGCAATGCAGCCTTCAGGAAAGTTACCACGCTCGCGGCATCGGATTTCTGGCTCTGCCCGTCCACCACCAGCGTCAAAGATTTCGCTTCGAGCTCGGTCGTCACGCGCAACTTCGCCACCCGCTCGTCATTCTGGTGCAGGAGGTCCAGAAGCTCCGGTTCAGCGGTGGCGCGATTCTCCGGAGGATAGCGCACTTCCATCAGCGTTTTCGGCATTCCCTTTTCCGGAGGATAAAGCTGGTTGTAGCTCGGCCGCAAGACCCGCGTCCGCCAGATATCGTTACCCAGTGCGTCCTGCTCGATGTGGTAGTCGATGGCCCAGGCCTCGGGACCGTAATCCTTCAAATATCCCGCGATGACGATGCGAATCAGCGGTTCATCCTCGCGCAGGCTGATCTTGTGGTGAAATTGCCCGGCCAGCACGCGAACCCGCTCGAGCACCGCGATTCCGATGGACTCGATGTCGCTCGCGCGGAAACCTTCGTCTTTCTGCCCGCCGGTATTCAGAGCCGCCGCGACGAGCTTGGTAAATTCACCGTCGAGTCGAACGGGCTGGTCCTTGGAATCCGGCAGCACCCATTCGACGGCTCCCAGCATCACGCCGATGCGGTCCGCGGAAAGGATGGTGATCCCCGGCGGCAACGAACCAGCTTCGCCCCGCGTGTCCATGGCCGCCAGGATGATCGCATCCTTCGTGGCGCAAATCACGGCGCGCCCTTCGGCCAAATTCACCGCCACTTCCTGATCCCTGGCCTCCTGGGCAAATGCGGAGGCGGAATTTATGCACAGATGAGCGCAGGTCAACACCGAAAAAGACAAAAGAAATAAAACGAAGGAACGATGCGAATTGCGATATCGTCTGAACATAAATCTAATTCCGCAAACTCGACGCGCTTGCTTCTTCTTTTCTCAGCGTTTATCAGCGTTCATCTGTGGTTCCAAAGTCTTTTCTTTCCGCGCGATCGCCTGTAATGCGGTGAAGGCCACAACGTTTACGATATCCTCCGCTGAACACCCCCGCGAAAGATCGTTCGCTGGACGGTCCAGCCCCTGCAGGATCGGCCCGAGAGCTTGCGCGCCGCCCAGGCGCTCGACAAGTTTGTAGGAGATGTTGCCGGCATCCAAATCCGGAAAGATCAGCACATTGGCATGGCCTCCGACGAGCGAGCCAGGGGCTTTTGAATTTGCCACGCGCGGCACCAGCGCCGCATCCACCTGCAGCTCGCCATCCGCCGCCAGTTCTGGAGCGCGTGCCTTCAGAATGCGCAATGCCTCCCTGACTTTTTCGACCCGCGGGTGATTCGCGGAGCCCTTGGTGGAAAACGAGAGCAATGCAACTCGCGGCTCGGCATCCAGAATCGACCGCGCATTTTCCGCCGTGGCGCGCGCGATTTCTGCCAGTTCCTCGGGATTGGGATCCGGCACCACCGCGCAATCGGCAAAGAATAGAGCACCCGTAGTTCCCAGTTCCACGCCGGGCCGCTCCGGAATGATCATGACAAAAAAGCTGGATACCAGTTTGGCATCCGGCGCCAGGCCGATCGAATGCAAGGCGGCGCGCACGGTTTCGCCCGTGGTATTGGCCGCGCCTCCCACGGTTCCGTCGGCATCCCCCGCAGCGACACTCAGGGCCGCGAAATACAGCGGTCGGCGTGCGATTTCTCTCGCTTCGTCGAGCGTAGTGCCCCGGGCGCGCCGGCGTTCGTAACAAATTTGGGCGTAGGCCTCCGCGCGCAAACTGGCCGCGGGATCTTCGATCATCACGCCATCCAGCGACACACGAAGATCCGAGGCAGTCGAAGTAATGCCCGGTCTCCGGCCGAGAAGCGTGATTTTCGCGTAGCCTTCACGCGCGATAGCCGCAGCTGCGCAAACGACACGCGGATCTTCTCCCTCCGGAAGCACGATGTGCTGAGGACACGCGCGCGCCCGGGCCTTGATTTTTTCGACCAGTGTCATCACACGCCAAACTTATCACAGGTTTGCGCGTCTCGCCGATTTCTGTAGAATGGAAGCTCACTTGAATTGATTTGGCGCAAGCCATCGGGCCACGGGCGCGATTCCCCGGCAATTTGGCCGGGCGAGGAAGGTGGATCCCATTCGACACAAAGGCAAGAAACTGAAAGACATTCTTGAGGCCCATGAGAAATTCCATAAGGGACATCCGGGCGGGGAGCGTGCCGATCTGTCGGGCGCCGATCTTTCCGGTCAGGATTTGAAGAAGCGCGATCTGACCGGGGCCAACCTGGCAGGCAGCAATCTGCGAAAAGCGGATCTGCGGGGAGCCAAACTCGAGCCACGCCGATTTGAGCCGCGCCGACATGCGTAAGGCGGATCTACGGAACTGCGATTTTACGGAGACCATGCTCGAAGGCGCGGATTTGAGCGAAGCCGATTTGAGCGGCACGGAACTGTTTCGCGGCGATCTGCGCTCCGCGAAATTGCACAAAACGATTCTGCGCGGCACGGTTCTGCGCCAGGCGAATCTGCGTGGCGCGGATTTTTCCGGCTCGGACCTGGCGCTCGCCAGTTTCCGCGAAATCGATTTGACCGACGTGAAACTGGACGGCGCGCAACTGAAGGACGCAGTGGTCAGAGATAATCGGAAATCTTGAAGGCGATGCGGGCCATCAGTAGCACAGGCTTCAGCCTGTGAGGATTCCGTACCTTGCGAGAACTGGACCCCACTGACTGAAGTTTGTGCTACGAAACCCCTCGGTTACCCGCCGCGGAAGCCGAGGATTCTCGTCGCGCGCGGATTCCGCCGGCGGCGCACTTCGATGCCCAGCCGCTTGATTTTCTGATTCAGCGTGGAAAGCGGAATGTGAAAATTTTCCGCCGCTTCGGTTTGATTCCATTCGGTGCGCTCAAGCATGTCGCAAATTACGCGCCGCTCAATCTCGTCCATGATCTGAAATAGGGAATTCCTTGCGCTGTCCGCGCCGCTGCGCGATCCGTGTTCGCCGGGAAGCGGCGGCATAATTCCGCGAGTTGCAGCCGGACGCCGCCCACCAGTTCCCTGGTCCTCACGCTCTCCGGCAATAGTTCCACCTCCAGCAGTTCCTGCGAAGAAAGGACCACCGCCCGCTCCACCACGTTTTCCAGTTCGCGCACATTGCCCGGCCACTCGTAATCCACCAGCAATCGCAGCGCCCCTGGACTGAAACGCCCGACCGGCCGTTTATTTTCCTCGGAAAATTTGCGCAGGAAATGATCCAGCAGCAGCGGTACATCTTCCTTCCGCTCGCGAAGGGGCGGCAGCGGAACAGCAATCACGTTCAAGCGATGATAAAGATCCTCGCGGAAGCGGCCTTCGCGAACCAGATTGATCAGCTGGACGTTGCAGGCGGCGATGATGCGAACATCGACCTTGATCGTTTCCGTGCCGCCCAGGCGCATGAATTCGCGCTCCTGGATCACGCGCAGCAGCTTGGCCTGGGTTTCCGGACCGATGGTGGAAATTTCATCGAAGAAAATCGTGCCCTGATCGGCGACTTCGAACAAGCCCTTTCTTCGAAGCGACGGCGCTGGTGAAGGCGCCCTTCACATGGCCGAACAGCTGCGATTCCAGCAGGTCCACGGGAATCGAGCCCGTGTTGATGGGCACGAACGGTTTGTCGGCGCGCGCGGATGCGGAGTGAATGGCCTTGGCGATCAATTCTTTGCCGGTTCCGCTTTCGCCATGAATCAAAACCGTGGAGCGCGAAGGCGCCACCTGCGCCACCAGGTCAAGCACCGCGTACATTTTTTCGCTCTTTCCGATGATGTTCGGGAAATTGTAACGCTGCTTCAGCGCGCGCTTGAGCTGAACGTTTTCTTCGCGCAGGCGGCGGCCCTCGACGGCCTGCGCCACCTGCATCAGCAATTCGTCGTTGGACCAGGGCTTGGTGATGTAATCCTGCGCTCCGCTCTTGAATGCGGCGCGCGCCATATCAATCGATCCGTACGCGGTGATCAGTACCACGGAAAGCTTCGGATCGCGCCGGCGGATTTCGCGCAGCAGTTCGAGCCCATTGCGGTCCGGGAGGCTGACGTCCAGCAGCACAAGATCGAACGGCTTTTCTTCCAGCATCGCCAGGCCGGCTTCGCCCGTTTCGGCGCTCGATGTGGAGTAGCCTTCCAGTGTTGAGCAGCAGCTCCAGGCCCTCGCGAATTTCGGATTCGTCGTCAACGACTAGAATGGAGCCCTTAGACATGAACCGCTTTCCGCGCGGCCGGGAACTCCAGCCGGAACGATGTGCCCTTGCCTGGCGTCGAGCGCACGTCCATCTTTCCCGGCGTGCTCCTTGACGATGCCGTAACTGACGGAAAGTCCCAGGCCCGTGCCACGCCCGGTAGGATTTTGTGGTGAAGAAGGGATCGAAGATGCGGTTGCAGATTTTCGCGCGGGATACCCCCGCCGCTGTCGATGATTTCGATTTCGACCGACCCGTTGTGCGCCGCCGTGCGCACCTCGACCATGCCGCCGGACGGCATGGCGTCGCGCGCGTTCAAAAAAGATTCAGAAAAACCTGCTGCAGCTTATTGTTGGAGCCCAGCACCGGGGGCAATTCCTGCTGCAGGTTTTGTGTCACCTGCACTTGAGCCGGTCCGGAAGGGATGCGCGACCAGCGTGAGCACTTCTTCCACCACGGAATTCAAATCCACTTCCGTGAATTCGGACGCGCCGGTGCGCGAAAAATTCAGCAGATTGTTGACGATCTCGCTCGCGCGGAAAGTCTGCTTGACGACTTTCTCGATCAGTTGCTGGCGCGGATCGCCGCTGGGAAGCTGCTTGGCCAGCATCTGAATGTAATTGGAGATCACTGCGAGCGGCGTATTGACCTCATGCGCGACGCCCGCGGCCAGCAAACCCAGAGAGGTCAGCTTCTCGTTCTGGAACACCTGCTCTTCGAGGCGCATTCGCTGCGTCATGTCGTCGAACAGAATCAGCCGGCCGATGCGCTCTCCCGATTTGCCTACCAGCGGCGCAATGGACACGTTGACCACCAGATTCCGGCCGTCGCGGTTACGCATCGCAAATTTGTACAGGCTGGATACGCGCTCGTCGCCGGAGCGCGCCGTAATTTCCGCCGTCAGATCGGCCGGAAGCACGTCCTCCAGCTTGCGGCCCACGGCTTCCTCGCGCGGGACCCCGATCAATCCTTCCAGTTGCGTGTTCCAGGATTCCACCGCTCCGCTGAAATCCACCGCCAGCACGCCGACATTGAACGATTCGACGATATTCTCCGAGAAATCCTTGAGCCGCTCGATTTGCGCCGCTTTTTGTTCCAGCGAGTTATAGAGCTGCGCATTGTCCAGCGCGATGGCCAGGTAACCGGCGATGGTGATGCAGCAATTCAACGTCTTCGCTGGACAGGAAGTCGCCGTCCACCGTTTTGCCAAGCCCCAGCACGGCAATCGCATGATCGCGAATCTGGCAGGGAATAAAGTAATTCAGCTCAACTGCTCCAGCGTCTGGCGCACCGAGGAAGAAGCTTCTCGGGCCGCTCGCGCCGATTCGTAGAACAGCAGGCCCTGCGCAAAGGGCTTGGTTTCCGCATCCAGAAAACTCAGATCCGAGGGCGCCGGCAAATCGCACGCCAACCGACCGCGCCAGGCGATAGGTGCCGGGATGGCCTTCATCCTCGATAAAAATGGCCAGGCGATCGACGAGCAACGCCTGCGATATACGGTCCATGACCGAAGCCAGCATCGGGTCGAGGCGCACTTCCGACGTCAGCGTGCGTCCGAAATTCGATCAGCGTGCGGCGATAGTCCAGCCGGTCCCGGTAAAAAAAGCGATCGAGGCGCGTCTGAATCCAGTCGCGGAACGGCTGGAACAGGAAGGCGGCCACCACGATGGCAATGATTTCTCCCATGGTTCCGGAGGGCCAGGCCGTGTGGAACAGCGCGCCAATCACCGCCACAATCGCGATGTACACAGCGGCCACGCCGCCGCTCGCGGCCGTATAGGCGAGACCTCGCTTGAAAATGATATCGACGTCCATCAACCGGTAGCGAATGATGGCGTAGCCAAAACTCAGCGGGATGAGCACCAGGGAGATGGCCGAGAGCTTCATCCACGGGCGCGGCACCACGCCCAGGAAAAACGGCACGATATAAAAGAGCAGAAACGGCACGATGCCGGCAAGCGCTCCCCCGGTGACCCACTTCAACTGCTGTCGCAGAATTCCGGACGATGCGCGGCGATAGCTGGTCACGAAAACAAATGCCGCGAGGAGGAAGTAGATTCCCAGGTACGCAAGATCGAGCCGGTCAAGAGTGTTGCGCGCATCGATCGATGGCATGAAACCCAATTCGCGAAGCGCAACCAGGATGCGCACTACCAGAAGCATTGCAGGGATGCCGTAAATTGCGCCCAGAATCGCGCCGCGCCCCTTAGCCACCGGTCGCCGCTCCGGAAAGACCAGGGAAAAATGCAACAGCAGAGCCGGCTGCAGTAGCCTCGCTACAATCGCCGCCCAATAAATTTCCCAGTCGAAAGACGTGAGCTTCCCGGTGTACTGGAAGGAGTACAGCACGAAGGACACCAGGCAAAAAATATAGAAATGTACGGCGCGGGTGGCGTTCCAGCGCCGCGCGAAAATGAACAGGCCGATGAAAAGATACAGGACACCGACGACGCTCAAATAATTTTCGATGGAAGAAGGCCGCGCCGCAGGCTGGATGACAAGCTGAGCTTCAAACTCTTTTCCGCCGCGCTCAATCGTGTAATGGGCGATCGACCAGAGGCCGATGCGCCACATACGCTTGGTTACGTCGATCGGGCTGTGGACTGGCGCGCCATTGATTGCAACTACCTGATCATCGGCTCGCAGTCCGGCATTAGCCGCCGGAGAGTTTGGCGAAACATGCCAGGCCACGACCCCTGACGGTCCTTCGATCCATGCCACACCGTCATCGGGCGTCGTGAACATGGCCCGCTGCTGAAAATTGATGATGCCAAAGACAATCGCCGCCAGCGTAGCCAAGGCGAGAACGGCGGCGCCCAACCGAACCCGTAAATTGTCGTTGACTGGCGCGCTCACCGATCTCTTCCTGCTACTTCCTGAACTGCGAGGTCCCGTGCAACCGCGCTACCAAATTATATAAGTTATCGCAGAGCAATAACCACATCAAAGTCAGTAAAATGCGTGCGGATCGAGCGAGGGAAGGGGGACGCAACTTCCCACCCTCCAGTTTCTGGAAGGTGTGTTCCTGTTTTTAATAGGGCCCATCGTGCTAAAACTGGAAGCTTACTCCACCCCGGAACGACCGCAAAATCGGCGCCAGCATCATCCGCGAATCAGGACTGCCGACGTTCACGTACCCCTGCGCCAAAAGATTACTGAAATCGGCTAACGCTTCCCAACGCCCGTTAAGGCCGGGAAGTTGCTGGCGGATTGAAAGATGCAGGTTGGGGTCCATCTCGTAGGCAGCCTCGCCAAATTGGTCTATTCGCGAAAGCGTCGTACCAGATACCCACTTGTAGCTGGCTGAGAATTGCGTGCCAGAGCGCGGAATCTTTCCGGAAACGCGAGCGGCCAGACTGTGGTGGTTATGGGTGGTGAAGCTATCCCGCAGGTCGGAGGAGGCGTTCAAGAACTCCCCAGCGGGAGAAAGTGCCCCCGCCCACGCGTAAATCGCAGCGATTTCCAGGTCGTCCGAAAGCTTGGCACGGTAGGCCGCGCGGGTACCCCAGAAGCTGGAATTGCCACCGTCATACAGAAATGCACTTGAGAATGCGTCCTGCACGAACTCCGGGCTGGCCGTGGCGCCGGTCCCGAAGATAGCCTGGTTCCGCGCCGAGTCGTGAAACGCGGCGACCTCCAAACTGGACTGGTTGCCCACTTTCCGTTTGGCCGAAACTTCCTGATGCCAACCGCCCTCCAGGACCGGGCGGCCATCATGGAAGAGCACGGGCGGCAGGCTGTCCAGCTCATCCATCGCGGATTCCAGCGCGCCGGTCCGTCCCCACTGCTCCGAGGGAGGATTGGCTGCCACCACCAGTGCCGCCTTCCATTGGGGCGACAAATTGGCATTCAATTGGGCATGAGGGCGCAGCGAAGAAACGGACGAAATAATGCCGGCCCTGATGTATTCCGCGCCAGCGCGCAAGGCCACATGGTCGCCCAGTGCGATTTGTTCCGTGTGATCGATTCGCAGTCCCTGAAACTCCATGCCCTCAGCGCCAATTCTGGATTGGCGCCAGACGAATATCGTTTCAGGACCATTGCCCCCGGCGCTGGAGGGCAACCACACACCGGCGAAGGAGCCAGACGCCCCACGGTCATAGCTCATCTGCCCGGCAACCAGCATGCGTCCCAGCGTACCAAGCTGCTGCTCGTAAGACACCGACGTTGCGGGGCCGTAGGGAAGGTTGGAAGCTGATCCGGGTCGTAGGGCGCCATTGCTTACCTGGACCCTGGCGCGAGGCCGCTGGGCCTCAGGAAGGTCTGCGCCAAGCGAATTGGTGGCGATTTGGGAGTTGCTGTCATCCCACTGCAGGATGGTGCGGGTCGCGGTCGATGAACGCAGCACCCACTTCCAGTCATCTTGTTCCGAAGTGGCTTGCGGCTTACGGCGCAGCGTATCAAGCGAAGAAAATACGGTTTCCACTTGCACGCGAAGAAGAGTCGTCAGATCCGACAGCACGGCGACGTGATGCTCCATCGTCGGCAAAAATCCCGCAAACGGAAACGCGCACGGCATATTCGCCCGGCTTGAGATGATCGGAGAAAAACGCGCCTTGCTGGTTGGAGAGAACTTGCGCTACCGTCCGTCCCGCGTCTTCTGAAATAACCACACGCTGGCGCCCATCTGCGGCGTCCCAGAAGGATCCAGGACGACGCCCGAAATCGTGCCATACCCCGGCTTGGCTGCCGCGGAAGCCGCGCAGACCAGCACCCCAACCAATACCCAGCCCAGGGTTCGACGAATCGACTTCATACGGACTGGTTTACCTTCCTGTGGCTCCGTTCAGTGCCACTTTCTGAATCACGGCGGGCGGGGTTACCGTGAATTCCGCGGTGCGCGTAATCGTCTGGTTATCCACCAGATCGGTGGCTTGCACTTCCAATTTGTATTTTCCGGGAGGCAGCGTTTTGGGAGCGATCACCTGTTGGAGTGTTACCTGCTCTCCACTCTGCTTGATCCGATCGCCCGTTTGGACCATGTGACTGATGGTCTGGTCTCCCTGAGTCACTTTGATATCCAAGGACACGTTATTTTTGTGAGTCTTGTCATCCACTTTCAAATTGTAAAATTGCATGTAGACGTCCAGCGCCTGATCGGTATGGAACTCGGCATCCAGCTTGGGGCGCACCTTGGTCGAGCCCAGCACGAATTGCCCGATGCCCACGTCCTTGGACGATACCGGCTCCATCTGGTCGGCCAGAATCAGCGAACTGGCTTCCAGCTTGTCATCCGGAATGGGAGAAACCGCCAGCCGCGTGTTCACCACGCCCACGTTCCCGCTATTTACGTCCTTGAGCACCAGGTCCAGCTTGTACAAACCTGGGCGAAGTGGAATTGCCTTCTGGTAAATCGAAAATCCCTTCAGCGAAGATTCCAGCAGCGTATCCGGGAAATCGCGCTGGATGACGTCCTCAAACGTCTGGATCACCCGGCCGGTCATTGAGCTGATCCGTCCGAATAGATTGAGCGATGCGGACTGCACACCGTCGCGATCGCGGAATGTCATCTGCTTGTTCTGGATCTGCACGGTCACGGGAACCAGTATGGTGTCCCCGGTAATGCGCATGAAATCGAACCGGTAATCAAACGAAATCTGATTCCGCAGAATGCGTGAGCTGACCACCTCTTCGAGGTCCTTGAATTTCACCGGGGGCGGCGCTTGCACTCTGGCGAACTGATCGAGGCGCGTGAATTCGTTCTGGCTGTCGAGCCCTCCGCCTCCGTTGAGTTGCGCAATCCCCAAAGGCGCGGTGGACCCGTCAGAGCGCGTGAAGCGCTGGGCCTGAGTGGACAATCCCATCGATTCCAGCATGCTCGGTCCGCCGCCGGGTACGTGGGCCATGGCATCCTTTTCGCCAGGGTCCATCGTGATGTGATACTCGCCGGTTCCGGTAGGGTCCACGAACTCGATGGTGATGTTCTGGCCGATTCCTTCCATGTAATGGTAGTTCCAATCGTCAAAGCCGTAGACCGTGGTCTGTCCGCCGCCCTCCGACATCGGACGATCGTAGGTGCTTCCAGCGGAATGAGACTCAATGGAGTCCGGCGGGCCCCACATGATGTAAATCCGGCCGCGATCCGTTCTCCAGCCGGGAATGCCCGAGGAGAACCGCTCATTGGTGTAGGCGATGCGGCGATAGTGCTCTTCCTTGAATTCGTTTTCTACCGTGTCCGGGGTGGGATCACGTCTCTGCCAGAATCCTTCGATAAATTGCTCGCGCTCTTCGTTGGTTTGCAGTTGCAGGAAGGCTGACCGCTCTTCATCGGTGATAATATAGGGGACTTCCTCTTCCAGCCATTTCTTATAAGGGGTGGCCAGCTCTTTTTCGAGCTTCCTTGAGATTCTTCTTACCCCCCTTGTCGTCTTTTTTCTTGCCGGTGTCCTGCGATTTTGTGGCGGAGGCGTCCTGCTGATCCTTCGGATCCTTGTCCTGGTCCTGCGCACGGGAACGGAGGCAGAGCGGAAATAACAAGGATCCGCCCACTAGAAAAATGAAGGAAATGCGTCCCAAGCGGTTCATAATCGTACCTCGCCCCTGATTCGGAAGTTCGATTCTATCCCCGTGTTTTGCCAGCGTCAATCAAGGAATCTCTGCGATAAGTCCCGGTACCGGAGCGTTTTCTCACACCCGGAGTGCGCTCCGCCAGCCCGATGCCTACTAAGAGCTACGGCAGGGCTGCGAGGTTGCCCGCAATCTTCGACTCCTGGCCGTCCCAGCGACCGAGAAAGAGGCGGCTCTCGTTTCAGCGAGGCATTCATGCTGTGCGGCGATTACCCGGCAGCGCACGAGCTTGCGGATGCGTCGAGTTGGCGGTCCCGATATGGGAAAAGGCAAATGCCTTTGCTCTGCGTCAAAATGACGGTAAAATTAACTCGTCAGCAGGGCCCGCGCCGGGTACCTGCGCCGGCCATGAGCCATACGGCCTCAGACGCAAACACTTCGAAACATGCTCACTCGCAGGGCTGATCGTTCGCTTGCCCCGTGTGGTGTGCGCCGCCCGGGAAACTTTGCAGTTTCCTATGCGTACTAAATGGAAGTAACCGTCGGAGGGAGCGACCCGGATCAAAAGGACCAGAACCGCAACCCTATGAAATTGTGGCAAAAAATCGGAACTGGTGCGGCTATTGTCGCCACTTTGGCTGGCGGTACCTGGCTAGCCATTTACGAAATCAATAAGAACGTGGTGACCGTTCAGACCGCCCCAGCCGTGCGCCAGGACGTTACCTCCCTGGTCACGGCGTCGGGCGAAGTGAAGCCGCTCACGTATACGAACGTGCTGGGCGAAGGCATCGGAAAGATTACCGAGATTGACGTGAAGGAAGGCGACCACGTCAAAAAGGGCGATGTCCTGCTGCGCCTGGAAAGCGTACAGCCCGCCGCCGACGTCAATGCGCAGAGGGCAGGAATTCAGGCCGCCGATGCGGGAGTGAAGTCCGCCGAAGCCAATGACGTATCGACGCAGGCGGACATCAAGTCCCGGGCCGCCGATCTGGAACATGCCAAACTCGATTGGGATCGCGGGCAGATGCTGTTCAAGGACGGCCTGATTCCCAAGCAGGATTACGACACTCGAAAGGCTACCTACGATGGAGCCGCCGCTGCGCTCGCCTCGGCCCAAGCCCGCGCAGAGCAGGCCCGCGCGCAACTGGCTCAGGCGCGTTCCGGCCTGACGCAGAATCAAGCCATGTTGGGACGCCTGCGAGACGTTCTGAACAAAACAACCTACACCGCGCCGATCAGCGGCGTTGTAACTTATATCGCCGTGCGCGTGGGCGAGAACGTGGTGCCCGGAATCCAGAATGCCACCGGAAGCTACCTCATGACGATTTCCGACATGTCCGTGGTGACCTCGGAAGTGATGGTGGATGAAACCGACATCGTCAGCGTGAAGCTGGGCGAGGATGCCGAAGTGACGATCGACGCGATTCCCGGAAAGTTTTTTAAAGGGAAAGTAACTGAAGTCGGGACCCAAGCGGTGCTGCGCAGTTCAGGGCTGGCTTCCACGCAATCCACGACCGGCAATCAGGAAGCGAAAGATTTCAAGGTGGTCGTGACGCTGCAAAATCCCCCGGATGGCCTGCGCCCCGGGCTTTCTTCCACAGCCAAGATCACCACGGCGCAGAAGAAAAATGTGATGACCGTTCCGATTCAGGCGCTGGCCGAACGCACCAAAAAAGACCTGGACGAAGCGGCCAAAGAGAACGGGCAAGAATTCCGTCACCCTGGCGGCGGGCCGGCCCCTGTCTGACTCTGGCGGAGACGGCTCATCCTCCGCGCTGGACAAGAACCCGGAAATTCAGGGCGTTTTTGTGGTTCGCGACAAACGCGCGCAGTTCGTTCCGATTACCACGGGAATCACGGGCGTCACCGACATCGAAGTCGTAAACGGCCTGCAGGAAGGCGATCAGATCATCACCGGAAGCTACAAAACATTGCGCACGCTGAAGCCGGACGCGCGCGTGAAAGTGGACAACTCCACGCCGAAGGGTGCCCAGGAAAACTAAATGCACACCCGTGCGAGAGTCGGTGCAGGAATGAGGAACTGAGGAATGCCTGAGCACGCCCTCTCCACCGAATCATTCCGCCAGGACCTTGTTAACCAGAAGATTGCGATTCTCACCGAAGATCTCTGGAAAACCTACGAGATGGGCGGCGAAAAATTGCACGCCCTGTGCGGCATTAGTCTCACAATTCATCGCGGCGAGTACGTCGCCATCATGGGTCCATCGGGATCGGGAAAATCCACGCTCATGAATTTGATCGGCTGTCTGGACACGCCCACTTCCGGAAAATATTGGCTGGCCGGGCGCCTGGTCAGCGACCTCGATGACGACGAACTCGCCGCCATACGCAACAAGGAAATCGGATTCGTCTTTCAAACATTTAATCTGCTGCCGCGCGCCACCGCTTTGCATAACGTCGAGCTGCCCATGATTTATAACGGCACTCCGTCGGAAGAACGGCTGGCGCGAGCGAAACGCGCTCTCGAGGCGGTCGATCTGGGCGAGCGAATGCTGCACAAGCCCAACGAGCTATCCGGCGGCCAGCGGCAGCGCGTGGCGGTGGCGCGAGCGCTGGTGAATTCACCTTCGATCGTGCTCGCCGACGAGCCCACCGGAAATCTGGACACGAAAACGGGGGATGAAATCATGGCGCTGTTCGCGCGTCTGCACGGCGAAGGCAACACCATCATCGTGGTCACCCACGAAAATGACATCGCCCGGCGCGCCAATCGCATTATCCATGTCCGCGACGGCAAGGTGGAAACCGACGAAGCGGTCCTGCATTGATGCCTTGGGTGCGCGAACGCCGTTCGAGCCGCAGGCTTTCAGCCTGTAAAGTTTGGGTCCTTCTCGCGAGAACCCCATAGACGGAAGTCTGTGCCAGCTGAGAAAATCCGCCGTTTTCTGATGTCTCCGATCCCACGCTCCTGCATCTAATATTCGATGGACACAACAACTCCCGAACTGACCGCAACCTCACCGAGATCCGAACGCTCCCGTTCCCGCGTACGCTCCGGCATTCCGATTTTCGTCTCGATCGTCCAGGCCATCCTATTTCTGGTGCACCTGGCGATTTATGGCACCTGGAGATATTTCTGGGGACCCCAGAATTCGTCGCATCTGATGGAAGTGCGAACGGCGCTGGCGGTTCTGTCGGTCAGCTTCGTCGCGGCGTCGCTATTGGCGCATCGTTATTTCAACGTGCTGGTTCGCACGATGTATACGATCGCTTCGGTCTGGCTGGGCCTTGTGAGTTTCTTCTTTCTGGCAGCGTGCGCCAGCTGGATCGTGTATGGAGCGCCTCTTCTGTTTGGCGTGCACGTCGAAAAAAGGGCGGTCGCGGCCGCCTGCTTCGCACTGGGCCTGCTGGCCGGCGTCGCCGCGATCGTCAATGCCGCGTGGACTCGCGTTGTGCGCGTTCCGGTGAAGCTCCCCAATCTTCCCGCCGCCTGGCGTGGACGCACCGCCGCTCTGGTCAGCGACCTGCATCTCGGGCACGTGCGAAATGTTCGCTTCTTGCGGCGCATCGTCCGCAAGCTTTCGCAACTCGCTCCCGATGTTCTGTTTATCGCCGGCGATCTGTTTGACGGAACCGCCGTGGACCTTCCGCCGCTATCAAAACCGTGGGCTGAATTCTCCGCGCCCTTTGGCACTTATTTCATCACCGGCAATCACGAACAATTCACCAGTCCCACGCAGTATCTTGCAGCCGTCCAGCAATCGGGAATCCGCGTGCTGGTAAACGAAAAAGTCGCGCTCGATGGTCTGCAGGTGGTGGGCGTCGATTATCTGCATTCGACGGACGCGGATCACTTCCGATCGATCCTGCGCCAACTGGCCGTGGACCGGAATTCCGCGAGCATCCTGCTGGTGCATAATCCCAACCATTTACCGGTGGCTGCCGAGGCGGGCATTTCGTTGCAACTGTCCGGTCACACACACCGCGGACAATATTTTCCGTTCACGTCAGTGGTTTCGCGCATGTACGGAAAATTCGCCTACGGCCTTCACTACCTCGGCGATCTTGCCGTCTACACGTCATGCGGGGTGGGCACTTGGGGTCCGCCGATGCGCCTGGGATCGAATCCCGAAATTGTTTTACTGCAATTCGAATAAATTTTGAGGCCCCGCCGGCGGCGCTCGAATTAGGTGCTTGGCATGGCAAGAATTACTGCAGTCCAACTGGCCCGGGCGTTGTTTCATTCTGAAACAGAATTTTCTTCGCTCTTCTCAGCTATCGATTAAAGTCCCAATCCCACCCGCCGATAATGTTCTACGTAGCACCCGATTCGAGTGGCTGCCCTGGCCCCGGCCTGGCTTTCGCGCCGCGGAGGTTGGATCATGGCGGTAGAAGGTATTGGAAATCTGGTACAAAACCTGGCAAGTCAGTTGTTTGGTCAGTCCCAAGACACTCCGGCGGCGGCTCCGCCCGCCCCTGTAGCCCCGGTGGTTGCGCCGGTAGCGGAAGACACATTCACTCCGTCTTCGCAGAATGGTTCTGCGCAAACCGCGGCTCAGGAGGCAGGCATATTTCAAGTGCCTGCCGGAATCCTGCCGCCGGTGACCGCGAACATCGTGATCGGACAGGCAAATTCAAGGGCCAATCAAAATGGCGCGCCTGCACCCGCCGTTGCCGGGGCCGGCTCGAATTCCGGCGGGCCGCAAACGGCTAGCGCCGCAAACCCATCCGCAACAGCAAATCCGACGCAGCACGCCGCAGGCACTCAGAACTCCGCGGCTGCCAGCGTGGACGTGCAGAGCAAAATCCAGGCGTTAAACGCAGCGCTCCCGGCTCTTGGCCTGACCAATGAACAGATCCAGCAGATCGATTGCATCGCATCGCTGGTTCAGGACTTCAATCCCGGAGCGTACGTAAATCTCGTCAATCAGTTTGAAGCGCTCGCACAACAGCAGGCGTCACAGCAAAGCGCAGCGACCTCCGGCCTTTCCACCAACTCCGCAGCCGTCATCGGCACAACGAACGCTGCTGGCGGGGGTTTTCAGGTGCAGGGGATATCGATCAATTTCACGGCCCAAACCGCGGGATCCTCAACCGTGGGTACAAATACCGGCAGCCAGAGTGCCCCGGCGAACAACGGTCAACCCAATCCAGCTGTCTTGCATTTTGTACAGGCGCAATTCCTTTTGTCGAACAGCCGCGGGCAGAACGTCGAACTCCTGGTGCCGCAGCCTGCCTCGGGAGGCGCTATACCGCCGCCGCAGGCTGGGGCCAAGGCAGCGTAGCCGCGTCCGTCGCCGAACTACAGGCAACAGCCACAGTTGCCGTCATTTGCAATAACGAAATCGGATGCCAGCTGTCTTTGACTCGCGTAAATTCTCCGCGGCAAAACCCACAGGCTGAAGTCTGTGCTGCCACAATCTGCCTGCCTCGTTGCGAAACCGTGAGCGTGGTATAAATTCAATGCTCAATTTTCGCAACCCATGTTTGCGTCGCGCACCAATTGGCAACTCGAAACGAATCTTCTGACGCGCGCGCTTGAGGCGCATCGGCTAAGTGGACGGGAACTTCTCGATCTGACGGCGTCGAATCCCACCACGTGCGGGATCGCTTATCCGGAACGGGAAATTCTCTCAGCGCTGGCCGACCCGCAGGCGCTGACCTACCGTCCCGAGAGCAAAGGCTTGCTTGTAGCGCGGCAGGCGGTTGCGGAATATTACTCTGGGCGCTCCGGATTTTTTGGGCCGCTCGCGCCCATCGATCCCGAACGGATCCTGCTGGCCTCCGGCACCAGCGAAGCCTACAGCCACATCTTCCGTTTGCTGTGCGAACCGGGCGACGAAATTCTGGCCCCCGCGCCCAGCTATCCGCTATTTGAGTTTCTCGCCGACCTGGCCGACATTCGCCTGGTGCCCTACCCGCTGCTCTACGACCATGGCTGGCAAATCGATTTCGCTTCGCTGCGCGCCGCATTGACGGCGCGTTCACGGGCAGTGCTGCTCGTGCATCCCAATAATCCTACGGGCTCTCTCGTCAAGCTGGGCGAAGCGGCGGAACTTGCGCAGCTTTGCGCGACGAACGAGATGGCCATCGTGGCCGATGAAGTTTTTCTTGATTACGCGAGCGACGCCGCCGCGGCCCGCACGTTTGCCTCCGGCGATGCCGTGCTCACATTCACGCTCAGCGGCATTTCAAAAATTTCCCTGCTTCCGCAGATGAAACTTGCCTGGACTGTGGTGACCGGGCCAGAGCCGCTGGTCAAGACGGCCGTCGATCGCCTCGAAATCATCGCCGATACGTATTTATCGCCCGGCACGCCCGTTCAGCTCGCTCTCCCGAAGCTTCTGTCATTGCGGCACTCGCTGCAGGCTCAGCTGCAGGAAAGAATTTCCGCGAATCTCTCTTTTCTGGACAGCACGGTGCGCGAATCGAAATCGCTCACGCGCCTCGATCGCGAAAGCGGATGGTACGCGATTCTGAAAGTTCCGGTCACGGCGACGGATGATGAACTGACGGTCGCGTTGCTCGAACGCTTTTCCGTGCTGGTCCATCCAGGCCATTTCTTTAATTTTTCGCGGGAAGGTTTTTTAGTGCTCAGCCTGATTACGCCCGAGGGGCAATTCCGGGAAGGGGTGAGGCGCCTGTTGAAGTTTTTTGCCTGATAACGTCATAGGCATCAGGCGGCGGACGAAAGATGGCCGTGGCGCCGCACGGCCACACTGCGGACACACTAAAAAAGGCGGACGAGTGGTAGACTGCCGGTATGGCCGCCAAAAAGAAAACCAAAAAGAGCACCAAGCCGAAGAAGGCCCTGAAGAAGAAACCGGCGCCCAAGAAAAAACCTCTTTCGAAAAAGGCGGCGCCGAAAAAGAAGGCAGCTCCGAAGAAGACCCGGCGCACGCCCGGAAAACGCCAGAATGTTTCACCCGTGACCTTCAATCGCGCGGGCCTGGGAGCGGATGCGGCCGGCCAGTCGGGCGACCTGCAAGGTCTTTCGAACCGCGCCGGCGCGGATTCAGAGAGCGTGGACGAACTGCTCGAAGAGGGTAACGCGTTCGAGGCCGAAGTCGTCGAGGGAGTGGAAGCCGCGCCCGATGCCGATGAGGGCGAAGTGAGAACGCACGAAGTCCCGGAAGACGATGTTCCGGACGAGTATCTGGACGAAGATAAGTAGCGAGCTATCCGCGAATTCTCAGATTACAGCGAGACGCGATATTTTCAGGCTTCCGCTTCGAGAACCACGACCGGCTGGTACGTGCGTGGCACTTTCGCCTCCGCGATGGCGATCAATCGTTCCTGCTGGCTGAAAACCCGCAAACGCGCCGGTTTCCACTCACCCGAATCGAGCTGACTGGTAGCGCCCTGAGCGGCGCTCGGACGCCCCGGCTGAATCTGCGCAATCTGTACGTTGAATTTCGAGCCGTGGCGCACGCGTTTTTCCAGAAGCGGCAAAATCGTAACGCTCGGCAATTCGGGGAGCAGCCGCTCCAGCGGAATGACGTAACGCGCCAGATCGCCTTCCTTGCCTGCTTTGTCGAGGTCTTCGAGCTTCACTGCCTGATCAAGCGTAAACTCGCCGACCGCCGTGCGGATGATTTCCGCGAGGTGCGCGCCGCAACCCACGGTTGCGCCCATGTCATGGGCCAGCGAACGGATGTACGTGCCGGCGGCGCATTCGATGGAAACTTTAGCCAGCGAGCCGGAAACTTCGTTGACGTGAAAATCGTAGACTTCGATCTCCACGGCCTTCAATTCCACCGGTTTTTTCTTTCGCGCCAGTTCGTGCGCGGGGCGCCCGTGAATTTTTTTCGCGGAATAGGGTGGAGGCACCTGCGGAAATCGCCCGATGCGCTCGGCGGCGAGGCGCTCGATTTCAGGGCCATCGATCTGCGGAGCCGTATCGGGACTGAGTGCTTCGCCATCGGCGTCGTACGTGTCGGTGGCGAAGCCGAAGCGGAATGTGGAGTCGTAGCGTTTGCGGCGTCCCACATAAAATTGCGCCAAGCGCGTGGCGCGTCCGAGCAGCAGCACCAGAACACCCGTTGCCAGCGGATCGAGCGTGCCAAGATGCCCGATTTGCCGGAATCCGACGATGCGGCGCACAGCCTCGACCACGTCGTGCGAGGTTCTGCCGCGCGGCTTGTCGATGACCAATGCGCCGTCCAGCGACGCGGGCTGCGGTTTTCTTGGCATTTAGATTAGCCTGGAATTCTCGCTGACGTACAGCGCGGCCCCGGGTGGCACAGGTTTCAGCCTGTGGAATTTGGTTGCGGCCCGGGCGATCCTGCTCCTGCCAACACCCACAGGCTGAAGCCTGCACCACTCGCACTGCTTTCGGCGCTAAAACAGAGAATAATTTTTCTGGGCTAGCTACGTCGAATCACGAAGCCGGTTTTTTTGTTTGCCGCAAAAGATCTTCGATTCGCTGGCCGTATTCCTCGGAGTGATCGAGGATGAAATGAATTTCGGGCGCGCGGCGCAACTGCAGCCGTTCGGTTAGTTCGTGGCGGATATAGCCGACAGCGGCGAAAAGTCCGCTGATCGTGCTCTTCTGTTCCGCTTCGCTGCCCATCACGCTCACGAACACGCGCGCGTGCTTCATGTCCGGCGTGACGCGCACCTCGGTGACCGTGACCAGTCCCTCAATCCGCGGATCCTTCAACTCGCCCGCGACCATGATCGCCAGTTCGTGCCGAATTTCCTCGGCCACGCGCTCGTGCCGATGCCCTGCAACCGTCATTTTCGTTTCACCAGATAAGAAAATCCTGAGAATCTTAACCGGTTGCCCGGACGGCAACCGACTCTACAAAACTTCCAGATCGTGACCCACCAGGTCCCGGCCGAGATGCCGCTCGGAATCCCGCAGCACGGTGCGCAAAGTCTCTTCCACAAATCCGGCGTTGTTCGCGAGACTCACCACACCCACCACCGACCGCTGCCAGGAGTCCTGGCCTTCCAGTTCCGCAACGGCCACGTTGAATTTCCCCCGCAGCCGGTCCTTCAGGCTGCGGAGCACCTGCCGCTTGTCTTTGAGCGAGTGCGCCTCGGGAATATAAATTTCCAGGGTGAGCAGACCGATCGGCATCTTCATCCCGGCGAATTTCCGGAAACATGGTCAAACTGCGCTTGCCTACTGCGGCTGGACTTGCTCTTCGTTGAAACTCAATCGACATCCAAATCGATTCCAACTTAAATCTAAACCCAACAGGCGGAAGCCTATTCTACTTGAACTCAGGCGGTCGCTTCGGCCAAAACCAGCTTCTGCATATGGAAGCATTCGAGAACGTCGGCCACTTTGATGTCCGCGAAGTTGGAGACGGTTGCTCCGCACTCGAAGCCGGAGCGCACTTCGTTCACATCGTCCTTGAAGCGGCGAAGCGATGTAATTTTCCCGGTATAGACCACCGCGCCGTCGCGCAGCACGCGCACGTCGGAATCGCGCTTGAGCATGCCGTCCAGCACGTAGCATCCCGCGATCATGCCTACGCCCTTCACGCGGAACGTGTCGCGCACTTCGGCCCTGCCGAGATGCGTTTCCTTGAACACGGGCTCGAGCAGTCCGGTCATGGCCTTCTTGATTTCGTCGGACACTTCGTAAATGATCGTATGCGGCCGAATCTCCACGCCTTCGCGCTGCGCCAGATCAGTAGCCTTGCGATCCGGGCCGTACGTTGAACGCCACGACGATGGCGCCGGACGCTGACGCCAGAAGCACATCGTTTTCGGTCACCGCGCCGATGCTGGCGTGAATAATTTTCAGTTTCACGCGGTCGTCGGAAAGTTTCGGCAGCATTTCGCTGAGAACTTCCACCGAGCCCTGCACGTCCGCCTTGATCACCAGCGGAAGCTCCTTGACCTCGCCGAGCCGCAACTGTTCGTGCAACTGATCGAGCGTGATGCGCGCCCCCGCGGACCGCGCAAGGCTGGCTTCACGCAGTTTGCCCTGGCGAAATTCAACGATGTGCCGCGCCCGCGCTTCATCGGCCACCTGAAATTGGTCGCCGGCTTCCGGCGCGCCCTGCAAACCGAGCACTTCGACCGGAGTCGATGGGCCCGCGCTCTTCACCGGCCGCCCGTGATCGTCAAACATGGCGCGAACTTTTCCGTAAACCGCGCCGCAGATGAAAACGTCTCCGGCATTGAGCGTGCCCGTTTGCACCAGAACCGTGGCAACCGGGCCGCGCCCCCGGTCCACGCGGGATTCCAGCACGTTCCCGCGCCGGGAGCTTTCGGATTGGCTTTCAATTCGCGCAAGTCCGCCACAAGCAAAAGCATTTCCAGCAGCTTATCCAGATTTTTTTTCTGCTTCGCGGAGACTTCCACCATGACGGTGTCTCCGCCCCATTCTTCGGGCATCAGACCGCGTTCGGAAAGCTGGCGCTTGACGCGCTCGGGCTGCGCGCCGGCTTGTCGATCTTGTTGATGGCCACGACGATCGGCACGCCGCCAGCCTTGGCGTGGTCGATGGCTTCCTGCGTTTGTGGCATCACGCCATCATCGGCCGCCACGACCAGCACAACGATGTCCGTGACTTTTGCGCCGCGCGCGCGCATGCGGGTGAAGGCTTCGTGACCCGGCGTGTCGATGAACACCACTTTGCGTCCATTGATGTGAACCTCGGACGCGCCGATGTGCTGCGTGATTCCGCCCGCCTCTCCTGCGGCGACTTCCGTTTCGCGAATCGCGTCGAGCAGGCTAGTCTTGCCGTGATCGACGTGGCCCATGACGGTAACGACGGGCGGACGCGGCTCCAGATTTTCCGGCTTTTCTTCCAGGGCGACTTCGCGCACCACGTCTTCCTCAAACGTGATGACGTTGACGATGCCGTTAAAGGCTTCCGCAAGGCTGGTGGCCGTGGCCGTGTCGAGCGCCTGGTTGATGCTGGCAAAAATGCCGCGGTCCAGCAGAATTTTCAGTACGTCCTTGGCGCGCACGTCCAGCTTTTCCGCCAGGTCACGAACCGTGACTCCTTCGGTAATTGTAATCTGGCGCGGTTCGCGCGGCGGCGGCGCCGGCGCGCGTTCAGATCTGCGTGCTGCGGCGCTGTTCGCCGACGCCCATGCGGGCGCGTACCGGATGCAGTTTGCGCTCGCCCTCTTCAAAGCGCTTCTCCATCGTGGGACGGGCGCGGGCGGCGGGCTTGCGTTCATAAATTGGTTTGCCGGGTTCGGCTTTTGGCGGCGCCTTGTCCGGAGGCAGCACGGGCCCGTGCGTGCCGCCCGGGCGACGGCGCTCCGGGACGATCGTGCGAAGGCTGGCCGGGTCGACCGGGCACAGGCTGGCCTGGACGCCCTTGTCCCGGACGAGCCGGAAATCGCGACGGCTGGCCGGGCCGAGCGGCGGGGGCCGGGCGCGGGCGCCGGCGGATTCACTCGCGCGCCGGGAGGCAGCGGATTCCAATTCGGTTTCGGAGGCGCTGGTGCTTGGCTGGTACGGCCGGCCGAGCGGCAGAACCGCTGGCGCGCGCCGGCAGACGGCGGTGCGGCAGCGGCTGGTCTAGCGGATCCAGACGCTGCAGGCCGTGCCGCCGAGGCGATGCGGTCGTCGGATGTCGCGGAGGCGCCGCTGGAGCGGCTGCAGGCGGTCTCGCAGCAACCGGAGTTGCGCAGCGTGCAGCGGGGCGGCACGGTGCAGGCGGACGCACAACAGGCTTGGCGCCACCGGAGCGGCTGGTGGCGCAACCTTGGGCGCCGCTGCAGGCGGCGGAACGACCAGCCGGCTTCGAAATGACTGGAGGTGGCGGAACCACCACAGCGGGCTTGGCTTCGACAGCAGCAGGAGCAGGAGGCGGAGCAGGACGACTGGGCTCAGTGACAACAGCGGCAGGCGCAGGCGGAGCGACAGCGGGCGCGGCGGAGGAGGAGCCACGGCCGGCTTCATTCGCGCGGCGCGGGCCGCCGCTTCCTTCGCGGCCTTGTCGGCTATCGCCTTCTGTTCCGCTTGTGTCTTCGGCTTCGGCAGCGGCGCGAAAATGTTCGCGCACCTTTACCGCGGCCGCTACCTCAATGGAACTGGAGTGCGTCTTTTTCTCGGTAACCCCGGCTTCAGGCAAATAATCGATGATTGCCTTTGCCTTGACCTCGAGTTCGCGAGCCAGTTCGTTGATACGGATTTGATTCGAATCTGTCATTGCCCTCCGGGGCCGCTACTTCTTTTCCGTGCTTCGTCCGAATCTCGGTAGATGCATCCGCCTCCGCTGCGTTCCGGCATGGCCTGCGCCGCGGCGGCATCCGCGATTTCTTCGGCTTCCGTCGGCAGCGCTCGGTCTCTTCCGCCGCACATCGGCGCGCTTCGGCGGTTTCCTCGGTGGCTTCCGCCTGCTTCCGCCGCTTCGCCCGCGGATTTCCTCCTCGGCCAGCGCTTCCAGCGATTCGGTTTCCGGCCGTCGGATTTTCCAGCGATTGGAAATAGGCGGCCACGGACAACTGAATCTTCTCGACCATTTTCTCGCCGATGCCCGGAATTTCCGTGAGCTGTTCGGGCGTCATGTCGGCGAGCTTTTCGATCGTGTGATTCCGTGCATCTCGATCTTCTCAATCGTTTTGGGACCGACGCCCTGCAAGCTCGGAGAGCGGCGTGCCGGGAGCCGTCAGCGCGGCCATTTGCGCTTCGATTTCCTGGCGCTTTTCTTCCTCGCTCTTGATATCGACGTTCCAGCCAATCAGCTTACTGGCCAGGCGCACGTTCTGGCCCTTCTTGCCGATGGCAAGAGAGAGCTGCGTGTCTTCTACGATCACTTCGAGGTGCCGCGTTTCCGGATCGATGATCTGAACGCGCGTGACTTTCGCGGGAGACAGCGCCTTTTGCGCGAACTGCACGGTGTCTTCCGAATAGGGAATGATGTCGATTTTTTCGCCGCGCAATTCGCGGATGATGGATTGCACGCGCATGCCCTTCATGCCCACGCACGCACCCACCGGATCGACATCCTTGTCGCGGCTCTGCACGGCGATCTTGGTGCGTTCGCCGGCTTCGCGCGCGGCGGCGCGAATCTGCACCGTGCCGTCGTAAATTTCCGGCACTTCCATCTCAAAAAGACGCTGCACTAAAATTGGATCGGCGCGGGAGACGATCACCTGCGGTCCCTTCGCGGAGCGGTCCACCGCGCGAATCACCACGCGCAGGCGGTCGCCGATGTTGTACGTTTCCAGGCGCGACTGTTCGCGCTTGGGCATGCGCGCTTCGGCGCGCCCAAGATCCACGATCACGTCCGGACCCTCGGTGCGCTTGACCACGCAGTTCACCAGTTCGCCGACGCGACCGTTGTATTCGTTGTAAATGGTGTCGCGCTCAGCCTCGCGCACCTTCTGCATGATCACTTGCTTCGCAGTTTGCGCAGCGATGCGGCCCAGCACGTCGGTAGGCTTGGGAATGACGATCTCGCCGCCCACTTCGACGTTCGGATCGAATCGCTTGGCTTCCGCCAGCGTAAATTCCTTTTTCGGGTCGGTAACTTCCTCGACCACCGGGCGCACGGCAAACACATCGACCTGCCCGGAATCTGGATTGAACTTAGCGCGTAGGTCCTCTTCGGTCTTGTAATACTTGCGCGCGGCGACGATCATCGCGTCTTCGATCGCCGCGACAATCACCTCCGGTTCAATGTGCTTTTCCCGGCTGATCTGCTCAATTGTTTGATATAGCAGATTGGCCATCTGTCCCTCATCTCAAAACTCAACAACCAGGTTCGCTTTGCGAATACCTTCCATCGGCAAAGCAATCACCCGGCCCTTCACTTCAATCTGGACCTTGCCATCGGCGACGCCCGCCAGACGGCCTTCAAAAAATTTCTGATTCTCCACCGGTTCCATCGTCGAAATTCTCGCCAGCCGCCCGGCAAAACGCTCAAACTCCGCCGGCCGCGTGAGCTTGCGGTCCAGGCCCGGAGAACTGACCTCCAAAATATACGGCGGCCCCGGAACCAAATCCTCCACGTCGAGGATTACGCTCAACTGGTTGCTGACAATCTCGCAATCCTTGTGGCTGATGCCTTCCGGCTTATCGATGTAGACGCGCAGGAAGCGTTCTTTGCCGATCTTCCACTCGACGTCCACCACGTCCATGCCCACCGACCGCGCCACGCGCTCGGCGGCTTCGCGGATGCGTTCCAGTTCCATGATGCTCACGGGCTGCGCGCGACACTTACAGCGCTCAGCGTAAAATTACAGCCCCAACCCCGCTCCCGCTTTCCGTCCGCGCCGCGCGATCGCCCCGAATCCGCCGACAATTGCGCAACGGTCTCCGATCCGGAAAACCCCAGGAAACCTCAGTTCAATAAAAAAGTGGGCTCTCGCCCACTGAGGCTTTCGACCGGCTTAGGCAAGTAACAGTATAGTCAGCCATTGCTCCAAAAGCAAGCCGGTCAGAGATCGCCTCGTGGGCGAATCCTGCGCCGTCAGTTCCGGAGCGCCAGTCCCGGAGGGACGAAAGAACGTAGCCCACCGCGGAAGCGGTGGGAAGGCACCCGAATCATGAGGCCGGAACCCTGGCAGGGGTGACACAAGGCCGGCCAAGTGTGGAGAAGAGTGCTTGTAGGTGAGCCCCTTGTATCGCCCCTCCGGGGCTTGGTGGATCATTTCGCATGTTCCCCACAGCTTCCGCTGTGGGCTACGTTTTGTCGTGCCTACGGCACTTTTTGCAATACAGTGTCAGCCCACTGCCAGAAATCCGGCGAATGGCTCAACTTTTGGCATTTTCTGTGGGCGATAGCCGCGTGAGCCGATTGCCCAAAGAATGCGACAAATTATCGGTGATCGAATAAGTGAGATGGTTCCAGAGGTTACGGAACCCGAGTTATTTTTTCCTGGAGAATTTTTGCTTGCACTGCTTGGGGTCGAGCTTCGTATGACCAGGGGTGAAGAATCAGGGCACCGCGTACCATTTCCCCGGTTGTACCTTTATAGTAGCGAAGCCTAATCAAAGCCTGCGCCATCCGCCGAAACTCATTCTCATCGGGAACTCTCCGCCAAGAGGATTTTCACGGGCCTTACCTCGGCCGCGATTCCGGCGGCACCATATTATTCGCGCGATAGTAGACCACCAGTTGCCCGTAATGCTCGCCGCTGTGCTCGGTGGTCTCCATCCAGGTAAAGGAACTGTGGATCATACTGTTGGCCCACGGAAGTTTGGTGAGTTTGTCGAGGCCGGCGTCGCCCTGGTCGTGGATCACTTTGGCTCCGTCCGCGACAGCCTGCTGGATCAGCTTGACGACGTCGGCTTTCGTTTTGTACGTGTCCCGCGACGGGTTTTCCACGTCCTTGCCGAAGTCGGGGCCGATCTTTGAGCCGGAGACGCTGCGGATGGCTTCGTAATCGACGGCGGCGACGTGCAGAATATTTTGCGCGAAGGTCCGCTGGTCTTTTTGCACCTTGAAATCGTACTTGTCTTCCGGAAAATCCTTAGCCATGTCGATCAGCTTGTTGCCGATTTCATTCCACGCTTTCAGCGTCTCGTCCGCTCGGGACACCGCGGGCCGCGGAGCTGGCTTCTGCGGCTGGTCCTGGCTATAAAGAGTCGTGCTGGCGAAGGCCAGCAGAGTGACCGCAACGAGCGCAAGCGGAGACCGCCTCATCGCGTTTTCCCGCTTCGCGGGACGAACTGCGGGAATCATCTTGGGCATGATGAACCTCCTGGATTGCCGCCGGCTGTAGGGTTGAACGCACACTTTATTCGATTGGGCAAAAGGAACGATAGCTCGTTCGATTAAAACGCGCATTGCAAATCGTGCATTGGAGCGAAGCATTTCGCCTGCGACGTAGACGTCCCCCCAAATCGCCACTGTCACAAACTGGCACACCTTCCGTACAGTTGTGCCGAATAGTGTCAGGTGACCGTGCCCCGCGGCGCAACTCCGCTTCCCCTGCGCTTTATTTAACTACCCTATTTACAATAGGATGCGAGATGTTTACTACTAATCGCCGCAGCAGGCCGTTTGGCTGCGGGAATGCTCTTTAAGACGTGTAGTTCTAAGAGGTTTGGCGGCACGGGCTGTCCTGAGGGGACGACTTGAAACGTACACTGGAAATGCCGGGGTCATCCCGGCGCATCGAATCGATATTTCTAATCTGGAGCCTGCTGGCGTTCCTGGCGTGCACTTCGGCCTATGCGGCACCGGCGCGGGTGGGCAAGCGCGGGGCTCGGTATGCGCACATTCTTGGCTCGCGGTCGGGGATCCAGACGTTTGCAAATTCCACCGACGGCGACGTGGCTACGTTCGATGATCCTGTAGTGCGGGAGGCAGCCATTCGGGGACTGGGAAAATTCAACGGGTCCGTGGTGGCCATTGATCCGAACAGCGGGCGCGTCCTGGCCATCGTCAATCAGAAATTGGCTTTCTCAGATGGCTTTATTCCCTGCTCGACGATCAAGCCGGTGATTGCCGTGGCGGCTCTGGAGGAAGGGGTCGTAACGCGCGACAGCATGATTAAGGTTTCGCGACGAAAATCTTTGAATCTGACGGAGGCGCTGGCGCATTCCAACAACGCCTATTTCGAGGAGCTCGGCCGCCGCATGGGATTTGATACCGTTTCGAAGTATGCCCGCACCATGGGGCTTGGTGAACTTTCCGGATACGAAATTTCGCAGGAGCAGCCCGGCACGGTTCCCGCGGCTCCGCCGGCACGCGGCGGGGTGGGCCGGATGTCCAGCTTCGGCGAAGGCATTCGCATGACGCCGCTGCAGCTTGGCGCGCTGGCCGTTTCGGTGGAAAACGGCGGCACCCTTTACTACCTGCAATACCCGCAGACGGCCGAGGAAGTGGAAAATTTCGAGCCCCGCATCAAGCGCACGCTGGATATTCAATCAGCGCTGCCGGACCTGCGCGAGGGCATGCGCGCGGCGATCTCACGGGGAACGGCGCGGAGAAGCAATCTGACGGACGATGATCAAGTGGCGGGGAAAACGGGTTCCTGCTCGGGCGAGGGTTCCCGGCTCGGATGGTTCGTCTCGTACATGGATCAGCCGGATCTGAAAATCGTTTTGGTGATTTTGATGCGCGGAAACACCTACGCCGTGCGCGGGCCGATGGCCGCGGGAATTGCCGGCCGGATTTACCGCAAGCTGCACGAAGCGGATTACGTAACGGTGCAGGCCGCCCGCGCAGAAGTTCCGGTGCTGTCGGTAAGCAAGACGGAATAGCTGCGGAGCGTCTGACTGAAGCTCCAGTCGCGCCATTTTAACGTACAAGTAACGCGCAATCCGCCGCCGCTGTTGGCCATCGAGCGGTTCCTTCCCAAGCTTAAATCCCGTCGGTGTCTTCCAAACTTCCTTGGAATTATTCCGGCGCCATTATTCCGGCAGCAAGGCAAACGTCCACACTGACCCGCCCGCCGGCACCTGCTTTGACGCGTAGCGCGTCGCAACGTCGCCGCCCAGCCCCGAGGCGACGGTCACGTATTGGCGGCCTTTATGCGTGTAGGTAATGGCCGTCGAATTTACGCTGGAGCCGGTCTTGAATTGCCAGAGCGTTTTGCCGGTGTCCTGATCGAGCGCCAGGAATTCCCCCGTCAATTTCCCGGTGAAGACAAGCCCGCCGCCAGTCGCCAGCATGCCCGCCGAACTTGGCAGATCGGTCAGGGGAATTTCCCATTTTTTCTCGCCCGTCAAAGGATTGATTGCGGCAAAGTGGCCGACAACGTCGCCGGGATGCGTTTCCGGCGCGCGGGCGATTACGCCGGTGGAGATCGCGCCGATTACGGTCGGCTTCGGCGGCGCGAGCTGCTGGATGCGCGGAATGTTCCACGTGCTGGCGTAAATCAGGCCGGTGTTGGGATTGAACGCGATGGGCACCGCGTTCGTGCCGCGCGACGGCCAGATTTCCACTTCTTCGCCGGCCGCAAAGCGCTGTTGCACGTCGGTCAAAATCGGACGGCCGGTGGCCATGTCGATTCCGGTGGCCCAATTCACCTTGACGTACGGATGCGCGGCAATCAGTTTGCAGTTGGTGCGGTCCAGCACGTATAGAAAACCGTTCTTGTTGGTCTGGATCATCACTTTGCGAAGCTGGCCGCCTACCTGAATATCCGCGAGCACATTTTCGTCGGTGGCGTCGACGTCATACACGTCGTTGGGCGTGTATTGAAAATAGCAGGCCACCTCGCCCGTTTTCGGGTGAATCGACAGAACACTATTCGTAAATAAACTGTCGAGGCCTTCGCGCGGCCGCGGATCGTAGGGCTCCGCATTGCCCGTGCCCCAGTAGACCAGATCGAGCTGCGGATCGTACGATCCGGAGCGCCACGTGGGACCTCCTCCATGCGTCCAGGCATCGCTGTTCTTCGGCCACGTTTCGGAACCCGGTTCGCCGGGCGCGGGAATCGTATATCTGCGCCACAGTTTTTTCCCGGTGTCCGGATCCCAGCCATCGAGGAATCCGCGCGTGGTGTATTCTCCGCCGGAGACTCCGGAAATCAGCACGCCGTTGGCGACAATGGGTCCGCCGGTGGCGTAATAGCCGTCGCTCATGTCCGCGAATTTCTGGTTCCACAATTCCTTGCCGGTCTCCATATCCAGCGCGAGGATGTGATTGTCAATCGTTACGCGAAAAAGTTTGCCGTTATAAATGGTCGCCGCGCCGCGATGAAAGGCGGCGCGCCGGGACTGTGGTTCGAGGCGCACCGCGGTACGCCAGATTTGCTTGCCGGTTTCCACGTCAATGGCGAAGGTCCACCGGCCGTTGATCACGTACATCACGCCGTTATAGATAGTGGGCGCGGCAAGTTCGCCCTGATCGTTCATCAGGCTGGTACTCCAGATAGGCACCAGGCGCTTGACGTTGGATTTATTGATTTGCTTGAGCGGGCTGTAGCTCTGGCGGTCGTAGCCCATGCTCTCGGTGGTTACGTTATCAGTGTTTTTGCCGTTGTTCGCCAATTCTTCCGTTGTTTGAGCGAAACCAAGCGCGGGCAGAAGGCCGAGCAGCGCCGCACATAGGAGAATTTTTTTCATGACCGGTCTCCCCTGCTTGAAGATCGTGATGACTGGAAACTCCTATGAGTAGCACAGCGACTCTTCGCTGCGCGGTTTTTGCAGCCGTTCAATCAATCGCGGCCATTGGTGCGGCCCGCAACACCGCACAGCGAAGAGTCGCTGCGCTACTGATACTTCCCTACCTCCGCGTCGCCGGTGCCACTGCAACCCGACGGTCCGTACCGCAGGAATTTCTGCATCCTCGCCGCGCCATCCACTTCGCCCGCGTACACATTTCCTTCGGAATCGACAGCCACCATATGCGGCCAGTGGAATTCTCCCGCCTGGCGGCCGCCGCCACCGAAACGGCTGAGCTCCGTGAGGTTCTGACGATTGATCACGTAGATCACGTCGTTGGTCAGGTCCGCGACATACATGCAGGATTGGTTGGCATCCGTTGAAAAATTCACGGTGCCGGAAGTGCCGTACGGAGTTTGCGGCGCCACGCGAACTTCTCCGACGAAACCACATTTCCCAACCTCGCCGTCCGGATTGGAACACGGTTTCCCTACTTCGGAAGCTTTGAAAATCTGCACGCGGTTGTTGCCGCGATCGCAGACGTACAGCAGTCCGTCGTTGGCCAGCTTGGCGCAGTGCACCGGGCTGCGGAAAAATTTCGGTTTCAGATTGCCGGCCTTGAAATCATCGGGCCACGAACCGGCTTCCTCGCCGGCATTTTCTCCGCCGCCATTCTCTCCGACCACCGGATTCTGTCCGTAGGCGCCGAAATGTCCGACGTATTTTCCGGTCGTGGCGTTCACGATCAACACGCGGCGGTTGCCGTAGCCGTCGGCGACGTACATGAGTTTCGTTTTCGGATCGACCACCATGTCGGCGGGCCAGAAAGGTTCGGGCGTGCCGTTCGCGCCGCCCGCGGTGTCATTGCTATTCGGGCCCTTCGCGCCGGCTGTGCCGATCTGATAGACGAACGTGCCGTCCATTTTAAATTTCAAAATCTGCGAATCGTTTCCGAAATTCGGCGCCCACGGATACTGGCCATGGAAATTGCGGGCCTGTCCATTGCCGCCGAGATAAACGAAATCATCCTGATCGACGTACACGCCATGTTCGCGAGCGGGCCAGAAGCAGCCGTCCTGCTGGCGGCATTTCGTTTCCAGAAAGCCGGGATCGCCCGGACCGCCCCAGGCCTGCAGCAGTTTTCCGGCTTTGTCAAAAACGAGCACCGAAGGCGCGGGCATGCAGCAGCCGTTGAGCTGTCCGTACGGACGCGGAAATCCCAGCGCGCTGATCGGGTTACCCTTGGCGTCCTTGCCGGCCACGCCCTGCATGCCGCTGTCCGTGGAAGTGACCGAACGCGGGCGGTGAAAAACCCAGATGTGGTCATGCTTGTCAACGGTGATTCCGCCAACGTCTCCGATCACCCAGTGGTGAGGGAGCGGCTGCGGCCAGGCAGGATCGAGTACGAAGCCGGGAGCCGTGCCTTTGTGCCCGGATGGCGACGTCGTCGCGAGGCGATCCAGAACCTTGGCTTTCTGCAGCGCGTCCGTGGCCGTGGTGGCAGATTGCTGCGCGCCAAGTTGCGGAACGATGGGCGAGGTGCTCAACAGAGCGATGAAAATTCCGGCCAAAACCGCACATCTGAACAATTTTGATTTCACCGTGAGGCTCCTGGAAAATCCGGTAATTCAAACGGGATTTATGAGCGAAAACTTCCCCTCTCGCTTAGAACGATCGCGGAGATTCGCGAAAACCGAAAACAAATCAACGGCCCATGATCCATTTCACAGCGAGTTTCCCGCGCGAGGTTCGGTGCGCATCCTAACGCTTGTCCCGCCGCGGCACAATCAAATTACGGCAATTGGAGCGACCGCTGAGCCATGGACTCGCTAAAACTTTGGCTGCGGCGAGGATAGAAAAATAAAAGCCCCGCCCTTCGGACAACGAAGGACGGGGCGCCCGAGGATGTGATTCCAGAGAGCTCGAGTTGGCCAGCTACCCGCTGCTTGGTTCTAGGGAGTTGGCTTTTTTGCCGGAGCCGGAGCAGCAGGCGCCGCCGGCTTCGGAGATGCAGGCGCGCCGGCGGCGTTCTTCATCGGGTAGGCCTGATCGTAAAGGCGAACGATATCCGCGGTGATGTCCGACTGCGAGGATCCGTACACGACGGGGCTGCCCTGCGCGGAAGTGTCCAGGACCACGGTGTAGCCGTTCTCGCGGGAGTAGCGGTCCAGCACCTCCAGCATCTTGCGGCCGATGCCGTCCACGATTTCGCCCTGCGCGGCGTTCAATTCCTCGTTCAAATCGTCATTGCCGCGCTGCAGCCGCCGTGACAGCAATTCGCCTTCGCGCTGCAGTTTAGTCTTCTCGTCGTCACTGAGCGTGCGCGCGCCTTCGCTCATCTTCCGCTGCAGGTCTTCGATCTGCTTTTGCAGATTTTGCAGTTCGCTTTGTTTCGGTGCGAATTGCGATTGCAATTGCGCTTGCGCCTGTTTGCCTTCCGCCGTCGCAACAATGGCGTTCCGAACGTTCATGACGGCGATCTTTGCGGGTGCCGCGGGCGCGGCTGCTGAGCCCTGCGCGCGAACACCGCGAACCGGGGCCAGACAGAAAATGGCCAGCGCGGCCACAGTGCCTATGGAACGTGAATTAACAATCATCCTCACACCTTCTCTTTCCTCTAGAAAATCACAAATCGCGGATTATAGCGGTCCGAATTGAGGGGCGTCAATCGGAATTGCTCTGTGGTCCCGGCAGCGAACAGAGCGCGTTTCGATTTCGTCCCTAATTGCTGGAACCCGCGGAATGAGCCGCGGCAATGCAAAACTCGTTTCCGTACTGCTTGCGATGCGCTGGCCGGCCCGCGGAGTTGCCGGGTTCGTTTTTACCGCGGCAACGGCACAAACAAGATGTGCCCGTTGGCCGTATCTCCGATTACGGCGACATTCGTGAGCGGGTGGATATCCAGCGGATACTGCAGCGATCCCTGGAACGCCAAATTCAGCGCAAAATTCGAATTGGCAATGGACACCGGCGGCAAGGACAGCACCGCCCGGATCCTCTGACCCAGGAAATCGGCCACCGTCACGGTATGGCTGGCGGTGTTGGTGCTGACCAGGGTGCTGGTCAGGTAATTGTAGGCGATGGCCGTCGGGTTGATACCGATGCGGAATGCGATCTGCACGGAAGTGACCGGATCGATGACGCTTGCTTGATTTCCGGTGCTGGAACTGGCGATAAAGCATCCGGTCGTATTCGTGGTCGTGCCGTTGCTGTTGGAGCCGCAATCGGTTGGCACCGGATCGTAGACAACCGACGTCGGGCCGTTGAGGCCAAAGTTTTGTGCCTGGCTTCCGGCCGAAGCGTCGGAAATTCCGATGGCGTTGCCGCTGGATGCAGCCACCGCCACCTCATGATTCACGTAGTTGAACGCCACCGCCACCGGCCGCTGCCCGGTTGAGATGCTGTGGGTGCCGCCGGTTACTGCGTTCACTACGGTCACGGTGTTGGCCACGCTGTTGGCGATGGCGACCTCTCCGGTAGCTTCATCCGCGGCAGCTCCGATGGGACCTGAACCGGTGGCCACCGTCTGCGTAACGGTTCGTTTCTCTTCGTCGACAATCGAAGCAGTCCCCGCCCCGCCATTGTTGGCCACCACCGCAAGGTGCAGGCGCGGAAGCACGGCCACGCCGATGGGATTTGAACCCACGGCCACAGAAGTGCCCGTCCCGGTAGTCATATCGATGAGCGCCAGGGAATTGCAGCCGAACAAGGTGACAGCGGCGAGGTTCTGTTCCGGATCGATGGCCACTCCCGATGGCTGCGGAGTCGAGGAACAACCGGTGACGTCCACGCTCTGCTCGACGGTGAAGTCTTCGGCATTGGTGACACTGCTGCCGTTCGAAACATCCAGGGCGTAACGGTGCGCCGAAGTCAGCATGCTGGCCGGGACCGTCGCAGTTAATTCGCGATCGCCGGTGCCACTACAGTTCGTCGGTAGCTGCATTCCATCAAGGCGGACATTCAGAGTCGTGTTGCCGCCGTTGCAAGTCAGTCCCTTTCCGATGACCGTTAGCGTTTGAGCCGACGGATTGGGCTGGGCTCCGAGAGGATACGTGTTCACAAACGTTTTTGGGCTGGTTTCGGTGATCGAAAACGTTTGAATCGCGCCCAGGAACACAATACTTACGGTACCGCTTTTTTGATTGGCGATCACGGCGAGGTTGGTGCCGGGATCAATGGCCACGGCGACTGGACCGGAGAGGCTGGTGCCGAACGGACTGCTGTCGTTCAAGCGACGGGGCGCCGTAGGATCGATCACCGAAAGGTTGTTCGTGGAGGAATTAACGGCGACGATCGTGTTGGTCAGCGGGTTATACGCCCCGGCAATCGTTCCCACATCCGATGAGGTGCCGTTTATTAGAGCCAGCGAAGAAACGGATTGATCGATCAGGCTGAAAAAGGAAACGACTCCGCCTGTGGAAGGATCGAAGAGAGCGGCCTGCTGCGTTTCCGGATTGATGGCAATCCCCTGCACCGTAATGGGCACTCCCACGGTGGCTACCGGCTGGGAGTAATTTACCGAACCGCTGGCCGATTGCGGTACCGATTGAGTGGCCACGTTCACCAGCGTTGGATCGGACTGCGTGTAGCTGAATTGGTCGGGCCCCGGCCCGGCCGAGCTTACCGTATAGAATCCGTTAAAGGTCGGAGCCTGGGCGGCGATTGTGGGATCCGTGCCGGCCGGAAAAGTAACATTCTGAATTTGGACAGCGTCGCCAACCTGAACCGAGAGCGGCGGCGAGGAAGTGGTGGATTGCACCGTGACCGTAACCACCGTGCTGGTTCCATTATTCGTTCGAGCGACGGCGGTAATCGCGTTGGAGGATTGCTGGTTCAAATCCACGATCCCCAGCGATCCCAGCGTTCCTGGAGTTGCTACCGCCCAGTTGAGGTGCGGCTCAATAGCAACACGCGTGTTCGACCCCGTACTGATCGAGACAATGCCCGCGTAGGAAGGAGCCTTGGCCAAGATGTTCGACACATCCACCAGAACTCCATAATTTTTCTGCTGCATGGCGACCAGCGCGCGGCCGGTGACCGGATTGACCCCGACCGAGTTTGGAGTATCCTGCAACGCCGGAAGCACATAGCTGACGGACTTGTGCTGCAGGTCCACGATAGCGATCGTTCTCGAAACTGAGTTTACTACCAATGCAATGTTTTGCACATAGTCGATGGAAACGCCAGTGGGCCCGGAAGGCTGGCAACCGGTAGAGGCCGCGCCCGGGGCAAAAGTGCAGAGATTGGTGACCGAAAAACTGCTGAGATCAATAATGCTGACATCGTTTGACCCGGTATTGGCCACCACGGCGACCCCCGTCGCAGGATTGATGGCCACGTCGCTAGGCGCCGAACTGCCGGCAACGGAACCAACCGGGAGCTGGGCGGCAACGCCGGGCTGCGTATAGGTGGGCTGGACCGCAAGATTGGTGACCGCGAATTTGCTGGGATCGAAAGCGCTCCGGACGGCCACGGGATAGAGTCCCGGCACCGTGAAATCGCCGGAATTCGATCCGCCGCCAATGGTTACTGAGAGCTGCCGCGTGCTGCCGATCGTTTGGCTGCCCGGGAGCTGAATTCCCCGCAGCTGCCCGTCAAACGTTGCGCTCACTGCCGGAGACGCGGGATTCGCTCCGGTTCCAAAGAACCCGCCATCTACGCTAAAGGACAGGACCCCGGCCGTGTTTTGTGGAACGCTAGCCGGCGTGGGTCCCACGACTCCCGGACGAACTCCCAGCAGGGTTACGGCGCAGAGCGATGCATCCGAGCACGTCTCCGCCGTCCCAGACTGCTCGGAAACGCTGACCGCCAGTTGGTTCAAAGGTGGTCGGACGGCAAGAATAAAGTCCGGGATGCGCGCTCGGATCACCGAGGTGGATACGCCGGTGACAAACGCGGGGGCCAATTGCGCACCATTAACAAACACATTGTCCGTGGAAATGAAATTGGTGCCGGTGATGTAGATGTCCTGGAACAATCCACCAAGAGCCGCGGTGCTGGGGCTCACCGAAGTCACAGTCGGATTCGTGGCGGTCACCACGCTCACCGTCGCCGTAGCGGTAACCGAGGTATCCGCCGCGGAGGTGGCCGTGACAATCACCGTGCTGGGAGCGGGAACCGCCGTAGGAGCAGTGTAAACACCCGTGGTGGAAGCGATTGAGCCGATCCCGGTTACGGTTGTGGACAGCGACCAGGTAACGTTCTGGCAAGTGGGATTGGACGTGGTGTTACAGCCGGGATTATTCACCGTGGCCGAAAACAGGAAATGTTCGCCGGTACCAACCGTCGCGCTGGTTGGGGTGATGACGATGCTGATGCCTGTAACGATTGTAAGTGTGGCTGTCGAAGTCTTGGAAGTGTCGGCTTGCGCGGTGCCGGTAATCGTGACGGCCGGAGCGATGGTGGTTGTTCCGCTGGAGGTAACCGTCGGAATGGTCGCCGGAGCAGTATAGAGTCCGGTGGCGTCAATGCTGCCGCAGGTGTTCGCCGCGACTCCGCTGGCGCAGGTCAGGCTCCAGGTAATCGCCACATTGCTGTTCCCGCTCACGAGACCGCTGAAGAGCTGAGTCCGGTTGGTGATCACACTGGCGCTGGTCGGTGAAATCGTGATCGAGACAGCGGAGGAACTGCTGCTCCCGCACCCCAACGCTCCCAGAGCAGCCGCGAGAGCCAGAATTGTAGAAAACTTCCACCCACTCATCCGAGTCCTCCAAAACTTTCTCGACATTCGCCGTGACATCGCAAGCGTGGGCCCGCGGCGCCTGTCAGGACTTCGAGCTTTGAGTCGCTCAATCCACATTCCCACCAGAAACTCTTGCATCAAAACGTCCGGCTTACGGTGAACCGGAACGTGCGCACCGGATCGAAGAAGTTCGTCCGCTGCGGATTGTTGTACAAACTTATGATCTGCGGCGCAACCTGGGAATTCCAGATCTCCGTCAGCGGCACTTGGGCTTTATAGACGGCCCATGGACACGGCGGCGGCTGTCCGCCAGGAGTTGATGCGCTCGGACACGGAGTCGTGAGTTCGTTGACCGGTCCCGGGAACTGCGTGAGCGGCGCGGTGATGACCTCAGACATGCGATTAAAGTTGTAGGCCCAATAAATTCGGAACGGGGCCTGCACGATGGGGAGTTGTACCACCAGTTCCAGTCCGGCCGAGGTACGCGGCTTGAAATTCGTGCCGGGCTGGAACTGCAGCGTGCGGCTGATCGATGTGCCCGGGAACTGCTGGACGAGCGTTGTGTAATCCAGCGAATTGAGCTGCAGTTGGTCGCTGCGGATCGACCCGGTCGCCCCGGCATCCCCAAAAATTGACAGGCCTACATGCGGGAACAGCGGAATGCGGTACTCAAAATTCCCCACGACCTGGGTATCGCCGCCGGGAAAGGAAGTCTGGTAACTCAGCGTCGGGATATTTACGGCGCCCGCCGTTGGATTGCCGCGGCCGTCGAGTCTGGTCGGATTCAGATAGGAAACCGACGTGGACGTAAGCGTCGGCACGAACACCACGGGAGAGACCGTGCGAATATCAAAGCCGCGCAGCGTATCCTCGCCGCCCAGATAGAATCTGCTAAAGGGCGGAATCACTTTTCCGCCAAAGCCGGTCTCGTAAGCCCCCAGCAGGCGCACGGCGATCACATTGCGGCGGTGATAAGTCGGGCGGAAATACTTGGCCTCCACGATTTCCGAAACCGTGTTCACGTTGCCGCCGATGGGGCCGCCCTCAAACGAGGAGGAAAAGAACAGGCTTTTCCCGTGCGTGGGATTCACGGGATTGTCCACCGTGTTGTAACTCAGCGTGGGCGTAATTTTGCTTTCGTGAATGCCGTTCAGCGAGGACGGCCCCTCAAGCTGCTGGAATTGCAGGACATTGAACAATGCCGTGGATGCCGTGCTGAGTCCCGTGATGCTGGTGGAGGTGAATCCATAGGTCAGCCCCAGCCGCGTGAACCCCAGCTTCTTCATCGGGTAACTGGCAAACACAGTGAAGCCGTCGCTATTCTGAATGTAGTTCTGCACCGTGTTGGGGTTGAGCTGCACCTGGTAGCCGACCGCCAGCGAATACTGCTGGGCCTGGTTGAAATTGTAGCGGCTGGTGAAGACCGTGAAACCGGTGCTGATCGGCCGGTCAAATAAATAGGGCTCGGTGAAGCCGAAGTTGGCGCTGCGCTGCAGGGTCCCGATGTTCCCGCTGAGGGTAAGCGTTTCTCCCAGGCCCAGGAAATTGTTGGTCTGGTACGTCAGGCCGATATACGTGCCGGCAAATCCGCTGACGCCGCCGGTCAGGCTGATGGACTGCTTCCCTTTTTCCTTGAGCTTCAGGAGAATGTCCACGGTGCCCTGCTTGACGTTGCGCTTAATCTCGGCGTTTTCGGGCTTCACGGCCTCGAAGTAATCCAGCTGATTGAGGCGCAAAAGGCTCAGTTCCCACAAGTTGTTGCGGAACATGTCGCCTTCATTGAGCAGCAGTTCGCGGCGAATGACTTTGTCGCGGGTGCCGGTATTACCGGAGAAATCAATGCGCCGCACGAAGAATTGTTTTTGCTGGTCGAAGGCAAAAGTAAGATTGATGGTCTTGGTGGCATCATCCACCTCGGTATCCGGCACCGCAGTGAAATCGATGAAGCCGAAATTCCCATATAGCTTGGTGTAGTCCTCGATGGCCTTGCGGACTTTCGCCACGCTGAAGATCTCGCCCTTCTTGATGGGAAAAATCTGCTCCAGGTACTGGGTCTTGAAAAAGAGGCCTTCGTCCGGATTGGCGTTGCGCACGTGGAGCGTGCCCATGTGATAGCGCGCGCCCTCTTCGATGGGAATGGTGATGTTGGTGGCCCGGCCTTCATGAACCCCAATCAGCGGTACTCCCTTGGGAAGATATCCTTCCTTCAGCGTTGCATTTTGAATGATCGGGTCTTTAACCAGCACCTTGAAATACCCGTTGTCCTGATAAAGTCCGCGGATTCCGATTTCCATATCTTCGTCGAGCTTGGGCCGGTCAAAAGTCTTGGACATTACCGGAATAAAATAAGGCGGCACGGGGCCCAGCGGAATGGCAATGGGACGCGAATTGCGCATGGTCCGAATGATCTTGCGCCCCGAGAATGCCGTGTTCCCCGTGATCAGGATCTTGCCGACCTTTACCTTGGGGCCTTCATCGATGTTGAAGGTGAGCTTGACCGCGTTGGTGCCGGGGAGGCGTTCGTAGGTAGGTTTGACGGTAGCGAATTGGCGGCCGTGTTCGGCCAGCAACTCCTTCAATACGACTTCGGCCTTCTTGATTTTGGTGGGATCGAACTGGCTTTCAATCGAGAGGCCGACCTTGCGATCCTTGAACCGGTCCAGGATGTCGGATTCGGATACGGATTTGTTGCCCTTGTATTCGATGCGGCGGACGATGGGCCGCTCGGTGACGTAAAAGACGATGATTTTTTGGTTGGGTTTATCCGCGCTGTCTTCCACCTCGAGGCGGATATCCTCGAAGTACTGGGTATTCCACAAGGCGTGGAAATCGCGGCGCAGCGCATCTTCATTGACGGGGTCGCCGGGCCTGGAAAAGATGCGCGCGCGAAGCGTCTCGCTGCGGATTCTGCGGTTTCCCTGAAATTCGATGCGTTCAATGGTGGGTGTGCCGGCGGGAGCGGCCGATGCCGGCTGCTGCGCCCCCTGCAGCGAAACAGAAATGGCGGAGACCGTGGGTCCCAGGCACAGAGCGGCAACGGCAAGCAGGCAGAGCACGCTTGCGCGGAGCGTCGTGACAATACACGAATATATTCTTGCGGCCAGGGAACCCCTCAAGGCCGCTTCCCCCGAAACAAAATTGTACGCTCCCCCCAACCGGGCTCCAGAGTGTGAGCCCGGCCTGCGCGCGTAGGATTCGCTAGTGGGATACCGGGGTTGCTTCGACCACCGGTCGGAATCCGAGCCCGTCATTTGTAACGTAGACTTCCAGCGTTGCCGGACGCTGCAGGCCCCCCTGAATCAGCGCTTCCGACAGCGGATCTTCCACATACTTCTGCAATGCCCGGCGCAACGGACGCGCGCCGTAACTGCGATCCCCGCAGGTTTTCTCGAGGAGCCACTGGCGTGCTTCCGGCGTCAGGACAATCTGGACCTGACGGTGGATCAGTGTGTCGTTGGTCTGGCCGACCAACAAGTCGATGATGCGAAGCAGATCTTCATCACCCAACGGATTGAACAGAATAATCTCGTCCAGACGATTCAGGAACTCCGGATTGAACACGCGCTTCACTTCG
>CAVOIX010000071.1:0-44504 GCA_963695945.1 uncultured Acidobacteriota bacterium | reverse complement strand
GATTAAGTCGGTATCCACAAGCGGAATGTGAGCGAGGCTGCGTGTTTTATTTTCAAGGCCAGTATTTGAATGTTGAATTGAGGCGCGGTCGCGGCGCGCAGCAATTCGAGATGGCGAGTTTGGATGAGGGCAGTTCGCCATGCTGCATCATTTCGGGGCGGCAGAAGAAATAGCCCTGAAACAACGAATACCCCATCCGCATGGCCGCCGCGTATTCTTCCTGTGTCTCCACTTTTTCGGCCAGCATGCGGATATTTTTCTGGGCGTACCGGGAGACGATCTCTCGTTGTTCCTCCAGCGGGATGGTTCGGAAATCTACCTTGATGATGTCGGCGAGGGCCACCAGCGGCGCCCACGGAGGAGAATCCACAAAATCATCGAGCGCGATCGTATAGCCGGACCGCTTCAGGCGGCGGCAGGCGTCGATGATTTCTGGGTCCGGGGTGACGGACTCGAGCACTTCGACGACCACGGAATGCGGAGGAAAGAGAGAAATATAATCGCGCAGCAAAAAATCCCGAGGGCTGTTGATGAATATCAGATGGCCGGAAGCGAGTTTGTCCAAACCGATCAGAAAGGACGTGTCCATTACCGAAGTGGAAGCGAGTTCTAGATCCAGGCCGTCGAACGAGTTCTGCAGTCCATTGCGAAACAGCAATTCGTAGGCGGACAACTCACGGTAGCGGTTCAGAATGGGTTGGCGAGCTATATATTTCATCGCGATTTTATCCAGACCGGCGGCTCGCCGGATCCTTAGAGCTACTCGAAACTTCGCCAACTCGGCTTGCAACGCCCTGACGGGAAACCAGTTGTTTTGCTTCGCCCCGCAGGACGTTGGACCAGTCCACGGCGGAAATATAGAGTTCGGAAATCTGTTCTTCCCTCATATTTACGGAGGAAGCGAAGGCGCTTACGTCATCCCAGTCGGCCCGCTCCAGAGCCAAGGCCAGCTCGAGCACCTCGCGATAAGGAACGTGTTGTTCCAGCAGCGCTTCCTTGATGTCGGTGCGCACCGGAAGTTCCTCGAGAATGACGTCCAGAGGTTGATCGAGAATCGCATCCGTCACCGAGAGCAAACCCAGCAGAAAAAGATCGCTGGCCTGGTCCGCCATTCCGGCATGGGGAGCGATCAATTCGCAAAAGCGTCCTCGAACCAGGGGGATCTTCATCAGTTCATCGGGTTTACCGTCCGCGAGCACTCCGACCGCCACGACGGCAATCCATTTGCGTAGTTCCCGTTCTCCAAGCAACTGCAGTGCATGCGAGATTGAGTGAATTTCGATTCGCAGGCCGAAGACGGGTGAATTCAGGTACCGCAGGAGCTTGTAGGTAAGCGACGGTTCGAGCTTAATTTTTGAAGCGAGTGCGTCCATCTTGAAATCCGGCGTGGTGACCGCCTGAAGAAGCTGGATGTAGGCCAGCTTGTATGCGGGAATGGAACGGTGCTGCAAGATTTCCGGGCGGCAAAAAAATATCCCTGAAACAGGGAATAGCCCATCTTCAGGGCTTCCGAGAACTCTTCCTGAGTCTCGACTTTTTCGGCCAGCATGCGAATTCCCTTTTCCATGTATCGCGACGCGAGCGAATGCTGCTGCGGGGGAGGAGTAAGCCGAAAATCGACTTTAATGAAATCGGCGATTTCAACCAGCGGTTCCCAATCGATTTTGTCCTCAAAATCGTCCAGGGCCAGAAGATATCCCCGGTGTTTCAGTCCGCGGCAGGCTTCCAGGACTTCCGCGTCCGGCACGATGGTTTCCAGGAGTTCGACGACCACGACGCCCGGTGGAAACAAGGACACATAATCCTTCAGCAGGAAATCGCGGGGGCAATTGACGAACGCGCGCTCTCCGTCGGTCAGCCTCTGCAGGCCGATGAGGAATGAGGTATCTAGCATCGCGAGGGAAATCTGCTCAAGATCGGCGCCGTCGCAGAAATTGTTGGTGCCCGAGCGAAAAAGCAGCTCGTACGCAAACAGATGGCGATGGTGATCAAGAATGGGCTGGCGGGCTAGAAATTTCATCCAGGCGCTCCTTCACGCGCAATGCAAGTTCGGCCGGCAGGCGCGCCGGCCAGAGCGGGAAGGGGGATGAACGTAGCGTTTGCCAGCCGAAGGGAACTAGCTCGGGCTGGACATGGAAGCAAGAAACTCGGCGTTGGACTTGGACTTGGAGAGTCGTCCCAGGAGCAACTCCATGGCCTCAACGGGTGAGAGAGGGTTCAAAACCTTGCGCAGCACCCAGACGCGATTGAGCTCGTCCGGCGGCATGAGCAATTCTTCTTTTCGGGTTCCGGAACGGTTGATGTCGATGGCCGGGAAAATGCGCTTGTCCACCAAACGGCGGTCGAGGTTGATTTCCATGTTGCCGGTGCCCTTGAATTCTTCGAAGATCACGTCATCCATGCGGCTGCCGGTGTCGATCAGGGCCGTGGCGATGATGGTGAGCGAGCCGCCCTCTTCCACGTTTCGCGCGGCGGCGAAGAAGCGGCGCGGGCGCTGTAGGGCGTTGGCGTCGATACCGCCGGAGAGCACCTTGCCCGAAGGCGGGGTGACGGCGTTGTAAGCGCGAGCCAGACGCGTGACCGAGTCGAGAAGAATGACGACGTCGCGCTTGTGCTCGACCAGGCGCTTGGCCTTTTCCAGAACCATTTCGGCGACCTGGATGTGGCGTTGCGGCGGTTCGTCGAACGTCGAACTGATGACTTCACCCTTCACTGTGCGCTGCATGTCGGTGACTTCTTCCGGGCGCTCGTCGATCAGCAGAACGATCAGCGCGACTTCCGGATGATTGGTGGTCACGGAGTTGGCGAAGGCCTGCAGCATCATGGTTTTGCCGGTGCGCGGCGGCGCGACGATCAATCCGCGCTGGCCTTTTCCAACCGGGCAGAGGAGATCGAGGACGCGCCCGGTCAGGTTTTCCCGCGTCGTTTCCATTTTCAGGCGGCCCTGGGGATAGAGCGGCGTGAGGTTATCAAAGAATATTTTATTGCGGGCCACTTCCGGATCTTCGAAGTTGACCGCTTCCACCTTGATCAGCGCGAAATAGCGCTCGCCGTCCTTGGGGGGCCGACCTGGCCGGAGACGGTGTCTCCCGTTCGCAGGTCAAACTTCCTGATCTGCGAGGGCGAGACGTAAATATCGTCCGGTCCAGGCAGATAGTTGTACTCCGGCGCGCGCAGGAAGCCGAAGCCATCCGGCAGGCATTCCAGAACGCCTTCCGAGAAAATCAGGCCGTTCTTTTCGGTCTGGGCGCGGAGGATCTGAAAGATCAGTTCCTGCTTGCGCATGCCGCTGGAGCCGGGAATGGCCAGGTCCTTGGCGATTTTCGCCAGGTCGGTAATGTTCTTTTCTTTCAGTTCCGCAAGACTAATGCTCATCGTTTTCATTTCCTTAATTCTCTATAGAGATAAGCCTGAAGCTCAGGCCGGATTGTCCACATCGGCGGACGCCGGGCAGGTGCTATTCAATTTCCGACCGGGTTAGCCAAACTGGAAATTTCAATTCATGAATGACACGAAATACTGCCGCACCCAAAATCCCGAAACACCCCGCTGGCTGGCTCGATTGCGCTTCATCGGGACGGAGGAGCCGAGGTTTCCGCTTAATTGGTCAATTCCTGATCGCTCTCGGATTCGGTTTCAAACTTCGCCGCCGCTTCCGGAACTGCTGCATCGTGCGTTGCGGGTGTCAGCGGCCGTTCCAAGGCGATTTCCAGAACTTCGTCCATGTTTTCGACGAACCGGATGGTCATGTCCGCCTGAATTTCCGCCGGAATGTCGGCCAGGTCCTTTTCGTTGTCCTTCGGCAGAATCACGGTACGGATTCCGACGCGGTGGGCCGCCAGCATTTTTTCCTTCATGCCGCCGATCGGAAGCACTTTGCCGCGCAGGGTGATTTCGCCGGTCATGGCCACGTCGCAGCGCACCGGTATACGGGTGAGGGCGCTGACGATCGAGGTGGCAATGGTGATTCCGGCCGAAGGGCCATCCTTGGGGATCGCGCCTTCCGGAACGTGCATGTGAATGTCGAGATGGCGGTAAAAGTCGCGCGGCAGGCCGAAATTTGCCGTGCGCGTTCGCACGTAGCTCATGGCGGCGTGCGCCGACTCCTGCATGACGTCGCCCAGCTTCCCGGTCAGCGTCAGGCGTCCCTTGCCGTGCATGATGGTGGCTTCGGTGGAGAGCACCGAGCCGCCCACTTCCGTCCACGCGAGACCCGTGGTGAGCCCGACTTCGTTCTTCTTCTCGGCCCACACTTCGCGGTACTTGATGATGCCCAGGAAATCGCTTACGCCCTCTGGCGTGACATTGATGGAATACTGCTTGCCTTCCTTCACCACGCGCCGCGCGACTTTGCGGCAGATGCTGGAGATTTCTCGCTCCAGGCTGCGCACTCCGGCCTCGTGCGTGTAATGCCGGATGATGTTCGAAACGGCTTCGTCCGTGAAGGTCAGATTCGATTCCGCCAGGCCCGTGGATTCCCGCGCCTTGCGAATCAGGAAGCGCTTAGCGATCTGCGCCTTTTCGGCTTCTGTGTAGCCCGGGATGCGCAGGATCTCCATGCGGTCCTGCAGGGGCTGCGGAATGGTGTGCAGCACGTTGGCGGTGCACACAAACATCACTTTCGAAAGATCGTATTCAACGTCCAGGTAATGGTCGGTAAAGGCGTGGTTCAGTTCCGGGTCCAGAACCTCCATGAGCGCCGCCGACGGATCGCCGCGGAAATCGGTGGACATCTTGTCCACTTCGTCCAGCACGAAGATCGGGTTGACGGTGCCGGCCTTCTTCATCATCTGAATGATCTGGCCGGGCAGCGCGCCAATGTAGGTGCGGCGATGGCCGCGAATTTCCGCTTCATCACGCACGCCGCCAAGGGAGACGCGAATGAATTTGCGTCCGGTGGCGCGCCCGATGGACATGGCCAGAGACGTTTTGCCGACTCCTGGAGGCCCGACGAAGCAAAGAATCGAGCCGCGGGGATTCTTCACCAGCTGGCGCACGGCGAGAAATTCAAGGATGCGTTCCTTGACCTTCTCGAGCCCATAATGGTCTTCTTCCAGGATTTTTTCGGCGAGTGAGATATCGCGTATTTCCTTTGAGCGCTTCTTCCAGGGCACCGCCAGCAGCCAGTCCAGATAGTTGCGGCTCACCGTGGATTCCGCGGACATCGGCGGCATCATCTCCAGGCGCTTGAGTTCCTGGGTGGCTTTTTCCAGGGCGTCCTTGGGCATGCCCGCAGTCTCAATCTTCTTTTTCAGTTCCTCGAGCTCGTTCTTTTCGCCGCGGCCCAGTTCCTTGTGAATGGCCTTCAATTTTTCGTTGAGGTAATACTCTTTCTGGGCGCGCTCCATCTGGCGCTTCACGCGGGTATTGATATTGCGGTCGACGTTGAGCTTCTCGATTTCGCTTTCCAGGATTTCGCCGACGCGGGTCAGGCGGTCCAGAGGATCGAAATTCTCGAGTAGTTCCTGTTTTTCCTCGACAGGGATCTGCAGGTTGGAGGCGATGGTGTCGGACAGTTTCGCGGGATCATCGACGCGCGTCGCCGCGATCATGGTGTCGTAGTTCAGGCTTTGCGAGAGTTTTACGTACTGCTCAAACAGGCCGGTCACTTTGGTGACGGCCTGCTCGATTTGCGGCGAGGGTTCGGCCTTGTTGGGAATCACTTTCAGCGTGGCGCGGAAAAAGCCTTCCTCGGTGGAAACTTGAATGGCCTTGGCGCGCTCGACGCCCTCGACCAGCACGCGCAGGTTGCCGTCCGGCAGGCGAACGCTCTGGACGATATTGGCCAGGGTGCCGACGGAATAGATTTCTTCAGGTTTGGGATCGTCGACGGAGGCATCGTGCTGGGTGGCCAGGAAAATCTTCTTATCGGTGGCCAGAGCTTCCTCAAGAGCGCGCAGCGAACTCTCGCGCCCCACGATGAATGGATTCATCATCTGCGGGAAGATGACCAGATCGCGCACCGGCATCATGGGCACGCGCTTGGATTCAGTCTTTTCTCGGTTAAACATGGGGTCCGTGGTTATCTTACAACTCCTTGAAGCGATTTTTGTTCGCGGCGGGTGTCCGCCGTGGCGGACAAGTAACCGTCTATCCGGCTTTTTCGAGCAGCGTCCAATTAATCTCGCGGCTACGCACCATTTCGCCGGTCACCACGAATTCGCGCTGCTTACGCTGGGCTGGCAGGTGGTACATGAGTTCGAGCATGAGGTCTTCGAGGATCATGCGCAGGCCGCGGGCGCCGACTTTGCGCTGCAGGGCCAATTCGGCAACGGTTTCCAGGGCATCGTCGGAAAATCGCAGGCGCACATTCTCAAATTCAAAGAGTCTTTGATATTGACGGATCAGAGCGTTTTTCGGCTCGGTCAGGATCTGCATCAGCGCGGCCTTGTCCAGGTCGCCCAGAACTCCGACGACCGGCAAGCGGCCCACGAATTCAGGAATCAGGCCGTAGCGGATCAAGTCGGTGGGCTGCGCCTGGCTGAGGAGTTCAATGTTGCGGCGCTGCGCGGTAGTCGGCTGCGCGTCGGTATGAAAGCCCAGCGACTTTTGCCCGATGCGGCGTTCAATCGTTTTTTCCAGGCCCACGAAGGCGCCGCCGCAGATGAACAGGATGTTGGTGGTGTCCACGGGCGTGAATTCCTGGTGGGGATGCTTGCGTCCACCTTGTGGCGGAACGTTGGCGATGGTGCCTTCCAGAATCTTCAGCAGGGCTTGCTGTACACCTTCGCCGGAAACGTCGCGGGTGATGGAAGGGTTTTCGTCCTTCTTGGAGATCTTGTCGATTTCGTCGATGTAGATAATCCCTTGCTGAGCCTTGGTTACGTCACCGTCGGCGGCCTGCAAGAGCTTCAAAATGATGTTCTCGACATCCTCGCCGACATAACCCGCTTCGGTCAGCGTGGTGGCGTCCACGATGGCGAAGGGCACATCCAGCATGCGCGACAACGTCTGCGCCAAGAGCGTCTTGCCGGTACCGGTCGGGCCGATCAGCAGAATATTGGACTTGGTGAGTTCCACATCGCCCGGCTGGCGGTTCAGGAAGATGCGCTTGTAGTGATTGTAGACGGCCACAGCCAGCTTCTTCTTGGTCTTGTCCTGGCCGATCACGTAGCCATCGAGGAACGCTTTGATCTCCGGCGGACGCGGCAGACGCTTGTTGACGGGATTGGCTTGCTCGCGCTTTTCTTCCTCAAGAATCTGCTCGCAGACGGTTACACACTCGTTGCAGATGTAGGCGCGCGGATAGTCCGAGGGCGAGCTGATCAGCTTCTCGACCTGCTCCTGCGTTTTATGGCAGAAGGAACAGCGTAGTGGTTCGTCAGTACTGAGTTTTCTCAACGGTGTGATGCCCTCCGGCGGCCCAAGGAACTTTTAACTTCACCCGCGGACTATTCTAGGCCCCTTTGCCTGTTGCGTACATCGCCGCGTTAGTCCGTTACTTACTTTTTGGAACGCGCTAGCGGTGCTTGGTAATAATTTCGTCGATCAATCCGTAATCCTTGGCCTGCGCCGCGGACATGATGAAATCGCGCTCGACGTCTTTTTCCAGGGTGTCAAGCGGATGTCCGCTATGTTGCGCCAGCAGGGCATTGATGACCGTGCGCATGCGCAGAATTTCTTTGGCGTGAATATCGATATCCGTTGCCTGGCCCGACAATCCCGACATCCACGGCTGGTGAATCAAGATGCGCGAATTGGGCAAGGAGAACCGCTTCTTCGGCGCGCCCGCAGTCAGCAGCAGGGCGGCAATCGACGCGGCCTGGCCGACGCAAATGGTCACCACGCTTGGCCGCACGAACTGCATGGTGTCATAAATTGCCATGCCCGCGGTGATCGAGCCGCCCGGCGAATTAATGTACAGCGAAATGTCTTTTTCAGGATCTTCCGCTTCCAGGAAAAGCAACTGAGCGGTGACCAGATTGGCGACATGGTCGTCAATGGGCGTCCCGATGAAAATAATATTGTCCTTCAGCAGCCGGGAGTAAATGTCATACGCCCGCTCTCCCCGATTCGTCTGCTCGACGACCATGGGGACGAGGGTTGTTGCATAAGGAGTCATGTCTTCTGTATCGTTCATTTGGGTTTTTTGAGGTCGCACGGAGGACCCCGGCCGGAATCTCTTCAATTCTCCTTGGTTATTGTTCGGGTCCGGGAATTGCTGCAGAGCCAGTCCAGAGTTTTCTCACTCCGGATCTTAGATTTCATCCTATCCAGCGCTCCCTGCCTTGTCAAGTTTGCGCGCACGGCTGTTGCGGATTCGCCACTGCGTTGGGCAATCGCTTCGATTTCCTTGTCCACTTCTTCATCGGACACTTCGATTTTTTCCGCCGTGGCGATCCGGTCCAGCAGCAATTCGGCCTTCACATCTTCGATGGAGCGGTCTTTTTGGCGGCTGCGCAGCGCCACCCAGTCCACATTCACCGCGCGCGGATCGACTCCCTGCGAGGCCAGCGACCGCACCGTGCGTTCCAGGCGTGAATCCATCTGATTTTCCACCAGCGCTTCGGGAACAGGGAAGTCATGCGACTTCACGATTTGTGACAACAGCTTTTCGCGCGTCTGCTCGTTCTGGCGATGGGTGCGCGCGGCTTCCAGATTCTCGCGCATCTTCGCGCGCAATTCTTCCAGGCTCTGCGCGTCGCTCACGTCCTTGGCAAATTCATCGGTCAGATCGGGGCGCTTTTTTTCTTTGATGCCCAGAACTTCGACCGCGTACGTATAAGTTTTTCCCTGCAATTTTGGATCGGGATAATCGGACGGATAGGTCACGTCAAAATTCTTGTGGTCTCCGGTGTTTGCTCCGCGCAGATTTTCGTTGAACGGCTCCATGGTTTCTTCGCCGCCCACGTGGCACATTACACTGTCGGCTTCCAGCGGTTCGCCGCCGCCGGCCGGAATTCCTTTCAGCTTCAGTTGCGCGTAATCGCCGTCAACGATGGCGCGGCCCTCCACGGGCACGAAGGTGGCGGCGCGGTCGCGGAGCTCATCGAGGGCCTTATCGACATCGGCGTCCTCAATCTTGGTGTCCTCGATCTCCACTTCCAGGTCCTTATATTGACCAAGGTCGAATTCCGGCAGGACCTCAAACGTCGCGCGGAACTTCACCGGCCCGCTTTCCGTGAAGTCAACCTTATCGACCTGCGGCTGCGTGACGGGCACCAGCTTGCTTTCGCTGACGGCGCGCTCGATCTGCTCGGGCACCAGCGATTGCAGCACTTCACTCTTAATGTCGTCGGCAAAACGCCGCCGGATCAATGTTTCGGGGGCTTTTCCCGGACGGAATCCCGGCACGCGCGCAACGCGCGCGAATTCCTTGGCCACGCGTTTCACTGCCTTCTGGACAGTTTCCGCGGGAATTTCCAGTTCCAGTTCGCGCCGGCAAGTTGCTTCAGTCATGGTCAGGCCTTCAGGATCCCTTCTAAAATCCCCTGGAACGAAAGGGCGGCAATGTCAAATGGTCGAAATTCCTCAGGAATCGCCCCAAGATTCGTGCGTCTACTCTTTGCCGCTTCTCGGTCCGGAAAATAGGAAACGGGAAAGTACTGCGAGCGGGGTGCGACGAATGCAAAGTATAGGGGAATGCAAGATCAACGTCAACTCGCGCGGATTGCGACGCTCTTAATCCCGGTTCGTTGTGCTGTGTGTCACCGGATCTGTGGCTGGTTCCGGGTGCGTTCGGTTTCGCTCACAATCGTAGATCCGCGGCTGGGGATGTGCGCGCAACGAAATAAAGGGGGCCGAACAGGGTGTGCGTGTCCAGCCCCCTTGGTGGTGGAGTAAAGTCGGGATCGTTCGTGGTGATGGGCGCGGGTCATCATCGCATTGCCGTCGATCCGGGCCGACGTATTCGTCCGTCAGCATGCCTTCGCCACGTCTCGAATGCCGTAGCCGAACTTTCTCACCGTCTCTATTAGTTTTACCCGGTGCCCGCGATCAATTTTCCTTCTCAGCAGACTGATAAATGCGTGGAGCGTGTTTTTCTCAAACTCGCCGCTCGCTTCCCAAACCAAATCCGCGATGGTTTCATTGGACATGACGCGCCCCGCGCGCCGCATTAGAAATTCCAGTAAGCGATACTCCGTAGGGCTTAGGGAAATCTCCTCGCCGGCGCGTTTAACCTCTCGGCTCGCCGCATTCAAAACCAGATCCCCAACTTGCAGAAGCGCGGGAGCCGGGAGGGAACTGCACCGCGACACCGAGCGGAGCCGCGCCAGAAATTCCTCGAAGGAGAACGGTTTGGTCATGTAATCGTTCGCGCCGATGTCGAGTCCCTTCACAATGTCCGACACCGCATCGCGGGCCGTGAGGATCAGGATGGGGGTCTTGTTTCCCCGTTTCCGCAAGCGTCGCGTAACGTCGAATCCGTCGATTCCCGGAAGCATCAGGTCCAGCACGATGGCGTCGAATTCGAGAGCCTGCGCCATTTCCAGCGCGCCGCGGCCGTCGAATGCCAGGCCGACGGAATGGTTTTCCTCTTCGAGCCCTTTCTTCAGCAGCTCCGCCATCTTCCTTTCGTCTTCCGCGACGAGAAGGTGCATAGGATTCCCATCCTAATGAAGTCTCGGCTATGCTACCGTTGGTTGATGGAATATCGAGACGAGCAGCATGGCGTGTTATAACCATAACATAGAACTGATATGAAATTGAGAAATTCCACGAACGTACCGCCTTGGCTCCTGCTGGTGTTTACTCTGCCCGCGAAACGCGCCAGCCAGCGTGTTGAAGTCTGGCGCAAATTGCACCGATATGGAGTCGTGACGCTGGGGAACTCAGGGTATTTGCTTCCGAATGACCAGGACAATCAGGAGCGATTTGAGTGGCTGGCATCCGCGGTGCGGGACTACGGAGGAAGCGCCTCGGTTGTGGAAGTCCAAGCCATAGACAATCTTTCCGAGCGGCAGCTGGTTAAAAAATTTCGAGAAGCACGCGCACCCGAATATCGACAGATCATCAAAGACCTGACGAAATTGTCCTCTCCGTCGCAGCAAAAACGGCTCGGCAGCCATTTGAAACGATTGCGAAGCCGCTTTCAAGAAATCGTGGCCGTTGATTTTTTTCACAGCCCATTGCGGGGGCATGTCGAAAAACTGCTCAAACGGGCCGAGATCAACTCCAGCCGCGTTTCGCCCGTGCCAGCAGGCGAGAAGCTGCGCATCCGCGAATATCAACAAAAGGTTTGGGTGACCCGGCATCGGCCCGGCATTGATCGGTCCGGGTCCGCCTGGCTGATTCGACGCTTTATCGATCGCAAAGCCCGCTTCGACTTTGCGGACGAAGGAGCCGTTCCGCCGCAAGGAATTGCGTATGACATGTATCACGGTGGATTCGGGCATCGTGGGGATGACTGCACGTTCGAGACTTTGGTGAAGCAGTTTCGGATTCGCAACCGCAAAGTGGACATTATCGCGGAGATCATTCATGACGCCGACGTCTTCGACGAAAAGTTCGGACGGCCGGAAGGATTTGGCATCAATGAGGTAATGAAAGGCTGGGCCCGCCGGAATATTTCGGATCGTGAACTTTTAGAACGTGGTATGGATTTGTTCGAGGGACTCTACGAATCTCTGGCATAGAAATCTTAGGTCTGCCCAGACCGCTCTCACATTCGCAGGTTCAGATGCCAATCCCGCGAGCACACACCGCAACCCCCATTCATTGACCGACGCCAACGCCTATGCTACAAGTCGGCTGTATGTCAAAACGATTTTTTATCATCGCGCTCGTGATCATCGTCCTTGGCGCTGTGAGTCTGGCTCCTGGCGCACTCGAGGCGCAGTCCGCAGGGGCAGTCGCGCTGAGCGGTATTGTCAGCTCACCACAGGAAGGTCTCATGGAAGGTGTGGTGGTCAGCGTGCGACGCGCCGGCGCCAACTTTACTGTGTCCGTAGTGAGCGATGCGCAGGGGAAATACAGCTTCCCTCGCACGCACTTGGAACCCGGAAAATATGCCGTGACGATCCGAGCCGTGGGATACGATCTGGCCGATTCCGCGCCCGTGGATATCGCCGAAGGCAAGACTTCACAAGCGGATCTCAAGCTGCTGAAGGCCAAGGATCTGGCGGCACAACTGAGTTCGCTGGAATGGGCCATGAGCGTTCCGGGAACGCCGGAACAGAAAAACAAACTCATCTACCAGACCGTGAGCTGCGCGTATTGCCATACCTGGCAGCGCATCATGAGGTCCAACCACACCTCCCAGGAATTTGTGGCACTGATCACTCGCATGCAGCAGTATTACACCGACGGCTCGGCGGTTAGCACCGACGCCCGGGGCCGCGGGCAGCTCGGCACCCCCGAACAGGTCGCCGCAGCCGACCACAACCCCATATGGGGCCGTGAGCCGTTCGGGGTTCCAAAGGCAGAACTCGCCGAATACCTTTCCACGTTGAATCTCAGCAACGGAAGAACGACGTGGCCCTTTGAGTTGAAGACGCTGCCGCGTCCCAAGGGCAAGGCCACCCGCGTCATCATCACACAGTACGACATGCCGCGGCGCGACACGGTGGCGCACGATTTGGATCTCGATTCCGCGGGTACGATCTGGTACACCGACGAAAGCCGGATGTTCTTTGGAAAGATGAATCCGAAAACAGGGAGCTTTACCGAGCACGCGCTGCCACCCGTGCCGCCCGGAGACCTGCCAGGGGCGAGAGATATTCAGGTGGACCTCGACGATAACGTCTGGTTTCCCCGCCGGATCGCAGGGGCTGCCATCGTAATGACCCGATTCAATCCCAAGACCGAAGAATTGAGCACGATCGAGGGAGCGGGCACGCAATTCATGGCGCTCGGGCCCGAAGGCAAAATCTGGGCCGGCTGGACGCGGATCGATCCGAAAACGATGAAAGTGGAAGCCAGCTATAGTTGGGAGAAGTCGCCGAACCTTCCTCCGGGCTTCCATCGTCAGTACGTCGATCTCACGGTGGTCAACTCCAAGGGCAATCCCTATGCTCCGGATATCGGCGGCTCCTACATCATCGGGATCGACGCCAAGACGGGTGAGGCCAAATTCTGGCCGGTTCCGACTCCCCGGTCATCGCCTCGCCGTGGGCGCATGGATCCACAGGATCGATTCTGGTTTGCCGAGTACACCGGCGACAAAATCGGGAGGTTCGACACGCGCACGGAAAAGTTCCAGGAATGGCCCATGCCGCGCAAATATACAACCCCATATGCGGTCTCGGCGCCTGACAAGGATGGCTACGTGTATGCGACGAGCAACATGTCGGAACGCCTGATGCGCCTGGATCCGATAACCGGCGAAATCGTCGAATATCAGATCCCCACGGAATTCGATTCCAAGAAGATTACCTTCGATCCGACGACCAGCCGCACAACGCTGTGGATGGTCAACACCCGCACCGCGAGAATGATGAAGGTCGAACCGCTTGACTGAACGTCCGCCCGGGGTGCTCCGCGCCCTTCGGTGACATTATTTTCAATCCGAAATCTGTGAACTCCGTCGAATCCTGAGCGCCTGGTCGGGAATCGTAACGTCCGAGAAAAGCGCCCCAGGGACAATCCTCCCGCAGGGCTCCCAAAACCGATCGCCGAGCATTCCTCTTTTAATTTATCGGACAATTTATCGGGTGCAATTCGGAACTTTTTCTCCCGATTGTCGGAATGCAAGTATGAAGTTTCGCAGGCGGCGGTGGTGGCGCACCCGGTTCGCTATCTATATTGGTATCATCGTCTTCGTCTTTGCGGCGTTCATTGAACGAGCTTTTCGAACGCCAAGCTCGTCCGGCCCGCCGGCAATTTCCAGCTCATCCCACGCAGCGGCGCCCCTATCGGATTGGCACGACAAACGCAATTGGCGGCCGAATTTATCAGTAGGAATGACTGAGGCGAAAGTCCGGCAAATATTCGGCGAACCGGAAAAGGTGAGAGTGTCCAATTTCCTGGAGACCTGGGTGTATGGCTCGGGCGAAATTACATTTTCCGATGGAACCGTATACAACTGGACTGAGCCGGATTCCCGAGAATAGCGCTTCCCCCCGGCCTTCAGCCCAGCACAACGTATCACTCTCGGGGTAACGTTGAAGGGGCAAGCCGAAAGAGCGATTTTATGGTGCGGAAGAAGGGACTCGAACCCCTACGGCCTTTCGGCCACCAGCTCCTAAGGCTGGCGCGTCTGCCAATTCCGCCACTTCCGCGTTGCACTACAGTATAACCGAGGAACAGCACTCGACGTTGCGGTCAGGGTTCAAAATTCGGTTCTGGCTCCGGCAGGCGGTCTCCGTTTTTCGCGAGCCATACGTAGAGTGTCGGTAGAATGAAGATGCTCATCGCCAGGTTGACCATCAAACCGCCGACGATCACGATGGCGAACGGACGCTGGGAGTCGGAACCAATGGCGTGCGAGAGCGCGGCCGGAAGCAGTCCCAGCGTGGCAACGAGCATGGTCATCATGATGGGGCGAAGCCTCAGCACCGCGCCATCGATGGCCGAATCCTCGATGGTCATGCACCTGGCGCGAAGCTGGTTGATGTACTCGAGCATGATGCCCCCCGTCTGCACGGACACACCGAACAATGCCAAGAATCCGACGCCGGACGAAACACTGAAGTGAGTGCCGGTAACAAGCAGCGCCAGCAGTCCGCCGACACTGGCCATCGCCACGGTGGCCAGTATTAACGCCGCCCATTTCGGCGAGCGGAACATCGAGTAGATAATCAGATAGATCACCAGGGTGGTCAGCGGAACAATGATCAAGAGCCGCGCCTGGGCGCGTTTCTGGCTTTCGTATTCGCCTTCCCAGTCGATGTGATAGCCGCGCGGCAATTGCACTTGTGCGTTCACGTTGCGCATGGCTTCCTCGACCGCGCCTCCCAGATCGCGTCCGCGGACGCTATATTTGATGGCCACGTAGCGCTGGTTGGCTTCACGGTAAATTTCCGAACCGCCTTCCTGCTCCTTGATCTTGCAGAGCTGTGCGAGTGAGACGCGCTCGCCCGATGGCGAGAGCAGACGAATATTTTCCATCGCTTCTTTCGTATCGCGATATTGCGGCAGGTACCGGAGCACCAGATCGTAGCGTTGCTCGCCTTGTAAGACTTGGGTAAGTGCCGATCCTCCCACCGCCGTCTGAATGGCATCCTGCACGTCGGCGACATTGATCTGATAGCGCGCGGCCTGCTGGCGGTCCACTTCAAAATTGATGTTTGGCTGGCCGAGGGCGCGAAAGACGCCGAGATCTTCTATGCCCTTGACATGCTGCATCACGGTAACGATCTGGTCGGCTTTCTGCTCCAAAACTTTCAGATCGTCTCCATAAACTTTTGTGGCCAGCTCACCCTTTACGCCGCTTACCGCTTCTTCCATGTTGTCTTCGATGGGCTGCGAAAAGCCCCAGTCCACGCCGGGAATTTTTTGCAACTCGCGATTCATGGCGGCGATCAAACGGTCCTTATCCTGATGAAACGCGGGCCGCCATTCTTCCTTGGGTTTCAATCCCACGTAATATTCGGTATTGAAGAAGCCGGTGGCGTCAGTCCCGTCGTCGGGGCGCCCCACCTGGCTCGTGCATTCCGGCACCTCGGGAAACGAACAAAGCACCGTGCGTGCCTGATTCGGCGATGCGTGTGGCTTCGCTCGGACCGATGCTGGACGCCAGCGTACCGCGCGCCCAGATGGCGCCTTCGTCCAGATGGGGCAGAAACTCCGAACCGATCACACCGCTCACGACAGTACGCTGGCCAGACACAGCCCGGCGACTCCAATTCCCACGGTTAGCAGGCGATGTTCGATCGCATATCTCACCGCCTTGCGGTAGCGTTCGGTTAAAAACTCCATCGCCGGGTTACGCCATTCCTTGACGCCCTGGCGGAAAAATAGGTTGCGAGCACCGGCGCGATGAGCATCGAAAAAATCAACGCGCCGAGCAGCGCGAACGCCACGGTCCAGGCCATCGGCCTGAACAGGCGTCCCTCGACTCGCTGCAAGGTGAAAATCGGGAGATAGGCGGTGATGATGATGGCAATCGCGTAGAAGACCGGCCGCTGCACTTCGTGGGCGGCGTCGCGGATCACTTCTGTCGCGCTTTTTGTGGAATTCTGAGGATGCGTCATGTGGCGGACGATATTCTCAATCATCACCACCGCGCCATCGACGACCATTCCAAAATCCAGCGCGCCCAGCGACAGTAAGTTTGCTGGAATCTCTTTGAGGTTCAGGCAGGTTGCGGCGAAGAGCAGTGCAAACGGAATCGTGAGCGCCACGATGATGGCCGCGCGAACATTTCCCACAAACAGGAAGAGAACAATCACCACCAGGATGATCCCTTCGGTGAGGTTGTGCAGCACGGTATGAGTGGTGAAGCGCACCAGGTCGCTACGGTCAATGAACGGTACCACCTTCACGCCGGCGGGCAAAATTCGGTCGTTCAGTTCCTGAACTTTGGCGTGGATTCCGGCAAGCGCTGCATCCGCATCGGCGCCTTTCCGCAGCAGCGCGATCCCTGAAACGACATCATCGTCGTCGACAATTTTCCCGTCCTCCCGATGAATCGCGCGCGCGAATTGGCCCAGCCGGATTTTCGGCCCCTCTCCGACCACCGCGATGTCCTTCATGCGCAGCGGCGTGCCGTTCCTGGTGATCAGAACGGTTTCTCCGATGTCGTGGACGTTCTTGATCAGCGCTTCACGGATGTTGATTTCCTGCTCGCCGGATTCGATGAAGCTGCCGCCGGCGTTGGAATTGTTGCTCGTTAGTTGCTGCTCGACCTGCGCGATACTGAGTCCGTAGGAAACTAGTTTGTTGGGATCGAGACGCACCTGATACTCGCGTGTGGGTCCGCCAAAACTCGCGACGTCGACGATGTCCGGAACGGACTTGAGGTTTTTCTCCACCACCCAGTCCTCGAGCGACTTCAAATCCATCACGTCGTACTGCGGGTTGCTGCTCTTCAGCGTGAAAAAATAAATTTGCCCGATGGGACTCCAGTCCGTGCCCATCTGCGGAGTTACGCCTGCCGGCAAAGTGACCTGCGAGAGCCGCTCGAGGGCTCGTTCGCGATTCCAGGCATTCTCTTCCTCGTCATCGAAGATGAGTTTGATGTCCGAGAGACCAAACAGGGAGAACGACCGCAGGTGCGCGACATGCGGGATGCCGTTCATCACAATTTCCAGCGGAATGGTCACCTGCTGTTCGATTTGTTCCGCGGAAATGCCTGGCCATTGCGTGATGATCTCCACGTAGTTGTCCGCGACGTCCGGATACGCTTCGATCGGAAGCTGGTGAAATGAAATCGCGCCCCAGCCGAAAAGAAGGAGTGCGGCGGCCAGCACCATGAAGCGGTTTTCAAGGGCCAAGTCAACGAGTCTGCGAATCATCTACTGGCCCGCCATGTTCTGGAATGTCAGCGCATTGCGCACCACCTGCGAACCCGGCGAAATGCCGGAGATCACTTCCTGCATGTCTCCGGGAAGAGTCGCACCCGCGGTGACTTCGAGACGTTGAAATTTCTTGTCCGGCGTGATGGCGTACACCCAATCCGCGTCATGCATGTGCAGAATCGCCGTCGCCGGCAGCACCGGGCGCGTGACTCGTTTTTGCCCGTGGAACGTGGCCGTCACGAACATGCCCAGCCGAAAAATTCCCGGATTACGGACTTCAATGCGCACCTTGGCCGTCCGAAGATTGGGATCGAGAACCGCGCCGATGTTGGTGATCGTTCCTTTGAAAGCGCGATCGGGATAAGCATTCAGGCGAATATCGGCGGTGTCGCCCAGTCGCACGCCGGGCAACTGGTCTTCATGCACATCACACAATACCCAAACCGAGGAAATGTCCGAAATTGTGAATGGGTTGCTCCCATATGCTTGCACCAACGCGCCTTCGGTGACTTGCTGGTCGATGATGACTCCTGATTCAGGCGCGTGGATCTCCACGTTACTGTTCGGCTTGTCGGGGTCGCTGCCCAAAAGACGCAAATGTTCGGCGGCTGTCTCCACGTCCACCTTGGCCTTTTCGTCGGCGTCCTGTGTTATCTGCAGGTCGTTCAGAGAGATTGCGCCGTGGGCGTGAAGATCCGTCGCACGATCAAACTGGGTGTGCGCGAGCTGTTGGTCGGCGAGGGCTTTGCGATAATCGGAATAGCCGCCGGAAACATCCGAACTCCGGACGGTAAACAGCAGCTGGCCCTTTTGCACCTGATCGCCCAGGCGCGCGCGCACATCGAGTACCCGGCCCGACGCCAGCGAAACGACTGGAACATTCCGCGCAATGTCCGCGCTCACCGCGCCGGTCACCACCAGTTCCGGTCGGGATTCGCGCGCCGCCGCGGTGGAAAGTTGGATCTGCTCCGGATGATCGACCTGGATCGCGCCGCCCTCCTGTTCGTGAATCACTTGTGCAGGCGGGGGCGCCTCCGCTTTTGGATCGGCATTTCCTCGACTGCAGGCGGACGTGGACACTGCAATCGCAAGCGAGAACCACATTAAGAATTTCTTCATTTTAATCTCCCCGTTTGGAGCGAGCCGCGCAAAACCTTTGGACTCGAAAGCTTCAAGAACTTTCGAATCAAACGAATGGAGGGATGGCCTGGGAATCTGTTCGCCAGATGGATGAATTACTCCTCCGGTGACAGTTCGGCAGGCGGTGCGACTTATGCGGCGTATCGGATTACAGAAGATCTGGGGGAGAACGGCCGAGGGGGACATTCGTTAACGAACGTTCCTGGCGTAACTCAGCAACGGGAGAAAAATGCCAGAAAACGAACTGGACCAGTGCGATGCGCACCGGAAGAATCCCATATACGGAGTGTGCGGACGAGACCACGGATCCGGTTCGAACGTCAGGAGCAGTTGCCAGGCTGAGGCATGCATTTCGTTTTCCGGAAACCACATCCACGGCCACGATTTCAGGATGTAGGTCGTCCGTCAGCGAAATGACTGGAAAAAGCAGGGCCAGGGCGCAGACCATGGCCACCGCTTCCAGCCTTGGACTGTGCCGCGGATCGGGGCGTGAAACAATCCAGCGGCATCGCCACAGCCAGATTGCCATGACGGTGATCGCCAGCCATACGAGATTGAGAATTGCTTCCATCGGTTGTGCCGACTTGATTCGCGGCGAGTGCCGGGAGCACTGATCCGTTCCGGCGAAGAAGTGCTGCGGAACGTTGCTAGTTTACAACGGAGCCTGATTCGACGGCAAACGTTTGGGCTCTGAGCCGAATAACGCGGCGCTTGTGCGGCGACCGCAGCGGTGATAGCCTTCGCGCCATGAGCGGGGGCTCTTTCCTTAACGACTTCCAGAGGGGAGAAATATCATGGCTTTTTGCAGCAGTTGCGGCAGCGAAATGGCAACGGGCGCGGGGTTCTGCCCGAAATGCGGCGCGGCACAATCCGGGGGCGCGGTAGCGCAGACCACTACGGCTGCGCATTCGGGGCTGTCGGAAAATGTCGCCGGAATGCTGTGTTATCTGGTCGGATGGATCACCGGCCTGGTTTTTTTCCTGATCGACAAGCGGCCGTTTGTGCGCTTTCATGCGGCGCAGTCGATGGTTGTGTTTGGCGGCCTGCACATCATCAACATTGCCCTGACCATGTTTTTCGGCATGGGGATGATGTATCGCGGTGGGTTCGGCGCATTCGGAATGGGGGCGGCGCTTTACGGCCTGATTAGTGTGGTGGCCTTCATTCTATGGATACTGCTGATGGTGAAGGCGTACCAGCACGAGAAATTTGAAGTGCCGCTCGCCGGCGGTATCGCCAAAAGCATTTCCGGAAGTTGACACTCGTTTGTCGGGCGGTGCGCGGCCCGTGACTCCACTGCGACCCCGACGGCCGAAGATCTAAAACGCGCACCCTTGGACGGCCCAAGCGTGCGGCACCCAATCCATAACCTCGTTTGACCGGGCTTCGCATCGCTCCCGGCAGAAGCAATGCGGCTTTTTGAACGTCGTAGTTTCGTCTTCCTTTTCGTCTTGACATTCTTGCCCGTCCCGTCCATCGTTTAGGGCTTTCCATTGGTGTTAACTTCTGGCGTTGGAGCGAGCGAGGGCAGAGTGGCGGTCCCGGTCACAGTTCGATTGTGCTTTCATGATCGATGCTTCGACGGCGCGGCGTCGTCGGCGGTCTTCTATCGCTTTTTTCGCGAACGCATCCAGCCGGGCGCGGAGTTTCGCTTCTCCGGGATGACCCACCAGGCGCGCCATCCATTTCCCGAATCCCTCTTTGACGGCGATGAAAACGCCATTGTCGATTTTAAATATTCCAGCTCGCCCAGAGTTACCTGGTGGTTCGATCATCACCAGAGCGCCTTTCTTACTCCCGCGGATGCTGAAAACTTTCGCCAAGACCGCAGCGGCCACAAATTTTACGATCCTGATTACAAATCCTGCACCAAGCTGCTGGCCGATGTGACCAGCAGCAAATTTGGATTTGACGTCCAGCCGCTGGCCGAACTGATTCACTGGGGCGACATCATCGACGGCGCCCAGTATCCGACGCCGGAATCCGCGGTGGTGCTGGCGGAGCCCGCCACGAAGCTGGCGCTGGTGATCGAGTCCGCGCCGGAAGAAGGACTGGTGGCCAAAATCATTCCGGATCTGTCGACAAGGTCGCTCGCGGAAATGATTCAGTTGCCGATCGTCGCAAAGCATCTGGGCCCGCTGCTCGAGCAGCATCATCGTTCCATCGAGTTGCTGCGCCAGCGCATCGATGTACGCGGCGGCGTAATCTATTTTGACATCACCGATCTGGATATGGACGGCTACAACAAATTTATTCCCTACATGCTGTATCCGAATGCGCGCTACACGGTCAGCGTGCTGGCTTCGCCGACGCGGGCGAAAATTTCGATTGGCTCAAATCCCTGGAATCCGGACGCCGCCGAACACAATCTGGCCAGCCTCGCCGAGCAGTACGGCGGGGAGGACACCCGCGAGTCGCGGCCATTTCCCTGGAACCGAACGATATAGAACGCGCGAAGGAAATAGCCAAGAAAATCGCGGAAAAATTGCGCAGTTAAATCGAACGCGGTGCCGCGCGGGCATCCAAAAAAATTGCTGAGTCGTGGTAAGATAAAAAGTTCGTGGACCGGTAGCTCAATGGTAGAGCAGCTGACTCTTAATCAGCGGGTTGTAGGTTCGAGTCCTACCCGGTTCACCAAGATCCTCCGATTTATTTCATTCCCTCGAAATCCATGAAATGAAATACTGATTCCGAATCGGAGTCCTCGCGACTTACGATTTCACCCCTACTTTCCTTAGAATCGACATCATGGGGCACCAGTCTGTGAACGCCGACTGGAACAAGTTCAGGCCCACGAACGCTGTGAACAGATACCAATACGGGCTCACCCAGTATCCCAACGCCAGTGAAAGCACAACGAACGCGCCGGCAATCAATCGGATATAGCGATCAACGGTCATGGCAGTAGCTCCTTTTCAGTTTGTCGCTTGAACTAGATCATCATCTTGCGGCGCGGCATTCTCGTTCTTACCGCGCTGGCTCAGGTAATAAAGGACGGGGACGGTCATGCGAGAAAGTACGGTTGAGGCCACTTCGCCCGCCATCAGCGAAATTGCCAGGCCCTGAAAGATCGGGTCAAACAGGATTACGCTTGCTCCCACGACGACCGCCGCGGCCGTGAGCAGCATGGGGCGAAACCGCACCGCGCCGGCGTCCACGACAGCGTCTTCCAGGGACATCCCCTGCGAGCGGCGCAGTTCGATGAAATCGACCAAAATAATCGAGTTCCGGACAATGATCCCGGCGCCGGCAATGAATCCGATCATCGAGGTGGCCGTGAAGAAGGCCCCCATCAGCGCGTGCGCCGGAAGGATGCCCACCAGCGTCAACGGAATCGGAGCCATGATGACCAGCGGCGTGAGAAACGAACGGAACCAGCCCACGACCAGCACATAAATCAAGACCAGAACGGCGGCGAAAGCCAGTCCCAGGTCACGAAACACTTCGACCGTGATGTGCCATTCACCGTCCCATTTCATCGAGTATCGGTCCGTGCTTTCGGGCAGAGTTGTGCCGGAATACTGCTTGAACTGGTAGCCTTCGGGCAGCTGGATCTTGTTGATCGCGTCGCTCATCTTCAGAATCGCATAGACCGGACTTTCGATTTCGCCGGCCACATCCCCGGTTACGTAAACCACCGGCCGCAGATTCTTGCGATAAACGCTAGGGTCGATTGTGGTTTTTTCAAGGGTGGTGAGCTCACCGAGAGAAACTTGCGCCCCCGATGGTCCCGGCAACTTCAGGGCTTCGAGGTCTTCCATTCCTGAACGATCCGCGCGAGAAAGCCGCACTTCGATCGGCACATCCTCCCTTGATACCGGGTCATGTAATAACCCAGCCGTACCGCCGCTCAGGCCGATTTGCACCGTTTTTGACACGTCCGCTGCAGAAATGCCCTGCAGTGCGGCTTTGTCCAGGTCTACTTTCATGTTGTATTTGATCTGGGGATCTTCCACGTACCAGTCGACGTCCACGACGCCCGGAGTGTCCTGGAAAATCTTTTTGATCTTGGCGGCGAGTTCGGTTTGACCCTTGTAATCCGGACCGTAAACTTCCGCTACAAGCGTCTCCAGAACCGGTGGCCCGGGCGGCACTTCGGCCACTTTGATTCGCGCGGCAAATGGCGCGGCGATCTTGTCCAGCTCCGGCCGCAGCCTGCGGGCGATCTCGTGGCTCTGTGCATGGCGGTTCTGAGCCGGAAGGAGATTGACTTGAATATCGGCCTGGTTCGGCTGGCTGCGCAAAAAATAGTGCCGCACCAGGCCATTGAAATTGTAGGGACCCGAAGTGCCCGAATAGATCTGATAATTGATGACTTCCGGTTGCCGGCCGAGGTAACTGCCGAGCGCCTGAGCGACTCTGGTGGTTTGTTCAAGCGGCGTTCCATCAGGCATGTCAACGATTACCTGGAATTCGCTTTTGTTATCAAAGGGAAGCATTTTGACCTGGACCAGCTTTAGCGGAACGAACGCCACCGCCAGGAGCAGCAGAACTACAACACCGGCCAGGAACATCCACCTGCGCTGGGGATTGTGGATCAGGGGATTCATCAGGCGCCGGTAGAATCGCGTGGTCCAGCCTTCCGCTTCGTGCCCGGAATCCGGGCGATCCCCGTAGCGGTGCAGCAGTCGCAGCGCCGCCCACGGCGAAACGACGAACGCTACGATCAGCGAGAAAATCATGGCCGAAGAAGCGCCGACGGGAATCGGCCGCATGTAGGGCCCCATCAAGCCCCGGACAAGAGCCATCGGGAGAATGGCAGCGATCACTGCGAAGGTCGCCAGAATCGTAGGGTTGCCAACTTCGTCCACGGCTCGAACGGCCACATCCGCCAGCGAGTGTCCGCGATTTTCCGGCAGCCGAAAATGTCGAACGATGTTCTCAACGACTACGATGGCGTCGTCCACCAGAATCCCGATGGAGAAAATTAGGGCGAACAGCGTGACGCGGTTCAACGTGTATCCGTAAAGATAGAAAATCGCCAGAGTGAGAGCGAGCGTTACGGGAATTGCCAACAACACTACCCCGGATTCACGCCAGCCCAACGCCAACGCAATCAGCAGTGTTACGGAAATTGTAGCGATGAATAGATGCTCCAGAAGTTCGTCTGATTTCTCTTTGGCCGTTTCGCCGTAGTTGCGAGTGACGGTGATGTTCAAGTCTTCTGGCAGTGTGTTGCCGCGCAGGGAATCCACTTTGCGCAAAACGCTTTCGGCGATTAACGTTGCGTTGGAACCCTTGCGCTTGGCCAGTGCAATGGTGACGGCCGGGAATTCAGGGTTCGCCGAGCTGCCGGAGGTTCCTTCCGCCGTGGCGAACAGCACGTAATTGTCTGGCTCGGCCGGGCCGTCTGCAATTTTGTCCACTACGTCGCGCAGATACACTGGCCGCCCGGCGTGGACACCGACGACGACCTGCTGCAAATCTTCGGTGCGCGTAAAAAAGTTTCCCGCCTCGACCTGAAATTCCCGATTGTCACGCGCAAAAGTGCCGGCCTGGCTGCGAGAGTTGGCGCTTCCAAGTTCTGCGACTACCGAACCCGGAGTCAGGCCGTAGGCCGCGAGTCGTGACGTATCGAGGATCACGCGGACCTGGCGAGGCTGCCCGCCAATGATCGTGGTTTCGGAAACATCGTCCACTTGCTTCAGCGAATGCTCGAGCTCTACCGCGGTGCGCCGCAACTGTCCGGAATCGTAGTTCTTCCCCCACAGGGTCAATGCCAGGATGGGCACGTTATCAATGGACCGCGGCTTGATGATAGGTTGAGAAACCCCCGGGGGGATACGGTCGAAGTTCGAGTACAGCTTGTTATACGTCTGAACGATGGCATCCTCTTCTTTGGTGCCCACATAAAAGCGCACGATGACCATGCTCTGGCCGGGATGATTGATGGAGTAGATGTATTCGACGCCCGGAATTTCGCGCAGAAGTTTTTCCATGGGCACGGTCGCGCGTTCAGTGATCTCCTGTGCGGAGGCTCCGGGCATCTGGACAAAAACGTCCAGCATGGGCACAACAATTTGCGGTTCTTCTTCGCGTGGGGTCTGGAGAATACTGAACGCACCGAGCAAAAGAGAACCGATGATCACAAGGGGTGTCAGCTTCGATTGAATGAAGGCCTGCGCGATGCGGCCCGCCAAACCTGGCGCACGGCCGCCGCTGCCGGGATTGACCGGGTGGCTCATTGGGGCGACCCGATTTGCTTGCCCGCGAGTTCGCGCCCTCCGGGAGCGCGAATGAGCTTTTCGTTGTCTTGCAATCCAGAGAGGACTTCCGCCTGTTCTCCAACGCTCTGGCCCAGTGTGATGTATCGCAAACGGGCGATTCGATTTGCGTCCACGACGTAAACGCCCTGCAACTGTCCGCGAGCGACGATCGCTGAGCGCGGGATCAAGAGCGCTTCGCGGTCTACCCGCGCGAACCGTGCGCGACCGAACAATCCGGAACGAAGCCGCGAGTCCTCCGGCAGGTCAACCTTCACCAGAAAACTGTGGCTGGCGGGATCGGCGGCCGGCACAATTTGCGCTACTTTTCCCGAAAATTCCGCATTTTCAAATGAGTCCAGCGAAATGGCGGTGATCTGTCCGAGGTGAACGAGCCGGAGATCGCCTTCATCCACTGTCACTTCGAGGCGGTATCCACCGGATTTTTCTAGAGTGAAAAGGAGCATTCCTGGAGCGGCCAGGGCGCCGGCCTCTGCTTTTTTCTCGGTAACCACGCCGGAAAAAGGGGCGCGGATCTGCGTATAGGCAAGCGTCGTGCGGGCCTGCGCGAGAGCTGCGCTCGCTTGGGCCTGCTGCGCGCGCGCCACGTCTCTGCGAGCCTCAGCCGACTGTCGACGGTTGCTGATCTCGTCAAACTCCTGGGGGCTCACGGATTTCTTTTCGAAAAGCTGCTGGTAACGCTTTTGCGTCGATTCGGAGAGCGCCAGGTCCGCATCCGCAGCGGAGACCTCTTTCTCCGCCGCGGCCACCGCGGCCGTGGCCTGATCGACCCCAAAGCGCAACCGCGAATCGTCGATAATCGCCAGCACTTGCCCGCTCTGCACGCGGGCGCCTTCCTGGGCGCGGACCTCCACGATATTGCCCATCACCTGGCTGGCAATCTGGCTCGTCTGCGCGGCGCGAACGGTGCCCACGGCATCCAGCAAGTCCGGAACTTTCGATTTGTGGACGACCATGATCGCGACATCGCCGGCGGTTTCTGGCGGGGCAGACTCTGGGGTGTGCGCATTGGAGCACCCAAAAGCGCCTCCGCCAAGCACGGCAACGAGTAAAGGGACGACTGCGCTCGTGAGATTTTTGCGCATCATGGCAGCACCACCGGCGATTGCGGACTTAAAGTTCCTCCAGCTAATTCGAGTTGTGCGTAGCCGGTATGGTAGCGGTAGATGGTTTCCCAATAGTCGGTCTGGCTGCGTCGCACAGCTTCCTCGGCGGAAAGCAAATCTGAAATGGTTGAGAGGCCCGAATCGTAACGGTTCTGATTGATGCGCAGGCTTTCCTGTGAATCGGCAATCGCAGCGCGCGCCACCTCGATCTGCTGGCGGGCGGCATCCGCGTCATAAAACGCGCGGCGCACTTCCATGCGAATCGCGTCGGTCGTCATTTCCTCCACGGCGGCAACTTTCTCTCGGAGCGCTTGCTCGCGGGAGAGTTCGGCGCGCTTGGCTCCGCCCTGAAACAAATCGAACTGAATCTCGATTCCCGCGACCCAATTGTTTCCGCCGCCTCCAGAGACGAACGATGGGTTGTCCGATTCCCAGTCCGCGAATCCGTTCACGCGAGGGCCAAACGCCGACTTCGCGATGGCCACGCTTTGTTGCTGAGCCGCACTTTCTGAACGGATGCGCTTTAGATCCGGACGCACCTTCACGGCACGGCTCTCCACTTCTTCCAGGGACAACGCGGGGAGATTCTTTTCCGCCAGAGTTTCGGCCGGATCGAATTCGGTTTGCGGCGAGGTTCCCAGATCTGAGCTCAGTTGCGCCCGCGAGAGCGCCAGATTATTTTGGGTGTGTAAAAATTCCTGCTTTCGAGATGCCAGCCGCACCTGTGCGCTGAGGTAATCGGATTCCACCACGACGCCGCTTTCGAAGCGGTCCTTACTTTGAGCGAGGATCGCCCGTGCCGTGGCCATGGCCTGTTCGGCGACATCCAGTTGTTTTTTTGCCAGCAGAACGCCGTAATAGGAATCCACCGCGCGAAAAATGATTTCCTGATCGGTGCGCTCGAGCTGGTGGTCGGCGCCCTCTCGCTCTTTCCTGGCGCGATCGATTCCGCGCCAACTCGCAAGGGAATCGAACAGGGTCCACGTTCCGCCAACGCGTGTAGCAAAGTTGCTGACTGGTGCCGGAGAGTTGAGCATATTCAATGCGAAATCACCCGCCGTAAAGCCTTGCTGGCGCAATCTGCTGCCGAACACGTAGACCGGGTCATTGCCCCGCGTCACGGTCTCGGAGAAAGTCGCGTGAGGCAGCAAAGCCGAACGAGCTTCCTGGATATCGGCGCTCGCGGCCTTGGTGTCCGCCAGCGCCACTTTGTGTTGTGGGTTTTTCTCCAGCGCGATGCTTACCGCTTGCGGAAGCGTGACCGGAGAAGCCGCTCGATCGCCTTGCGCGAGCAGCGTTGCCGGTATCCACGCAGCCAGAAACAAGGGCCACCACCCACGGGCGCGGCTCGCCCCGCGTGTTGTTCTTCGTTTCATGTAGTACCGTCGCTTTCGCGGATCTCATGCCCAAGATCGAAGCCATGATGCTACCGATGAGCACACGCTCCTGTGATGTGGCTCACAGTTCGTAACAGGGTGCGATCCCCGCCTATCTTCTTGGATCGGCGAATAAGTGCCCTTTCTTGAACGGGGGAAGAGCACAATTACCCCAAAACGCTTGCTCACGCGCCTTCGCGTCGACGAATAAATGCTGTGTGGAGAAATTTGTTACAGGAAAACTTCGATTTCTGAATCGCCGCGTAACTGGTGCCGTGAAGTGTTCACCTGATGAATCTCAGTGGTTGGCCTGATGGCGGGAAATCCGCATCCCACGTATATGTTTTTGAAGACACACATTGGATCAGCGAAGTTTAGAGCATCTCAAATCACGCTCGGAGGCGTTCATGAAGATCAAAGCTCCATTGATGTTTGCCGCGTTCCTGCTGGCGTTCGGAGGGATGGGATCTGTCCACGCGCAAGATCAGAAAGAGACAACTCACAAAAAGGTTCGCACCCTCAAGGGATGTTTGACCAAGGCCGGCGACCGCAACGAGTACAATTTGACCGGTGCGGACGGAAGCACGTGGGAAATTAAGAGTGACGCCGTCAAACTCGCCCCACACGTCGGCCACACGGTTTCAGTCACCGGCGTGGTTTCCAACGCCGCCATGCACGGCGCAAAGGAAGATATCAAGGGTGAGGCGAAAGAACACGGTGTCGACAAAGACGCCACCGAGCACGGGCACATGACGGTAACCGGACTGAAAATGGTCAGCGAAAGCTGCGAAAAATAGGAGTGAACCCGCGGGGAGATCGCGCCGTAGAATTGGTTTCGGCTACACGATGCCGCTGATTCCGCGAATCTCCCCGCCGTAGCTCCTGGGCGCGGGCCTGGTGAGCATGATTCCGTTTAGTGCGATTGCGCGGCTCCAGCAGAATCGGGGAGCGCTTTCTCCAGCCAGCGGGACATGATTTCCGCAATTTCCAAATTATTCTTTTCCAGCATCATCATATGGCCGTTTCCGTGAATGCCGATCTCCGCCAGCTTCGTCCACGTGGGGTAAACGCCGGCCTGATTCAGATATTTGGCGGTGCAGTGGTCATCGACCGCGCGAAACGATGACTCCGACGTGAGCAGCAGGATAGGCAGCTTCTGCAGATTGGGGAGTTTCCGGGCAGGCTCTTTCTGCAACCAGCATTTTGCGAATTCGGGAGCGTCAGATTGCTCCTGCTCGGTAATCGCCAAATCATCTCCGCCTGCAGCCGCGGGAGAATAGTGCAAAGGGGCGGCCGTGAGTCCCCACGGCCGGATCTTCTTGCCATAGTGAAACCAGTCAGGCTCTCCAACCAGCTGCAGATCGTAAAAAGGCGGCCCATTGGGTTCCACGGCTAGGATCGCTTTTACCAGGTCGGGCCGCGCATCCGCCACCAGCCAGCCGAACGGACCGGATTGCGAGTGCGTGAGCAGAATTGCCGGCCCGATTTTTTCCAGCAGCGCCACAATGGCGTCGCGATTCAGGGTTTGCACCAGCTCGAAATCCGCGATCCCAGGCAATTGTGACGCGTAAAATTGGTCGAAGATAGGATCACCCTGTAAACCTGTTCCCGGCCACTGGGTGTGCAGGTGGGCCTGCGGCCAGAGGTTAAAGCGCTCGGCGGCAGTAAAACGCCGCTCGATATTTTTTACATCGGGCTTTACGAGCGGGCCGTACAGATCGGACTGATAGGCCGCCTTGCCACGCCCGGGTTGATCCACCACATAAACTGCGTAGCCCTTTCGCAAGAAAAATTGCGCCCAGCCCTCGCGGCCGTCGGGCGTCTGCGTGAAGTTGGTTCCCGATTGGCCGCCGCCATGGATCATGACGATCGGATAGGGATGGGTCCGGTGGGCTGGAATCTGAAATTCGGCGTAGATCTGGCCGCTCATCACCGTCTGCCCGCCGACGGTTGAATATTTTTCCCCGGCGAACACGTAGCCCTCGTGTTGAATGGAAAGAGGCGCCGAATTGCTGTCCTGAGCGACGCTGTGAATCGCCCAGCCGAAAAGTGCGGCACTCAAGAGAAGGGCGGGAACGAGCGTGCGTTTCATGTTGTGCCTCCGTCGACTGTGGTCCGCTTTTAAGGCCAGGATCGAAACTCGAATTCATGCCTCTATTTTGAGACCGGCCGAATTTTTGGAATCATGAATTGCCGGTCAGCAGCTGCGCATCTTAATACTTGTCCGGGGGTGGAGACAATCACCCGCGTCTTAGGTGTCATCTAGCGGCAGTGCCAGCGTGCTTTATCGGAATGAAATTGCTGCAAAAATATTTCAACAAGGCATTGAAAATGTTCAGGTGCGGATGGTCTGAAGGAAGGAGTCTACCGAGCCGGAAAGTTCATCAGTTTGACGTGAAAGTCGCGAGGAGATGTCCTTCATTTCATCGATGCTTGTCGCCATTGTGCTGACCAGCGTGGCCGTTTGTTCTACTGTGGATCGCATCTGTGCGATTTCCTTTCCAATTTCCTCCGTAGCGCTGGAGGTTTGGCGCGAGAGCGACTTCACTTCTGAGGCTACGACTGCGAAGCCTTTGCCCACTTCTCCCGCACGCGCTGCTTCGATGGTGGCATTCAGGGCCAGCAGGTCCGTTTGTCTGGCAATCTGGGAGATGAGAGCCACCACGCCGCCGATGCGCTGCGAGGCGTCCTTGAGCAGGACAATCACTTGGGTGAGTTGACGCGCCTTTTCATTCTTCTTGCCCGGTGCATCCGCCGGGCCTTTCGCTGCGCCCGGAGCGATGCGCGAATCATCGGCGGTGGAAGAAGAAGCGCTGGTCCCGGCCACACTGGACAGCGTTTGGGCCGCGGCGGAGACTTGTCCCGTGGAACTGGCCAGTTCGGAAAAAACTTTCTTGACCGTGCCCTCGAACTGATCGGCCAGAACGCGGCGGTGCTCCACCGATTCCTTCAGCGCTGCGTCCCGTTCCATCACGCCGTTGGCTTGATTAATTTCCTCGCTCGCGTGCCTGAACGAGCCGCGCATGCCCAGCAGAATCACGCGCCGAAAAAATTTGCCGTGGCTGGCGTATTCCAGGGAGGCTCCCACCTCGCGCAGAAATGCGTCAGTCATGTCCAGCATGTGGTTGATGGCATTCGCCAGGCGTTCGGTTTCGATCGAGGCGCGGCAGTTCAGCATCCTCGCTTCCAGGTCGCCGTTCGCCGCGAGGTCGCAGATGTCCGTGGCCAGCGCGAGTAATTCGCGGATTTCGTCGAGCTCGCCGGTTTGATCAAGCGCGGCCGATTCTAGAGTCTCGCCGGTGGCCATGCTGCTCCCTCAAACTCAGATTGAAAACACGAATTCGGCATACTCCATATCTTTCGCCGCAACCGTTTCCAGCAGCATTGCTGTAGCTGCCGCCATTCCAGATTTCCAGTCGGCATGGCTGTCCTCTTCCTGCTTCAATCGGCGGTACAGGCTGTCGGCGGTACGCACCTGGCGATGATCCGGCTTGCGACGGTTGGAGTGATAACCGGTGATTTCCTTGGCCGTGTTGAACGTTGGCGTGACGTGCGCGACGACCCAGTAAAAGTCTCCATTGCTGGCCATGTTCTTGACGTACGCGAATATTTCTTCGCCCGCGGCAATCGTGTCCCACAGCAGCTTGAACACACAGCGGGGCATATCCGGATGGCGAATAATGCTGTGAGGCTGTCCCAGGACTTCTTCTTCCGAGTACAGCGCAATGTCAAGAAAGGTCCGATTGGCGTAGGTTATGATCCCCTTTAGATCGGTTTTGCTGACGATAATCTCGTCTTCCCGAAAAGTTCGTTCGACCCGAGTTGGCCGGATGGCCGATTGTTTCACACTAAATCTCCCCAACTGCCTGGTGTACTTTTTCATCGGCAATGAGAGGGTAATCTTTACGGCGGGGACCAAGAGGAACTCACAGCGACCTGTATCAATATGGGGCATTGAATTCGAATGGTTGCCAATTCGCTCTCGGGAGTTCCATCAATGCCGGACGGTTTTGGAGCGTTACAAACCGAAACCGTTTAAAACCAGGTGGTGGAACGGTATTGCCTGTATCGTTCACCAAAATGCTGTTCGAGAACGCGCCGTTCGGCACGCGCCCGTACGATCTGAAGGGGAATCAGGATCAGAAACGGCAAAAAGAGGTAGGGCAATCCCAAATACAGAACCAGTCCCGCGAGGGCAATGGCAGAGAAAACGTAAACAGGGTTGCGGATCCATGAATAAATTCCATGTGTAACGAGTTTTGACGCCTGCGCCGAAATCGAAAAAGAATTGCCCAGCTGAATGCGCGCGAGCGTGAGCAAAGCCTGCCGGCGATCAGAATCACGAGTCCCGCGACTCGCGTGGCGCTCCACGTTGCCGGCGGGCATTGAAGAACGATAACCGAGATCGTTACCAACGGCAGGATGGTTACAAATAACGCGCTAGGTTTCATGCGTTTGAGGAGCTATTTCCATTCCGTGGAAACAACAGCATTTTGGGAACGCCGCAAGACTCGCGAATAAGGAAAACGGCCGGCGAGACCCGCCGCACCACGAAGGTCTCATCCCTTCGCTGGCTCCGCCGCGGCGGTCCTGCCCGCGATCCGGCCTTGGACCGTGCATCTGGCCAAGCCGTGCAAGCTGAATCCTCCGGCGGATTCTCCTCCGCAGTACAGGCCGGGAATGATTTCACCGTTCATATCCACCACCTGGCACCTGGCATTGATTCGCAGGCCGGAGCGCGTGTCATGAATCACCGGTGTGGCCCAGGCTGCATAAAAGGGAGCAGTCTGAATTTTATATTTCGGTGCGGGTTTGCCGAAATCCGCGTCCTTGCCGGCGTCGACGAATGAGTTGTAGCGCGAGACCGTTTCTTGCACCGCTGTCGGCGGCATCGGTTTCTTCTGAAACTTGTTCTTGATTTTGGCGGCCAGTTCCGCGATGGAGTCCGCTGAGAAGAAATATCCTTCCGCGTTATCCACGTACGGAGCGGTCACTTTCCAGCCTTCGCGCTTCACGGCGTCCGAATCAAAAATGGCCCAGATCGGCCCTCCGCCCGGAGTGGTGTCGCCGGTACCCGCGAGGGCGGCGTTGATGAAATTGGATGGCTCGTACTTCACATCCGCGGCGTTGCGATAGCTGCGCGGCACGTACGACTTAATGGAATTGTAATTGTTGGCCGGAAATTGTCCCTGGGTCTCATCGTAGAATCTCATGCCCGCAATGTTCACCAGGATTGCGTCTTGATAATCCTTTACAAAAAGGCCGGAAGCACGCGCCTTGGAAAAAAGTGGACTGTCCGGCTGCCAGCTCAGATTCACGTAACCGTATTGGCATCCGATCCATCCCGCCTTAGTGACGTTCTGGCCGAATTCTCCGGTTTGATTGAACGCGCCCCACAACGACGCGCCAATTGACATAGCCGCGATTTCTCCGCTGCCGTCCTGAAAGGACCACGGTTCGCCAGCCACTTGGTATTCTTCGGTGAGGCGCGGATCGAAAATTCTGCGAAAATTCACGTTGCTGCTGTGTCCGCCGGTGCCAATGATCACACCCTTGCGGGCGCGAATGTTGATCGTCTTTCCCTGGCTCGTTGCCGCAATTCCCAACACTCTGCCGGAAGTTGGATTTTCGCGAACGATGCCGGACATTTTGTGTTGCAACAAAATCTGCACGCCCAGCTTTCTCGCGCTGGCTTCCAGCGGCCGGATCAGGCCTACGCCCGAGGATGTGGTTGCTCCTTTTTCGCCCGGCATTGGCCCGCCATTCTGAACCAGCGTGAAGGCCATCGGTGCGGAGTGACTTTCGCGGGGAGCGGAATTGCCGCAGGCATGTCCGCCGAGCGTGTCTGGAGCTTTCTCCACGAATGTGACGCCGTGCGCGACGAGCCACTCGTATGTGTTGGCGCTTTCGTCGGCAAACGCGCGGATAATTTCCTTGTCGTTGTATCGGTAATCGGGAAATCCGTTGGGTTCGACCACTGACCAGTCCGTGAGGTCCGAGTACAAAAGGTCCGGCGAATCGACGACGCCATATTTTTTTTGCCGGCTGGTGCCGCCGCCCAATGCTAGATTTCCGCCGCTGAGGATCGCGTGTCCGCCAACGTCGGAGTTGGCATCGATTAGAATCACGGACGCGCCGCCCTCCGCCGCTTGAATCGCGGCCGGCAGACCCGTGGCCCCTGCGCCGATCACGACGACGTCCGCTTCCTTGTCCCAGCGACCGGGACGTCCGTCGGCTTTCGCTTGCTCCAGGCCGATTCCGGTCAGCGCGGCAGCGCCTGCTCCGGTAGCCGTCGTCTTGATGAAATCTCGACGCGAGAATCTGTTCTCGTCCCGCTTCTCTCGTTTCATACGTTTGATCCCAGAGTACGAATTTGGCTTGTGCCTTGCGCAAGAACATATGCCCGGTGTTGCCCTGTGTCAACCGCGGACCTGAGCGTGAATGCCGGGAAAGCGTGGGGGGGGAATGACATGCCAGGGCAGGTTTGAATTCATCACCACGCATCAGAAGCCCTACGAATGGCCTTACCGAGAGTTCCGGTCCGCGACAATTGTTGGAGATGCGGTTCCCGTCGGGCGCGCCTTGAAATTATGGTGATTGGCCGACAGAATAACGCTAGGATGGCTGGGAATTGTGCGGGTGGCGCGCGATGGCCCGGACACCTCTGGTAGCACAGACTGACGTCTGTGCTACTAAAACCGGCAGCATTCCTAAACTGAGGGCTCAGAGATGCGTTTAGAAAGAAAAATATTTGTGCTTATTGTTTTCATCGTGCTGGGTACGAACTGCTACCCCGCGACGATCACGGGAACCGTGAATGGCGCCGAGGGCGCGCCGTTTCAGGGTGCCTTCGTCGAGGCGCAGAACACCAAAACGAAAATCACCGTGATCGTGCTGTCCGATAGCCACGGACACTATAAAGTCCCCGATCTCGTGGCCGGAGATTACCGCGTGCAGATAAGGGCCGTCGGCTATCGCGCCGATTCGCGCACCGGTTTGACTCTCACCGCCGACCAGAACGCTTCGCAGGATTTTGCGTTGGCGAAGGCGATGGTGCGCTGGAACGAAATTTCGCAAAACCAGGCGGCGCAGCTCTGGCCTCCCGCAAAGGGCAAGGACCTGCTATTTGGCCACTGCAACATTTGCCATCAATTTCAAAGCCGCATGGCTTCTGTCGGTCGGGATCTTGACGGTTGGAAAGACCGCGTCGCGTTCATGCGCGAAGCCATGCACTTCAGCATTTTCCTGGGCCCTAATTTCAGCGATCAGGACGCGGACGTTGTAGCCAACTACCTGGACAGCTTGTTCGGTCCGGATTCCACGCTGCCGAAATCTCCCGCGGACATGCCGGCATACGCAAAAACGCTGCGGCCCTTCAGCAGCGAGGCCATGAACATCGTGTACGTGGAGTACGACATGCCGGCACCCAGCCGCATGCCGTTCAGCGCCGCACCCGACAAGGACGGCTATCTGTGGATTCCGGATTTTGGCCTGGCAAATCGAATCACACGCCTCGATCCTAAAACCGGCGAGATGAAGGATTTTCCGATTCCGTTTACCGGCACCGGAGGAATTCATTCCGCCGTGCCCGCGCCGGACGGCTCGGTTTGGCTTGCCGAGCAAGGCTCCAACCGCATCGGCAAATGGGATCCCGCCACCCAAAAAATCACCGAGTATCAGGATGCATATCTGCCCGGACAAGAGGGCATCGAAGACGGTGGATCGAAGCACACGGTGCGAATCGATCCGACAGGGAAAGTATGGACCAGCGGCGTTCCGCTCACGCGCTTCGATCCGGAGACAGGCAAGTTTGCGCGCTTCATCGAACGTGAATATGCCTACGACGTGAAGCCCGACAAGAACGGTGATGCCTGGTTTACCAGTCCGCTGGTCAGCAAGATCGGCAAAGTGGACGGGAAAACGCTAAAGGTCACCCAGTGGTCTCCCCCGACGCCCAACGCGTATCCTCGACGCATGGAAATTGGCAGCGACGGCATGATTTATTCCGGCGAATTTCGAGGAGGAAAGATCGCGCGATTCGATCCGAAAACACAGACCTTCAAGGAATTTCCGCTGCCAGGTCCGGATCCCAGTCCCTACGGCCTGGGCTTTGATAACGACGGCTATCTTTGGTATGACTCGCACGACATGGATTTGATCGGTCGCTTCGATCCACGGACAGGCAAGGTTATCGAGTATCCGTTTCCACATCCCGAGCCGGCCATCCGCGAATTCTTCCGCGATGCGCAAGGGCGGATGTGGTACGGCACGGCTCCGAATAACAAAGTGGGTTATTTTTATCTGGCGGGGAAGTAGGACCGGCTTGAGCCTGTCGGTTTAATTTCTAGGCCATTTGAATTCAAACCCAACCGGCTAAAGCGTGTCGTTCTCAATTCGATTGCCGGCAATTCCTACTTCGATTCGCGGACTTCCTTGGTATCTCGTTTGATTCCTATGACGTACTGCGTTTTGTCGCGGCGGCAATTGGTTGCCGTCCCGGAAACGTGTTCGTTCCCCCACTTGACCGTGACGTGTGAACCATCCCCGATCGCCGCGCTCATTCGCACACTCACGCCGCTGCGCGATTTGTCGTCCAGCGTCGCCGGTGCGACGCGGGGATTGCCGTCGTCGTCCTCCCACAGGACATCGACCCGGGCCATGAGGGGAATCCTGAGTTCGGTCCTTTTTTCACTCACTCCCTACCTATCGGCAAAAGTCAAAAATACCCAATCGCTTTTCCTTGCCCTCAGGGTCCGTTCTGTTCAATTCCCGCCGATCCTGGCGAAAGAAACCTGTACGCAGCGAACACAGGGTTGTCACAGGACGCCCGAGCATCGCGATGGACCGGAAAACGAAACGTTGTATTCTAGCGGCAGCTCCAGATATCCTTCCCCGGGATTTTCCTGGTTCAACACTCGAAAACTTGGCAATTGGAGGGATCCACGTGACCATCGACGTCCACGCGCATTATTTCCCCTCGGAGTATCTCGATCGTCTGGATCTCTATGGCGGGAGTCACGTCACGGGTTTGATCCGCAAAATGAAACTGGGTTCCGCGGATTTTAGCGGCCTCGACGATCACCTCCGCAACATGCATCGCTCCAAAGTAGAAATGCAGATTCTGTCCGTCTCCGGGCAGCTTCCTTACTTTGCCAGGGAAAGCGAAGCGGTGGACGCGGCGCGGCTGGGAAATGACATCTACGCGCGCATCGTGCGCGAATTCCCCAAACGCTTCGCGGCTTTCGCCTGCACGCCGCTGCCGCACGTGCGTGCGTCCATTGAGGAAACAGGGCGCGCGCTCGATGAACTGGGCATGGTAGGCGTAACCACGGGCACGGTGGTCCTCGGAAAAAGCATCGCCGACCCAGCCTTCAACGAATTTTTCGTGGAACTCAATCGCCGCAAAGCGGTGCTGTTTATTCACCCGACCGGCGGCGCGCTCGGATCGCAGCTGATCGAATCCACGAAGCTCGTCTGGCCTGTCGGCGCGCCGCTGGAAGACACCGTGTGCCTGTTGCAGTTCATGCAGAGCAATTTCCCGCTGCGTTTTCCTGACATCAAAATTATTCTGCCGCACCTCGGCGGATTCGCGCCGTTTCTCGCCGTGCGCCTCGATCAGTTGAAAGACCATTTCCTGCCGGATTCGGCGATGGCCCCCAGCGTTCAGGCAAAATATTTCTGGTATGACACGGTGAACGGCAATCCAGCCGCGCTGCGCTGCGCCAGGGAAACGCTGGGTGCCGATCATCTGTTGATGGGCACGGATTATCCGTTCTGGCGCGATGATGCTTTTAAGCTCTGCGTGGATTATGTTGGCGAATCGGGGTTGCCGGTCCCTGAAGTCGACCGTATTCTGTGCGGGAACGCGAAAAACTTATTGGGCCTGTAAAGTCGCTTCGAGAGTCGCTGGAGAAGCGCGGTGGAATGCGTCCACCCTGAGGCGTGCGCGATGCATTCGCAATCACCTTACGTCGCAGCCCCCTTCAGGCTGCAGGGGAAGCTGCGGCAATCTAGTGAGTGAGTTGCGGTGCGGGTTGTCCCGCAACGCGTCGAGTGATTTCGCCGCAGATTTGGTCCAAAGGCAGGATTTTTTCCGCCAGTCCGGCGCGCGCGACAAACCCGGGCATGCCCCAAACCACACTGCTGGCTTCGTCCTGAACGATCACCGACGCTCCGGCCGAACAAAGCGCTTCACACCCTTTCAACCCGTCCTGTCCCATGCCGGTCAAAATGACGCCCAGCGAACGTGCGCCGTAGCGCGCCGCAACCGAGCGGAACAGCACGTCCACCGACGGCCGGCAAAAATTCTCACGCGGACCCTGATGCGTGTCCAGAAACATGTGACGGTCTTTCTCCTGCACCACCATGTGAAAGTCTCCGGGGGCGATCCACACACCAGAGGGGCCCAGCAAGTCGCCGGCCTGGGCTTCCCGCACCGGCAGCGCGCATTTGCTGGCCAACCGCCTGGCGAGCAGCGTGGTAAACACAGCCGGCATATGCTGCGCGATCACCACAGGCAAGGGAAAATTTGCAGGGAAGGATGGCAAAAGTTTGGCGAGGGCGTCCGGCCCGCCAGTAGAGACGCCGATCGCAATGATTTTAAGCTGGCTTGATGACGCGGACCCTGTATGAAGGCGGATCTGCGGACGGGGAACAGCAGTGACGGCACCGGACACGCCGGGAATTGTTTTCTGCGGGTGCGCTGTAAAATGGCACAGCGCTTTGATCTTCGGGACCAGGTCGCGGTGAATGGCTTCCGCCGTGGCCGCCATATTCTGGTTGCTCGGTTTCGCCACGTAATCCGAAGCGCCCAGCGCGAGAGCATCAAGGGTGGCTTCCGCGCCGCGTTCCGTCAGCGTGCTGAACATGATGATCGGCGTGTGCGGAAGCAGGGTGCGAATTCCAGGAATCGTTTCCAGGCCATTCATTTCGGGCATTTCAACATCGAGCAGGATGACGTCGGGGCGCAGCGTCTGGAGTTTGGCTAGCGCCAGGCGGCCATTGCTAGCCCATCCGGCGATCACCAGGTCCGGATCGCTGGAAAGTACATTCATCAGCGCTTTCCTCACGACGACGGAGTCGTCGACAATCATAATTTGGATTTGCGGCATTGTTGATTCCAGACCCAAGCCTTCCGGAAGATTATTTTCGCGATCACAAGCTGCATGTGCCTCATGAAGCAGACCGTCTGAGATAGGCTGCGTGAGCGTTGCGTTGTGGGTTTTCGAGACAGCTCCTGTCAGCCCCGCGATCCGAACGCACTCGGGTTAATTCTACGAGGCACGCGGTCTGCTGCGCCCGTTGGCTGCGCCATCGCCCGTGACTCTGAACTGCTCGACGAGGCCGCGCAGCTGCGTGGACATCTGCGCCAGTTGCTGAGCCGCTTTCATCGATTCGTGCGCGCTGGACGACGTCCCTTGCGCCGCTTGTGACACCCCGGCGATGTTGTTGGTGATTTCCGTCGATCCTTTGGCGGCTTCGGTTACGTTGCGCGACATTTCATTGGTCGTGGCGCTTTGTTCCTCCACCGCCGTGGCGATGGTGCTGGAAATGTCGCTGATCTGGTTGATCACCGCGCCGATGGTGGCGATGGCGTCGACCGCGCCCTTGGTGTCGGATTGAATGGCGGCGATCTTCTGGCTGATGTCCTCGGTGGCTTTGGCCGTCTGCTTGGCCAGTTCTTTGACTTCATTGGCGACCACGGCGAATCCTTTGCCGGCTTCCCCGGCACGGGCGGCTTCGATGGTGGCGTTCAAGGCCAGCAGGTTGGTTTGCTGGGCGATGGAGGTGATGACCTTGATGACCTGCCCGATTTCGGCGCTGGAGATGCCCAGTTTGGAGATGGTGGCGTTGGTGGATTCGGCGGTCTTGACGGCCTGGCCGGAGACGCGCGCGGATTCGGTGGCGTTTTTGGCGATTTCCTGGATGGTGGAACTCATTTCCTCGGCGCCGGTCGCGACGGTCTGGAGGTTGCGATTGACTTGATCGGTGGCCGTGGAAACGATGTTGGCCTGGGCGGTGGTTTCCTCGGAATTGGAGCTGATTTGCTGGCTGACGGCGGAGAACTCCTCGCTGGCGTTGGCCACCTGCTGCGCGTTTTCCGATACGGCAACGATCATCTTAACGAGATTAGTTTGCATCTTATTCATAGCCGTGGCCAAGTCCCCTAGCTCGTCGTTCGTGCTTATAACGCGAATTTCTTCTCCTGTCAGGTCGCCTCCGGCAATTGCTTCCGCTTTGCTCAACAGCGCAATCGTCGCTGCGGAAATGCTGCGGCCCATGTAAGTGGCTACGCCAGGCTCCGACTCCCAGGCCCATGAGGATGGAAATCAACATGGTCCAATTCATGGTGGAATTCGCGGCGGCGAGCTGCTCGTTGCTTTGCGTCGCCAATGCCGCGAAAGAATCCGACATGTCGCCCAGCGCCACTTTCAGAGGCTCGTTGACGCTGGTAGCTTTGTCCGCAAAGTCGTTTCCTCCCTTCACCACGGATTTCGGATTGTTGCTGACTGCCACATCCATCGCCGCTTCCTGGGCTGCGCGCAATTTTGGAAGCACTTCCTTGGCGTGTTCCCAGCGGTCGCGATTCTCTTGCAGAGACCACTTCGGCGCTAATGTGTCGAGCTCGGCCACGTCCTTTTTAATGTCTACGTCCCATGTGCCGATAAACATTTTTCGCGCAGCGTCTCTTCGGTCCTGTTCCGTGCCCGCCAAGGTCGCCTGGCGCCCTTTACTTTGGGTTTGATTTAATTCCCGCTGCAGCTCGAAGAGCGCTTTTTGAGTGGAATTGCGAACGGCAACACTCTTCCCAATCGCTTGAATCTCGCGCGATTTCAAGTAGGCCAGGCCGGAGCTGACAATCATCAGGCACAGCAAGGTGGCAAATGCGATTCCCAGTTTCGTGCCGATCTTGAGTTTCATTTTGTATTCCTCCGGAATGGATTCTTGGTGGCGTGCCTTCGGGCTCGGTTCAATCTAATAGCGCCACGCACGTTCGGTCTCCCCTATGGTCTTGATTACCTGTCAGTTCAGGCGGCTGTTCGAAAGCTCTCCCATTGGCGGCTCTCACCATCGCCCACTCGGAATTGCTCGACCGAGGCCACGCAGTTGCGTGGACATCTGCGCCAGTTGCTGAGCCGCTTTCATCGATTCGTGCGCGCTGGACGACGTGCCTTGCGCCGCCTGTGACACTCCGGCGATGTTGTTGGTGATTTCGGTCGATCCTTTAGCCGCTTCGGTTACATTGCGCGTCATTTCGTTGGCCGTCGCGCTTCGCTCCTCCACCGCGCGTGGCGATGGTGTCTCGAAATGTCGCTGATCTGGTTGATCACCGTGCCGATTTTGCTCGATCGCGTCCACCGCGCCACCAGTGTCGGACTGAATGCCTCGATCTTGCTGGCTGATATCCTCGGTCGCTTTGGCCGTTTCCTTCGCCAATTCCTTCACTTCGTTGGCGACCACGGCGAATCCTTTGCCGGCTTCCCCGGCGCGTGCGGCTTCGATGGTTGCATTCAAGGCCAGCAGGTTGGTTTGCTCGGCGATCGAGGTGATGACCTTGATGACCTTGCCGATCTCGGCGCTGCTGTCGCCCGAGTTTGGAGATGGTCCTGTTGGTGGATTCCGCGGTCTTCACGGCCTGGCCGGCGACGCGCGCGGATTCGGTCGCGTTCTTGGCGATTTCCTTGATGGTGGCGCTCATTTCCTCGGCGCCGGTCGCCACGGTCTGTACATTGCGACTCACCTGATCGGTGGCCGTGGAAACGATGTTAGCCTGGGCGGTGGTTTCCTCGGAATTGGAGCTGATTTGCTGGCTGACGGCGGAGAACTCCTCGCTGGCGTTGGCCACCTGCTGCGCGTTTTCCGATACGGCGATGATCATCTTAACGAGATTACTTTGCATCTTGTTCATCGCCGCGGCCAGATCGCCGATCTCGTCCTTGGAGCGCACGTCGATTTCCGCGCCGGTCAAATCGCCGTCGGCGATCCGCTGCGCGACCTCTCTCACCTCGGCGACCGGGCGCGCAATCATACCGGCGATCAACATCGCTAGAATCATTCCCGTTGCCACGGCTCCGACCAGTACGGCAATTACCCACCAGCGGGCCGAAGCATAGATGTCGGTACTCGATTTTTCCGCCTGATCCGCACCGTCATTATTTAATTTGATATCATCCGCGATTGTTGCCGCCAATTTTTCGTAAATCGCTTTCTGCGATGCGGCCACGAAATCCGTGGCGCCACTGAAGTTCTTCTGCTTGAAGAGTTGGTCGAGATCACCATTGCTTTTGCTATATTCACCATACGCAGCGGCAATCTCGTCCGAAATCTTCCGTTCCTCGGGAGAGGAAATCATTGGTAGGTAGACGGCCTGATCTTTCTTGAACGCTGCATCCTCCCCTGCCAACAATTGCATTTGCGCGTTTCTATCCTCGTCGGTCTTCGCAAGAAGAGACCGCAACTGAAACCGGCGTTGATTGGCGGCGTCATTTCTCATTGCAGCGAGAGTGCGAACAGAAGGCAGCCAGTTCTCCGCCATATCCACTGTTGTGGCTCGTACACCCGGAAGCTTTGCCAACGAAATGACGCCAAGCAGGACCGTCAACGCCAGCACCATCGTGAAACTGACGATCAGTTTGGTGCGAAGTTTAAAATTCCGGAATACGTTCATTGGCATTCTCCCTTAACGTTCTCAATTAGGACGAAATCTCAAACTCAAAATCCGAAGCCGCACATTCTAACTGCCAATTCAGAACGTATGCTGTCTTCCCACGAGTGCATCAGGAGTGGCTTCGTCGAAAAAATTCGCGGAAAAGAGCTTCCGACCAGAACTTTAAAGCTCGTTGCCGCGGCACACAGTTTTTCCTCGCCCTATCGCTCTGTGCCGGAAGTCACGGCATCCCCGGTTTCGCAGGCCTTCTCGGTATCCAGCACGTGCATCAAGTGCTTCTCAAGCTTATGAACGCCAAGAATCACTTCGCGCACTTTGCCCTGCAAGGTCTCCGGTGGCCGCTCAAAGGAATCCTCGGTGACTTCCACAACATCGCCGATTTCGTCTACCAGCAGGCTCACCGCTCCGTCCGTGGTGCGGATCACCACGTTCATCGGATACGTGTCCACAGGCCCGGTCCGCCAGTTCCAGGCGTCTTCGAAGGTCCAGGCCGGTTACGATTTGCCCGCGCAGATTCATGAGGCCGCTGACCACCCTTGGCGCCAGTGGAATTTCCGTAATTTCCAGGTAGCGGATCACTTCCTGAACTTTTCCGAACTCTACGCCGAACATCAGCTTCTCGAGATAGAAGGTGCAGAACTGTTGAGTTTGCGCCATGGATCAGTCGATGACCTCCGCGTGTTCGATGGATAGGGGTGCGATTGGCCTCGGCGATCCGCTGGAATCGCTGGAATATCGATCAGTTCGGTCACCCGATCGTTGATCACGACTGCACATTGAATCCCTTCGCGCACCGCAGGAGACTTCACGTCCGCGCGATCCTCCACGATGTCCAGGATTTGTTCCACGACGATTCCACAGTCCTCGCCCTTCATCGTTGCAGACCAGCACCTGCATGGGATCGGGCGCCGCCGCGGTTTTGCGGTGACGCAGCCGCGTCCTGCGCTCCTCCAGCACCACATCGAGGCGAATCAGCGGCAAAATCTTTCCTCGGTATTGAATCACCCATTCGCCGCCGGATTTTTCCATCTCGGCCGCAACGAAATTCCTCCAGGCGCGCCAGCTGCTGAGCGGCAAGGCCATGCGGCTGTCGTCGGGCCGGCAAAAAGCAGAAAGGTTTGTTCGTCGGATTGACCTTGTGCCTCGACTGGCGAGGGCCTCGGCGCTCGTTTCGGTCCAGGGCGTGTTCCCGCGCCTCGGAAATAATGCTGGCGTTTTGGGCCAGGCCAACGACGTCCAGAATCAGCGCGACCCGGCCATCGCCCATGATCGTCGCGCCGGCAAGCATCTTCAAGCCTCTTGAGTTGTTTGCTGAGCGGCTTGACGACGATTTCTTCGGAGTCGATGATTTCATCCACTACCAGCCCGAACTGCCGATCGTCCGCTTGCAACACGACGATATTGATTGCGGCGTCCTCATCCGGTTGCGGGCTTCCGGCCTGCCGGGCCGAGCTTGAGTTCCTCGCTGAGATAAACCAGCGGCAACAGCCGCCCGCGCATGCGATATACCGGAACACCGTGCACGGATTCGATTTCTGTGCCGCACGCGCTCGGCCTCGAGGCGAACGAGTTCCTGAGATGCTCACTTGTGGAATGGCGAAGCGTTTTCCCTTCGCTCGTGACGATGACCAGCGCCGGGACGATCGCCAGCGTCAGCGGAATCTTGATCCTGATGGTCGTTCCGTGTCCAAGCTGCTCTGAATATCCACCGTGCCGTTGACTCGATCGATGTTGGTCTTGACCACGTCCATGCCGACGCCGCGCCCGGAAAGATTAGTTACTTTTTCGGCGGTGGAAAATCCCGGAAGGAAAATGAGATTCAGCAGCTCCCGTTCGCTCATGCGTGGCCGCCTGCTGCGGGGTGATCACCCCGCGCTCGATAGCTTTGCTTTTACACGCGCGGTATCGATTCCCGCGCCGTCATCGGAAATCTCCACCAAGACCTGTCCGCCTTCATGGCAGGCGCGCAATTTGAGGCGTCCTTCCGTGCGCTTTCCGCGGGCAATGCGATCCTCCGGCAATTCAATGCCGTGATCCACTGAATTACGCACGATGTGCGTCAGGGGATCCTTGATGGCCTCGAGGAGGCTGCTGTCCAGTTCGGTTTCTTTCCCCTCCATTTCGATCAGCACCTGCTTGCCACTGACCGTTGCCACGTCGCGTACCACGCGCGGAAATTTGTCAAAAACGTTGCTGATCGGCTGCATGCGCGTCGCATCACTTCTTCCTGCAGCTCGCTGGTCAGCAGGTTCAGTTGCTGCGCCGGACTGATCAGGTTGGGATCGCTCTGGCGCGCCGAATATTGCGTGATTTGATTGCGCGTCAGCACCAGCTCGCCGACCAGATTCATGAGCCGGTCAAGCAGATGGACGTCCACACGAATCGTTTCGGCCGCGGCGTTTCGCGAGCGGGAGTCTTCTTGGGGGCTTTTCGCGGAGGAAGAATCTTCCGATGGCGCGGACGACGGAGCCGGCGTGCGCGGGCGGGCGTTCACGGGAGCCTCTTGCGCCGCCGGAACCGCTGCTGTGGGAATGGGCTTCGAGGGGCTTATTTCCTTTGGAGAGGGCGGTTTGGCCGGCGCCTCGCAGTCGGCGACTGATTCTGGGTTTGCAATTTGGTTAAAGTTTCGATCAGCTCCGGATAACTTTCAT
>CAVOIX010000070.1:0-6645 GCA_963695945.1 uncultured Acidobacteriota bacterium | reverse complement strand
AAAATCTGAAAACAATCTTCACGACGGACGCGTTTTTCACGCCAGGCCCGAGCGTCCCGATCGCAATGGCCGCGGTGCATTACCGTCCCGTATTCATGCTGTGGTTGATGTTGAACGAGCAGTTGTTCGGCAGCGTTTTTCCGTGGTGGCATCTCACGTCGTTGTTATTGCATCTGGGCGTCATCTTTCTGGTGTACAAGCTGGGCGTGACTCTGTTGAAAGAACGCTGGACCGCCGCACTGGCTGCGCTCATTTTTGCGTTCCATCCCATCCATGTGGAATCGGTGAGCTACGTTTCCGCCTCCACCGACTTATTGGTCACGCTATTCCTGCTGGTTGCTTTCCTGTTGTACTCGCGCTTTCGCGAACAGGTCGGATCTCCCGGCTACCTTTGCGTCTCGATTTTTGCGGCGGCATTGGCCATGCTCTCGAAGGAAACGGCGGTGATGTTTCCGTGGATTCTGATTGCCTATGAAGCAATGCGTGAAATACCTTCGGGCGAGACCCGGCGATGGCGGCAATTTGTCTGGACGCTTCCGATATTTTGCGGTGGTGGGAACGTACGGCATCGTGCGCACTTTGCTTTTCGGCCGTAAATCTGGGGCCCGGTGCCGGCGGGAGCCGCACGGCCGCCCTCGTTGATGCTCCACTCGTCTTGATCACCTATCTGCGAAATCTTGTGTGGTCCTTCCGTCTGAGCTTTTTTTTATCCCAGCGAGTGGGCGGCAAATTGGAGTTTCCTGAAGGCCTTCGGAATTTTACTGGTTCTGGCAATCACCGTGCTTCTATGGAAATACTATCGAAGACAGGCCCGCCGTGCAATTGCAACTCCTGTGGATGGCCATTTTCTTTGTGCTCCCGGTCCTCGGCGTCATCACATTCGTGAAGGAAGACTGGATCCACGACCGGCACATGTATCTGGTCTCTGTTCCGTTCTGCCTGCTCGATCGCCGCGCTGCTGACGGACCCGAAACTACCGCGGAATGCGTCCATCGCTGTGAGTGCCGTGATCCTGCTGGTTCTCTCCTTGGAAACGGCGGTTCAAGTGCCGCGGTTCAGCGACGGAATCTCCATCTTTGAGAGCGCATTGCAGGTGGCTCCGCGCAATGCCCTGGCGGACCCCGAGTTTTGCGTTCGCGCTCTGTAGTTACGGCCTATATGAGGAAGCTTTTGGGAGTACCGCATCACCGCGGAACTACGTCCATGGGATCCCGCCGCTTACGGAAGTTATGCGGAAGCGTTGTCCGAAGTTGGCCGCGACGACGATGCCGCGACGGAATATGAAAAGGCCCTGCAACGGGGCTCCAGCCTCGTCGCCCTATCGCGCGTTTCTCTTATACCGTCTGGCGTCGATCAAGCTGAAGAATGTCAGATCGGCGGAGGGCGAACGATATCTACGCGAAGCTATACAGATCTCGCCGGATACCCCTAAGCTATCACGCCGTTCTGGCCCAGGCCCTGCGCCAGCAGGGACGCGCTCAAGAGGCCGACCAGCAAATGCAATTGGAAGCCAGCGTTCAAAAAAATCTCGCGCGTGCACAGCGCACTCCCTAGAAACTAGCCCCCACAGGATTGCTGAATTCTAACAGCAGGTTTCACTGCCGCTCGTCGTTGGTGTATAAGTGTGCGAAATCCGACGAACGCTTCCTAATGTGGCGCTACCGTCGGCAAATATTTTTCCTGAGGTGTTGGCATGGCACTGGGAATTCGCTCTAAATCTGCACGAGTCGCCGGGCTGGCGGCGCTGGCCGTTCGCTTCCCCGGCGCACGCCCAGCAAACTCCATATCCCAAACAGGCTGACCTTCCCGACCCCTATCGACTGGTGGAGAACTGGCCAACGCTTCCCTCGAACATGAACGGAGGACACTGGGGCGAACTGATCCGAGCTGATATCGATCCCAAGGGGAATATCTGGGTCTTCCACCGTTGCTTTAACACGGAGCCTGCCGGTTACGCCACCTGCGTCGGGCGCACCGAACCGCCAATCCTGGAATTCGATCCGTCGGGAAAACTTTTGGCCAGCTTCGGCAGCGGAATGTTCGCTTTTCCACACGGATTTACGGTGGATCGCGAAGGAAATATCTGGGCGAGCGATGCCAATGCCGAGGAGACCGTACTGGGCAAATCGGCAAAAGACGCGAATGGCGTGGTGCGTGGACACCAGGTTTTCAAAATGAGCGCCAGCGGTAAGGTTCTTCTGACTCTGGGCAAGGAAGGCGTCAAAGGCACCGGTCCGGACACCTTTGATATGCCGACCGGAATTGCGATCGGAAACAAGGGCGATATTTTCGTAACCGATGGACACGGCAAGAACGATCGCGTGGACAAATTTTCCAAGGATGGAACATTCATCAAGACGTGGGGGCACCACGGTTCCGGTCCGGGTGAGTTGACCAGCCGCACGATATCCGATCGGCGGCGCAGAATCTCGTGTACGTAGCGGACCGCAGCAACAGCCGGGTGCAGATTTTCGATCAGGATGGAGATTTCATTGCAGCGTGGAAACAGTTTGGTCGCCCGATGCCGTCTATGTTTCCAAGGACGACACGCTCTAGTCACGATTCGCAATCGAATTCGAAGACCAACCCGGGTTATTAAGGGGTATTACCGTTGGCAGTGCCAAGGACGGTTCACTCCGGGCATCTTTCCTGATCCTGATCTGGCGCAGGCGGACGTGAATCGCATCTCCGGCGCGTCAGGAATCGTCGCCGATGACAAGGGAACTATCTATGCGGCGGATGTTGGGCCGCACCGGTTGCGAAAATACGTAAAGATCAAATAGCTTCAAGCATCACGGCAATTCTCGTTTGCGCGATCCTCATTCGCGTGATCGCGCCGAAGATTGATTCCTCTGGCCGCTAATTCTTTCAATAGCTGTGTCACAGCCGGCGTCATCTCCCCCTCGCCCGGCACGACCACCGCCCACTGCAAATTCTCGCGGAATGCGCGTGTCACGATGCTCCAGCGCTTCAAAGGAGCGGGCGTTGTGCGTCCAATTTGTATGATGGACCAATGCCGCGCAAGTTCCAGAGCAGTGCGTTCATCCGGCAGCGGGCCCTGCACGATGAAGTGATTGTCTCCGTAAACGAGTATGCCAATCATGGAGTCTCAGGAGTTCTCCGGGGCTTCGAGGCGCGGGTCGGGAATGGCTCGGCCAACTGCAAAGTGATAGATGACCTGGCGCGGGAGTTCGCCCGGATCCTTGCGCGGCAGCGCATCGCCATTTTCGCGTGGACCTGCGTCGGCGCTCGCAGTATTTTCTTCCCCGGATTCGGAACTCCACGGAGTCGTCTCTCCCGGGCCGGCCGCGTGTACCGCCGCGCGGGACGCCGGCGAACCCAGCATCACCAGCGCTGCCTTTTCCGCTGCGCGCACCGACGTGGCAATGGAATTCGTTCCCTCCTCAAGGAAGCCTAAGTAGCGGTGCACGTCATCGTCATAAAACGCGCCGATCCCGGTAGCATTCCAGCCCAGCGCCTCTGCTCCCAAGTAGAGCCTTTGTCCGATCGCGCCGGCTTCAAAGTAAGCATAGCGATAGCCGCGGTTGCCGAATACTCGCGCCGCGGCTGCTAAATTCGCGATCATGGAAATCGTGAAGCAAGAATTTCCGGCAAGTGATTGCTCCAGGCTCAAAAAGGCAGCGACGCGCTGAACGTTTCCGGAATGCAAACGCTCAAGCCGCTCCGCCGCGCGATTCCAGCGGTACACGCCCGGCTCACAATCCCGCACGCGATGGACGTAGAGATAAAGCTCTACGAGATCGGCGCCCCTCGCGCCTGGTTCTGAACCGCCGCCAAAATTTCCGCGCCAGTCCGCGTGCCAGTCGCGCGTTGCAAAATCCAAAAGCTGCTCCAGCTCTTCGCGCTCCATGGGCGGGGTGTTGGCATCAAAATCGAGCGCCGAGCGCCTCCGCCGTACAACCAAACCCAACGCGGCATCGCGTGAGGGTCCGGGCATCACGGAATCGTGGGTGGCGAGCGACGCACCTGCGAGAGAAATCGGAACAGGTAGCTGCCGCGCAGGATCGGGCAGAATCGTCGACGCATGCATGCCCAGAAGAAATTCGTAGCGAATTTCTTCCGCGGAAAGTTCGTTTGGAGCCCCTGCGCACAATTGTGCGGGCGTCACCGGAAGATTGATCGGTGCCTCTTGCGATGGAAAAACGAGAAATGCCATGGGAGCTTCATCGCCGTCGTCAAAGCCCATGACGCGAGCCACGCGTCGATCACTAAAATGGGCCACCGCGCCGCCGGGCAACCCCAACGAGCGAGCGGCCAGGAGAAGACTCATCGCCGCATGACCCAAATCATGGCAGCAGTAGCGGTAAGCGCGCTCGCCATACTTCCAGGCTTCTCGCCAGAATATCGAAGTCAGCGCGATGACCAGCTGAGACTCCGCCGCCCAGGGAATCTCCAGAGCAACAGCAAGTTCCCGCGGCCAGGAGCCACGACCGCGAAGCTCAAGAGCGTGGCGGTCCGCGCGATAGTGGTAGAAGCCATCATCGATTCCCGCAAACCCTCGCAGCGCCAGGTGAGCTTCGGTCGGATGAAGGTTTCCGGAAGACGGATTTACGCGCAGACTGTAGCGGCCGCCCGTGCCAGGAACCAGCTTCCATGCGCTCACCGCCATCGAGTGCCACAGCAAACGGCTGAGCCAATTCAGATCGAGTTCAATTTTTGCTCCGGGTTTCGAAGAATTTCCACCCTCGAAATTCCCAGGCTGTGCAAGCTTCGCCATCGCTGCAAAAGTTCCGGCGTCCGGGAAAACGGATGGTGGCGGAAGTGGAATCGCTGGTGCGCCTTCATAGGTGCGGAACGGATCAGGCTGATTGCGCCAGTCGAGGTAGCGCGCGTTCGCGCGGACGGAATGATAGGTATGCTTCGTGGCCTGCTGATAGGCGAAGAGCCGCTTCGTATCGTTGTTGAAGCTTCCGCATTCGGGATCGTCCCAGATGCGAGAGAGAAACGCGTCATGCAGTTGTCTTTCTAATCCGGTGCGGCTTCAGGCCATCCGCGAAATCCGTTAGCTCTGTAGCGCTCATCTTCAGGTGAGCGCGCATCTTGTGCCTGGAGCTAAAGTTCCAGCCTGACGACGCGCGACACGAACATTACTCCAGCGGGGAAATGGTGACGAACAAATCGTCTTCGTCCTCTATCGTTCTCGCCGCGGTCGGAGGCGCATTTTTTAATTCTTCGAGTTCCGCCTGAATTTTTTTCCATTCTTTCGGTTTTCGCTTCACCGCGTAAGGAGCGTCCGAGTGTCCGAAGAAGTCCAGAAGTTCGGCGCGAAGCCCTGGAGACATCCCTTGAAAATTCTGTTTGGCCAGTTCGTCAAGCAATTTGGCCTGGGTCTTGTCGTTAAGCTTATATTTTCCCGGGCCCGTCACGTCGCCGGTATCAAAATTGTCGTCGGGCAATTTCGGTTGGCCCGAAGCCGCCTCGCGCAGCAGCTGGCGATAACGATCCACGGAGGCGTTGAAACTGGCCTCAAATAATTTTTCGGTCGCGGGAGTCGGAGTCTTGAGTTGCAGAACTTTTAACGGGCCGATCTTTGGGAAGAATGCGGACCAAAAATGCCAGAACCCTCTCGCCAAAGGTCGGCGGCCTGATAGTCTTTCCCCAATTCTTCTGGTAACTGGCTTGCGAAAGATTATAGAGAAATTTCCTTCGAGTGATACCTGGCTGATCCTTCTCGATTTCGCTCTTTTTCAGGCTCCAGGCAACGCGTGTGGCCTTGGGAAGCAGCCGGCTTACGTCGTGCCGGTACGAACCGAGCACCTTGTCTTCATTGGTCAGAACGATTTTGAGATCCAGGCCGTAGGTCTCCTGAAACGCCTGTTCCAGCAACGGAACTGAAACCGCAAACCCGATGAAGTCATGGTAGTTGTCCGGAGCATAGCGGCCCTGGGCGACTTCCAGACGTCTAATCCGAATTCCGTTTTTACATGCGCCAGCTTGTCTTCTTCGTAGGTGACGGATGTCGCCGTATTTCCTTTTCAGCTTGGGATAGAGGATGGGAACGGAGCGATTGGTGCCGATGCGGTGGCCTTCGTTATCCGCGGCGTAGTGCGCCATCGCTCCAGCGCGAACGCGTAGCCGTCCAGGTCGCTGGAGTCGCGGATGAGCGCCAGGACGAAGTCTCCGCTGCGCACGTAATGCGTCAGGTCGCTGAAGAAAAAACTTCCGTGCGGGTAATATCCCATGTCCTGAATGATCGACCCGCCATAGGCGTAGCCGTGCGCTTCCTTGAGCTGTTCGGGCGTCGCTCCGGGAAAGCGCTTTTACAGCAACGGGCGGATGTTGGTGTCCCAGGCGACGTCGATGATCGCTTCATGGGCTAAGACGGCGTATGCCGCGGCCTGACTCGGCCAGCTGAGGCATAAAATCAGCACCACGAAGGCGGCGAAAACTCGCACTGGAAGTGCATGACGGTGTCCCATTCGCCGATCGCGGCTCCAATTTGGATCTTAGCTTACTTCGTGTCTCCTGAGAATCCATTTGGTACCTGAGACGAAATGAGTTAGGAAACCGGATGTCGACTCAGACATCTGGCCTTTCGCGAATCCTAATATGCCGCACCAGTGAGATACTAGGGAGAGGAACGCATGCTTGCGGATGTCTTTAGCGTATGACGAAGGCGAATTG
>CAVOIX010000069.1:0-53584 GCA_963695945.1 uncultured Acidobacteriota bacterium | reverse complement strand
CGCCGTCGATGGCTTTCAAGACCAGTTCGCGGAGCGAGACGCCGTAGCGGTCCAGATGCCGCTGGTTCTACTTCAATCTGGTGCGCCCCAACTCCCACAAAGATCTCAGCCCTGGCAGATCATCGAGCGCCTCGCTCCTCGCTCACCACTTCAACTCTGCCTGCTGCCACCCGTTTTCCTGGATTATTCCTCAATGACTCAGGGGATAAGATGTGCCCAGGCATCCCTAGATTCGCGACGTTTGCCACAGGAACACGAATTGTGTCTTTTCCGGGTTGCGCAGGAGTGCCTGACGAACATTCTCGCCACTCGGGACTTTCTACCGCTAGGGTGAGGTTGTGGCGCACCTTCGCTGAAATCAATCTGGAAGTAAAAGGCAACGGTAGGGGAGTCAATCTGGATATTCAGTCGAAGATTGCCGCTGGCGAAAGTGCAGGGGTTGGGTTACACGGCATGCGAGAGCGACTGAAACAATTTGGCGGTGTTCTGAAAAGCTTTACGACTGCGGCGGGTACATCCATTGTCGCCACTCTGCCATGGACAGAGTGAGTTTCATGCCGCACTTCGCGACGCGAAAGTGGCAGGAAACTATTTCATCCCAGAAACAATTCAATCGTGTCTCGCCGAGGCCCTTGAGACGGACCAATTAAAAATGGAACAGCAGTGGCGCATCCGGACCCGACACCCCATTGGAATTCTTGCCACCAGATCATCCCCGCCACTGGCGCGGTGGCATGTCGAATGAGTGATGCGGCGTTGCTCGCTAATATCGAAATCCTATGTGAATCGCAATCACAAGTATCACAAGGGCCAGAATTAGAACGAGCAACACCACCTCAGAGAAATCATTGCGGTGGGAAGTCTTCTCAATTTGAATTCCTTGAGCGAGAACGTGACTGACGGCAAGGGTTGGGAGACAGAGACTATACCAATGTTTGGGGCCTGTCCAATCATCTATCGGAACTAAATCCATGGATTCGAGCGCGCAGACGAAGCGCTTTTCAGGGGCTCGAAACGGAAGGGTTCGGGAAATCCTTGCGAGATGCAGTTGCTGCAATTGTCACGTCCTCTTTGGATGCGCTACCCGCAGGAACCGCCGTTACGGTGAGCTCTGAAATGGTATCCGACGGGCGACTCTTGGTGGACGTGGACCGATTTTGGGATTTCTAGGATAACCGTCCCTCGTCACTCTCGCCGGGCTATTTTCAGAATGGGCCGAACCGTTTTCGCGGATTCGGCCATTTTCATTGGAGGGTGTGTTGCGGGTGCTCGTGAGGGGTTCGTGCGAGGGGAGATCCGGGTCTCAAGCGCTTTATTCCGTGAGCAAAAGAAGGTAAATGAAGCATGGCAGCCGAGCCGGCCCCTTCGATCCTCCAAAAGCAATAGCTAGATGCAATATTTCAATGCGAATTATGGAGACTGACCGGGTACCGGGCTGACGAAACAGCTCGGTGGTTGAGCTGCCCACACCGATAACTAAAACTTCGGGCGATGAGTCATGATACGGGGTTGGTCTCCGCGCTGGCTCTTATTGGTAGATTTTCGTGTCCTTTAACTTTAGCCCCCCTCGAACAAATAAATATCAATGTCAGGCAAAACAGTTATCCGGCCGGACGGACTAGCACATCGCCTTGAGAGCCTTCGCGCCGGACCAGGCAGTGTTCCACCGCTAAATTCAAAAATCCATCAACGCCAGGTACACCATATTTTATGCTGGCCTTTCATATGGTACAATTATGTGTATGTCTACAGCGCGCAAAATTACTGTGGAAGTGCCTCCGGTAGATTTCCTCGATAAGGCTCAACGGGCCAGCGGAACCGGGATTACACAGACCGTCCGCACCGGACTGCAGCTTGTTGCTGCAACGCGGACGTATGCCCGCCTACGTCAACTGCGCGGCAAAGTTCGCTTCTCACGCACTTTGGCAGAACTCAAAGCGGACCGATGATCGCAGCCGACACGAGCACCTGGATTGCGTTTCTGGATGGCAGCGCAGGCGAGGATACCCAGATGCTTGATAAAGGCGCTCGAACACCGGCAGTGATTATGGCACCCGCTGTCCTCACCGAGCTCTTAAGCGACCCGAAACTCCCGTCCAGTGTTGCCGAAATACTGTCAGAAGTGCCGTTGATCGAGATCGAAGTTGGGTATTGGCAATGAGCCGGAGTGTTAAGGGCGAAAGTGCTGGCAAAACGACGCAAGGCGCGTCTCGGGGACGCGCTGATAGCCCAAAGCTGTATCGATAGAGGCGTTCCCCTTCTCACGCGGGACCGGGACTTCCGAGCGTTTGCCGAGGTGTGGACATTGATTTGATATTTCGAGCGGCTATAAGACCAGGAGGCCGGTGGTTCAAATCCGCTTTGACCGTGGGCATGGTCTTCATCGATGCTCACGCAGATTTTAATACCCCGGAAACTACCTTGAGCGGCATGCTCGGTGGAATGCCTGTGGCCATTGCAACCGGCCGGTGCCTCACACGAATGAGGCTGAAAACTGGCTTAGACCCCGCGCTATCTACGCGCCATGTCGTCGAGATTTGCGTGCGCAATACAGATCCTCTCGAACAGAAACTCGTCGACCGCTCCCACATTCAGCAATTGTCTTTGGAAGATATTCGCACGCGTTCAATAAACTTACGGCGACAGATGGAAAGGCTTTCGAAAAGCTTCTGACCTGATTTACATTCACATTGACATGGATGCACTGGATCCGAGCGAGGTCGCCGGTCATCCGCTCAAGGTTGCTGGAGGACCGATCAGCGTTCAATTAGGTGCTGCATTGACCGAGATGTTCCAATATAAAAAAGGTCGCGGCGTTCGGAATCGCATCGACGCCTTTCGGCGATGACCAGACCGACTTTTTTGTACCACGGCGAGTGAGAGAGTTTACATCACTGATCGGACCGGCTTTTTTGTACCAACTCTAAGGCGAGTTTTCGGCTGTTTGATCGGACCGGCTTTTTTGTACCAACTCTAAGGCGAGTTTTCGGCTGTTTGTAACCCAATGAGATCTCGGCTAGCCGCGATCTCATTGGCGAATTCGTTCGGCGTCCGTTCCCCCAGCGCTCTGTGAGGACGGCTCTCATTATATTCTCGTCGCCAAGCTTCGATTCTCTCTTTTGCTTCTGCCAGGCTCCCGAACCAGTGGGTGTCCAAACACTCCGCCCGCAATGTCCCATTGAACGATTCCACAAAGGCGTTGTCGGTCGGTTTCCCTGGTCTTGAAAAGTCGATCTTCACTCCATTCTGATACGCCCAGAGGTCCATGATCTGACTGGTGAACTCCGAACCGTTATCGCAAAATAGCATGTTCGGTGCTTTGCGCTCGAAGCGCAGTCGGTTTAGCACATTGACCACATCAGTTCCTTTCAACGCTTGCCCCACCTCAATCGCTAAACTCTCTCTTGTGAATACATCCACGATCGTCAGCGCCCGGAATCGTTGTCCTTCTGTCAACTGGTCTGCCACGAAATCTAGACTCCACGCTTGATTTGCTTCCGTCGCCCGCACCCGTTCTCCCCGCTGCTCGGCTGTTCGCCGACGACGTTTCGGCCTTTGTTTTAGCGCTAATCCTTCTTCTTGATACAAACGCTGCACCAACGTTTTTCCTACTTCCCAGCCCTCCCGGTTCAGCAGCACGCGAATCTTTCGGTATCCATAGCGCACTCGGGTCTGCGCAATTTCCCGAATCCTCATCCGCAACGCCGTCCACCCGTTCTTGTGGCTGCTGTAGCGATACGTCCCACGATGCAGTCGCGTCACCCGGCAGGCCCGCCGCTCGCTCACCCGGTAACTCACGCTCAAGTACTCCACCACGGGGCGATACCGCGAGGGCCTTAGAATTTTTTTCTTAGCACGTCCTGCAGCATCGCCTTGTCGAGCGTCAGATCGGCCACAATACGCTTCAACCGGATATTTTCTTCCCCCATTTGCTTCAGCTGCCGAACCTGGTCGACCTCCAGCCCCGTGTACTTCTTCTTCCATCGATAAAACGTCTGCTCCGATATTCCGACCTGCCGGATCAACTCCGCGATCGGGATCCCCAGCTCCGCCTGCTTCAAAATCGCAACAATCTGCTCCACAGCGAATCGCTTCTTCTTCACGGCAAATCCCCCCTTTTCAGGTCTAGATTTTGCCGGAAACTAACCTTGCTTTTGGATCAAAAAATCGAGGTCCCATCACTTGTGCCGTCAAAAGTGCTCCGCCTCCGCTGGCAGTCATGATTTCCGATAGGTTAATCATTGACAGCGCCTTCCGCAGGGCGCTGCCCTCCAGAATTTCAATCCCTTATAGCCCAATGGCTGTCGCCTGATGCTTTCATACCCATTCCCCGGTCGCGAAACTTGGCAGCCGTACCATTTTGGTGATTAAATGCAGTGCCGTCCGGAGGGACATCTTTTGAAGCGTCGTAGACTACCGAAGCCGGGACTTCGCGAATTAAACAAGTTCGAGAAGCGGCAGCGAATTCGCTCCGCGGTGCGCGCCTTATTCTCCAGACATGGCTACGAAACGGCTACACTGCGCCAGATCGCCAAGCGCGCCCACGTGGGGCTGGGCACATTGTTCAACTATGCCCAGGACAAGCGCGATCTGGTGTTCCTGATCTTCAATGAAGAGCTATCCGGGGTGACCGATGAGGCGTTGCAAGCCGCGCGTTCGCAAACGGATTTATTGGGCAAACTACTTGGATTATTCCGGCCGCACTACCGGTTTTTTGCTAAAAATCCCACTCTGTCGCGCATCCTCCTTCGGGACATGACCTTCTATTCGGAAGGCAAACAGGCGGCCGAGTTTCATCGAATTCGCGCCAGATTGCTGGCCGGGATCGAGGCGGTCGTCCTGGAGGCGCAAAAAGACCGGCAAATTCGCTCGCAGGAAGATTCAGCGTTAATTGTACGGCACATTTTTCTGGTATTTGCCGGCGCGCTGCGCTGGTGGATCGCAGGCCGTAATCCGGATCCCGCGAAAGGTTTGGCTGACCTGAAGCGCTTGTTTGAGATCCAGATCAGAGGCCTCCGATCCACAGCGGGGAGGAACGCTCATTCGTCCAAACGGGTTCGGAGGTAGCGAAACGGCTCGGGGAGGGCCACGGGCGGTTGTTCGGCGGGACTCGCCGCTCGGCTTCTCGCTTCAGGAGATGGAAAATATGGGAAACTTACGGGATCGCACAGCCAGTGAGAGCCGGAAAGTGCGAAACATTCATGCAGCGAATGACTTTTAAGAAATTCCTCATGGTAGCGGTGATTGCGGCGTTCGTCTGCGCGGAAGTGTCGATCGCCAGGGAGAAGCCTGCATCGTGGAAAGTCATCGATGACGCGTTGTTCCGGGTCAATGACGCACCGGTAAAAGTCTGGGGCGTTTATCAGACCGGCAGGAAACGCGACCCCTTGCTCGTGCAAATGAACAATCGGTTCCTGGTGGTCAAGATTCATGAACGGCAAATTTTTGAAATCGACCCTAAGAAAGTGCGGATCAAGCCGGATGAGCTTCTTTGGGATCCCGCCGACCACCCGTCCGAACCGTTGGCCATGACCGATTGGGATGTAAACGACACCGAAGCAGTCTTTCTGATCCGCGCGAAGCTCACCGGCGAAGATCATCTGCTCGATATCGAATTGCCGCACCAACTCGATTTGAGCGGCATGTCACCGCACGCGGCTTCGTCCAACCGCCGCAGATAAGTTTCGCCAGATCGGCTTCCCGCGTGAAGTAGGCAATGGTTTGCGGTCGGCCGTCTACCCCGATCGCGAAGTCATCCTTGCCAAGGTTCAAACAATCTGGCCGCACTTGTCGCGAGCAGTTGCCAGCACGTTGACAAGTTCGACCTCGACCTTGATCTGCGGCGACTGCTGCTGCGAGCGCAACGGGCCGGCGGGCAGCAGCAACGAAGCAACAAGGAGCGCCAGCCAGTATCCTCCGCCGCGCCTTGCGTCGACAAATTGCCGGAGTGCCATGCGTTTTCTATACGCTTGTGGCCTCGGATTGAGCCGGACATTGTCCTGAAGCAATACGGATTCTCAGGTTCCCTGGGCGGTTGCCTAAAAGCCATGCCACGGCGATCAATTTGCGGAGGAATCGCGGGGACGCGCCGGCGAGGGGTGAAATAGAATGGAATAGAGGAACAACAAAACTCCGGCCGCGAGGAAGCTTCCGCCGATCACGAAGAAGGCGAGAAACGCGAGTGGATGAATCCAATGCAGGCTGATCGTTTCCACGCACAATCCAATGATCAGCAACAGCCCAGAGATCTGGAAGGCTTTCGAAAGATTTCCTGCCCGGTCGTTCATTCCTGTGGCCTCCACATTTTTACTTGATCGATCGATGCTGCGTTATGAATCGTGTCGTGGCAACCGCTGGAAACACAAGACAGTTGATTGGATTTAATCTGTTCCAGCAGGGCCATGTGCGTGTCATTTTCAAACGAACGCGCTCCCTCATGACAGTGCAGACATTCGCGGTTGTTGTACGGGTCATAGAGGCGGATGGGATTCATGGGCGTGCCGAAATACTGCACATAAATGTGCCGCAACCCGTGAAGCTTCACGTGAATGGTTCCGTACATCGCGTAGTCCGTATGACAGGTGTAGCAGGCCTCGTCCACAGGAATACGGTGATTCTGGAAATGCGCCGCGGGGATATAAGTCGCATCGCTCGCATAAAGACTGCGGCCGTAAGGCGCCATGATGTGGCACGACAAACAGAACGCAGTTTGCTTCGATCGCTCCAGATGCTCGTTCAGTCCCCAAAAACCGCAAAGAATCGGCAACGCGCAGAATGCCAGGAACCCGAGAATTTTCCCGGCCGGAGTCACCGTTAACGATGCGCGGGTCAGCATCACGATCAGCAATACGATGGTTGTGCCGAGCAGAACGAACAGAATGGCGAGCGGTCCCGGCATCATTCCCCCCTTGAGTTACTTTTTCCCGAGCGCGCGAACGTACCCGACGAGGTCCTTAATTTCTGTTTCTTTGAGTTTGTCTCCGTATTTGGGCATCTTGTTCTTGCCGTTTGTAATAATGTCCGTCAGTTCGGAATCCGTTTCCTTTTGTACTTCCGGCGAATGGAAGTCCTGAGTTTTTAGCGCCTTTCCGGCCGGTGTACTTCCGGTACCGTCCGCACCGTGGCAGCCCGCGCATTTCGCCTTATAGGTCGCTTCGGCGGTCCCTTGTGCGCGCAGACCGGGCGCACCGAACAGCAGAGTGACGAACAGGATGAATCCCCCACAGGATTTCGCGATCGTCGCCTTGTCGAGCATCGAATTTCCTCCTCTTTCGCTGTAAATTTGATCAGAACGAATATCGAAGCGAGAACGTAACGTTGCTGCCGTCGAAGTCCTGTGACGGTAGCGGAGCAAGTCCCGCGGGGCTGTCATTCCCCTTTTCGTTATATCCATAGTAATTCCAGGCGGTCTTGTAGCTCAGTCCCTTGTAGATATCGAATGCCAGGCTGGCTATGGGCTTGAGGTAGTTGAAGTCAAGAGTTCCGGTCGGCGTCATTGGATTCAGGAAGGTTGTATTGCCGCGGACGATACTCCCGGCATACCCCAGCGCCGCGGTCACCCGCTTGTAGGGTTTCCACATCACGTCGCCATAGGCGTAATAGTCTTTGCTCGCGTAAAACGAAAGCGTTCCCAGCGGCGAGCTTGCGCCGGGGATGGCGCAAGGCGTCGTGAAAATCGTTGAACCCGTATCCGGGAAACAGATGAAGGTTTGCATGTCGATGTCCATGTAGTTGTAACCCGAAATCGATAAACAATTTTTCGCTGCGAGCGAGGGTGGTATTGAATCCGTAAGAGCGGCCGTGTTCCAGGTTATTCACCATGGATACGTTGTCGCGATTCTCATGAATATCCACAGAGCCGCTTAGGTTCGCCCAGGGCGCCGGATTGTAGCGGACCTGAATCTTATAACTCTGCATTTGCCGCGGACTGGTTAGCGTGAAGGAATTGTCGTTGTAGCCGAACATCACGTCCGCGGTAATCCGCAGCGCGTCGACGGGCCTCAAGATTACGCCGGCCACGCCTGCATGTTCATGTATTTCATACAGATTGCGCATGGCGTCATTGGTGGCATCGGGTACTAGGTTAGCCGGAGAGCCTTCTTGAATCGAACCGTCCGAGTTCAGGGTGCAGTTGGACGGCAGAACCCCCGCGACCACCGCGCAATCGGCCCGCGCCGCAAGGAAGTGATTTGCCAAGTTGCCCGAAGCGCCGCCTGGGAAGTAGATTTCCCCGGTATCGAAGGTTGCGCTGAAGTCGGCAATGGTGCGGGCCGTATACACGTAACCAGCGTAGGCGCTGATTCTGCGAGCGAAGTCGTAGCGAAATTCAACTGTGTTCGAACGGATATTCTGTCCCAGGAATTGAGAAACCAGCTCATTCGTCAAATCCGCGAGAGAACTGGAATTATGTTGCGGGCAGAGAGGTCCATTGTAAGGAGCCGTGGGACAAATCGTGGCGAACGTCGCGGGATTTACCATGGAAATGGGCAGCGCCAAACCCGTTTGACCGGGCGCTGCGGGCGGTGTTGCGAACAGGTTTGTTTCCGCCGTGGCCCACATGGAGGGAAGCCGCCAGTTGTCGTACCGGAACTGATCCACGATCCTGAGTTTGTCGGTAATTTGGTATTCGCCCGACCAGTTGACGTTCACCGAAATCCGCTTGGCCTCGGCCGGACCACCGGTCGTTCCGCCGCGTGTGACCGTACGGCTTGTCCAACCGTTGATCGTCTCGTCGAAACCCATGATGGTGTTGTTGCCGCTGCTATAGGCCGCCGATCCAGTCCATCGAAAGTTTCTTGAAGTAAGTGGACTGGAAACTGACCCGCTCGGTCGGAAATGTCGACCGAGGATTCTGGACCTGGCTGTAGGACAAGTATCCGTTGCAATTGGCGGTAACCGTTGGCGGCGTGGTCGCTGCATTAGTTACCGGCTTTGCGCATGGCGATGTGCCGGTGAAAACCAGCCCTAAATCCACGGGAGTTCCGTTGGCGAGCTGGAACAGGAGATTGTCGATCCGTTGCGCTGTTGTCCACCTTGGAGTAGACGAGCGATTCATCAAACGACAGCGTCGTTCTGGCAATGCCCCGGTAGTCCACTCCGGCGCGGTAGGCGTTCGTCGTTTCGCGCACGTTTTTAACAGCAAAGGCTCCTCTCCTCCCTCCACCGTATTGAACGAGGGACCACTATTGACGTTGTAAGAGTAGCCCACCCGGAAGCGAACCCTCGATTGGGGGAGCAGCGTAAGATCGTAGTCCTGCATGCGCCGCGACAAATCAAGCGCATGCGGCGAATTGACGGTCGGAGCCGCCGGATTGAAATTCGCGGGATTCAAAGGATTCGCGAGCAGGTTATAGTTCCAAATATTCTTGTCCCGCCGGTACATCCCGCCGGAAGTCGTACCATTTGTTTTTTTCGATCCGCAGCCGCGATACGTCGTTGGGATCGCCGCCGTAGCCAAAGTTGCTGAAAGTGAGACTGTCGAAGAACACTCCCTGGTGGTTGATCGAGCGCATGTCCACGGTGTAGTCGAACAGGCGCACGCCGGAACTCAGGTTTTCAAATGTGTCGTAGTTGTTCAGATTTCCGCCAATCATGCTGTCGCGGTACCCAAATTCGACGGTCTGCTGAATGTTATAGTTTCCAACGCGTTTTTCCCGGCGTCTCGCTCGCATTTTGCGTAACGGTTGGATCTGGTTGTGGGAGCTTGCGCTTTAGCCGGCGCCACGTTCAAAAACGCCATACCCAGCGCCAGAACGAACGTCCAATACCAGCTTCGATCGGAACCCGTCCCGACCACATTTCCTCGCCGTTCACACTTCGATGCCCGCAGTCCCTGAACGCCGTTTCCCGCAGTGAAGTTCATCCCATGCTCCCTATTTGAAAAAGGTGTGGTCGACATTGGAACCATGGACCTGCGTGTGACAAAGCGTGCAGGCCTGATACTGAGCAGCCTGGTTATGGAAGGAGGGAGCGCCGGGCGCATTGGCAAAAGAAGTGGTATGGCACGACAGGCACAACAGGTTCACATTGCTCATCTTCAACAGGTGCGGGTTCGGCGAACCGTGCGGGGTGTGGCAAGACTGGCAGCCTTCCACCTTCACCGGCTCGTGTTCGAAGACGAACGGGCCTCGTTTGTCGGCGTGGCACGTATAGCAAACCGCGTCCTGCGCCGCCGAAAACCGCACTTGTTTCGCTAAGACCGTCCCGTGCGGATTGTGACAGTCGCTGCACTGCACTAATCCCTCGTTCACGCGATGGTGAAAGGGCATGCTGAATTGCGACTTTTGCTCCAGATGGCAGGAGTAACAAAGTTCAGGCTGAGCTTTCACCAGCAGGAATTCCCGCGTTTGCGCATGGTGGGGAGAATGGCAGGAAATACAACTGACGCCGCTCTTAGTATGTTCGGAATTGAGGGCATTCATATGCTGCGGCCCTCCGGCATGGCACGTCATGCAACGGCCGTTGATTTCCTTAATGGAAGCGTTCTTGAATGTGAAGATCTTGGTGACGTCTCCGCCGCCCGCGACATGAGCCGCTCCGGGACCGTGGCACCCTTCACAGCCCTGTTTTGAGGGCCCGCCGTGGGTGTCATTCATCGTCTTCCAGTGCGGAGTTTTCTCATAGCTGTCGTACATGGACTCGTGACACGACTTGCAGGTGTCCGCGCCAACGTAATCGGATCCGTCCGTCGCGCCGGCAGGCGTCTTGCTTTGGGTGGAGGCAAAACCGTTATCGGTGGCCGCCTGTTCTTGAGCGTGCTCGGGCACCGCCCCGGCCTTGGCGATGAACGGTAAGTACAGCGCGCCGGAAATATAAGCCCAAACCACGAAAGAAATCGCAAAGCGATTCATTTGCCTCTCCGTTTCAATAGCCTTCGGCAAAGCGCTTCCTCAACTTTAATGTGAGTAACTTTCGGGAAAAGATTTATGAGGGTGCGCGGCAATCGCTACTCCAACGCTTGATATAGACCACGAATATTCGGAACCCCCGTATGAGGCGAGAGCCCCCATCTACCGAGAACCGACCAGCAACAATTCGAGCCGCTACGGGCAAAAAACGATCGAGACAGCGTCGGCGCGTCATTGAACACTTTCGGGATCACGAACCATGAACGTCGAAGTAGGTATCAGTACGGAAATCCGGCAGCCGACAACACGAAAGTGCAATATGATTTTCCGCCGGAAGAGGCTAGCTTCCTTGCAACAACTGTTCTATCCCAAGCTTGTCTTTAATCATGACACTGGAACCTTTGATTTGCAATAGATTTTTTTTCTTGAAGGATGCAAAGAGTCGGGTCACCGTTTCCCGTGAAGCTCCAATCATCTGAGCAATTTCCTCATGCGTTAACGTGAGATTGAAGCGGATCGCGCCGCTTTCCGATGGATGGTGCGCACTCCAGTCCAGAAGAAACCGCGCCAATTTTTCGCGCGCCGAATGAGACAGCCCAATCGTGCGCATTTCGGCAAACGCGGTCTGATACGTTTCGCTCAGTTCCTGCGCCACGCGCAGGGCCGCTTCGCCATGCTCGCGCAGGAAATTTAGAAAATCAGTGCGGCTGATAAAATTTGCTTGCGTCGGCTCGATCACGTCAGCCGTGACTTCATACGGCCGCCCGGAGACGGCGGCCGGCAATCCCAGCAGATCGCCGGGCTCCGAGATACGCAGAATCAGCGTCCGGCCATCTGCCGAGGATGTCGATAGCTTGACGTGTCCGGCGCACAGGATGAATACGCCGCGGGTCGCCTGGCCTTCCACAAAGAGAGTCGCCCCCTTCGGGTACGTTGCCGATGAAGTGATTTCCGAAAGCCGCTGCAGCGCCGCGGGAGGCAGATTGCAAAACAGCCGCGACTCCTTGTGCGGACAAGCCACGCAGTTCTCGACGATCTGTAGTCCGTAAGGCGAACGCATCGCAGTATTTGTCCTCATTGCACGGCCCCGGCCCCGCGTTACAAATCGAAAGCTGCCAGTCGGAGGTGTTTCTCCGTCGCCCATTACAAATCACCTTACGGAAGGATGACCTGGCGACGGATGTTTGGCCGTGACACGCGTCACGCGTTTCCGTGACCTGGGTCACAGTGCCCTCCGCCCGGCCCGATCATAATCATCGGCAGGTTGTAGGAGGACATGATGCCGCATGACGAACGAAATACCTTGGAAGTACTCAAAGCGGAACTCAACTTCGTGAAGAAGGGTGGATACGGCCGATCGCCCCGGGAGCCGTGGCGCGCCGTCCTTGCCTTTGAGGACTCACCCACCTGCATGAACTATGACGCCCAGGAAGGTCGCGCTCCCTGCGCGGAATGCCTGCTGATGCAGTTCGTGCCCGCCGACAAGCGTGGCGAGAAAGTTCCCTGCCGCCACATTCCTCTGACCTCACAGGGCGATACACTGCTGCATCTTTACCGCGGCGGAACCGAACAGGAAATCGAAGAGGCCTTGGCAGACTGGCTGCAAAAGGAGATCGCGAAACTCGACAACGAGGCAAAACCAGCAACACCTGCGGTGTAGCCCTAGGTACTCTGATCGGTACGCAGCGTTTGCTGTGGCGACATCCGCCTCGACGAAACGGAGGCTGAAAATGGTTCTAAATCTTCGACCAAAATGCGCAAACCCGAGTTGTGCGGCGTCGTTCGAGTGGATGGCCGGCGGCAGGCTCTTCCGGTTCAATCGCGACGCCAATCACGCGGATTCGCCGGCAGGTGATAACCCCGGCGCCAGGAACTCTCACCCCATCGGACACTTCTGGCTCTGCGAGCGGTGCTCAAATGTCTACACGTTGAAGCAAGATCCCGTCCGTGGAATCCTCATTTCGCTGCTGTGGCCTGAGTTGCCGCCGGCGGAAAACCATATGCACTTGCCTCTCTCCTGAGCATTCGCTGGAAAGAGAAAGGCAGGGACCGCATCCGGCGGCCACCATCCAACCCAATCGTACGACCAGTGTGGCCGCCGGCCTTCCTAATTCAAGAGCGCATTTTTGTGGGATAGGCTTCCGCCCGTCTGGTTTTGATTCGGCCATCACAAATTTCAGCCAGACAGTCGGAAGCCTCTCCCGTAAACAGAAAAAGCGGGAGGTTTGCCTCCCGCTTTGGATTCTGTTGGCTTGCCGGCCGCAGCTACGGTTTGATCGCCACCTTAATTACCCCGTCCTTTCGCTCGCCGAACAGCTTGTACGCGTCGACAATCTTGTCCAGGGAAAAGGAGTGGGTGATCAGCGGAACCAGATCCAGACGGCCGCGACGCACCAGTTCGATCAACCGGCGCATGCGCTCTTTTCCGCCCGGGCAAAGTGTGGTGATGATCTTCTGATTGGCCAAGCCGGCCGCAAACGGCTCGGCCGGAATTGCCAGTTTGCCGGAGTAAACTCCCAAACTGGAGAGCGTTCCACCGGCCCGAATCACGCGCAGCGCGTTTTCGAATGTGGCCTGAGTTCCCAGGGCCTCGATCGCCACGTCCACGCCCTTGCCGCCCGTCAGCCGCTTAATTTCCGCCACGACGTCAATTTCGTTGTGATTCAGAACAATGTCCGCTCCCATCCGTTTGGACATCCGTGTTCGAACAGGATCCGATTCGACGGCGATAATCAGGCTGGCGCCTTTCAGTTTTGCGCCGGCGGTCGCGCACAAGCCGATGGGGCCCTGAGCAAATATCGCGGCGGTATCTCCGATTTGCAGGTTGGCGCTTTCGGCCGCGGAAATCCCGGTGGAAGCGATGTCCGCCAGCAATACGACCTGCTCGTCGGCGAGATCATCAGGAATCTTGGCGAGATTCGCTTGCGCGCTGGGAACCAGCAGATATTCCGCCTGAGCTCCGTTGATGGTGTTACCGAATTTCCAACCGCCGATGGGTCCGCCGCATTGGGCGAGATCACCTCCCAAACAGTAGTCGCATTGGCCGCACGGGGTAATCGCGCCCACCAGCACGCGGTCGCCCACGTTGTAGCCTGTCACGCCCACGCCGAGTTCATGAATCACCCCGACAGGCTCGTGGCCAATCACGAGTCCAGGGCGTACCGGATATTCTCCTCTTAAGATGTGCAAGTCCGTCCCGCAAATCGTCGTCAGCGTCACCCGAATGACAGCTTCGCCCGGTCCTGGCCTGGGAATCGGAACCTGCTCGATGGCAATCTGATTGGGACCACGAAACACCAAGGCTCGCATGGTGGTCGCGAATTTCTTTTCCGTAGTCACGGAAGGAATGGTTGCTGTAGTCATGATGGCATCCTCCTGTTCAATTCCAATATGGCAGGGGTACGGACCTTGCAATGTGATCTGCATCACTTGTGTTTATGGTGCGTTGTACGGAGAAGAGAAGCGTGCGGTAAAAACGGTTATAGCTTCAGCGCAATGTGGATCGAACTCAAATCAGAGGATTTCACAAACTCGAATCCGGATCGCGCGCCAAGTGCGCGCATGGCCATGTTTTCAGGCAGAATCGTCATGGTGATCCGTTCGAGCTTTTCGTCGCGGCCGATCTGAATTAATCGCCGCAGCAATTCCGATCCCAGGCCGAAATGCTGGAATTGGTCGGCGACGAGGACGGCGATTTCCGCCTCCCGGGCGCCCGGCGTTTGCGTCATCCTGCCAACGGCGATGATCTCGCCTTCCCCTGTTGCAGGATTGGCGTGCTCCACGACCAGCGCCATCTCGCGGCCATAATCAATGAAACACTTCCGCAGCAGCCGGGCATGTGCGACACGGGTCCCCAGCTTCTCCATGTCGAAAAATCTGAGGTAGACGCTGAGGTCCGAAAGCATTCCATGAAATTTGGCCATCGCGGGTTCGTCTTCGGGCCGGATCGGACGGATCAACACTTTTATTCCGTTCTTCGCTTCCCACGAGGAAACATACTGCCCGGGGTACGGCCGGATCGCCGGACGCGGCAACTGGTCGTCGTCAATTTTCGGATCCTGCAAAATGATTCGCGCATCGAGAGCCATCACACGTCTGGATGAGGCGATGAGCGGATTGATATCGACTTCTTTGATCCAGCGCTGCTCGACTACCAGCCGGCTGAAACGGATCAGCACGTTTTCCAGCGCAAGCATATCGGCGGGAGCGTCGCCGCGCACTCCTTGTAGAGCGCGATAGATTTTGGTTTGCTCCATCAACCGCACGGCCAGCGTGGAATTCAGCGGCGGCAAAGCAAGAGCACGGTCACGATACACCTCCACCAGTTCGCCGCCCGAACCAAAGAGAATGACAGGGCCGAACTGCGCATCCACGCTGCTGCCCAGGATCAGTTCGTAGCCCTCGCTCCTCAGCATCGGTTGCACGGTGACGCCCAAAAAATTTCCGCCGCCCGCTTTCTGCCTAACGGATTCTGCGATCTCGCGGAAGGCCTGCGCGACCGCTTCCCTGCTCTCGAGGTTTAGCTTCACGCCTCCGACATCGGATTTGTGTGTAATGGTTTCCGAATTGAGTTTCAGGACGACCGGAAATCCGATGGCCACCGCGCATTCGGCGGCCTGTGATTCACTTGCGGCCAGCCGAGTTTCAACTGCTGTAATGCCGTACATCGTCAGCACTCGTTTGGATTCCGCCTCCGTCAAAATCGTCCGGCCGGTGGCGCGAATTTTTTCCAGAAAATCTTTTACCTGGGCCCGCGCTTGCGCGAACGCATCCACTGCTTCGGTAAGCACAGGAATTTCGTATAGTCCGCGAAGGTTATAAGTATATTTCCACATATAGGCAAAGGCCCGCGCCGCCGTGTCCGGGTAAGAAAAAGTGGGAATATTTGCGGCATTCAAAATTCTGATTCCCTCGGCTACCGACTCTCCACCCATCCAGCTGGCCAGCACCGGTTTGCCGTGCGCGCTGGCATGCGCCTTCAGGCTCTCGGCCACCCGCGCTGGATCGGTCATTGCCTGCGGCGCGAGGATCGCGAGCAGTCCGTCGCTATTCGGATCTTTCGCCGCGATTTCCAGGGCCTTGGAGTAACGGTCTGGACCGGCGTCGCCGAGAATGTCGATCGGATTGCCGTGGCTCCAGTGCGCGGGAAGCAGTGCGTTGAGCGATTCCATGGTGGCGTCGGAAAGCGGCGCGAGCTCGCCGCCAACGGACAGCAGACGGTCCGTGGCGATTACTCCGGGACCTCCGGCATTCGTCAGAATCGTTAACCTCGGACCGCGCGGCCGCGGCTGCTTGCTGAGCACTTCCGCCATGTAAAACAAATCGGAAACGCTGGACACGCGTAGAATTCCGCAACGTCGCGCAGCCGCATCGAACACTTCATCACTTCCGGTCATGGCGCCGGTATGGGAACTGGCGGCCTTGGAAGCGGCGACCGTGCGTCCCGATTTGATGACGATGATGGGTTTACGCAAAGCCACTTCGCGGGCCGCGGAAAGAAACGATCGCGCGTCTCCCACCGATTCCATGTACAGCAAAATGCTGGACGTTGCCGGATCGTCTCCGAAGTAGTCGATCAGATCGCCCCAGCCCACATCCAGCATCGAACCGGTCGAAACGATGGCGCTGAAGCCCACCCGCTCCTCCACGCTCCAATCCAGAATGGCCGTCAGTAGTGCGCCGCTCTGGCTGAGAAACGCGACGTTGCCACCGAGCGCCATGTCTCGCGCAAAGGTCGCGTTGAGTCCCGCGCGCGGAATCATCACGCCGAGACAATTCGGTCCCAGCAGCCGCATTGTTCCGCGCCGCAGTTGTTTTTGAACTTCCAGCTCGAGCGCCGCGCCCTCGGCGCCGCGTTCCTTAAATCCCGCGGAAATCACTACCGCCGCGCGAACACCCGCGTCCACGCATTCTCCGACCACGCCCGGAACGGTCTCCGCCGGCGTCACGATTACCACCAGATCAATTTTTTTTGGAACATCGCGAATTGTGGGATAGGCGGAAAGTCCGAGCACGTTGGCATACTTTGGATTGACGGGATAGATGCGGCCGTCAAACAACGGATGGCGTAGTCGCTCCAGGACGGTTCGGCCCACGCTCCCTTCTCTAGCGGTCGCTCCGATGACGGCGACCGACTTCGGCGAAAACATGGAGTCAAGCGTTGAACGCGCGCCTTCCGAATTCTCATTGGATTTATTCATTGATGGGGATCATACGAAACGTGCCGAACACTTGCACGGTCAGAAATCCGTCATATGCCGGAACGGCAATGCCGCGCGTACGGCGTTCAGCACGGCCGCCAAATCAATAATTTCCTGAGCAATCGCGCCATCGATCGGGGGAAGATATCCGAATGCGGCGCCGATCATCCCGATCACGCTGAGTCCCATTCCGCCCACTGCGCTGAGTAGCGCGATCGATCGCATACGGCGCCCGATGTGCAAAAGCTCGTCCACTTTTTCAAGAGATGCATCGAGGACGACGGCATCCGCGGCTTCGGCCGTGATATCGCTACTCATGCCGAAGGCGACCCCTACAGTCGCCGCCTGCATCGCGGGGGCATCATTAATGCCATCGCCTACGAATAGCGTTCTGGCCGTCGCGGTTTCCTTCCGCACGATGGCTACTTTTTCCTCAGGGCTCGCGGACGAATGGACTTCGTGAATGCCCATCAGTTCCGCGAGATAGCGAACCTCCGAATCACGATCACCTGAAACCAGGAGCACTCGGTTGACGCGGTGGCGCGGGCGGAGATGCTCCACAAAGTTGCGCCCATTGGCGCGCGGCACATCGCGAAACCAGAACGTGGCGGCATATTCGCCATTCAGAAACACGACGCACTCGAGCCCGGCGGAAATTGCAGGCAGCGCTACGCCGAGGCCGGCAACCTTCTTGCGTCCGGTGATCCAGACTTGCTGCCCGCCAACGATTCCCGTCAAGCCTTCGCCCTGGCCTTCGCTCAATTTCAAAACTGGATCGAGCGGCAGATCTTTCTGGGACGCCGCATCGAGAATCGCCCGCGCCAGCGGGTGCTTGGAATACCTCTCCAGGCTGGCAGCGGCGCGCAGCACTTCCGATTCAGAGACGCCCTTCGCGCAGAGAATCCCGGTCAGCGCGGGACGCCCGTAGGTCAGCGTGCCGGTCTTGTCAAAAATCAACGTGGTGCAGTTTCCTACCTGCTCCAGCACCGCTTGATTCTTAATAATGATGCTGCGCCGCGCGGACAGCGAAACCGATCCGATAATCGCCACCGGGATGGCCAGCAGCAGCGGGCAGGGCGTGGCGATGACCAGAACAGCCAGAAATCGTTGCGACTCTCCGCTGGCGAACCATGCCCCCAGCGCGATGGCCACCGCCAGCGGCGTGTACCACGCGCCCAGCATGTCTCCCAGACGGCGCAGCTTCGGCCGGTGAGTCTGCGTCTCCTGCATCACGCCCATAATTCGCGCATATCGCGAATCGTTGGGCAATTTTGAGGCGCGAACCGCGAGCGCATTTTCGCCATTGATCGCGCCGGAAATTACTTCCGCGCCTTCGGCTTTTGACGTTTCGTAGGGCTCGCCGGTCAAATACGCTTCGTTCATCCTGCCCTGGCCTTCCACGACGACTCCATCGACCGGACAGATTTCGTGCGGGAATACGACCAGGAGGTCTCCAATCACGATTTCCGCAACCTTAATATCCACGATTCCCGTCTCAGCTTTACGGTGCGCTGTTTCCGGCATGCGCTTGGATAGCGCTTCCAGCACGGACGACGCTCGCCGGGTTGCGATCTCCTCGAGAACGGTTCCTCCCGAAAGCATCAGCACGACGATTGATCCAACCAGGTATTGCCCCATCAGAGCCGAGGCCACGATGGAAATTCCGGCGAGCAGATCGGAGCCAAACTCCCTGGCGAAACTTTTCTGAACCAAACGGAAAACCAGAGGAAGGCCGCCAAAAAGCAGAACCGCGTAGAGTGGCAGAACCTGCGCGAAGCCACGAACTCCAAAGCTGAACCGCAACACCAGGTGCGAAGCGATACCGGCAATCGCGACCCCGGCGATGAACAGGTCGCGGCGGAATTGTCCATTGGCGGCTGAAAAAAAAGAGGCCCGGGACTGAAGAGCGCCAGTTGAGCTTATCCCGCTGGCAATCTCCTCGGTCCCAGGCGCTTCCGCCGTGCTCGGCGTTTGAGCCACACCCACCTCAACTCTTTTTCACGCACGCACGGTCAGTACCGGGCACTGCGCATTCGTCACCACGTGATGCGCGATCGACCGCAGCAGATGAGTCGTTGCACCAAGTCCTCCTTCGGGACGATGGACGCCAAGAACGATCAGGTCCGCACCCATCGCAGTGGCTACTTCCATGATCTTCACCGCCTCTTGCCCGTGTTCAACACGGCAATTTGGCAAGCACCAGAGCTCGGCCTCCTTCGGCACCAAAGCCTCCAGCCGCCGTGCTGTCGATTCCGCGTATTGTGCGGCGTGCACCAAGTCCCCGATTTCGGGTTTGCCAGCAACGTTCAGCAAGGTCAGATTGGATTGATGCTCCTGCGCGAGGGATACCGCATATGGCAGCGCGGCAACAGACTCCTCGGAAAAATCGGTCGCAAACAAGATCTGTTTCATCGTCAGGCGCCGCTCGGTGTCATCGGAAACATTGGGCCCCACGGTGAGAACCGGGCAGGTTGCCTTGCGAAAAGTCTCTTCTGCTGTCGATCCGAGCAATGCGCGGCTTACGCCGGTGCGTCCATGAGTACCCATGACGATCAGATCGATTTTGTCTTTTTCCACCATTTCGTTGAGCGCCGGCCAGAGATCCCCCTCGGTTACCGTCACGTCGTGAGGAACGCTTTCCAGCATTTCGTGCAATTGCTTGGCTTCAAATCGAGCTTGCTCTTCGGCCGCTTCCAGCACGACGGGCAAAGCCTCGGGACCCACGATGGGATACGTCGCAGGAAAGCGAACATGCAAGCCATGCACTTTGGCGCCATATTGTTTTGCCAAACCAATCGCATACGGTAGAGCGGCTTCTGCGGATGGTGAAAAGTCAGTCGCGAACAAGATATTTTTTAGTGCGATTCGAGCAGGAGCTGCAGCGGCTTTCATAAGTCACCTCCTTATGGCACTGGTATATGCGGACGCGGGAATTCTGAATGTGATCCATGTCACTTTTGAGTGTGTCAAATGTCACTTTCTGAATTCCGGGGACCCCTCATGCTGCTTGCAGATGTTAGGCCGGCCTGGAAGGGGCTCAGGGTAAACCCTGTCGGAAGCCCCTTCCAATTTCAGCACAGCCGAAAAGCCGCGCCTGGGATTCGGAGTGGGGTCTCACAAATGCAGAACGAATGGGTTGGAAATTTGTGCGCCGCTGAACCAGGCTTCAATGGTTTCGACCGAGATCACGGGAAGTTCCGGCATCCTACAACAACATCGGAGCTGAACGTTCACGAGACACCCGAGCAGCAACTTAACGCTTATTCGGGATCCGGCGGAAGCGCCGTGGAGGAGGGGAAAAACGGGGACGTCGCGCCGGTCTGCGAGGGCCATTCGCTCCACCAGGAAGTCTTCTTTTTCTGCGCTGTCAGGAATATTGGCGACGTTCGCGGAACGGGCCGAATTTATGTCGAAACCGTCGTGGATGCCAATGCCCGTTTCGGATTTGCGAAAGTTTATTCCGCTAATCTTTCGCTGAACGCCGTGGACATCCTGGTAAGCCGCGTCCTGCCCTTTTTCAGCCGTCACGGACTAACGATCAAGGAGATTCGTACTCGTAAAGCGGTCGAATATTGCGGCCTGATTCCCCGGCACGCCTATGAAACATACCTCGCGACCTCCCACGTTCAGCACCTGCCGATCCATCCGCCGGGGCATCCCGATAATCTGCTTTGCACGGAATTCTACGGGTTTCTGCGTAAGGAGTTTTTCGTGCCGGCGCTGCGCCGAAAGTTTCAATGGCAATTGGCCGATTTGCAGAAGGAACTCGACGCCTTTGTCGAAGCCTACAACATGGCGCGATGGAAGCACCAGAAGCTCTGACTCGCGAAAAATCGCAAGCGCAATTCCCAGCCAACCGCGAATTTTCCTGTTCATCGGTGTTCAGATTGTGGTATTGGTTTGCCCTGACTTTTTAAGTCCGAATCAGTGTTGAAACTTCGGCAGGCGAAGACCTGCATCAGGCCCAGTGCGCCCGCGATGTGAAGCTGGATAGCGCCGCAACGCCAGCGAAAGGAACAATCGTAATGTTCGAGCAGGTACTGGATCCCACGGGACACTTGTGGCTCAGCGTATTTGTCTCCCTGATTCCGCTGATCGTCCTCCTGTTCATGCTCGCGGCCCTTCGTATGACGGCCTGGCTGGCTTCCATTCTCGTAGGTGTAATCACCGTTCCGATCTGCGTTTACGTATGGCATGCGCCACTGGTGGGCACGCTGAAGTCCTATTTGTATGGCGGACTAACCGGTTTTTGGGTCATCGACTGGATCACCTTCTGGGGCCTGATCATTTTCAATACCCTGGTCCTGACCGGAGACTTCGAACGCTTCAAAAGTTGGATGATTCATCACGCCACGGCCGACATTCGAATTCAAACCATCATGCTGGCGTGGGCTTTTGGCGCGCTGCTGGAGGGACTGGTGGGGTTCGGATATCCGTGGGCGGTGGTGGTGCCCATCCTCGTCGGACTGGGCATCGCGGACCTGGACGCGATCCGCGTGGCGGCGCTAGCCAATAACGCTCCGGTTTCGTATGGCGCGCTGGGCGCCCCCATCCTAGGTCTCGCAGCGGTAACCGGATTGCCGATGATGGCCCTTTCGGCTTCGATCGGCAATGTCGTGGCCGTCCTGGCCTTGCTACCGCCTTGGGTATTGATTTACCTCGTGAGCGGATGGGAGGGAGTCACAGAAGCCTGGCCGCTGGCCGTCGTGGGTTCCCTTTCCTACATTTTGGGACAATGGCCGGTGGCCCACTTTCTTGGTCCGTATTTGCCGGACTTGAGCGGCGCGCTGGTTTCCTTCTGGGTTTTGTTTATTTTCGTAAAGGTGTGGCGGCCGAAGACAATCAGGGGATTTGGAGGGAAGCCGCTCGCGCTGTCCCCCACTTCCGCAGCCAATGCCTTGGAGATGGGTAGCTTCTCGCACGCATTAAATTCGTGGATGCCGTTCTTGGTCCTCATTTTGGTGGTCGTCGGCTGGACGGGTCCCTGGTCGCATCTCCCCGGTTATAGTTTCACGAAGTTGACGGTCCAGGCGCTTTCATCCGTTACACACACACCGATTTCTTCGACATTTAATTTCGCTCCTTACGGAGGAGGCACTTCGACGCTGGTTGCGTGGCTGATCATTCTGGCGGTCCTGCGTCCGACGCGCCAGCAAGTGGGCCAGGTTTTTTCGCGCACCTTCAAACAGATGTGGGGCGCGCTGCTGGTGGCATTTTTTATTTTCGCGCTCGCTTACATGTTCGTCTATACCGGGATGGCGAATTCGCTCGCGTTCGGCCTCTCAAAGATCGGATTGTTTTTCGTGGTGCTGGCCCCGGTGCTGGGATGGATTGGCGTGGCACTTTCGGGTAGCAATACATCTACCAACGCGATGTTCGGTCCGGTGCAGGCCATGACCGGGCGATTGTTGCACCTTCCGGTTCTGCTGTTGCCCACTTTCAATTCGGTTGGCTCGGAAGTCGGTAAACCGATTGCTCCGCAAACCGCAAGCGTCGGCGTTTCAACCAGCAAGCTGGTGCGCAGCGAAGGCCAGGTCATCCGCCACAATATGGGTTGGACTCTGATCCTGCTGGCTTATCTGATCCTGATCAGCATCCTCTTCTACTATTTGTTTCCCAATTCGATGGCGCTGTAACGCCGGCGAATCGCGCGGCGTTACAGGCGCCGCGAAATGATTGCAGTAGCGAAGGAATTGGCGCGATTCGACTAGGGCAGGACAGGCGGGATATAAATGAACGTCTTTGCGAAGAGCCACATGAAGAACAGCACCAGAACAAAATTCACCATGAAGTAGAGCATTCCGTATCCAATTAAATCCCGCGCTTTGACCTTCAACAGGCCCAGCAGAGGCAGCATCCAGAACGGATTGATCAGATTGGGCAACGCTTCCGAAGTGTTGTAGATCTGCACGACCCATCCGAGATTTAACTTCAAATCCTTCGCCGCCTGCAACACATAGGGCGCTTCAATGATCCATTTGCTGCCGCCGGAAGGGACAAACATCCCAAGCAATGCCGAATATACAGAGACAACGATCGGATACGAATTGGTCGACGAAAAGCTCACAAAAAAATGGGCCAGTTTGGCGGCCAGCGTGGAGTAAGTAATGATGCCGAAGATCCCGCCGTAAAACGGAAACTGAATCAACACGCCCGCCGTTGCGGGCACCGAGTCGCTCACCGCGCGCACAAACGCCCGCGGCCGCCAATGCAAGAGCAGTCCGGTCATCAAAAACAGCAGATTGTAAGTATTCAAATCGAGGGCGGCCATCGGCCCTTTCGCCTGCAGCACTTGTGCGATGTAGGCCAGCCCAAGCAGACCCACCACGATCGAAAGCGCCGGCGCGTATTCCAACCATTCGGCGGGAGTCTTACGCTCCTCGAGCGTCTTCACTTCCAGCCCGTCCATTACTCCGAACGATTCCGCATCTTTCGCCGAACTCTTTGGCGTGGATAAGTATCCTACCGTGACGCTGGAAATGATCAGGATCGCGGCGGTGGCGGCGCTCTGCCAGGTGTAGATCGTCAGGCTGAGCGGAATCACGCCGCTGATCTTCAGCAGCGCGGCCGGGATCGATGCCGGCGTGGCCATCACCAGAGCAGCGGAAGAAGAAAGGCCCAGCGCCCACACGCTGCCGTTTCCCACAAAGGCGGCCGCGCCAATCGCGCGGTAATCGATGCCGCGCACATTTTTCACGATTTCCCTTACCAGGATTCCGCCGAAGATCAGACCGAGGCCCCAACTAAGGAGTGAAGTCATCATCGAAAAGAAAACGACGAAGGCAACCGCGCCGCGGGGCGTGCGCGGGATTTTCGCCAGCTTTTTGATCAGCTTGTGCACCGGCGGCGACGTGGCGACCACAAATCCGCCGATGATGATCATCGCCATCTGCATCGTAAACGGAATCAGGCCCCAGAACCCGTCTCCGAAATACTTGACCAGATTGCGCAGGCCGACTCCGGCAATCAAGCCTGCGGCGAGAACAATGATCAATCCAACGAGGGCAAATACAAAGGCGTCCGGAAACCATTTTTGCGACCAGTCCGCCAACCCCATTCCCAGGCGCGCGAATACGCCCGCGGAATCGTCGGCCGCTTCATTCGGTGGGTTTCGCGTCGGAACGGAAGCCATTATCTCCTTTCAGACTAGAAAAACGCGCGGCTGCACAGGCTATATCGAATTTCCACGCAGTTGCTGCTCTTGAAATCAGAAAATAGTAGGCAGTCCCGAACAGGAGGGCTGGCGGTGGGATGTGGCGCAGGCTTCCGCCTGTGGAATTTAGTTCTAGCTCCCACTAAACCCCACAGGCGGAAGCCTGTGCCACTACACGCCTAGCTCGTCAGCCAAGGAACGAGCGTGCTCATATCCGAAACGTTCTCGAGCGATTTCACGGCGGCGATGACGGATTCCGCTTTTGCCGTCGGCCATTTCGCAAACTCGGCGCAGCCTCTGAATTTATCGGCCACTTCGTCATAGCTCATGGGATTGGACGGGCTGCCTTTCGCGAATTCGGCTTTCCCGGTGTAAACTTTCCCGTCTTTCATGGTGATTTTCAGCAAGCTGGTCATCTTATCCAGGCCGGCGCTTTCCGCAACCGGGTCAATGTAGAAATGGATACGCTTAATCATTTCCTGGACATCGGGACGCTGCACGACCTTGTCCTGAAATTGAACCAGGCCCGCCTTGCGATCCAGCAACAGAATGCTCATGCAGAATTCCATGCTGAATTTCCCTTGCAGGCCGGTCATCGGATCATGATGCAGCAGCGAAGTGGTCATGGCGTGGTTTGCGCCGACGTCCACTTTTTCCACGTCGCCGGGCTTGATGTCATGCTCCTTGATCAGCCGCATCATTTCACCCATCGCCGGATGCGAGAGCGACCCTGACGGATAGGGTTTGATCGACACGCCCGGATAGGCCAGCGTCCAGGGCTTGCCGAAACGGCCCACGATCGCGTCAGGATCGAAGCCTCCGCCGGCAGCCTGAAAGAATCCCAGTGGCGCTTCCAGAATATCGACGGCCGCTGTCCATCCGAGCGCGGCCAGATCGGCGGCGACGGTCCCGTTTTCGGCGGCATGTCCGGCCTGAAACGGTTTGGTCATGGAGCCGAAATTATCGCGGAAGCCGCCGCCTTCGGTCGCGCCGATTCCCAAAGCGTAGACGGTCTGCTTTATATCCAGGCCGCGCAGCCGGGCGCAAGCGGCGGTGCTGCCGAAAGTGCCGCAGGTCCCTGTGGAATGAAAGCCCTCGTCATAGTGGCGGGGCGAAATGGCTTCGTTAATCTTGGTCTCCACTTCCACGCCCATGTGATAAGCCACCATGAAATCCTTACCTGAGCGCTTGCCGAGTTCGCACACGGCGAAGGCCGGCGGAAGCACACCCACGGTCGGGTGCGTCAGAAGGCCGTAAATGCGGTCTTTCGCGGCCGAGAGTTGCGTATCGTCGTAATCGTCGGCATGGATGGATACGCCGTTCACGAAGGCCGCGAAACGCGGGTGGGCTTTCATCCCGGTACCGATGACACTGGCGCGCAATTCGCCGAGGCCAAACGCCTCGACATATTTCCTCGCGATCGGGCCCATCACCGACGCCGAACCCGCCAGCGCCAGGCCGAAACCATCCAGAATGGATTTCTTCCCCAGATCGATGACGTCCGCAGGAATCTCCTCATACTTCGTATTGACGATAAATTCAGCCACGGATTTTGTCAGACCCGGAGCTTTCGGAAATTCCGCGGGCGCGGCCGCGCCGGGCGATGCTTCGGCGCGATTGCCGGTCAGGGCCAGTGCGGAGGCGGCAAGCGAAGTCTTGAACAGATCACGGCGATTCATGAGTCAGGTCCTCGTTTCTTTCGATTCTTCAATTTTTCGCGGCCCGCAGGGATGAGGCCACTGCGTTTCCATAAATCGCGAGCGACATTTTCCGTGCCGATTTTCTTGCGAACATCCGCCGGCAGCTGATTAAACAGCAGAATCGTTTCCTGCCAACGCTTATCGGCGTCCTTCGGCTCGGGATAGTGCTGATCGCTACCGATTACAAAACGATCGGGAAATTCGGTGAACAGCTTGAGCCATTCCGGCTTGATCTTGCCATCCGCCGCAAGCGGGTAATTCAGTCCGGCGCATCCGGATCGGTCTTGATTTCCATATAAAGATTAGGATGCGCCTGCAGCAGGCGGCGATCCAGTTCCACGGTTCGAGCGCCGGTGAAGTCCGAGCCAAGGTGCGCCCAGATCACATTGGCGCGCGAATTGTGCGCCAGGAATCGTTCGAATGCCGCGATGTTGGCGTGTAAACGCGGCGCATTGGGCGGGGACTTCAGACCCGCAGGCAGAGCCATATCCCGCGGCACAGCCTCCATGTGCAGGTCAATGGGAACGCCATGCTCCGCGGCCAGATCGGCCAGCAACAGGTACAGAGGATGATCGGGAGGCGCGGCCTGGTAGGGCGTGAAACCGTCGAAATGTTCCGCGGTCATTTCGCCAAACCCCACTACGCCTTCACGCAAAAGCTCCTCCGCGCGGGCCTTAAATTTTTTCTGAACCTCCGGCCCGGCGTCACCCGTGGCCACGGATTGCATGATCATGGCATTCAGCGAACCGCCGCCGCCCGTCATGGCCAGCTTGCCAGGATGTTTCTTGACCTCGGCCAGAATCACTTCTGAATCGTAGCGACCGGGATGTTCGAAGGTGTCTGGTGAAATCTGGAACAGGATCATCGCCGCGTTTTCGCGGCCCAGGGCGGCCACCGCCGAACGCACCGAGCCGGCAGGATCTTTTTCATCGAAATGAGCGTGCTCTTCGACAAATGGCGTCAGGGCCGGAACGGGTTCCATCGACTGCGCCAGTTTCGAGGTGTTTGGCGCGGACTGGCGCGCAAACGAAGCGTGCGCAGCCAGCGCCAGCGCGGCAATTCCGGCGGACAGCGACACAGTGGCCACAAGCTTCCCCGGTAATCCCATCATCGCGGAACTCCCAAATGTTTGCCCATTTTGGTGATCGATCAAGGCCAATCGTGATTTCGATTCATAAGATTCTGTCCGCTCGAAGCGCCCCAACGCAAGCGATTTCTTGCATGTTCGCCCAACGTAAAACGGTTTTATCTCAGGGTGCCGCACCCTTGTGAATTTCAAGGGTGCGGGTTTAGAGAACCGTTTTTCAGAAATCGATAAAGAGACGACGAAAAATCTCACCCTTCATAAATAAGAAAGGCAAAGGATGAAGCTCGCAGCGCACTGCCGCGATTCCCCCCGATTCCGCTCAATGTTAAGATGTTTTCACGAGGGCTGCTATGAGCGAAAAAGTTCGTAAAAGCGAAGCGGAATGGCGCCAGATTCTGACGCCGCAACAATATTACGTAACCCGTCAAAAAGGCACGGAGCCGCCCGGCACAGGCGAGTACGAAGATGCCGCAGATCCCGGCATTTACGTCTGCATCTGCTGCGGTCAGCCGCTGTTCAGTTCGGAGACGAAGTTCCATTCCGGCTCCGGATGGCCAAGCTTCTTCGCGCCCGTGGATGAAAACAAGGTTGAGATTGAGCGCGACATCAGCCACGGAATGACTCGCGAGGAAGTGTTATGCAGCCGCTGCGATGCGCATCTCGGGCACGTCTTTCCCGACGGCCCGCGGCCCACTGGCCAGCGTTTCTGCATCAATTCGGCGTCCATCAAATTAGTCGACAAGGATGACGAGTAGTGCCGTACGGCGCGAAGGCAGATGTTGGCGTTGCCCTCCGTTGCCGCAAAGCAGTTCGGCTCTCATCCCTGCGTGCGGGAATATCCGCGGTTGCGCGTTCTATCGGCCGCCGTGAGTATGCCCGCGCCTGCGCGCGCCTGGGGCTGCGAAGGTCACCAGGTCGTCGCGTTGCTCGCCGGGAAGCATCTCACTCCCCACGCGCTGGCCATGGCCAAGCGGATTCTCGTCGATGGTCCGATTGATCCGCGCCTGAGCCGGTATTGTAAGGAGGGCGGCACGGACCCACTGGCCGACGCTTCCACCTGGCCCGACGACATTCGTGGGCAACGTCCGCAAACCGCTCCATGGCACTACATCGATATCCCCCTGGGCACAACTCGCCGCGACGTCGAAAAATTCTGCGATCTGAAAGAAGGCTGCGTAACCCACGCCATCCAGGATCAACTGGTCATCCTCCGCGCGGCGAACTCCGACCCGCAAAAGCGCGCGGACGCGTTGAGATTCCTCATACATTTCGTAGGTGATATCCACCAACCGCTGCACGGAGTGACCAACAACGACGAAGGCGGCAACTGTGTGGCGGTAGCTTTCTTTGCCACCGCACCCCAACTACGAAATCCGCAAACGGAAACCTACGCGCCGAACCTGCACGGCATCTGGGACACGAACATCCTCGCAAAGGCCTCCACCGGCAAAACCGTGGATCAAGTGGCAGCGGATCTGGACCATTCGTTTCACGGGAAAATCGCTCACTGGCGGCAGGGACCAGCGAATATTGACGCGTGGGCGTGGGAGAGCTATCAACTCGCGGCGAAAAGGGCGTATGGCAAACTGCCCGTGCGCATCCCGGCCGAAGCTCCACAAACAGTCAAGTCCTGCACGGACGACAATCACATTTCGGAGCGCATGCTGAAACTGAACGAGCACCTTGCCGACCCATATCAAAATATGGCGGCTCCCATCGTAAGACAGCGGCTGTCGCAGGCCGGAGCGCGGCTGGCATTGCTGTTAAATCAGCTATGGCCATAGTCACCATGCTGTAATGGAACCGATTTTCAGGCCGCTTTCCTTTGCCTGTTTCATTCCGGAATCGCAATTTAACAATTACAGAAGTATTACAAAGCCCTTTGTTCCCGCATGCTAATTTCGATTCAGCGGCAATGGGTGCGCCGGCGAGAGATTTTCGGCCGCCTACAAAGGGGATCGGGTCATGGCCAGCAACGGAAACGGCGACAAGACACTTACGCAGCCAATCAATTGGGTAACCACCTTTTTCATGGGCGCGTTCCACGTGGGAGCGATCGCGGCATTTTTCTATTTTGGTTGGAAGCCGCTTCTGATGGCAATTTTTCTGTGGTGGGTGGCCGGAAGCCTCGGCATTGGCATGGCCTATCACCGGCTGCTGACTCATCGCGGCTATAAGACTCCGAAATGGCTGGAATATTTCCTGACCACTTGTGGGACGCTGGCTCTTGAAGGCGGGCCGATTTTCTGGGTGGCCACGCACCGCAAGCATCACCAGAATACGGACAAGGAAGGCGATCCGCATTCGCCGCGCGACGGTGGATTCTGGGCCCACATGGGCTGGATCCTGACCGGCAAGGCCATGCACAACAAGCTCGATTCCCTGCTGCCCTATGTTCCCGACCTGCGCAAAGACAAATTTCATGTGTGGATCAGCGAGTGGCACTGGATTCCCCAAGTTGTGGTCGGGGTCCTTTTGTTCGCGTTCGGCGGCTGGCCCTATTTGCTTTGGGGCACCTTTGTTCGCACCGTGTTTGGACTGCACTCCACGTGGCTGGTGAATTCAGCGACGCACATGTGGGGGTCGCAGCGCTTTATCACCGGAGACGATTCCACGAACAGCTTTTGGGTAGCCATCCTGACATTCGGCGAGGGCTGGCATAACAATCATCACGCCTTCCCGCAAGTGGCGCGGCATGGCTATACCTGGTACGAAGTGGATATCAATTGGTACGGCATCAGCGCTCTGCGCATGTTGGGCCTGGCTTGGGATATTTCGTTGCCGAAATTGGGTCGCGGGAAAGAGCTCAAGCCGACCGGAATTACCGATGCCGATTCCGTTCTCCCGGCGGCTGTTCCGGTGGCTGTGCCGCAAGAAGTGGAAGGGGACTAGCGCTGTAGTTTGGAACTGTCTTTCAGAGATTTTCGGCGCGGGGCACGCAGCTTGACGGGCGTGCCCCGCGTCGCATTTTAACGGCTTACTTCGGCGGGACTACCACCAGCCCCGCGCCTGCGACTCGCCACTTCCCTTTGTCCTTCACGAACATGCGCAGTACGCGCATTTCCCTCACCGGAACGATATTGCCGTTGGAGTCCACTCCCTTGATCGTCGTGTGATCCGTCGCCAGCACCACATTCCCGTAGATCGCGCGAATCTTGAACGTATCGGGAAATGCTCCGGTACCCGGTTTGGCGTCGGCCTTGTCCATCATGTCCATCATTTCATGTTTGTCGACGACCACGCCGGTGGGCAGAACATCGAAAAAACTGTCCAGCCACATTTCGCCCATGCTGTCCGGGCCTTCGTTCTTCTTGTCGTGCTCGGCTTTCATCCACTTCAGCTCCAGAGCGTAGAGCTGCTTTTCAAGCGCCGTAGGATTCGGGCTCTCGAAGTTTTTATCCTGAGCCTGCGCGCCGGCGGGAACCGCAAAACCGGCAATTATCGCTAGCATTAATACCCAAACGTACCTCATATCCGCGTTTCTCCTCTTATGGATTCGACCGACCAAGTCTGCATCCTGTAAATGGAACTGCAACAACATACGTGAAAAGCGATTCGGGTGAAACGCCATTCTTGGCACGTGTGCCGAAGGGTGGCGCAGGCTTCCGCCTGTGGGTTTTAGTCCATGCAGGCACTAAGTTCCACAGGCGGAAGCCTGCGCCACTTCCGATCATTGGTGTTGAACCGAATGCATGGGTTGCACAACCGGCTGCAACAGTTTATTTTTCGCGCATACCATATTTAGTATGATCTTATAGAGATCCTGCTATGCGGCTTTCTAGACGTGCCAGGAAAATTGCGTTTTTCGTAACGCTGGGCGCCTGCCTGGTCGGGCTGGCGGTCGCCTTGAATGTGACCTGGATTGTTCTGAACTGGCGGGAGGTCGTGCCGCTGGTACTGGGCATCATTTTCTTCGCTCTGATCATCGCCGGGATCGTGGTCTACACGGTGTTCCTGGTGCGCGAAATTCACAAGAACGAGCAGCAGGATAGTTTTCTGAACGCGGTGACCCACGAACTGAAGACGCCGATTGCCTCTTTGCGCCTTTATCTTGAAACCCTGCAGACGCGCCAGCTTACTGAAGCGCAGCATCAGGAATTTTATCGCATCATGCTCGAGGATACCGACCGTCTGCTGGGAACAGTCGAGCAAATCCTGAAAGCGGGCGAAGCCCGCCACGCCAGCAGCAAAAAGAATTGGCAGAAAGTCGATTTCTCCGGCATCGTCGCCGAAACCGTGGAACTCACCCGGCTGCGGCATAACCTACCTATCGAAGTGTTGCGTTTTACGGGCTCTCCGAAGGAACAAATCTATTTGCGCGGCAATCCGCAGGAATTGCGCACCGCGGTATTTAACCTGGTTGAAAACGCGGTGAAATATTCCGGCGAGGAAAAGCAGATCGAAGTGGACTTAATGACTCCCGACATCGACACGATTCTGCTTCGGGTTCGGGATAAAGGAGTGGGCATTCCCCATCCGGAACTGAAGCGCATTTTCAAACGATTCTACCGGGTAGCCAGTTCCGCGAACGGTCGCGTCAAAGGGACGGGGCTCGGCCTGTTCATCGTGCGCTCGATCGCGCGGCACCATGGCGGCGATGCCTTTGCCGAGAGCGAAGGGACGGGACACGGCAGCACGTTTACGCTGCGGCTCCCGCGGGCCTATCCGGTATGAACCGTATTCTTGTGGTGGAAGACGAAGCGCACCTTGCCGAAGGACTCCGCTTCAATTTGGAGCAGGAAGGCTATTCCGTCGATGTGGTTGGCAATGGCGAAGAAGCGCTCGATCGCCTGCTGAAGCGCAAGGAAGAATTCGATGCCCTGGTGCTGGACGTCATGCTCCCCGGCAAAGACGGATTCACCGTGGCGCACACTCTGCGCGAATCTAAAAACTACATCCCACTGCTCATGTTGACCGCCCGCTCGCGGCCCGAGGACGTGTTGCAGGGATTTGAGTCAGGGGCCGATGACTATTTGCCAAAGCCATTTAACCTCTCCATCCTGATCGCACGTGTTGGTAGCCTGCTGCGGCGCAAAACCTGGGAGCATCGGGCAGAACTGGTGCTCGCGAAACCCGCGCCTCGCACCAGCGGGTCGCCGGACACATTCCGGTTCGGAAACAAAGTCGTGGATTTTGAAAACTTGCGGTTGCAGGCCGGCAATGAAACGGTGCAACTAACGCTCATGGAATCGGAATTGCTTCGCTACCTGGTGCAGAACGCGGGACATCCCGTTTCGCGAAAGGCGATCCTTGAAAACGTGTGGGACCTGCAAGAGGACACCGACACGCGCGCCATCGATAATTTCATCGTGCGCCTCAGAAAATATATCGAGGAGGAACCCTCGGAGCCCCGGCATCTGGTGACGGTACGCGGACTCGGATACAAGTTCATTCCCTTCCCGGACAAGAAAACAAGAAAATAAAAGCGGCGCAGGCTGCAGCCTGTGGGGATCAGTCCATGCAAGGTCAAACCCCACCGGCGGAAGCCTGTGCTTATGGTCACGACCCCACAGCTTTTGCCGGATCTGTAGCAGGCACTTTCGAGAGCTCAGTTTTTACTTTTGAACTGGTGATTACGATGACGCTCGTTAAAACGCATACGGTCCCTAGAATCGTACGCAGTCCGAGCGCTTCGCCGCCCAGGAAGTAACCTACGATAACGGCTACCACCGGATTTACGTAAGCGTACGTCCCCACTTTCGTCGGCGATTCATGATGAATGAGCCACACGTACGCGGTGAAAGCGATGATCGATCCGAACACGATCAGGTAGAGCAACGCGAACCATGCTCCGCGCGACACCGCGGCCGGGTGAAAGCCGCGAAACTCACCGAGAACCGCGGCCGCGAGCGCCAGAAATACCCCTCCGGCCAGCATCTGCGCTCCCGAACTCATCCCTTTTGAGGACGGCAAAGTCATTTTGCGAGAAAGCACGGACCCAATCGACCAGCTGATCGAAGCGACTATGAGCGCCGCGGCGCCGCGCTTGTCGATAGGGGTACCACCCAGGTTCAGTGACCGGCTCATGAGCACAGCCACCCCGCCAATTCCGATCAGTAACGCCAATGCCAGACGGGCGGTGAAGTCCTGCGTGCGCAAGAAAACGATTTCCGCGATGGCGATGAACACCGGGATCGTGGCTAGCATGACTGCCGCGACACCCGAGGGCACTCTTTGCTCGGCCCAAAACAGCAAGCCGTAATCGCACACGAAAATCAGAAACGCGATCACGGATGCCCCCAACCACTGACGAGCGGTTGGAAGTGCCTCGCCCTTCAATATCATCCACCCGCAAAGTACGATTCCGGCAACCGCGAATCGAATCGCAGCCAGCAGGAATGGAGGAACCTCCTGCACGCCGATGCGAATGGCCAGAAAAGTGGTGCCCCAAACAAGGTAAATGATTGCGAATGCGGAGAGGGTTTTCCAGGTCGGGCGATGTTCGCTCGCGTCCATAGGAAATTCTGGCTTAAAGGGGGCCTGCTTGTCCCGCACAATCGTTCTTTTGTCTGAGCGAGGACAGGGGAATGGCTATTTGTCCCTCGCTGTGCCGTCGCAGAGCCGTTCCTGTAGTCCGCCTCTTCCGAGGCCGGACTACAGTTCCTACCAGATCTGGCAGCGGATTCCCGAGGGCCTGGCCATGGGATCACCCTCTTTGCAACCGAATGCCTTGGCGAATTCCGGCATGTTGGCCGGCGCAGCCACGGCGCGGAAGCGGGGCAACGGATGCGGATCGGTGTTCACCAGCAGGCGCTCAAATTCCGGCCGTTCGTTCGACGCCCAAACTTGCGCGAAGGCCAGGAAGAAACGCTGATCCGCGCTCAGACCTCCGATCGGCACCGGAGTTTTTTCATTCTCTGCTTTCTGAAGAGCGCGATAGGCGAGATTCAGGCCTCCGAGGTCGGCGATGCTTTCCCCCAGTTCCAGTTTTCCATTCTCATGCAGATCGTCCTGCACCACAAAACTGTCAAACTGCTTTTCAACACACGCGGCGCGCTCGTCGAAATTCCTGGCGTCGTCAGCGGTCCACCAGTCGCGCAGATTCCCTTGCGCGTCAAACTTCCGGCCCTGATCGTCAAAGCCGTGCGTCATCTCGTGGCCGATCACGGAGCCGATGCCGCCGTAATTGGAAGCGTCATCGGCTTTCGGATCGAAGAACGGCGGCTGCAGAATGCCTGCGGGAAAAACGATCTCATTCATCTCGGCATTGTAGTAGGCGTTCACCGTGGGCGGAGACATTCCCCACTCATTGCGGTCCACGGGCCTTCCAATTTTGTTGAGGTCACGCTTGAATTCAAACTGCGAGCCGTGCATTTGGTTAAGCACGTAAGGTCCGCGATCCACGGCGTAGGCGGAATAATCGCGCCACTTGTCGGGATAGCCGATCTTGCGCGTGAAGGCTGCCAGTTTCACCAGCGCCTGCTGCCGGGTCGCGGGACTCATCCAGGGAAGCGTTTGCAGATCGTCGCGGAGAGCTGCGGTCAGATTGTTTACCAATTCCAGCGCGCGCGCCTTAGCCTCCGGAGGAAAATATTTCTGCACATAAATCTGTCCCAGCGCCTCACCCAATTGACGGTCCGTGGCCGACACGCAGCGCTTCCAGCGCGGCAGCAATTCCTTGGTCCCCACCAGCGTTCGCCCGTTGAAGTTAAAATTTTCGTCCACAAACGGATCGGACAAAAATGTCGCCGTCGAATTCACCAGGTGCCAGCGTAGATAGATCTTCCAGGTCTCCAGAGGCGTGTCCTTGAGCGCCTGGCTCATGGTCTCAAAAAAGTGCGGTTCGGATACATCCACGAAATTGATGTTGGTATAGCCGAGGGTCTGAAAATAATTTTCCCAGGACCAGTTGGGAGTCAGAGTGCGCAGTTGCGCGTGATCCATTCGGTGATAGGTCTTGTCCGGATCGCGCCGGTCGACGCGCGTCATGGATGCTTCCGCCAGCCTGGTTTCCAGCTCCAGAATCGTTGCCGCTTCGGCGGAAGCCTTGGCGTTATCATCTCCTACGAGACCCAGCATTTTCGCGACGTGCTCCTGATATTGCTGACGGAGCTGCTTGGATTTGTCGTCGGTTCTGGTGTAGTAGTCGCGATCCGGCAGCCCCAGGCCGCCCTGGTCCGCGCCGCCGATTACCTCGGAGCTGTCCTTGGCGTCCTGCGTGGAACCGAAGGCAAATAGGACGCGCACGCCCATGCCCTGCATTCGGGCGACTTCATTTTGAAGCTCTTCGGCGTTATGAATATTGTCAATGCGCTGAAATTCCGGCTCCAGGGGCTTCGCGCCGTCGGCATTGATCTGCTTCTCATCCATGCAACTGGCGTAGAAGTTTCCGATTTTTTGCTCGTTGGTGCCGGGAGCCGCTTTGGCGTTGGCCATGGCGCTTTCGAGGATCTGGTGCAGCAGTTCGCGGTTTCTTTCCGCAAGTTCGTTGAAGCGCCCCCAGGCGGGATAAGCGGGTGGCACCGGATTCTTTGCCAGCCACTCACCGCTGGCATAATGATAGAAGTCCTCGCACGGCTTGCAGGTTCTATCCATAACCGTGAGTTCGACGCCATGAGAGGCGGACTCCGGCGGCTTCGTTCCATCCCCGGCTTGCCCCGCGCCCAGAACTTTGATCGAGCCACACGCGAGGAATACCAACATCGCCATGAGCAGGAATTCTCGACGCACCAAAACCGACTTCACAACGCACCAGTCAAACTGCTTTCCAATTCTTAAGAGTGACACAGAGAACTCCTCCCTTAATTCATGATCCGGCGGCCATCTGTAAGGTAAGGTCTACGACTTCAGGGTTCGCGAGTCAAGGTCGGAGAACCGTCTGTGCTACAGGGATTCACGTAGTTAGATTTTTTCGATATCGTGGCACTTTTTGCCGCCTCGCGACATCAATTTATGTAGAGAGCTTATGATGCGACTTAGCCGGCAAATTTTAGTTTTGTGCTTATCGATGCTCATCGCAGGGGCGATTCATTCCGTGGCAGCCCAGGAGCCACCCGAGCAGCAGACCTCTGCTCCGAACGGACAGCCCTACGATTTGGAATCTCCGGAGCAGTTGCAAAGACTGGTAGCGCCGATTGCCTTATATCCCGATTCCCTGCTGGCATCCATGCTGGCCGCATCCAGCTACCCAGCGGAAATTGCGGAGGCCAACAATTGGTTGGCACCGCGCAGAAACCTGTCGCCGGAGGAGCTTGCTTCAGAGGCTGACCAGCAGCCTTGGGACCCCAGCGTCAAGGAGCTATTGCCCTTTCCGCCCGTGCTTCAAAACCTATCTTCCAACCTTTCATGGACTTCAGAGCTGGGCGACGCTTATTACAATCAGCAAGCCGACGTGATGAGCGCCGTCCAAGCCATGCGCCGGCAGGCCAAGAAGGCGGGGACGCTGAAGAGCAACGATCAAATCCACGTAACCGACAAGCACGGCAACATCAGTATTGACCCGGCTTCTCCAAAAACGAACGAAGTGTATGTGCCCGCTTACGATCCTTGGGACGCCTACGGCTATCCGATTGAACCGTGGCCGGCCTGGGTGGGAGTGCCGGGCGTCTGGTGGGACGGACCTGGGCTCAATTGGGGCTTGGGATTCGGCATTGCCCCATTTATCGGATTTGGCTGGGGCTGGGATCGATGGGGCATCGATTGGGACCACCGTGGACTTTACTTCGGCGGCAGACCCTATTTCTCAGAGGGCCCCGCCTTTTTTAACCGATACAATTACTACCGGGGCTATCCTGGATTCGCACGGGGTTACGGGTACGGTTACGGGCATGGTGGGGGTTATGGGCGTGGATTCAATGGGCCGCGAGTGACGCCCGGGATGCGTTCGGGACCATTCAGCGGGTTTACTCACGGCGGCACGGTGAGAGGTTTCTCTTCGCGCGGCCAGGGGAGTATGGGCGGGTTCCGCGGCGGCGGTTTTCATGGTGGAGGATTCCACGGCGGTGGGTTTCACGGTGGTGGAGGTTTCCACGGCGGAGGAGGCTTCCATGGCGGGGGCGGCGGCCACCGGTAGCGGCCATGAACCCGCCGACCGCACTCAGACGTCTTCCAGTGTCGCGTACCAATGATCATAAATCTACGCAAGCATTCTCCGATGTTTCTTCAAGCAGAGCACCTCGTAAAGTTTCGAATATGCACGCTTGGTATCTTGCTGGTAGCCGCGCTCGCCACGCCGGCGCGATCTGCTGAACGGCAGGACGCCACGCACCCCCAGGCGCCGGCAGCGACAAAAAATCTGCTTCCGGAGCTCCGGCGCAGCCCGAGACATCGGCTGCAAAATCAACTTCCAGCTCCAACACGAAACAACAGACATTTTCATCGCCCCAGGATGCCGCGGAGGCGCTCTATTCGGCTGCTCGCAAGAACGATGAGAACGCCATGATTTTAATTCTCGGTCCGGATTCGAAGGATGTGGTCGTCTGGACCGACAGCTTTGAAGAGCGCAAAGCCGACGCCGACACGTTCGCAAAAAAATATGAACAAATGCATCGGCTCGTTCGCGAACCGGATCAGGAAGTGACCCTGTATGTTGGCGCGGAGAACTGGCCACTGCCCATCCCGCTCATTCGGCAGAATGGAGTTTGGTATTTCGACTCCAGATTAGGAAAGCAGGAGATTCTGTATCGGCGTATCGGCGAGAACGAAGTCGCGGCGGTCGACGCGCTTTTTACGCTGGCGGACGCGGAAAATGACTATTATTTACAGTCGGGCGACTCGGGAGGAGTCCCTCAGTACACATCGCGGATAAGCAGCGAAGGTGAAAAACACGACGGGCTCTACTGGCCGGAAAACAAGGACCTGGATGGTAACCCGGTCGGACCTCTCCTGGCTCAGGCGAGTTATGACCGGCAGGATCGGAAACCGCTGGACGGGTATTATTTCCGCATGTTGACCGCGCAAGGCAATCAGGCTTCGGGCGGAGCTCGAAAATATGTGCTCGATGGCAAGATGACTGGCGGATTCGCGTTTGTTGCTTTCCCCGCCGCATACCGCTCCTCCGGCGTGGAGACGTTCATCGTCAGCCAACGTGGAGTGATTTATGAAAAGGATCTGGGACCAGAAACATCCCAACAGGCCAAGGCCATGAGCGCATTTAACCCCGATTCGACCTGGACAAAAATTCATCAGGGTCTGGATTAGCGGTAACCACCCGTGATCACGAAAATCCTTCAAAAATTTGACAGTCACCTCCTTCACCTTCCGTGCATCATACTATCGACGGAAAGTGACTTGCCGGGTCGGGGGTGGTAAAGCCATGACGAAATGTCGATCGTTCTTCTCTTGGTTTCTGATGACGGTAGGTTTCGGGTTTGTCACCCTTAGTGCAAGCGCCCAGGATTTCAGCCATATCCGCATTGTGCGTTTGAGCTTCATTGAGGGGAACGTGCAGTATCAACGACCCGGGGAGGAGTGGCAGGACGCCAAGCTGAATCTGCCGATCCAGGAGGGTTTCGCCCTGCGCACGGGCGACGGCTTCGCGGAGGTCGAATTTGAGGATTCGGCAACGGTCCGGATCGCCACGAACTCCACCCTGGAATTCACCGGTTTGGCGCTGCAGGACGGAGGGCGATCCACGCACCTCACGATTCCGGAGGGAACTGCGATCTTCAATGTAAAACTAAAGCGCGGCGACGCAGTTTCTGTGGCAACGTCTGATCTGACCGTGAACCTGCCACACAACGGGCGTTTCCGCGTGGACGCTTCTCCGAACGCCAGCTGGGTAACGGTATTTCATGGCAAGATTGAAGTGAACTCCAACACCGGGAGGGTATCTTCGGTGAATGGCGGTCATACGCTGCGCACCGATGGCAGTTCTCCGGCTTCCATCGAGGTCGCGGCAAATCCGCCTCAGGATGACTTTGATAAATGGGTCAATCACCGGGAAGACGCCGTAAGTTCTTCGCAGTCGGAAACCTCCAGCATCATGCAGGTCAACTCGTACACCGCGGGGTTTGCCGACATGTACGACTACGGGGTATGGTCGAACATCCCGGGCTACGGGTCAGGATGGATGCCCTATGGGGTCGGACCCGGGTGGATGCCCTTCACCGCAGGCGGCTGGCAGTATATGGGAGTGACGGGTTGGAATTGGGTGAGCGCCGAGCCGTGGGGCTGGTTTCCCTATCATTTTGGATCTTGGGTGAATGCTCCCGGCATCGGCTGGGCATGGCTCCCTGTGGGAGCGATGTCATATTCCCCGGCCACCGCCCGTTGGGTGCAGGTCAACAATCAACTCGGCTGGGTTCCTAATGGTCCGACACTGACGCCGAAGGCCTCGAAAACGCAACTGGCTGCGGTGCCGGCTACGGCGATCCTGGCGTCTCGGGATGGAAGCGGCGCGATCAAGGCGGGCAGCACGATTCCCTTGGCAAGAGCGGGGGCCATGGTTCAGGCGGTAGCAGCGCCGGTACCCGGCTTTGTCGCCGGACATGCATCACCAAATCAATTTTCGAATCTTTCGAATCGACAGATTCAACCCTTCTCTACGGCTCACGCGTCGCGCCTTGCGGCACCCGCATCGCTGCGTGCGCCGACCGCTGCGGCACCACACATACGGATGGGCCAACTCAGCTCCTTGCCCCACGCCATTACCGCGCCGCATTCGATGCCGGCTCCGGCCATCGCGCGTGGGGCAGGAATGGGTGGGCAGCGGGGCGGGCTTGCTGCCCAGGGAGTTCGCGGCAGCTATGGAACAATGGGGACGGCCAACGCAACAGGTCCGGCACCATCCAGCCAAGGGGCTTCGGTGGGCCTGGCGCGCTCCGGACCTTCCTCAGGAGCTACCAGCGGCCACCGATAATTCCGAAAAGCAACGGGCCGCGCATTTCCCGCCGGAAGAATTTGAACTCAGGGCTTCGAAGCTGGATTGACGGCCGGTAACGAGCGGATATAGTCGATCATTTGCCACACTTGCTCGGGAGATTCCCTGCCGTCATACGCGGGCATGCGGCCCTTTCCCTTCAGGATGATGTAGGAAAGCTCGCCGTCCGTGGAGTGCGCAAGGGATTCCGGCTTCCTCCAATCGTGGGTGTTCATGTTGATGTCCTTGGCCTCTACACCCTTCCCGTCTCCATCCTTGCCGTGGCACAACGCACAGTCCGTCGCGCCGTAGAGACGCATTCCTTCCGCAACGGCGGCGGGATTCGATTCCACTGGATTCTTGCGGTCCACTTCTTCCTGGGGAATCTTAACCTCTGCCGCGGATTTCCCCTTGCATCCAGCCAGGGCGCAGCAGAATAGCGCGCACACGATTGCACCTCGCACTGCCATCGTTCGCCTCCAATCCAATTAGACCGTACGAAAATACCGCGGCCGGATTGCCGCACGCGCTTGGCACGAAGCTTATAGTTTTTCGCGCAGTTCGTACAGCAGATCCGGCGCCGCGGCATGCCCTTTCTCGCTCTGCGCAATTGCTTATTGCCGGCACATAGCGTATGGTCTTGCGTTGCGAATCGAGCTAAACTACAGGCATCTCCCAAGCGTGGGTATGGAGTTCGGACGTCGAGCGTTTGACCCTCGAAACGGTGTAAATATGCCGTGCGTCTAATAGGGAAGTTAAACCGTTGCGTAAAAAATTGTAAATCGAAAGCTGAATTGAAATTCGATGGTGTGTTTGGATTGCAGCGACAGCAGATAATCATTTCCGATCAACTGCGAGGACCAAGGAATGCACTACATCATTACAATATGCCAGTGGCTAACAAACCATGGTGGGCTCATCGATTCGGGAATCCTTGTGGCTCTTTCCGATCATTGAGACGATACACATATTTGGCATTATCCTCCTGGTGGGCGCCACTTCGATCCTGGATTTGCGTCTGATGGGCCTAGCTTTCCGCGATGAATCAGTTTCCAAGATGGCGGGGCGGTTCATTCCCTGGGCCCTGGCGGGCTTCATCATTCAGGTCACCACCGGCCTCCTGTTGTTTTCCTCGGAAGCGACCAAGATGTACGGGAATCTCGGATTCCAGATCAAGATGATTCTGATCGTGGTGGCGGGGCTCAATGCGCTGATTTTCCACTCGGTCGCGTACAAGAGCGTGGGGAAGTGGGATCACGATCCCGTAGCGCCGCTTTCGGCGCGCGCCGCGGGATTGATTTCGATCCTGCTGTGGTTCGGAATTGTCGCCGCAGGCCGGTGGATCGCCTACGTTTAGGTCATTGTAGGATGGGCATCAACCGCCCATCCTATCTTACATTTAATCCGAAGAAACGCTGGATTCAAGCTCCGGCAAGACACTTCGCTGCCACCCGCCGGCTACCGCCGCGATCAGCCCGCACAATGCCGCAAAGGAAAGCCACAGCGCCGGCATGGCCCGGTTCCCGGTTTCATGAATCAGGTAGGTGCAAATCGCCGGCGTAAATCCCCCGAAGATCGCGGTCGCCAGACTGAACGCCAGAGAAAAACCGGAAGTGCGAATCTCCGGAGGCATGATTTCCGCCAGGTGCGGGATCATCGCGCCGTTGTAGACTCCGAAAAACATCGACAACCACAGTTCCACGATCAGCAGGCGGGTGGTCGACGGCTCGCTCACTAGCCACAACATCGCCGGATAAGCCGTCAAGATTGCGGTAACGGTGATCGCGATCAGCAACGGCCGTCTTCCGACCTTGTCGGAGATGGCGCCACCTGTCGGCAACCAGAAAAAATTGGAAATGCCCACGCAAAAAGTAACCATCAGACTTTGCCGGCTGGTCAGGTGCAACACTTCGATGCCGTAAGTGGGCGTATACGCAGTGATCAAATAAAAACAGACCGTCGTCATGGTGGACAGCAGCACGCCAACGCCGACAATTTTCCAGTTCATTGCGAGCGAGGCGAGGATTTCCGAAACCGATGGATGACGCTTCTGTTTGAGAAAAGCGTCGGTCTCAGCCAGCGCTCGCCGCAGCCAGAACAGCAGCGGCACGATCAGACATCCGATAAAAAATGGCACCCGCCATCCCCAGTCGGACATCTGCTGCGGAGGCAGCGCCGCGCTGAGGGCCACCCCAAGAAGCGCGGCGAAGACCACCGCGACCTGCTGGCTGGCAGACTGCCACGCGCAGTAAAATCCGCGATGGCCGGGCGTGGCCATCTCCGAAAGATAGACGGAAGCGCCACCCACTTCGACTCCGGCCGAAAACCCCTGTAATAGCCGGCCGAGCAGCACCACGATCGGGGCCAGAATTCCAATCGTTCGATATCCCGGCGTCAAAGCGATCACCAGAGTTCCGATTGCCATCAGAAACAAGGTGAGAATCAGACCGGTGCGGCGGCCGCGTTTGTCGATATAAGCGCCAAGCACGACGGCGCCGAGCGGCCGCATCAGATAGCCCGCGCCGAAGGTTCCCAGAGTCAGCATCAAAGAGGCATAAGCGTTGCTGGACGGGAAAATCTCACGCGCGATGTACGACGCGTAGTACGCGTACACCATGAAGTCGTACATCTCCAGAAAATTGCCGCTGGAGACGCGGATCACGTTCCCGAACTTCGATGTCGTCTGTTGGCTGTTCAATTGAGAACCTATAAGACCTGATTGATTTCTATCTTAGCGCCTTTTCCAAAGGCACGGGGCACCGAGGGTCCTGTTTCTTACTTCCCGGCCCCGGCCCCGGCCGGTGCGCCCATCAAATAGAAGTAGCCTACTTTGTTGTTCGATGGCGAGCCGTACCACATCCTTCCCTCGGAATCTGGAAAGAATTCGCGGATCGTGTTTTCGGAATGCGGGAAGGGATATTCCAGAATTTTCCCGGACTTGGGATCGAGCCCCCAATCACATCCAGATAGTACGAGGAATACCAAACGCTGTGGTCCGCTCCGATGCCGATGGCGTAGGGAAAAGAGTCCACGCCTCCGGGCACGTCATACTCCTGGAACTTTTCCGTTTTGGGATCGAAACGCCCGATCTTGCCCTTTTGAAATTCTCCAAACCAGACCGTGCCATCAGTATCGATTGCGATTCTGCGCTCGTACGTGTTGAGGGTCGGCGGCATCCACTGCGTCACCTTTAGAGTCTTGGCATCCACTTTGCCGATTTGTCCGGTGCCGGGATTTGTGAACCAGACATTTTCATCCTTGTCGAACGTGAGGCTGTAGGTGTGGTCCGCTTCCGGAAAATGTTGAATTCCCGGTTTCAGGATCGAAGCGCGTCAGCGGATAGCCGCTGGACCACACCATTCCCTTGGAATCGATTCGGACCGTATGTCGCGAGCCGCCGTCTTCCCGGCCTTCCATGCCGGGGCGATACGTGTCTTGATATTCGGTAATTTTCTGCGTCATCGGATCCCACCGGCCCAGTTTGTCGGAAGCTTGCTCGGTGAGCCAGACGGAGCCATCCGGCGCGGCGATCGCGGAATGAACGGCCGCAGTTCCTTCATTAGGAACTGGAAAATCCTGCATTTCCGCCGTCGCTGGATTCAAGCGTGTGATCTTGTTTCCAATTCCGAAATTCGGAATCCAAACGGATCCATCCTTCGCGGGGGCGGCGCTGAACGGCATGCGACTGGGTCCCGGCATGTCATATTCGACGTATGTAATGTTCATGGCCGAGCCGGAAAAGGTTTTTACCGTTTCCTTGTATCCCGGCATCCCGGCGGGAGATTTCGGAAAATCCGAATCCTCTCCGTAGAGTTTATTGAGGTACGCCGATACCTCAGCGGCATCCTGGTCGGTAATCCGGTAGGACAGACTGAAATGCATGGCATCGCGCATGAACTGGACGCGGTCCTTCCAGCCGTCCGCATCCCGCCTCACCGAAGCCATACGGGTTTGAAATCCGTGGCAGATGAAACATTTCGTGAAAATCGTCTGCTTGGCCTTTTCTTCCGGCCACAGTTTTTTTGCCTGGTAGATGGAAAGCTCGTTCCACCGCACCATTCCGGTCTGCAGAGCAAAATCGAGCGCCAGGTTCTGGTCCGCGGCGAGGGTGAAGCCGCTCTTCGGATCGCCTCGCAATCCGGTGGCCTTGATCTGCACCCGGTAGTCGCCCGCCGGCAATTTTTCGACGCGATAATGGCCTTCGTGATCGGAGAGAACAAATACGCTGATTTTCGTCTTGGTGTTTTGCGCCTGGACAAACGCGCCTTCGACCGGCGCACTGTCCGGCCCTTTCACGGTGCCGGATATGGTCGCTGCGCTGCAGGAGCCCGCCACCAGAAGCGCGAAGTTTAGGATTGCTAGGAATTTCGTTCGGGGCCCCATGCTCCCTCCCTGCTCGAATATAAATTTAGGACGTCGAGACCTCTATTGTGATTGGCATTATGCCCCATAAACCGGGGAAATGGGTACTGCGGATGAGCGCTGGCACGATGGTTTCAACCGCTGAAAGTTCCCGCTCAGCCGCACGCTTGAAGCCTATTCGGCGTGGCGCAAATCATAATTTGTAACGCGTAAACGGATGTCCTCGCAAACCTACACCCTTCACCGGATGGACCGCCTTAAGGCGCAGGTCCATCCTGAGGCCAGTCTCGCCCCGGCCGCACCGAGATGAGTGAGGAACCATCTGATGCGACGTCTTCCGAAACACCAATCCGCTCCCCGGAAGGCATTCCTGATGACGACCATCCGTGCATGGCTCATCGCGTTTGCGCTGGTGTTGTTGCTCCCATCCATGTTGTCCGCGACCGAACTGGGCCAGCAAACGTTGAACGCCTGGAACGAATACATCCGGCAGGCGGATTCGCGCATGGTTCAGCGGTTGCAAGGTGCTGCCTGTTTTCTGTGGATCGACGAAGATCCCGGCCGGCGCGACCGCGTGCGCCACGGAGAGATCGTTGTTGAGCCGGCGAGCAATAGTATTCCGCAAAAAGTGCCGCAGGGATTGATCCACGATTGGCTTGGGGCGGTGTTCATTCCCAACACCACGATTGGCGCGGTGTTCAAAATGTTGAGTGACTACGAAAAGTACGACCAGTTTTATAATCCGGCGGTGATCAGCGCGAAACTGCTCAGTAATGCGGGAGCAACGCGAAAATTTTCATTATTGCTGGCCGAGAAAGCGCCGTTTGTGACCGCGGCAATCTCCAGCGAGTATGCATCGCATACGGTTCAGATTGACCCACATCACTGGTACACGATTACCTACAGCACCCGAATTCAACAAATTGACGATTACGGGAAAGCCCGACAACATGAACTGCCTCCCGACCAGGGCGCCGGCTACATCTGGCGTCTGTACTCAATCCAGAGGCTTGAGGAGAAAGACGGCGGAGTGTACTCCGAGCTAGAAGCCATCGCCTTGAGCCGCAACATTCCATTTGAGCTGCAATGGTTGGTGCGGCCCATCCTTCAGCATCTTCCGCGCAATTCCATGATCGGAACTCTGGAAAAAACCCGCAATGCGGTCAGCGCAATGGAAGCTTCCAATCCGCCTGAAGTTGCCAAACTTGGGACAACGCATGGTAAGACCGCGGTTACCGGCCATGAAGCACGTAATACGGGCGTCAGAGCCTATCGCGGCACCCCCATGCCGCGGACGCCTTCCTCATCGCTTGGCTTTCGCGGCACGGATTAGCGACGCCGATCGCCGGCAATCCTAATTTTCCTGGAAGCAATTCAGTGCGCGGACCATGCCACTCCGTCCGGGTCAGTGCCAATCTGCATGGTGTTCGAGATCTTGTGCGTCGCTACATCGAGGAACGTCAGCAAATTGGCGGCCGAATTCGTGATATACGCGTGGCGGCCATCCGCGGAGATGGAAACACCGCTGGGATCTTTTGCTGTCATGATGCTCGCGATCAACTCGCGGGTGCGAGCGTCAAACACCGTGGTTTCACCGCTGCCGGAATTTGTCACCCACACCTGCGAACCGTCTGGCGTGAAATCCAATCTCTTGGGACTTTTGCCCCCGCTGGGGAACGAAGCCACGATCGTGTCCGTAGCCGTTGCGATGACCGCAATTTTCGCGTCGGTGCGGCTGGCCGCCCAAACTTCTTTTCCATTCGGCGAAATCGCGATGCCTTCCGTTCCGGGTCCGGTCGGCAGGATTTTCACTTCGCCAGTGGATCGATCGATGACGCTCACGCTGCCCGAAACGGTATTCGTCACGTAAAACTTGCTCTCATCCGGCAGGGTCACGATCATGTGGCTGCGCATCTGATTGGTGTTCCACATGTGCAGAATTTTGCCGATGGAGGAATCCAGCTCAAGCACCGATTGCGGCGTCTCGGTGGTCACCCAGAGGATCTTCCCATCGTGGCTTACGATCATGCCGTGCGGCCCGGTGTGCGTGCCCAGATCGAATGTGTTTTTCACTTTGCGTTCCGTCAGGTCAACGACGGTAATCGAATTGCTGGCTTTATCGTGATCTGTATCCCCTGCCGGATAAACGCTGTAACGGCCGAAGTTGGAAACGTAAGCCGTTCGACCGTCCGGCGAAACCGCCACTTCGTGCGGGCCACGTCCGGTAGGCAGCTTCCCCAGCACTTTCTCCGTTGCAGGATCGACCAGCGCCAGCTGAAAGTCCGATTTACAAACCACCACCAGGGTATCGGCCTGCGCCACGGGCGCCAACGCGCAAACCGCCAAAACCGCCAGCAGCAGGAATTCGTGTCGAGTTCTTTTCATCGCGTTTTCCTCCGAGCGATTCGAATTGCCGCCGCGCCGCGTCAGCCTGTCGAACGCGACCGTACTCCCGCCAAGGTCTGATGTCAATTAAACAGCGCCCTCGCCGCACGGATAATGGCGTATCGTCCAGCGTTTCGCTGGATGTTTGCGATTCGATTCGAATATCTTGAAACGGCCCCAGTACCCTGGTCGTCTTACAGGCCGGGCTCAGTGATTGTGCCAAATCAAGGGTCGCACAAAAACCGCGAATTCCGTGGACTTCGCGGAAATCGCGAGCAGAACTGCCTTTGAATCAGGTTGGATATTCCGGGCGAATATTCGGTTTGGAAAGAAAGCCCGGGATTGCAATTTTGCCTGTAACCGAAAATCGACGAGTATTGTTACTTGCAAGGGTCCGGCGCATTTATAATGAAGCAGCAATCGAGTTTGGAATATTCGAGTCGGAGGATTCTCAAGATGAAACGATGCACTTGGATTTTGGCCGTTCTACTCGCGATCATCGGCCTCGTGGGCCTCGGGGCCCCCGCGCAAGCCCAGACCACGAAGGGCGCCGTCGTATTCGAAGAGCGTTGCGCCAGTTGCCATGGAAATCCAAGCAGCGCGAAACCCGCGCCCGATGTCCTGTCTCTCTGGAAACTGACGTCGGAAGACATCTATGCCGCGAAAACGAAAGGGGCGCACGCGTCGCTCAATAACATCGAGGATGCGGACTGGCGCGAGACTGCGTTTTACATGGGCCGCCGCAAAGTGGGCGTTGCCAAGATTACCGACGCCAAGCTCATGCCCAACCCGTGCCCCGGCAATTCTCCGCTCGGCGATATCTCCTCCAAGCCCTTATGGAACGGATGGGGGAATGGCACCTCTAACGACCGTTTCCAGTCAGCGAAGGGCGCGGGCTTGACGGCCAGCCAGGTGCCGAGCCTCAAATTGAAGTGGGCTTTCGGCTTCCCGGGTGCCGATGAAGTTTACGGCCAGCCAACCGTAGCCGGCGGGCGCGTTTTCCTGGGCGTGGATACGGGCGCTGTTTATTCCATCGATGCGGAAACCGGTTGCGTGTACTGGTCCTATCAAGCGGATGCGGGCGTACGGACTGCGATCAGCATCGGGCCGGTGAAAGGAAAAGGCGCGACCAAGTATGGAATCTACTTTGGCGATATTCGCGCGAACGTCTACATGCTGGACGCGTCTACCGGGAAGGAAATCTGGAAAGTGAAGGCTGACGATCACCCGGTTGCGAAGATTACCGGCGCGCCAATGCTGTATGAGGATCGCCTCTATGTCCCGGTATCTTCGCAGGAAGAGCGCTCCGCCGGGTGGAGTACGGTGTATCCATGCTGCACTTTCCGCGGCAGCGTCGTGGCGCTGGATGCGATGAACGGGCACACCATATGGAAGACTTATCCGGTTCAAGATCCGCCGAAGCCGACCGACAAGCTTCCGAACGGCGTGCAGCAATATGGACCGAACGGCGCCGCGATCTGGAATACACCGACCATTGACGCCAAGAATCATGCCCTCTACATCGGCACGGGAGACGCTTACACCAAACCCGTTTCGCGAAATACCGACGCCATCATGGCTCTGGATTTGAAGACTGGAAAAATCATGTGGTCGATTCAGGACACTCCGGAGGACGCGTGGCTGTCCGGCTGCGGCGGAGAGATCAAATCCGACAATTGCCTTCCTCCGTCGGAGATCGGCCCGGATTACGATTTTGGCGCCTCTCCCATACTGAAAACATTGTCGAATGGCAAACGGATGCTGGTCGCTGGACAAAAAAGCGGCATGGTGTGGGGACATGATCCCGATCGCGACGGCACCGTGGCATGGAAGGCCCAACTGGTCAAGAAACTCGCCCTCGGCATGATCACCTTCGGCGGCGCGGCCGACGATCAGAACGCCTACTTCGGCTTGCGGACCGGCGGCGTGGCCGCGGTAAAGATGGATACCGGCGAACAGAAGTGGTACACTCCGATCGCGCCGCCTCCTGGCCCCGGCCCCAAGGGCGAAACCGCGGCGATCACGGCAATTCCCGGAGCCATTTTCTCCGGCGGATGGGACGGCATGCTGCGGGCCTTTTCCACTGACGATGGCCATTTACTATGGGAATACAACATGGTCCGAGATTATGAGACAGTAAACCACGTCCCGGCCAAGGGCGGCTCGATGGCCGCTGCCGGTCCCACAGTCGCCGGAGGCATGTTGTTTGTGGGTTCGGGGTATGTGTTTACAGCCGGAACGCCGGGGAATGCCCTGCTGGTGTTCGCACCGGAGTAGAAGCCGCGGCTCCGTTTAAGTTTAAGTGTTAAGTGGCGCAGGCTTGCGCGTGTGGAATTTTGTGCCGGCTAGGCCGAAAATCCCCAGGCTGAAGCCTGCGCCACTTAAACCACGCAGCATTCAACCCTTCACAATCTGGTTTCGTACGGCATAGCGGACGAGTTCGGTAACGCTGTGCAGATCCAGCTTGCGCATGATGTTGGCGCGGTGGGTGTCGGCGGTCTTCACGCTGATCGTCAGAAATTCCGCCACTTCCTTGCTGCTCTTACCTTCGGCCAGCAGCTCTACAATCTCCCGTTCGCGAGGAGTAAGCCGGTTGCGGCCAAGTCCCTGAATGTCCCCTCGAACTGTTCCCGCACGCACGCGCCCCAAAATGACGTCCGTGGCGCGCGAGGTAAAAAACGATCTGTGATTGGAGAGCGATTCGACCGCGGTGATGAGATCGCGCTCGGAATCGGCCTTAACCACAAAGCCCCGTGCGCCGGCGCCAATGATTTCACGAATCAATTGATCGGAGTAGTCGAAGGAAATGATCAGCACTTCGGCGTTCGGAAGCGCCTTACGAATCCTTTTTGCGGCTTCGATGCCGTTAAGCTCCGGCATATTCACATCCAGAACTACAATGTCCGGCTTGAGCTCCTCGGACTTGGTGACCGCTTCCCGCCCGTTCCGCGCTTCGCCGCAAACTTCCCAGCCCTCGCGAACGGACAGAAGCGCCCGAATCCCGAGCCGCATTACATCATGGTCGTCCGCAATCAGGATCCGTAGAGACATCTAAGATTTCTCCCTGTTAGAACCGGGCCTACATCCCGCAACGACGCGATCACGCGCGCAAAGGGTCTTCGCGCCCGTTGCTTTGGTTACCCTAGGAACGTTGGCAATGCCGCCCGAATTTCCGCTTATGTTCGTCGCACATCGAAACGGAAGATTTTGGCTGCGGCGTGGCGCTGCATTGTTTTGACCCGGGCCGTTCCTCCCTTGGGCTCAGTGCTCTTTGTGGAGCACTGACCGAATAGTAATCTTCAATCTGTAGTACGTCACGCAATTCTTCCATACAGCAAATGCTCTACTTACCCGGGTGGATTGCTGTGGTTTCCCTCAAGGGTTGCCCGTAGTAAGGGTCTGTAAAGCCGCTAAATGATTGTGTTTTGTATCCTGTCCATAGAAAAGTTGAAATACAGTTTCGGCGGGCGACTGGACTCTTTCCTGTATAATTTGCCGGTCTTCGTCCGGTGCGCTGGAATGAAGCTCCGGCGAAGGAATGGTAAATCTCTACCGCATGAAACCCGATGAGCATCCGTGTCGCACTGAACCACAAAACTCTCTACCGCTATACCCGACCCGTATGGCTTTCCCCGCACGTCGTGCGCCTGCGCCCGGCGCCCCATTGCCGGACGCCGATTCCCGGCTACTCGCTCAAAATTTCTCCAGCCCAACATTTCATTAACTGGCAACAGGACCCGTACAGCAACCACCTCGCAAGGATCGTTTTTTCAGAAAAAACGACCGAATTTTCGGTCGAGATCGATCTGGTGGCGGACATGACCGTCATCAATCCATTCGATTTTTTCCTGGAAAAATATGCCGAGGAAATCCCCTTCGTGTACGACCCCGTAGTCAGGCGAGAGCTTGGGCCCTATCTGAAAAAGCGTCGTGTGGGGCCACAAATGGAAGCCCTGGTCGCCGAGGCGCGCAAGGAAAAGATCCGCACCAATGATTTCCTGGTGGACGTAAACCGACGAATTCAGAATCGAATCAAGTATCTGATCCGTATGGAGCCGGGCATCCAGAGTCCGGAGAAAACTCTGACCCTTGGGAGCGGTTCATGCCGTGATAGCGCCTGGCTCCTGGTGCAGTTGCTCAGGAACCTGGGACTTGCGGCAAGGTTCGTGTCAGGCTATTTGATTCAGCTGAAGCCCGACGTGAAATCGCTCGATGGCCCCAGCGGCGCCGATCATGATTTTACCGACCTGCACGCCTGGACGGAGGTCTACCTGCCAGGCGGCGGCTGGGTCGGGCTGGACCCGACTTCGGGGCTGCTTGCAGGAGAAGGCCATATTCCCCTGGCATGCTCGGCCGAACCGGTCACCGCAGCTGCGATTTCCGGTGGTTTCTCATACGACGATCAGACCATCGTTGACACGGAACCGGACGCAGAAAAGAGGAAGCCGCGCGGTAAAGATGCGTTCGAATTTTCCATGTCCGTCACGCGCATTCACGAAGATCCGCGCGTTACCAAGCCGTACACCGAGGAGCAGTGGGCGTCGATCGAATCGCTGGGCCATCAGGTGGACGCCGATCTGAAGACTCGCGACGTTCGTTTGACCATGGGTGGCGAGCCGACTTTTGTTTCCGTAGATGATATGGAAGGCGCGGAATGGACCACAGCTGCGGTCGGTCCCACGAAATATCAAACTGGCGAATACCCTGATCCGGCGGCTGCGGGATCGGTTTGCCACCGGGGGATTCCTGCACCACGGCATGGGCAAGTGGTACCCGGGCGAGTCGCTGCCGCGCTGGGCGCTCGGACTGCATTGGCGAAAGGATGGCGAGCCGATCTGGCGGGACCCGGAGCTGGTTGCCGACGATAACGTTTCCGGCAAGCTGACCAGCGCGGATGCACGGGCGTTCATCCTGAAGCTTACGCAAAAATCAGGATTGAATCCGGACCATGCCCTGCCCGGTTACGAAGACACCTGGTATTACATGTGGAAGGAACGGCGCCTGCCGGTTAACGTCTATCCATTCGAAAATAAGCTGGAAAATCCGGAAGATCGCGCGCGCCTGGCCAAGGTCTTCGAGCGCGGTCTGGATCACGTTGTTGGATACGCGCTGCCCTTGCGGCGCGAATACTACACCGATGGCAGCAGCGATTGGATCACCGGTTCGTGGTTTTTCCGGCCCGAGCGCATGTTTTGATTCCCGGCGATTCGCCGATGGGCTTCCGCCTGCCTCTCGATTCGATTCCGTGGCTGCACCCTGTCCGAAATTCCTCAAGTTGTCGAGCAGGATCCGATGGCCGTACGAAGCGCGCTGCCTCTGCGCGCCGCTCTTGCGGGGCGGCAGCGCTATGAGGAAGGGTCGGCCAGTTACCATGGCGCGCAAGGGCTGGTGGAGCAGACGTTGGAGATGGGGCCGGCGCGTGACAAGTCGCGACGACGAACCATGGGTACCCGACTTACCTCCGGCGCAGGGAGGGCAGTCGGGAAATTGGGCCGTGCGGACTGCACTTTGCGCGGAAGCCGTGACGGCAACTTGCGGGTATTTCTGCCGCCGCAACGTTTCCTGGAGGATTATTTCGGACTGGTAGCCGCTATTGAGATACCGCCACCGATTTGGGATGCCTGTGGTCGTCGAAGGATACGCTCCTCCGCACGATCCGCGAGTCCACACGATTAAAGTTACGCCCGATCCCGGTGTTATTGAAGTCAACCTGCACCCATCGGCCAGTCTGGGATGAATTGGTGAAGAATACGACCGTGCTATACGACGAAGCTCACCTGACCCGGCTGGGAACGGAAAATTTTATGCAGGATGGCCGGCATACCGGCACCGGCGGCGGAAATCACATCGTGATCGGCGGGCCATCGCCGGCCGATTCTCCATTGTTCAGAAATCCGGGGTTGTTGCGCAGCCTGGTTGGCTACTGGCACAACCATCCGTCGCTTTCCTACCTCTTCAGCGGGCTTTTTGTCGGACCGACGAGCCAGGCCCCGCGGATGGACGAAGCGCGCAACGATCAAGTCTACGAAATGGAAATCGCCTTCCAGCAGGTTCCCGACAGGCGCGACGCCGCCGTGGACTGGTGGACCGCATTTTCCGCAACCTACTGATGGACTCACCGGTAACACCCACCGCGCGGAATTCTGCATCGATAAGCTTTACTCGCCGGACTCGGCTTGCGGGACGGCTGGGCCTGCTGGAGATGCGGGCCTTTGAAATGCCGCCGCACGCGCGAATGAGCCTGACGCAACATCTGCTGCTCGACGCTGATCGCGAAATTTTGGAAGACGCCTTACGGGAAAAGCTCGTCCGGTGGCGACGGAATCCATGACCGCTTCATGCTTCCGCACTTTGTGCAGCAGGACATGGAGGATGTGGTCGCGGATCTGAATGATGCCGGCTATCCGTTTCACGTCGGAATGGTTCGCGCCACATTTGGAATTTCGATTTCCGCTTTACGGCACCATCGAACATCGGGGGATTGAGCTGGAATTCGGCAGGCCATCGAGCCGTGGCATGTGCTGGGCGAAGAGACCAGCGCGCGGTGGCAACGGTGCGATACGTGGATTCTTCGGTAGAGCGGCTGCAGGTGCTGGTGAATGGCATGGTCGATTCCCGCCACGTGGTTGCCTGCAACGGCAGGAGGTTCCCCTGCATCCGACCGGCAAGAACGGGCAATTCGTGGCCGGTGTGCGATATCGCGCCTGGCAGCCGCCCAGTTGCTTGCATCCGACCATTGGAACGCATTTCCCCTGGTTTTTGATATCGTCGACACCTGGTCCGGACGTTCCATTGGCGGGTGCACGTATCACGTCGCGCATCCCGGCGGCCGGAGTTACGATGATTTCCCGGTGAATGCTTACGAGGCCGAAAGCCGGCGGATCGCGCGATTTTCAAATTCGGCCACACGCCGGGGCCAATGGCGGTGGACGAGGAAAAAATCACTAAGGAATTACCGTTCACGCTCGATCTCAGGTTGAAGTAGGATAACGTCAATAGGAATATGCAACGACCGACAACTCCGGGGGGGATTGAAACCGACCACCCTCTA
>CAVOIX010000068.1:0-144793 GCA_963695945.1 uncultured Acidobacteriota bacterium | reverse complement strand
GTCCTGGGCACAGGAAGCACTCGATGCACTTGCGGAACTCCTGCGGCCGGGTCCACCTGCCGCATCCGGAACTCGCCCAGGCCGATGGACGGGTCCGGGGTGAAGGACGGGATCTCGCGCGCCTTCTCGTAGTTGAACGAGACGTTGGTGACCATCTGGATCACCGGAACGTGCGCAGCGGGGTCAGCGTGATCGTCTCGTCTCTCGGTGACTGTGGACATCCGGGTCATGCAGGCCAGCTTGGGCCGGCCGTTGATCTCCATCGAGCACGAAACCGCACTTGCCCGCCTTGCAGTTCCACCGCACCGCGAGGTCGCCGGTCTGGGTGGCCTGCAGCCGGTGCAGGATGTCCAGCACGACCTCGCCCTCGTTGACCTCGACCGTGTAGTCGGCCAGGCTGCCCTGGCCCCCGATCTGCTGCGCGATACCCGCAGCTGTGCCTTGTAGCCCATCAGTGTGTCTCCTCTGACGCGGCCTGGGCCTGCTGGCGCAGGCTGGGGCAGCGCGGCGAGTTCCTCGTCGGTCAGGTACTTGCTGAGTTCGCCGGGCTGGAGAGGGCCAGGCCGTTGTCTTGCACTCGGCCCATCCGACGACGTCGACCCCCAGAGAGAGGTCGGCCGCCAGGCACCGGACCACCGCCAACTGCTGGAGTCCTTCCCCCGGACTAGGCCCGGGCGGGACCGGCGATGGAGAACAGCTTCGTGACGACCGTGGCCACGCCGTCGAAGTGCCCCGGTGCGACGCGCCCTCCCAGCCGTCACCGATACCCGACACCGAGACCGTGGTGGAACTGGCGCGGGCCAGGTGGGGTACATCTCGGTCACCTTCGGCGCGAAGACCACATCGACGCCGGCTTCGGCACAGGCGGCGAGGTCATGGCGATGGTTTGCGGGTACTGCGCAATGTCCTCCGGGTCACCGAACTGGAGCGGGTTGACGAAGATGCTCGACGACCACCACGTCGCACTCGGACCGCGGCCCGCCCGGATGAGCGAGATGTGACCGGCGTGCAACGCCCCCATGGCTCGCACCAGGCCCACGGTCCGCCCGGCAGGCCCGGGCGTCGCCCAGCAGATTGCGGGACTCGACCGCGGATCCGACGGTGTCCACCGCTCAGGCCACCACCGGGACGGTCTCTTCACCTTCGCTACGGACATGGAGATGCGGACTGTAGCGCGCACAGTTTCGCGGATTGTTGCCCTGAACGATCAGGAATACTTGCAGATGGCGGAAACATCAAGCGAAGCGGGCCTGGCGGAAGGCGCGATTTACAATGCGGTGGTGGGGCACTGCGCTCTGAAATCGAGGGCCGATATTCTCCACACGTGGAATATCAAAGACTTCTTGCGATTGCCTCCGGCCATCTCCAGCCGCGTTCGATCCCCGGAGTAATTGAAAGCCGGTTCCGACTTTGCCGGGAAACTATCGGGCCATCGTGGCCGGCTCGGATTTCTTTTGCGTCGCTGTTAACGAATTGAGCGCCGCCATCACGCCGCCTTCTTTGTGCGGCACGCCGGCCAGTCGCAGACCCATTTCCACCCGCAGAGAGTTCCGCGAGCATGAGGTCATTGAAGGCGCCGAGATGGCCGATGCGGAAAACTTTTCCGGCAAATTTGGAAAGCCCCGCTCCAAGCGACATGTCGAAATGCTCAAGGATCACGGCGCGCAACTTATCGGCGTCGTGGCCCTGCGGCATGAAAACGGCGGTGAGCGAGCTGGAAAATTCGCGCGGCTCTTCGCACACGATTTCCAGGCCCCAGGCTCGAACGGCCGCGCGTGCTGCTTCCGCGTAGCGGTCATGCCGCTGGAAAATATTTTCCAAGCCCTTCTTCCCGCATCATGACCAATGCTTCGCGCAAGCCATAAAGCAAATTGGTCGGCGGGGTGTACGGAAAAAATCCGGCGCGATTAGGCTTCAGCATTTCCTGCCAGTCCCAATAGGCACGCGGCAGTTTGGCGGTTTCGCTGGCGCGCAGCGCCTTCTCCGATACGGCATTGAAACTCATGCCAGGAGGAAGCATCAAGCCCTTTTGCGAGCCGGCGATGGTGACGTCGACTCCCCATTCGTCATGGCGATAATCGATGGAAGCCAGCGAAGAAATCGTATCCACCAGGAGCAGCGCGGGATGCCTGGCCGAATCGAGCGCGCGGCGAAGTTCGGGAATGCGGCTGGTTACGCCGGTGGAAGTCTCATTGTGGACAACCATCACAGCTTTAATCGCATGGCCTTTGTCCGCCAGCAGCCGCGATTCCAGTTCCGACGCCTTAGCGCCGTGCCGCCAGTTGCCAGGCACGTAGTCGACTTGCAAGCCGAATTTCTCGGCGATCCCGCGCCACAGGAAAGAAAAATGCCCGGTTTCAAACAACACAACGCGATCGCCTGGGGATAGGGTATTAACCAGCGCAGCTTCCCAGGCGCCGGTACCGGAAGCCGGATACATGACCACCGGTCCGACTGTTTTAAAGACGGCGCGGACGCCTTCCAGGACCTCCTTGCCGAGTCTGGCGAATTCCGCGCTCGCGGTGGTCGATGACCGGGGCATCCATCGCGCGTAAAATTCGATCGGGCACATTGGTAGGGCCGGGAATCTGAAGAAAGTGGCGTCCTGTGTGAATCATGGCAACTCCGCGTAAAGTTGGAGCGAAATTGTACATGCTGGATGAGGCCGAGCGCAACTTGGGTCGGACAGCGAAAGCAAATCTTCTAGATTCCACAACTTGGTGCTAAAAATGACCATTTATTGAACTTGTTCATCTGAGGATGGCCGCCGGAACGGTATCAGTTCTCGAGATTACAGGGCTGGGGACGCCAGGTCCGATCATCCAGTTCCTCCCGGCCGACGTCTTCGCAACTCTTAGTTCCGATCATTATTCATCCTGTTAATGATGAGGGTAAGCTCTGCAGATATGGCCTCCATTACGCGGAGCTGGTTCGGGCCTTCTGGTAAGCCCTGTTTTCTGTGCTCTGGGTAGGCACCTGCGGCGCGGTGTGGCATCCGGAGCTGAACCGGCCGCTCGCGGATTTCGTTCCGGTTGACGAAATGCGCTTGTAGTGGTGTACGAATATAAAAGCTCAATGCAAGCACTCCTGCCGCAACCGGTAGCGAGCGCAGGCACTTAACTGGGATTTAGGGGCACTATGGTTACACGGATGAAAGTATTGCTGTCTGCCGGAGTTCTAATAACGGCGGGTTTGATGTCCTGGGCGGTGAGCGGAAAAGCTCAGCCGAAGGACGCGCCCGGCGGCGAAATTACCGGAACCGTAACAGCAAACAGGGATTACGCCCTCAGCGAAGCCTCCGGTAACCATATTCCCGCGCTGTACGCAGTGCGCGTCCGAGCGCGGGACGAGGAACGGCATATCACCTACACCGTCTTTACCCAAAAAGGCCACTATCAGATCTATAATTTGCCGCCCGGGCACTTACAAAATGTCGGCGCTGCAGGACGGATTTGATTCCAACGGTCCGACGGTCGAGGTAAAAGCCGGCGAAATGAAGACGGCGGACGTGGCTTTGGCGGTCCGTCCCGACAAGTTGCGCGCCGAACTAGTGGATTTCGATGCCCTCTTCACTCCCAGCCCAACTCGCGATTACGCTGATGCAAAACTGCATGGGCTGCCACGGCTATGAGCATATCCCCTGGCAACGCATGGGCGGCCGTAGCGAGGAAGTGTGGGGCAACGCCATCAGCCGCATGTTTAACATGGACGGCACCAGCCCCGTTAATCACACCGGCGTGCCCCAGGTGAATCCAGCCGCAATCCCCGGAAGCGAAGCGCGCTGAAATCGCCGCCTACTTCGCCAAGATTTTTCCGGATGGCGGAAAGCCCCGCGATCTGAAGCTCGATGACTTGAAACTGGACGAAGCGGCCCTTTCTCGCGCCATTCTCATCGAGTACGACTTGCCGCCGCCAGCCACGGAAAGACCGCACAAGGAGTATTCCGAGCACGACGTGTGGCCGAGCCGCATTTCCCAACACGGTGTACGTCGCGCAGATGGGCATCGATTCCATCCAGGCCATGGATAAGAACCGCATCGATTATCCGGGACGCTTCCAGACTTTCGTGCTTCCGAATCCTGACCAGGGGCATCGTGTACTGGGTCCGCACGGAATCACGCAAGCCAAGGACGGACACGTCTATACGGCCGAAATCGATGAAAGCGCAATTGGTGAGCTGGATCCGGAAACCGGAAAAGTGATCCAATACACCACACCGACCCGCAGCACGCCGCACACGATTCGGTCCGATTCCAAGGGCAATGTGTGGTTCACCGAGATGCAGGGTGTAAGCAAAGTCGGCGAACTCGAGCGATCACTAAGAAGATTACGGAATGGGATCCTTCTCCGACCGACACCAACGCCCATTATTACGGGATGACGGTGGACCAGAAAGATCGCGTGTGGGCCGTCGGAATGACCTCGCACAAGATCGTCGGCTACGACCCCAAAACCGGCAAGTGGTCCGTCTATGCCACGCCGACCCAGCCCTCCGGGCCGCGCCGTCCAACCGTCGATTCCAAAGGAAAAGTCTGGTTTTCCGAGCACATCGGTCAGGCGCTGGGAGTTCTGGACCCGGATACGGGCAAGATCACGGAATACAAGGACCCCTTTAAGCTGGGAGGCGGCTATGAATGCTACGCCGATTCGCACGACAACATCTGGGTTACCCTGCGCAGCTATGGCGTCCTCGCACGTTTCGATCAGAAGACCAAGGCCTACACCTACTTCCCAGAGCCGTTCCCGGACATCATGGGACGGGAACATCCGGGGACAAACGGCACGCGTCTCGGCGGCCTGTACCCGCCAAAAATCGAAGAGGATGCGCAGGGAACGTTCTGGTACTCGGGAATTCGGATGAAGACGCTGACCGCGTTTAAACCGGAAGGAAACGTTCCAAACAATCAAATGGCGGCGAACTAGATTCTATTTCGTGAACATCGTTGAGGGCCACGCTTCCGTCGTGACCTGGCTCGAATCGGGCTTCAGCTCTGCTTGCCCGATTTGTACTAAAGTAAAGATGTCCGCCTGAAGGCGGCGTCACAGGAACCGGTTGCGCAAAACCCCATTGGCCTTGAAGCTTCATAACAATCGCAAACTCGTTTCAGTTCTACGGGCAGGTCCGCAACCCATTGAAAAAGGAGAAACAGTGCGCAATAAAATGAGTTTGACGGCTGGAAGACGCGAAGAAAATTGTGGCCGCATGCAAAGCCGAAGCCGCGAAGAACAAATGGAATGTGACCATCGCGGTGGTGGATGATGGCGGATTTCTGGTGCAGCTGGAGCGGCATCGATGGAGCGCCCGCGCAAAGCACGCGATCGCTGCCGGCCAAGGCGCAGACTTCAGCCGCAACTCGCACTCCGACCAAGACGCTGGAAGATGTGGTCAAGGACCGGCCGGCAACGCTATCGTTCCCTGGCAGAGTACCGTTCAGGGCGGACTGCCGATCATGTATCAGGGCGAGTGTGTTGGCGCCGTGCGGCGTCTCTGGCGCCAAGTCAAATGAGGATGAACAGGTTGCGGCGCCGGACTGAAAGCTCTCTTCGTTTCGGCTAGATTCGAACGCTTGAGTGGCTGGCACGCCTGCCCCCCTCTTTCCGAGATGTTCTGTTCAGGATCCTACGGTTTTGAGACCGGCGTTTCCATGCCGACCTCGCACGTCTTTTCCCGCCTTGCGTCACTAGACGTTCATGAATCTGCGCGGGCTGCTGGAGACTTCGCCGCGGTAATCCACGACCGATTTGCTGATGCCGGTCAGATGGCGCTGTCGCCGTGCACTGGTCACTTCGACATTGTCGTGCGCAAACGAATTGAAACTGTAGGGTCTTCGCCTTGAATTCATCCAGGTGCTCCGCTTTGGTGAGCATCGTGCCGGAAACGTTGGTATAGACCAGGTCATCCGAGTAAATGTCTCCCAGCGCTACTGCGTCGCCGTTCTGCAGCGCCTGGTTTCTGGTTTCCTCCACTTTCAACACTTCTTCTTTCGCGTTCTCCGCGGCCGCCGTACTTCTGGCCGTGCGCAGGCCAATTGCAAAGACTGAAAGCGTGATAAGGCTACAGCAACCATTCGTCGCCGCGTCATCGTAGTTCTCCCGTCTTTCTGGTTTGGATCTGTTTTCTGGTGAAAAAGTGCCGCAATCTTACTTCATCGTGATAGCACGCGTGCGCGGAGAGCGTCAAGATGATGCACAGCGAGGAGTCGCAGTCCTACTCAACTTTCAGAAGCGCACCCTCGACCACGGAATGTTCCGGATCAATTAAAAATGTCCAAATCATTGCGCCGCTCAGCAGCACTCGCCGCCGTCACGATGAACGGCGCGATCCAGAATCCCCGCTGCGCGAAAAATCCGAAGACGACCGGCGATGCCGAGGCCGCCAGCGCTCCCGCAGTGTTCATTACGCTGCTCACTGTGCCGCTGAATTCGCCGCCCACGTCCATCGGCACCGCCCAGGCTGGGCCGATCACCAATTCCAGGAAGAAAAAGAGATCGCGAGACAGATGACGGCTGTCCACGCGTTGTGAGTCAGCGCCGTGGGAATCAGCATGGCGCCGGAGACGAGCAAGCCCGGCACGGCGACCACGCGGCGAGCGAACTTCAGCCTGCCCGTTCGCGGTACACCAGATCGCTGATCGATCCCCCGACCAGGTCTCCGACCATTCCGGCAAATAGCGGCAGCGACGCCACAAAGCCCAGCGACTTTAGCGAGAAGTGCCGGTATTCCTGCAAGTAGGTGGGGTACCATGTGAGAAAAAAATAAGTGCCGTAAAAAAAACAGCCGTAAGCCGCGGCGATGTACCACATGTTCGGCGAGCGCAGAATGAATTTCCACGATACATTGCGGCGCGCTGCGGTTTCGAGCTGCTTGATCGAGCCGTCCGGCGTTGAGGCCGCGGATATGCGCGAGTTCCGCACGGTTGACGCCTTTGTGATCCTCGGGGCGATTGAGATAAATCACGCCAAAAACCGCGGCCCAGATCGCGCCGAGCGATCCGAAAATGTAAAAAATGGCGCGCCAGCCGAACGCGCTCATGATTCCGACGGCGACAAACGGCGTCACGGCCACAGCAAACCGGCTGAAGCAGTGAGTGATGCCCTGGATGCGCCCGCGTTCCACCTTGGGAAACCAGAGCTGCATTCCTCGCGTCGCCACGGGAAACGCGCCGGCCTCTCCCAGTCCAAGCAGAAAACGTGCGCCCAGCAGCGTAATGAATCCCGACGGCAGCGCCGGTCGAAACCGCCGCGATGGCCCACCAGAACATGATGACCGTGAGCACTTTTCGGGGACCAATGCGGTCGCCCAGCCATCCCCCGGGGAATTGTCCCAGCGCATAGGCCAGCGTAAACGCGCTGAAGACCCAGCCCATTGCGGTTTTGCTCAGTCCAAATTCCCTGGCGATCGCGGGCGCCGCGACGGAAATGTTGCTGCGGTCCATGTACGTGATCAGGTACATGAAGCTGATCAGAAGTAGTACCAGCCAGCGGGTTCCGGTGGGTTTGGAGACGATGTTCTCTAGCGTGGCGGAGTTAGCTGAAGCGGACGTGCGATTCATGTCCGGCATTCTTGCCCCTGTCGTCGCTCCGAAGATTGGAAAAAGGAAAATCGAGATGGCCGGTGGAAGCCGTCGCACCGCTTGCGCGGCCTTATCGTCCTCCCGTCATTCCGAGCGAAGCGAGGATCTCTGCTCGGATGACAGCTACAGAGAGATTCATCGCTTCGCTCGCATGACAGTAAGTTCTCTCTGAACCGAAGCTAATCCTCACTCAGTCCTTGGTTCTGGCCGGGGCCGCGAGCCGGTTGCGACGTATTCAGTCTGCCGGGCGCTTTGATCTTTCGCCGGCCAGCAATATCGATCGGGCGATTTTCTTCAGCCGATTGATCCGCGGCCTGGTAGACCTGCATGACCATGCGGGCGTGCTCGGGCGTCACCAATGGCTGCTTGCCGTGCGCGACGCAATCCAGAAAATGGATCGTCTCCGCTTCCATCGGGCCGGCGTATACATGATCCACTTTTTCGCCGGGCATGGTGGAGAGCGGAAATTCGATGCCACGCTTCATGGTGTTGATGCTGACGTCGCGATGCGAATCGTCCACCATAATGGCGCCTTCGCTGCCGACCATCTCGATCCAGGTGGATGAAAAATTCGGATAGGCCGGCGGAAGAACCCAGCCCGCGCCGATGGTGAATACGCTGCCATCGTCCAGGGTCACGATGATCCAGACGCAATCCGGCACGCCGTGAGTCGGGTGCATAATTTTGTTCACCAGCTGCGCATAGACGCGCACCGGTTTTCGTGGCTCGAAGCACCACAGCACGAAGTCGATATCGTGGGTCGCTTCCATGGCGGCGGGCGAGAGCTTGATGCGGCCGCCGATTTTGTTGCCCAGGTTACGGGTGATGTGCCGGCTCACCAGTGCGCTGGAAGGCTGGCCAATCGTGCCGTCCATGATCGAGCGCTTTACATAGGCGAACTTCGGATTGAAGCGCTGAGAATAGCCGATCGTAAAGAGCAGGGACTTGGAGCGCGCCAGATCGATCAATTCATCCGCTTCGGCCAGCGTGAGGGAGATCGGTTTCTCGAGTAGAAGATGTTTTCCGGCCAGCAACGTTTCCTTGGCCATCGGATAGTGAACGGTTTCCGGGGTAGCGGAGACGATGATGGCGTTGATCTGGTCGTTTTTCAGCAGGGTGCGATAATCCGTGGTCGCCGTCACCGGGTGGGTCTTGTCCGCAACTTCCTTCAGGCGCGCCTCTTTGATCTCGGCGATGTGCAGTTCGCTGACGTAGGGGCTTGCGGCGCAGGTTTCCGCGCGAATGCCTCCGCACCATCCCGTTCCGATGATTCCAATGTTTACCTTCTGCATGGGTCCTCCCGTCATAAATCCTATAATTTCAAGCGACGAATGTCTGGCCTGGGCGAGCGCCTCTGATCGTACCCGGGCGCATCCATGGTAGCTGATTTTGGTTTCCGGGCGCGCCATATTACAACTAGGAAGCGTGGATCGCAACGTTCAAGGTCCGCAGGGCGGCTCCAAAAAGCGAATGTCAAACTTTTGATTTCGCGACCGGGCATTTCCGCAAATGAATCCCGCCAGCGTGCTACATTGTTCGCGGGTTTTTGCCGGAGGAATTTGATGCAATTTATGGAAAAATTGCGGCCATTTACGCTGTTGCTCCTTCGCGTCGGCATCGGCGTCGTTTTTATGGGCAACGGGTATCCCAAGTTCTGGGGACGCCGGCTCGAACATATCGACGAATTCGTCCACGTCGCCCATCTTCCCGCGTATTTCGTGTACATCGCCGGCGCCCTGGAGCTGGGTGGAGGAGCGCTGCTGGTTGTCGGGCTCTTTACGAGAATGCTGGGGCTGCTGCTGGCCGGCGAAATGGCGGTGGCGCTCTTGAGGGACGAGAAGATTTTTCAACACCCGCTCAATATAGAGAGCTACGGGCTGGCGGTGACTCTCGAAGTAGGCGCGTTTGCGCTTGCGACGTTCGGGGCCGGCTCCTTTTCCCTCGACCGCGTGTTTTTCGGCAAGGGAAAGTGAGTACGCGCGGCGAAATCCCAAGGCTGAGCACTCGCCGCGTCCGTTCGAGCCAGCAATAGATTTATTTTAAAACCTTATTACCGAATGATTTGGGAGATTTGCGATGAGTATCATTTTTGCAGATGCGTGGCTGATCACGATGAACGAGCGGCGCGAAGTGCTGGAGAGCGCGAGCGTGTGCGTGGAGAAGGATCGCATCGTCGCGGTGAGCACGCGCAAGGATCTGGAACAGCGCTTTCCGTCGGCCGAAATCGTGGACTGCAAGGGCCGCATTGTGATGCCGGGAATGGTGAACACGCACACGCATCTCTTCCAGACGCTGCTGAAGGGCCTTGGCGACGACATGGTGCTGAAGAAGTGGTTCACTTGCATGACCGGGCCAAGCGGCGTGCACCTGAGCCCGAAGACGCTCATGCGGCGGCGCTGCATGGTTGCGTCGAATCCATTCGCTCGGGCGTGACGACGCTCGTTGATTTCATGTACGTCCACACCCAGCCGGGTATGATCAAAGTCCGTGTGGGAGGCGTTTGACGAGACCGGAATGCGCGGCTTCGTTTGCCGTGGATTTGTTTCCCTGGGCGAGGAATACGGCGTGCCTCGCGAACTGATCGAAAAGCCGGAACACGCCATCGCCGACGCTCGCAAGCAGATGCGCCGCTACAACAAGCCGGGCGCTCGAATCCAGGTGGGAGTCGCGCCCAACATGATCTGGGCCGTGGATGAAAAAGGCTACCGTTTGACGCGCAAACTCGCCGACGAAGAGCACGCGCTGATCACCACGCATGTGGCGGAGACGACCTTTGAATTGCAGACTTCGGCAACGCGCTACGGCATGAACGATACGGAATTTTTGAGCGACATTGGCTTCCTTGGACCCGACGTGCTCGCGGCGCACTGCGTGCATTGCAAGCCGCACGATATTCGCATCCTGCAACATCATGACACGAAAGTGGCCCACAACCCCTGCAGCAATCTCTACCTGGCGTCGGGATGCCCGCCCATTCCGGAAATGCTGATGGCCGGCGTCACCGTGGGGCTGGCTTCGGACGGCCCGGCGAGCAGCAACAATCACAGCCTGTTTCAGGCCATGAAGTTCGCGGCGCTGATGCAAAAAGGATTTCATCAGGACGCCACGATTATCACTGCGGAGAAGGTGATGGAGTTGGCGACGATCGATGGCGCGCGCGCCGTGGGACTGGAGAAGGAAATTGGCTCCATCGAGGTTGGGAAGAAAGCGGATCTCGTCGTGATCGACTTACAATAACGCGTTCATGACGCCGATCCATCATCCCGTTTCCGCGATTGTCTATTCGGCGTTGGGAAATGAAGTCACAAGGTGATGATCGATGGCCACTTTGTTATGAGGGACGGTGTGGTGACTCGGCGTGAAAGAGGAAGCCGTGCGCAGGCAAGCCCAAGCTCATGCCGACGATCTTGCCCGCCGGTCCGGGTCGGACCGATTCAAGAAGCGTCCGTGGCGCTCGATGGCGATTTAGCGCTTGGTAGCAAAGACTTCAGTCCGTGGAATTGTAAACGTGGAAGCGAGTCGACCCCCAACACTGAAGTCTGTGCGGCTCAAACCTAATCCTTAACGTAGGGCGTCATCAGCGCCGCTGGCTGCACCGCCTTTCCCCCGAACAATCCCGAAATCGCCAGGATCGTCACGACGTACGGCAGCGCGAGCAAAAGTTGCGGCGGAATGTGCGTGCCGAAAATCTGCAGCGACAACTGGAGAGCGTCGCAGGCCCCGAAGACCATCGCGGCGACGGTGGCCTTTAGCGGATTCCAACGCCCGAAAATCACAATCCCCAGCGCGATGAATCCTTGCCCTGAAACGATGGTTTCGCGGAACAACCCCACCTGCGCCAGTACCAGATACCCGCCGGCCATTCCGGCCGCCGCGCCCGAAATCAGCGTTCCTGCGTAGCGCATGCGCGACACCGAAATACCGGCGGAATCCGCCGCGGCGGGATTTTCACCGGCAGCGCGCAGCGCGAGTCCGAAATTCGTGCGAAACAAAACAAAATGGGCCACGAAGGCCAGCGCGATCGTCAGATAAAAAAGGATCGTCTGGCTAAAAATCACTGGTCCAATCCCCGCAAGATTGCTGAGGAAAGGGATGTGCAACGGCTGGAACATGGCGATGCTTTCGGGCGCCGCGGAATTTCCCAGCGCCTTGCGGTACACCGTGCTGGCCACGCCCAATGCGAGGACGTTGAACACGAGTCCGGCCACCACCTGGCTCGCGCGCACGGTTACGTACATCCACGCGAGAAAACGATTGGCTGCAATTCCGACCAGCACCGCCGCAAGCAGGCTGATCCAAATCATTCCTGTGTAATACGACACCAGAAAGCTGGCCAACGCTCCCAGCAATATTGTTCCCTCGATGCCGATATTCAACACGCCGCCCTGCTCGGCAAAAGTTTCCCCGAGCGCCGCCAGCAGCACGGGTCCGGCGAGACGCAGGCTGGCCGTCAGCCAGGTGACCACGAACGCCGACATTACAAACTGAGGGCGCGTTCATTTGGTCACCTCCGCGGCTATCGGAGGCGGGCTGCGACGCGAAACGGCGGAAAGAGTAATTCGGTAGTAGCGCAGCGCATCAAACGCCAACACCAGAAGAACAGCGAGGCTTTGCAGGATGAAGGTGATGGAGGAAGGAATGCTTACTCGCCGCTGCATCGCGTCCGCTCCCACCGACATGCCGCCGTATAGCAGCGCCGTGGGAATCACCGCGACGGGATTGAGACGCGCGAGAAGCGCGACAATGATTCCCACAAAGCCCACGCCGCCGCTGATTCCGTCCATCACCCGATGCTGCGATCCGAGCACCTCCACCATTCCCGCCAGGCCTCCGAGCCCGCCGGCAAAAAATGCGGCGAGCATGATTCGTCGCGCCACGTCGATGCCGGCGTAACGCGCCGCCGGCGGGTTGAAACCGGTCACGATCAATTCGTATCCCAGCGGCATTTTTTGCAGCAGCATCCATACCAGCGCGGCAGCGGCGATGGCGATCAGAATTCCGGCATGCGCGCGCGTGCCCGGCAAAATAAACGGCAGCCATGTAGCCCGCGGAAGCAGTTGCGTCTCCGGCAGGCTTCCGGGCGCGCGCATGGGACCGGAGACCAGATATTGCAGGATGAAAATCGCCACGTAATTCGACATGAGGGAAATCAGGACTTCGTTCCCGCCCAGCCGCGCGCGCACAACGCCGACGATTCCGGCCCACAGCCTCCCGCAAGGAAAGCCAACAAGATCGCCAGCGGCAAAAAAATAGAATACGGCAAGCGGACCGACGCGCGCCGCCTGGCATCGGTCAGAAGAGCGAGCCAGCGCGGCGGCCGCAGCGCCGATCACGAAGCAGCCTTCAAAACCGAGATAGCTGAAGCCCGAACGCCAGCTCACCATCGTGCCCAGCGCAATCAGCGTCAAGGGCGCGGCCCGTACCAGCGCGTAGCCGAACCCGCGCAGCGTCGCGAACGGTTCGTGAAAAAGCGCGAAATATGCCTGCGAGAGGGCTCGCGCCATAGGAAAGAAACAGAAACGAGGTGATGAACATGGCGGCGAGAAACGCGCGGGCATGTCGTGGCGACAATCGCCAGCGGGGAGTCCGCGGGCGTCAGCCGGCGCTCAAAGAGTTTCGCCATGGGCCGTCTCCTTGTATCGCGCCGGAGCGGCCGGAGCTACGCTCGGCGCTGGATGCCCGCCATCATCGAGCCAATTTCTTCCACCGAACGCGCCGGCGGCATCCACGACGCCCATGATGCGGCCTTCAAACATCACCGCGATTCGATCGGCGAGGTTCAGAAGCTCTTCCAGTTCCGCCGAGATCAGCAAAATCGCTTTGCCTTCCTGCCGCGCGCGTTAGCAGTTCCTTCCACACCGCTTCGACCGCGCCCACATCCAAGCCGCGCGTGGGATGCTCGACAATCAGCGCCGCCGAGCCGCGCATGATTTCGCGGCCAAGAATCAGCTTCTGCAGATTGCCGCCGGAAAGTTTCCCGGCCGCGGAATCAATTCCGGCAGCCGCGAATCCCGAATCGCGCCGCCGAGCGCCGCGCCGATTCACGTGCTTCGCGCATATTCCGCGAAATATGCCACGCGTGTATTTTCTGTTGCAAACCAAGAATCGCGTTATCGGCCACGGACATTTGCGTGACCGAGCCCACGTGGCGGCGATCGGCGGGAACATAGGAAATTCCCGCGGCGATGTTGCGCGACGCTGAGCCGTTGGTGACATCGCTTCCGTCAGAAGCACCCGGCCGCTCTGAACTTACGCAGGTGCATCATGGCCTCGGCCAGTTCGCGATTGACCGTTGCCGTCCACCCCGGCGATGCCCAGAATCTCCCCGGCATGCACTTCCAGGCTCACGCCGCGAACTTTTTCGTGGCCCGTTTCATCGCGGACGCGCAAACTCCTCGACCCGCAAAATCGGAGCTCCGCTTTTGTGGGCAGACTTATTCGCGCGCAGATTCACTTCGCGGCCCACCATCAGCCGCGTCAATTCCTGACCGGATGTTGCGCCGATTGTCGCGGGTGGCCACCACTTGTCCATCGCGCATCACGGTTACGCGATCGGCAATTTCCATGATTTCGTTGAGCTTGTGCGTGACCAATACGACGGAGCGGCCGTCGCGCACGCAGCTTGCGCAGCACCGCGAATAGCTGGTCCTTCTCCTGCGGCGTCAACACAGCGGTGGGTTCGTCGAGAATCAGCAGCCGCGCATCCCGGTACAGGAGCTTCAGAATCTCGACGCGTTGCTGAACTCCGATCGGTAAGGATCCGACCTCAGCCGCAGGTTCGAGGGACAGGCCGTGTCGATTGCTTAATTCCTTGAGTTTTTCAGAGGCCCGGCGCAAATCGAGAAACGGTCCGCGGCCTTCGCGCAAGCCGAGCACGGTGTTTTCAACCACGGAAAATCGACGCACCAGCATGAATTCCTGATGCACCATGCCGATGCCGAGCGCGATGGCATCCTTCGGGCTGCCCAGGCGCACCGCCTGTCCGTCGATGCAAATCTCTCCGGAATCCATCGCATGGAAGCCGTAGAGGATCTGCATCAACGTGCTCTTGCCGGCGCCATTTTCGCCGAGGAGCGCGTGAATTTCGCCGGCGCGGATGGTCAGGCTGACGTTATTGTTTGCGAGACGCCCGGAAAGCGCTTGACGATGTTTTTCATTTCCAGGGTATGGTTCACCGCACGCTCCTCCCAGAAGCCGCCAAATACTCATTTCCGATAAATGCCGGTTAAAAAAATCAGAAAAAGATGACGCGGAAAGTCTTCGCGAACTTACGCCACCGACAGCATCGACATCGATTTTGTGCGATGCGATATCGCTCCATACCTTCTGAAACGCGTTCCACTCGTCGGCAGAAATCAGGCGGGGATTGTACTCCCCATTCTGGCCGCACTTCTGCAGCCACATTTGATTGACGGGCGGTCGCCACTCGTTTCCGCCGGCAAATGCACCGGTCAGCCACCTCCTGCGCGACGGTTGATTACCATTCCTCCCAGGTTCATCTCGAAGCTGGTCGCCATGTTGTTGGGCGCAAGGTCGCTCTGATCCGAATAGCAACCCAGAACTTTCACGTTCCCCGCGACCGCGCCTTGGATCGCGCCAAGGCCGGTCACGTCCGCCGCGTGCCAGATTACATCCGCTCCGTTCCCAATCAGGATCGAGCAGCCTCGCGGCCCTTGGATGCGTTGTCGTAGTCACCTGTGATAATCGCGAGGCCTGAATTCCCGGAACCGTGCGCTGCGCTCCGGCGATGAACGCTTTCTTCATGTGGTTCTGGTTGGGGTCGTCGTCGCCCCCGATAAATCCGACGGCGCGTTTTTTATCGGAGATCAGCGCAGCCAGTACGCCAGCACCGTAGGCCGCGCCGAAGTAGCCCATGTTGACGTACATGATGTTGGCGGGCACTTCCGGCTGAGGCAGGAATGTGGTGACGAAATAGTGCTGCGCCGGGTAGTCAGGCGCCACTTCGAGCAACGTGCTGCTGAATTCCACGCCGTGCCCGACGACCAGATCGAACCCGTCATCCGAGTAGCCGCGGGTAACCTGGTCCATTTGCGCGATGCTGATGTTTTCCGCGTAAGCTGTCTTGAACCCGCGGGTCTTGAGTTCCTTCAGGCCGTTGTAGGCGAGCTGGCTCCAACCGCCGTCGGTGATCACTCCGGAGAGCAGCAATGCGACGCTGGTCGGGCGATTTGGAATCGCCCACGCCTTGGGCAGCGCAGACCATGCCAGGGCCGAAGCGAGAGCTCCGTGGAAAGCGCGTCTCGATATGCGGCCCATTCCTTGCTCCCCGTGAAACTGCAACTCTACGATTTCGGCCAGTAAAACGGCGCAATGCAGATCCAAGCATGGCAGGATACCATCCCCGTCACTGCGGGACCACCCGTGCCGTTTTGGCTGGAAATTTAAGCCCATACCTTGAGAATCGCAAGGGTACGGCACCCGGAAGTTTTTGCGCCCACACGTTACTCCCGGGGCATGAGATTTCCATGGCCGATCGTGGAAATGAATGACTCGGAATTCGCTGTGAAAGATTTTATGGCGCAGGGTGCCCCGTCATACGCGACCGCCGCAGCATAGCCTTCCCTCGGCTGCAGGGCTGCGAGATGCCAACAACTGCCTACGCCGCCCAGGAACTGTGTGGGCTCCCCGGGCAGTACGCTCACCGAAAAACTATCGAGCGGGATCTGCAAGCCCATTCCAGTAGCCTTCAAATAGGCTTCCTTGCGCGTCCAGCAGCGGAAAAATCCTTCGGCTCTTGCGTCCGGCGGCAGCGTTTGCAGATCATTCACTTCACGAGAGGAAAAGTAGCGCCGGGCAATATCTTGGCCTGCGGAATCGCGCGCCACGCGCTCCACGTCGATTCCCAGATTTCGCTCCCGGGCGATCGCGTAAACCGCCAGTCCAGCCGAGTGCGATAAATTGAAACACACTCCACTCGAAGCACTCTTTCCCGCGAGTAACGGTTTTCCATGCGGCCCGTAGGAAAACTCAAGGCCAGCGGGATCCTGGCGGAGGTAACTCCCAAGAAGCTTGCGAAGTAGTCCACGCGCGGCGACAAAGCGGTTCCTGTCATTTACGAAATGGAAGCGGTCCGCCCGTGCGATTTCCTCCAGGGAAAGAGTGGACTCCAATTCACGAAGCCCAGTTTCCTCGCGGTCGATCTCCGCTTGCCAAACGTGGATTTCGTCTCCGAGTTGTTCTGTAGGCACTGAGATTTCTGGCTGCAATGCTCCCCTTTGGCCGGCAATCCGCCGGTTGGCCCAGCGAGCATACTAGTCCGGAATTTCCCGAAACAGGAGGCCGAGTTTTATCCAATTGCCGGCCGGTATATGGAAACCGGCTTCCACGGAGCAGGTTTCGACGGCTCCGGAAGAATGTTCGAAATCTATCATTCCGAACGGAGTGGGGAATCTTTCTTCCTTGTAAATCCAGGCGCGAGAGAGATTCCCCGACGAACAACACGCCTCGCAATGACAGAACTCATATTTTCCCTCAGCGTGCCGAACTAAACAAACTCTATCGCCCGTTCAGACGGTGGACGTTCGTCCTTGCAAGCGCTACGCTCCAAAGACTGAAGCCTTTGCCACCGATGTACGAAACGAAACATGGCCGTTCGATGGCCGGCCGCACCGCTGGCGGCGGCATTTTCGCTGGGATAAGATGCTGGTTCCCTATGTCTAATTACGAATCGCCATGGATGAATGAGGAACTGCGGATGTATCGCAAGACCGTCCGCGAGTTTATCGACGAAGAGTTCGTGCCTGGCCTGCCGAAGTGGCGGGAGCAGCACCGGCCCGATGTGGAAGCCTGGAAGAAAGCGGGCCAGACCGGGCTTCTGCTCGCGGATGTGCCGGAAGAATACGGTGGAGGTGGGGGAAACTTCGCGCACCAGGCCGTGGTCACCGAAGAACTGGCGCGGGCGGGAGTGAACTTCGGCTGCGGAGTGCAGAGCATCGTCTCGCACTACATCGTGAATTACGGAAGCGACGAGCAAAAGAAGAAGTGGCTTCCGGCAATGGCGGCGGGAGATCTGGTCGCGGCGATCGCCATGACCGAACCTTCGGCCGGTTCCGACCTGCAAGCGATCAAGACCACCGCGCGGCGCGACGGCAACGACTACGTCCTGAACGGTTCAAAGACTTTCATCACCAATGGCTGGCACGCCGGCCTGGTCTGCGTGGCCGCAAAAACCGATCCTCGTGCGGTAGCCTCGAGGGGCATCTCGATGATCGTCGTCGAGACCAAAGACCTTCCTGGCTACCGCGTCGGAAGTTCGCTGGAAAAAGTGGGCATGCATGAGGTGGATACCTGCGAGCTTTTCTTTGACGAACTGCGGGTTCCCGCCGGAAATCTCCTGGGAAAAGCCGAAGGCGCGGGCCTGTCGCAAATGATGGAGCAGTTGCGCTATGAGCGCGTGATGATCGGAGTGGGAGCGGTGGCCACCACCGAGCGCGCCGTGGACATGACCACAAAGTATGCCAAGGAACGGGTGGCGTTCGGCAAGCCGCTGCTCGATTTTCAAAACACGCGCTTCAAACTGGCGCAGTGCAAGACGGAAGCACACGTTGGCAGGGTGTTCATCGACCATTGCATTGAGCGTTTCCTCTCCGGCCGTCTGGATCCAGTGGACGCCGCCATGGCCAAGTACTGGCTCACCGAATGCCAGTGCCGCATCGTCGACGAGTGTGTGCAGTTGTTCGGCGGCTATGGATATATGACTGAGTATCCCATTGCGCGGATCTGGACGGACAGCCGGGTGCAACGCATCTACGCGGGCACAAATGAAATCATGCTGGAGTTAATTGGCTGGTCGCTGTGAAGGCGCGGAATCCGCTCCGGGAATTGCTTGGATGTGAAACCGAACGGGGCGAGACGCCGACCGGTGGGTAACGGGGTCTTCGGAGGATCCGATCGGCGATCTGATTAGCGGTTTTCCGGTACGCGCTGCAGGGATTCCGTCCCGTAAGACGGTTCCCCCTCCGGTGCCTGCGCTACGCCAGAAATTTGCGTGCCAGGGTTCATTTTCGATTGCTCTTGCGGCAGGATGATCGGCCGAGTTGGAGCGCGGAAAACCCGCAGAAATCTTTTCCATACAGCCACCACCACCATGGGAGCCGTACCTGCGAGCATGCGTACCGCCTGCCAGCGATGCTTCCTGCGCCAACAGTAATTGATCGCCCAAACGACCGAAAATCCTCCAATGATGGCGTAACGGCCGAGGCGCTGGCCTGGACCGGCTGGATATCGACCCTGCTTATCGAGGCGAATCAAGCCGAAGATCCCGTCAATGACCGCCGCGACGTCGCGGACGAAGTTGGCTTCGTGCATGCGGCGGACAATCGTGTCGGGTTGCTGCACGACGATACAGGGGCTTTGGGCTCCCGCCTTAAAAATGAGGTTGAAATCGTCGGAAGGAAAAGCCGGTTCGCCCCGGTTTCCGTATCCTCCGATTTCGTCGAAGACAGACTTGCGGATCACGATACGGCTGTTGGTGATGCCGACTTGCACGTCTTTTGACAGGAAGTTTTTGAATTTCAGAACTTTCACGGGCGCGCCAGATTGCGCGCTTTCCGGGATCGCCTGGCCACTATGAACTTCGGTCATCGCCCCGATAATCAACGCCGGCGAAGCGAGGGTGCGAATGATCCTGTCGTACGTTGAAAGCGCGTTTGGCAGGAGAATATCGTCGTGGTCCATCATCACCAGATATTCGCCGTGGGCGAGCGATGCCGCCTTGTTGCGGGCCAGTTCGGCCCCAGTGTTTGCCTGTCGGTGCACCCGGATGCGCGACCCGTAGGATTCCATGATCTGCGGCGTCGCATCGGTCGATCCGTCATCCACTACGACAACTTCATAATCCGTGAAATCCTGGGACAGTAGGGAGTCGAGCGTCTGACGGATGTATTTTTCGATGTTGTAGACCGGCATCAGAATACTGAATCGCACCGTCATCCCTCCCTCTATGAGAGTTCGCTCGGACCAATGCTATGCGTATGCTAGTTACCCCGCAGATTATCGACTTTCAGGAAAAGGGGTGCAAGAACAGATCGCGGGACTCCCGCTTGCCGCCCGCGGCAAGCGCCAGCGGACTATCGACTAAAATATTACGCGCATTATAACTGGAGCGCGAATGTGTACTGACAGGGAAGTGCGCTATCGGGCCGCGGCTGCGGCTTTCATTTTTCGCGGCTCGTGTGCGGAGTTCAGCCGGCGGGTGATTTCCGCGCCGAGCTTCACCACATTCGGCAAGGACATCATGTTTTGCTGATGTCCAGTAATTTCGCAGACGTCGACGTGGCCCGTGAGGACGCCCTTCCAGCCGAGGGTTTCATCGGAATTCTGCCCCAGAAGCTGTTTGCTGGCGCGGAACAGGGCAACGTCCCCGTCGTAGGGACGCGGCAAATAGTGATGGAGCGCGCGCCCGTGTTCGACGCCCAGAACTTCAAGAATGTAATTCATCGGCAACCGCGAAGGATCCCGTGATTCCCGCTTCGACACGCGGTCAAGCAGCATCGATGCCCTGGCCCCGGCCCGGTTCCACAGATGCCGGCATCGCTCCAGGATATATTTCCATCCACGATGCGAGAAGTTTTCCCTCTCCAGATCGATCCGCTTGGACGCGGAATACCACAGGCGCTGCGTGGCGGTGAGTTCAGGCTTGAATCGAATCGCGTCCGGATGCGATGTCTGAATCATGACCACCAAGGCGACTTTTTCGCCCGCCTCGACCATCTGCTGGGCCGCGATCAGCGCCAGCGAACCGCCGAGACAAAACCCTCCCAGATAGTACGGGCCTTGCGGCTGAAAGCTGCGAATTTCCTCGACATAGGAAGCAGCCATTTCTTCCATCGACAAACCCTTCACGATTCGACCGTCCAGACCGCGGGCCTGCAGGGCGTACACGGGCTGATCCGGATCCATCTGGTTCGCCAGTGCGTAGTATTCGATTACGTTGCCGCCGTGCGAATGCATCAGAAACAGCGGCGGTTTGGACCCTCCGGAGTGAATGGGAACCAGCGAGGACCAATTCGGAGTCGAGGACTTGCTGCGCAATATCTCCGCGAGATCGGCGACCGTCGGCGCTTGCAGCAGGGTCGCGAGCGGCAAGCGCGTGCTGAAAAGTTTTCCCACATCAGCGACAATTCGCACCGCCAGAAGCGAATGCCCGCCCAAGTCAAAGAAATTATCGTGCCGCCCAACCCGCTTTACGCCCAGAACCTTGGCCCAGATGCGGGAGAGCATCTGTTCGATCACATCCCTCGGAGCGTCTGATTCCGAGACCGTATCCGCGTTTCGTTCGGCAGGAGCGGGCAGCGCCTTGCGATCAATCTTGCCGTTGGGCGTTAACGGTAGCCGTTCCAGGACTAAAAATGCCGTCGGGATCATATATTCCGGAAGGGTCTTCTTGAGATAGGCACGCAGGTCCGCGGTGGCCGGCGGCGATCCCGCCGATTGCGGCACCAAATACGCCACTAGGAACTTGTTGCCTGGAATATCTTCTCTGGCAACGACCACGCATTGCTTTACTCCGGCATGCCCGGCGAGCGAGGATTCGATTTCACCGAGTTCGATTCGATAACCGCGGATCTTCACCTGCCCATCGATGCGCCCCAGGCATTCGACGGTTCCGTCCGGTAGCCAGCGCGCTGTGTCGCCGGTCCGGTAGATCAGGGCGTTGCGCACGAAGGGGCTGGGGACAAAGCGTTCGCGCGTCAATTCGTCGCGATGCAGGTAGCCCCGTGCCAGGCCGTCTCCTCCAATGCAGAGTTCGCCGACGGCGCCGCGCGGAACCAGGTTCCTATCTTTGTCCAGTATGTAGATTTGCGTGTTAGCGATCGGCTTGCCGATCGACATAGGGCCGCCACCGGGCCGCACGCGGGTCAACGTCGACCACACCGTGGTTTCGGTGGGGCCATACATGTTCCACAATTCCGAGCATCGCGATAAAAGTTCTTCCGCCAGGTCATGGGGCATTGCTTCGCCGCCGCAGAGAATTTTGAGATTGCGCGAACCCTTCCAGCCGGACTGAATGAGCGCGCGCCACGTTGCAGGGGTCGCCTGCATCACGGTGCAGTGGGACTCCGCGATGCGTTCCTGCAGTCGCAGTGGATCGTGGGTGTCCTCGTGGCTGACGATCACGACTTTGCCGCCGGTGATCAGCGGCACGTACAACTCGAGGCCGGCAATATCAAAAGAAAGCGTCGTCACGGCGAGAAGCGTGTCCGCTTGGTTGATGCCCGGCTGGTCCCGGATGGAAAGAACGAAATTGACGATCGCCGCGTGCGGGATGGCAACACCCTTGGGCTTGCCTGTGGAGCCGGACGTGTAAAGAACGTAGGCCAGGTTCTTGCCGTTGGGAGCGGCATGGGCGGGGATCGCCGGCGTCCGGTCGTTGGTAATCTGACTCCAGTCCGAGTCCAATCGCACGATCGTCGATGGCGCGACGGCCAGATTCCGCTCCAGGCCGCGATGCGTGACGAGCACCGTCATTCCGCTGTCACTGGTCATGTAACTGAGGCGGTCTCCAGGGAACGAAGGATCCAGCGGAACGTACGCGCCACCCGCTTTCAAAATTCCCAGCAGACCGACGAGCATGTCTAGCGATCGTTCCACAAACAATCCAACGAGATGGTCCGGTCCGGCGCCGACCTTCCTCAGATGGTTCGCCAGTTGGTTGGATCGCTCATCGAGTTCCCGATAGCTCATAACCTGGCCATCGAAGGATTGGGCGATTCGATCAGGGGTTTTCGCCGCCTGCTTTTCAATCAATTGGTGCAAGCAGCAGTTTTTTTCCTCAAATTCCACGGCGGAATCGTTCCACTCGGTAAGCTGCTGGTGGCGCTCATTTTGCGTCAGCAGCGGTAATTTCGAAATCTTCTGATCCGGATCCGCGGCAATCGCCGCCAGCAAGTTTTGAAAGTGCGTGCACATCCGCCGGATCGTCGCGGCTTCGAACAAATCCGCGCTGTATTCGAATAATCCTTGAAGGCCGCCGGGCCCTTGCGAGAGAGCGAGCGTCAAATCGAATTTGGAAGTCCCCGTGGCAAGATCCTGGTTGCCGGAAACTTTCGAGACTTCGGATACTCCGGCGGCATCATGGAGAACGAACATCACCTGGAAGAGAGGCGATTGGCTGGTGCCGCGCTCCGGCGCAAGTTCGGCCACCAGCCGCTCAAAAGGCATGTCGGGATGCGCGTAGGCGCTCAAGGAGCGTTCGCGCGTCTGCCGCAACAAGGAGCGGAAACTCATCCGCTCGCTAAACTGGGATCGCAGTACGACTGTGTTGAGGAAGAAGCCGATCAATGGCTCGGTCTCGCTGCGCGACCTGCCGGAGATCGGCGTGCCCACCAGAATGTCGTCCTGACCGGTATATCGATGCAGGAGAACCGCAAAAGCCGCTTCCAGAATCATGAACAGAGTGGCTTGCTGTTCATGTCCCAGGACCTTCAACTGTTCCGACAACTCGGCGGGCAAATCAAAGATTTCCGTTGCGCCGCGAAAACTCTGCACCGCGGGCCTGGGCTTGTCAGCAGGAAGTTCCAGGACCGTGGAAGCGCCCGCGAGTTCCTTCTTCCAGTGGGCCGTCTGCGCTTCGAGCACTTCTCCTCGCATCCAGTCGCGCTGCCATGCGGCAAAGTCCGCATACTGAATCGGCAGTTCTTCAAGGGGAGAAGGACGCCCGTGCGAAAACGCGCCATACAGCCGGGTGATTTCTTCGTGGATGATTTCCATCGACCACTCGTCGGCGATAATGTGATGAATCGTGAGAAGGAGCTTGTGTTCTTCGGCGCCGAGATGGACGATGGCGGCGCGGAACAGCGGGGCCCTGGACAGGTCGAACGGCTTTCGTCCCTCGTCCTCGACCACGCGCTTCCATTCGCGCTTCTGATCCTCGCCCGCGAACGCAGCGAGATCGATTTCCCTGGGCGCGGCGAAAGCGAGTTTCGACAATACGGACTGAATCGGACGGCCATCGGCGTAGGAAAATGCGGTGCGCAGAACTTCGTGCCGCCGCATGAGTTCATTCAATGTCTGCTTGGTCGCCTCCGCGTGGTACGGACCCTGGAGACGTATAGCATCCACAACGTTGTAGGCCGGGCTGTCCGGCGCCACTTGATTCAGAAACCAGAGCTGCTCCTGGGAGAAAGACAGAGGCGCGGGGCCTGAAAACTTTCGCGGCTCAATGTGCTGCGCGCTTCCCGCGGCGTTCTTTGAGCGCAGCAGGATTCCGGCTATGCCGGCAATCGTCGGATGTTCGAAGAGATTCTGCGTTGCGAGTTCGACGCCGAATACATCGCGGATGCGCGAAATAATCTTGATCGCCAGAAGGGAATGGCCGCCCAGCTCGAAGAAATCCTGGTGCACGCCGGGATTATCCACCTTCAACATTTCCGTCCAGATGGCGACGAGCGCTTTCTCGGGCTCCGTTTGCGGCCTGGCGCGATCGCGAGCGGCCGGAGCTTGCACATTCTCGGATTCGGTGAGCGGCCCATCGGCGGAATCGGTCGGCGCGGCGTCAGCAGATTCCGCCCGCCGCAATCCCGGAGCGGGCAGAGCGTTGCGATCGACTTTTCCATTGGTGGTCAGAGGAAAAGAATCGAGCAGCACAAAATGCGCGGGCACCATGTACTTCGGCAGTTTTCGCTGCAACGATTGGCGAAGTTCTTCCGCCGCGAGCCTCTTGCCATCCTCGGCAATGGCGTAGGCCACCAGCTGTTTGTCTCCGGGTTCATCCTCGCGCGCCAGCACGGCGCATTGCTTTACTCCCGCGCACTCCATCAGCGCCGCTTCAATTTCTCCCAGTTCGATGCGGTACCCGCGGATTTTTACCTGGCTGTCGATACGTCCAAGAAACTCGATCGTTGCGTCCCGGCGATACCGCGCCAGGTCACCCGTCCTGTAGAGGCGCGAGCCTTCCACGCCCGAAAATGGATCATGAAGAAATTTTTCCGCCGTTAATTCCGGCCGGTTCAGATAGCCGCGCGCGACGCCGTCACCGCCGATGTACAACTCGCCGGCAACCCCGGCGGGAACGGGATTCCTGAGACGGTCCAGAATATAAAGCTGTGTATTGGCGATGGGCCGGCCAATGATCACCGAGCCGCTGCGCGGATCGTCGCTGCGAACTTCGTGCACGCAGCAACCGACCACCGTTTCCGTGGGGCCGTATTCATTGATCAATCGCGTTTCCGGAGCAAACTCGCGCCACAGGCGCAGGCTTTCCGCCAGCAGATTTTCACCGCCGATCACAAACACTCTGGTCATGGCGGCTGCTTCGCCGGGCTTGATTTCCTGGCTGAGCAATTCCAGATGAGCGGGCGTGATCTTGACCAGGTTCCGGCGGCCGCGGCGCAAGGCCCCGAGCAAGGACTGCGCGCCGACGTCTTCAGGCAGGAGTTCGACGCTGCCTCCAGCCAGAAGCGGCGGGTACATGCCGGTGACGGTCAGATCAAAGGAAATCGAGGAATGAACAGGGACCGGAGCCGCCTGCTTCCAGGCATATGTCCTAACCGCCCAGGACAGATAATTGGCCAGACCGCGTTGAACGACCATCGCGCCCTTGGGATTCCCGTGGACCCGGAGGTATACATCACATAGGCCAGGTTCGAAGCGCGAGGCGTCCTCGGTGCCGGATTTGCCGAACTTTCCCGGGCGATCTCGGTCCAATCGGAATCCATGCAGAATCGTATTCGTCACTTCCCGTCGGAAAAAGCTTTAATTTGCTGCGGTCGGTCAGCAAGACATTTCGCCGGAGTCCTTCATCATGTAGGACAGCCGATCCTGGGGATATGCCGGATCGAACGGGACGTAGGCGCCTCCTGCCTTCCAGATCCCCAGAAGCGCGATGACCATGTCCGGCCTGCGATCCATGCAGACCCTACCAGCGTTTCCGGATCGACTCCGTGTTTTCGCAAGTGATGCGCCACCTGATTGGCGCGCCGTTCAGTTCGCGATAGCTCAGCGTTTTGTTTTGAAAAATGACGGCGGTTCGATCCGGCGTTTTTGCCGCCGGCCGTTTAAATAGTTTGTGAACGCATTTTTGTTCGTACCGGGAGCTCGTCTGGTTCCATTCGTGCGCGATTCGATTTCGCTCGCTCGCGCTCAAAAGGTTCAGTTCGGAACATGTTGGCGGGATTTTCGCAGGCGCCTGCCAGCAGATTCTGGTAACGCTCGATGATTTCCAAAATCGCGCAACGATCGAATAAATCCGTGGCGTAACGAATCGCTCCCTGCACTTGCTCGCCGGATCCTCGAACCTGAAAGCCAGCTCGTCCGTTGAATCGCCGGACTCCTCTACCGCGAGCTGTTGGCACTGCCACACCGAGACATTGAAGCAGGAATTGCCGCCCTGCGCGTAGTCCGGGCGAATTTCTCTTAGCACTTCGGAAAATGGCACGCTCGCGTGCGCCACGGCATCGCGCAAGATGCCAGCCACATGAGACTGAATTTCGAGGAATGTCAATTCAGCGGAAACCTTCAGGCGCAGAGGCAACGGATTTTCGGCGACGCCTGGTTCGCAGCCCAGGCGCCAGGAAATGTTGCTGGGGAATGAACCGCCCACCATTACCTCTTCTTGGCCAGAATAGCGCTGCAACAGCGTGGCGACTCCCGCCAGAAAGAAACGAAAAGAGCGAATCCGGATTGCCTGCTGAGGTGCTTCAGGCTGTGAGCAAGCTTCGGCGGCAACGTAAATCGCTCGACGGCGAATGAATGGCGTTCGGCCGAGGCCCGCGCGCGGTCATACGGTAACTGGACACGGGACCATTCCCCAGCGAGCTGACCGCGCCAGTATTCCAGGTGTGTGGCGCGTTCCGCGGAGGCGACGTCCCCTTCAAGGGCAGACGCGTTCAGGCCGGCAGCCGCGATTCCGCCCGGCGAATCCGCGCGGGCGTGAAGAAACTCGTTGCGCTCTGAAGCTGGGATTTCCCGGCTCACGGGAACACACCTTTACTCAGATTTTAGTAGATACTCGCGCTACTAGGATTTGACACCACTGCCCCTGAGACCACGAAGGAACACGAATACCCCAGGTTCTAGGCAATTGCGATGCCATCCCTGGATTCGGGATAAGGTCCTTAGACACGCTGTAATGAATTGTAGATAAGCATCTTGCGCCAATTTTGAGAGGAGAAAGAACGCTCCAAACGATCATCGTAAGCGCGAATCGTTGGCTAAATGTGGAAAAATTTTTCCCTTTTCGCTGCGCGCTCCCGCGTCGGACGCCGACCGCTACCCCCTCAGAGCCCGGGATTCGGGCGCCTGACCCAGAAACGACGTCCCCGGGTCGCCCGAGGTTCCACGCGATTAACCTATCTTCCGTGCGAAGTCTGGGTGGCCGTCTGTGGCTCTTCGGCCTCATGGATCGACATCACGCCCGCCGGGATGGCCGGAACCTCGCCATGTGGCTCGATGCTCCAGCTTTTAGCCATGCGATTTCCGCCGGCGGTCAGGCAGAAGAAGGCCGACAACTCAATGATTTCCGCATTGCTGTAATACTTCTTCAACTCCGAGTAGACCTCCTTATCGCGACCATCATCGAGCGTCAGGGTGCGCGCATAGTGAAGAGCGGCGCGTGTCTTGGGGTCTGGATGCTCCCAGTCGGGTAGGGCGCAGCTGCGTTTTTCCTCTTCGGTGATCGATGGAGCCAGAGGAGAAATCTGCCGGGCGCAGAACTCACAACCGATGATCTGAGCGATCTGGATGCGCGCGAGTTCCTTGATTTCATGCGGCACGGTGCCACCGCGGTGCAGCATGTCCCAATAGCCCGCGAAAGCCTTGGCCACCTCCGGATTCTGGCCCATGGTGCGGTACCATTGCGGCGGCGGGCTCTTGGTAACCTTGGCTCGCTCGATCACGTCGCGCAATCCAGGTTCAGCGGAATCGTCGGTGATTTGGGGAACATTGGGCACGTGCGTCGAATTTGGCATCGCGGACCTCCTGATCAACGGGACAGCGTGATGTTGGCAATGCTAAACCACGGCAGGCCCAAGCTGCGGCAGCCTTTAAAAAGCCCAACTAAATAACGGCTTCGTCATGGCCGTTTCGGTCACGGTGAACGGGACAGCGCTTTGAGGGGCGGAACGCGCCCGCTGGAGCATCCATTCAATTACCATCGAATCTTTGCACGGCTCGCAGTGGTCTCGCCGCTTACTCCATCGGCTGAATGCGCACGATGCGGCCGGTGCTGTAGTCCGCATACCAAACCGTAGTTGGACGCGGAGGATTTGTCGACCCAAACCGCGCGCGAGTGCGAGTACGGCTCCGGCATGGCGTATTCTGTCCAATGGCCGGTACGCGGATTGAATCGCAGGAATTCCCGGCCGTGCAATTCTCCGCCCCAGACTTCGCCGTTCTTGTCGGGCTCCACGGAATAGAGGTCCGTGTACGGCTCCACGGGACCCGGTGGATAAAATTCGCGTATGCGCTTCTCCTTGGCATCCAGCTCCACCAGCGTTCCATTCTCGCCGCCAAACCAGGCGTTGCCGAACGGATCGAATCCGCCTCTGCGGCCGGCCGATCGGCGATCGCCGGAATCCAGATTCAGCATCTGCCCGGTGCGAATATCGAGAAGCTCCGCGGAATTTCCTGCGGTTCCGGAAATCGCGCCGCCAGCCCAGAAATTTCCGTCCTGCGAAATGATTCCATCGTAGCTGAAGGGAACTTTCATCGGATATTTCTGCACTTGCTTGCCGGTTTTCGGATCGATTTTTTCCGCTGCGTACCCGCCGCCCATGCTGGCCCATACAAAACCGTCCGGAGTAATGTCAAAATCAGCCATGCCGGCGGAATTGATCGGGAAGGGCGCGGCCACCGGGACCTCCACCATTTCGCCGTTGCGCGGATCGAGCTTGAGCAGCTTGTGCGACCACGGCTCGGAGATCAGCACTTCGCCGTTTTTCTCAACCAGGACGTGATGGGTTCCGGGCTGAGCGCCGGGTGTCAGCGGAGTCTGGTATTCGGTGACGATCCCGGTGCGCGTGTCCAGCTTTCCGAAGAAGCGGCTCAGGTGGCTGGTATACCAAATGTTTCCGTGACCATCTCCGAAAACATCGTGGGCGCTTTGCAGCGCACGCGGCAACTCGAATTCCGTCACCACCACGCGATTGGATTCCCCGGTCAGGCGAGGGAAGGCGTACATCGGCGGGTCCACGGTCTCCGGGCCGCGCACTCGTGCGAGCCATTTGGTAAGCATCCGGTCGGTAGCTTGCTGGGAATCGGTCACCGGCTCCAGGGGATCGTTGATCAGCGGGCCGCCGCCGCGGTGCAGCATGCGCGAGACGAGCACGCCCCAGCTGCGCTCGTCGTACCGGTTCTTGAAAATTTGCTGGAACGAATGGCAGCCCAGGGCGCAGGTATTGTGCAGCGCTTCTTTTTCCTCTACCGTCCCTGGCAGATTCCACAGAATTTCCTCGCCGCCCAACTGCGATTCGACTTCAGGAGTCGCCGGCAAGGCGCGCGTCTTGGCGATGCGCTCAAGCACGATGTCTTCAAGTTTCGCCGACCCGTTGATCTGCACCGAGTCGCGCCGGTAGGGCTTGAATTCCAGAGGATTGGCGATGCGCAGGATGTAGGAACCGGCCTGCATTTTTGGAAACTCGTATTTTCCCACTTCGTCTGTATAGACGGTGGTGCGCACGCCGTTCGGCGCAATGAGTTGCACCATCACGCCTTCGGGCGAATCGCCGCTGGCAACCCGCACTATGCCGCCGGCCCCGCCGGAGAGGCCGTTCTGCACAGTCCATTTATTGATTTCTGAGCGGTACCACGGATTGGCGGGAAGGTGTTCGCCCTCAACGCAGCACTTGTCGCTGTGCAGATAGCTGACTACGTCCGTGACATCCGAATTGGCGAGCGTGGTGCCGAAGGAAGGCATGCCCGGCCCGCCTTTTTTGATGTGCGCGGCCACATTTTCTTCGTTGACCGGAACGCCGGTGATCAGCGCCGCGCGGCCGAAAAGGCCTTCGAGCGTCGGGGCCGCCTGCTGGTATTTGTTATGGCAGGCCCAGCATTTGTGCCAATAAATGTTTTCGCCGCGGGCGGCTCCGCTCTCAGCGACTTCGAGATATTTGTCGGTGCGGTAGGAACGCTGCAGATCGTCATGCGATGCCGCAGGCGTCGGCGTGTCGGCGACGCCGTCCGGCGAGCGCCCGGCGGTTACGGGCCGGGCAATGAATATCGCCAAGCACAGAATTCCAACAAAGGCACTCGTTCCCAGTAGCGCAACCCGCCGCATATTCACCTCGGCCCGAAGTCTCGTCAGGATCTTCCTACCCGCGTAATCCCACCGGTGCGTGGAAATCCGTGGGAGCGGAATGACAATATTCTACAACGATTTTTGCCGTGAAGGTTTTTTGTTCCGAGGCCCGCGGTTTGGGTGCTTTAATTGGCCACCGGCTGGGCCGGGGCTGGCATATCGGAGTCTGCTTCGATCATTTCTTTTGCCACTTTGTGCTCGTCTTCCAGGGGCTTTTCCAGTTTATATTCCGGACGGCCTTGCTCGTTGGCAATTAACGTCAGCTTGCCGCGGCCCTTAAGAAATCCGCCGGGCAGTTCCTGCACGCTCACGAAGAATTCCTGACCGGGCTTGGCGTCAATGTCAATCATGGAAGATTTGTCGTCGGAGGTGACCGTATGGTGCCCGGGGCCGATCCGTACGCTGGCACGCCTGGCGTTCACCAGACGAAATACTTCCTTGCCGTCGACAAAAATCGAGGGATTGAAGCCCGAACCCGGGAGCAACTTCGGCCGGTAAACGCGCACGTGGGCGGAATCGGAGCTGGATGCATCGGCAGTCGGCGCAGCGGAAGTCGCGGCGGCGGTTTTATTGGCCGGGTCCACCATGGCCACGATCACGGAATCAGGTACGCCGGAATCCTTCAAACCCTTCAACGCCGCCGTGGACGTATCGAATTGGCAGGTCGAAGTCCTGATCTTGGCGACGATAATGTCGGGAGACAATCCGGTCTTCACCAGATCGACGACATCCTGATTGGTGAGCGACTTCTGAGCCGCGCTCGCATTCTGTGCCCCCAGCCGCGAAGGCGCCGCGCTCATCACCAGCAGAATAACAAATACCCACCGAACGATTTTCATTTGCGTATCTCCCGACGGAAAAAATCACGAGGCTGGATTTTATCACCTGGCGGCGTCGCGAGAGACCCCGACTTGGATATGGTTTCCTGAAAGGTTAATCTTCGTGCCGCGCCGGCCGGGAAGATTTGCGGAGGCCGGCGGCGGTCCGTGCGGTTGGACATCTGCGCAAGCTAGAGGGAATCCGGTTAGTGGGCGACTTCCGTGTTGCCAGTCCCGAAGGGACGAAGTAACGTAGACCGCTGCGGCAGCGGTGCGAATTCGTATCATTAATGTGAGCCGAAAACCCTGGCACGGGTGACACAGGGTTGGCCAAGAGGGTTGAAGGATCGTTGTACTGATGAGCCCGTTATGTCGCTCCGCCGGGCTTTCTTGATTCTCTCGCCTGTTTCCCACAGCTTCCGCTGTAGGCTACGTTTTGTCGTGCCTGCGGCACTTTTCGTCAGCACAGAATTAGCCCACTACCGAAATCTGGCCAAACTATATTTTCCAACGGGGCGTGTTAGACTTGTGTCCCTTTCCTGCAAATGGAAAATCCAAACTGGTTGGATCGAAGGAGCATCTCGTGAATTATTATGGTGGCAAGGAACTAGCCGAAAGTTTTCGCACCGTCCGCAAGAACACCCTGGCGATCGCCGAAGATATTCCCGAGGATAAGTATAGTTTTCGGCCCATGCCGGAGACCCGCAGCGTGGGCGAACTCTTGACGCATATCGCGCTGAGCCAGACGTTTCAACACCAGATCAATGCCGTGGAACGGCGCAACAATCTCACCGGTTTTGATTTTCCGGCATTGATGAAGCGGCTCTCGGCGGAAGAAAAAGCGCCGCGCACGAAGGCCCAGGTGATCGAACTGCTCACCAAGGACGGCGAAGTATGGGCCAAGTGGCTGGAAGGCCTGGATGATAATTTTCTGGGCGAAGTGGTCACCATGCCGCCTGGAGGAACGCCGCCATCGCGCACGCGTTTTGACTTGCTCCTTTCCGTGAAGGAGCACGAAATGCATCATCGCGGTCAGTTGATGCTGATCGAGCGCATCCTGGGTATCACGCCGCACCTGACCCGCCGCATGCAGGAACGCTTTGCCGCCAATGCCGCCAAAAAATAGTTCGACGCCGGGACCATGCGATTGATTCGCAATGCGGAAAGAGAAACGGGCTCGCCAAAGTTGTTCGGCGAGCCCGTTCTGTCTCCATCCGGCACTCTAATGATTTCTTCCGCGTTTTTTCGCGGGACGCCCTAAAGTAATCGGCGCACGGGTCGAAGTAACTGGCACGAGGTGACATCCATGAGCAATCCTATTGCGCCAGTTCAGCATTCGGCACCGCAGGCTGCCACAGCACCGGCCACTCCTACGCCCAAACCTCAGACGGGAACGCAGAACGCTGCCCCGTAGGACAAAGTCACGATCAGCGAGGCAGCGAAGCAGGCGGTCTCCAATACGGCCAAACCTGCCGGCGGTGGGTAGCAAACGCCTGGCGACGACGTTACTATTAAAGCTACTCTTTTCCTAAAGTTAGGCGGCGTTCAAGGTATTTCCTCGTCTGCCGATATATATAGCGATGAGGTATTCAGGCCATGACCACTTCAGTTCACTCGATTCAGGCGTTACACTCGCAGACACAAACCGAGCAAGCCGTTCAACCACCCAAAACACTGCAGACGGAAGCCGCAAGCCAGAATACAGGATCGCAGGATACGGTAACCATCAGCCAGCAGGCCCGGCAAGCTCTGGCGAGCAATACCAAGCAAGCTAGCGGCGGGGACCCCAATCCCAACGGCGATAACCATTGAATTCGTAGTGGCGCAGGCTTCGGCCTGTGGGTTTCGTTCTTGCAGGGATCAAGGTCCACAGGCTGAAGCCTGCGCCACTCGAATCCTACTGCGAGCTTGCAGTTGGGTTTAGAATTTCAATTTACAAGCGTCAAGAATTAGCTGGTTTTGCCGGCGTACTGTAGTTTCACCCGGGCGCTTTTTTCGGCCACGGATTTTGCCAGTTCTTCCTTGTACTTCGTCAGGCGTTTGGCAACTTCCGGATCGGACGTAGCCAGAATTTCCGCCGCGAAAATCGCCGCATTGATCGCGCCGGGCTTGTCGATGGCCATCGCCGCCACCGGCACGCCTCCGGGCATCTGGACGCTGGACAGCAGCGAATCGATTCCGGAAAGCACGGTGGTAGCCATAGGCACGGCAACGACCGGAAGCGTGGTAACGGCCGCGACCACGCCCGCAAGATGCGCAGCGCCTCCCGCCGCGACGATCACCACCTTCAACCCGCGCTCCACCGCCGTCGAAGCATATTCGTGCGTACGCGCCGGAGAGCGGTGCGCCGAAGTTACTTCAATTTCGTAGGGCACTTCAAATTTTTCCAACATCTTCGCCGTTTCGCTCATCACCGGCAAATCCGTGTCGGACCCCATGATGATTCCAACGAGCGGTTTGCTGCTGTTCCTCGATTCACTGGCCATGAAATCTTCCTGCCTTTCGGATTGGTATGAGTGCTTTGATTTTGATTAGTATGCACCTGGCAGCGAATCATCGCTGCCGCCATCTGTAGTGCGCACTTTTTCTTCAACTTCCACGCGATCACCGCGGCGGATGTGGCCCGGTTCAACAACTCGGCACAACAATCCGCGGCGTCCGCGTATCGCTTCCTGAAGACCCTGGCGGATTTCGTCCATCTGGTGGCACGGCGTGCAAGGCTGTGTGACCTGGAGCATGGCCTCGCCCACCCGAAATCGCTGCCCGAGCGTGAGCGTTCCCAGCGGAACGCCGCGCGTCGTGACATTCTCGCGCACGCGTCCCGGCGCGATGCCGAACTCCTCGAGCGTTTCACTATCCATCACCAGAACCTGTCGCGAACTACCGCCGCGTCCGTGAATGCAATCCTTGAAACCCTTATTTTCAACCGCGGATACTACGTCGAATTCGCGCATGGGTTCGCCATGCGCCAGGCATTGAAATAGGTGCAGGACCTCAGACATGGGGGGCCTCCGCCACGACGCGTGACCGCAGATCCCCTTTGGCCCCGATATCGGTGCGGCGATGCGCACCCTCAAAATGAATTTTGTCCGCGGCTTCGTAAGCCTTTTGAATGGCTTGAGGCAGGGAGTTCGCCGCGGCGGTTACGCCCAGCACGCGCCCCCCGCTGGTCACGATGGAATCGCCGTCGCGCTTCGTGCCCGCATGGAAAACCGCAACGTCCGGCAGCGCTTCCGCCTCCGCCAATCCAGTGATTTTTTTTCCAGTTTCGAACGATCCCGGATATCCGCCGGAAGCCATTACCACGCAAACACTGGCGCCCGGCTTCCACGCGGGTCGAATCGTGCTCAGCTTCCGTGAAGCCACCGCGTCCAATGCCACCGCAAGGTCAAAATCCATGCGCATCATGATGGGCTGCGTTTCGGGATCGCCCAATCTGCAATTATATTCCAATACCATCGGGCCGTTGGCCGTAAGCATCAGTCCGAAATACAGAAAGCCCGTATAGGGAATGCCTTCTTCGGAAAGTCCCGCGATGGTAGGGCAAACGATGTCCTTGACGATGAGCGATTCGTAGCGCGGGCTGATCATTCCGTCCATAGTGTAGGCCCCCATGCCTCCGGTGTTGGGACCGCGGTCGGCGTCAAAGACGCGCTTGTGATCGCGCGTCGGAGCCATGGGAATGAAGGAGCGCCCATCCGTGAGGACAATGAAGGAAAGCTCATCGCCCTTGAGCGCGTGCTCCAGCAGGATGCGCGTGCCGCCGGCGCCCAGTTCATGTTTCTGCATCAGGCGCCGAATAAACGTTTCCGCCTCGGCGCGCGTTTCCGCCACCAGAACGCCTTTGCCCGCGCACAATCCGTCGGCCTTGATCACCACCGGCCAATCCACGGCGTCCAGCGCGCGAATCGCTTCGATCGCGGAATCAAAATCCCCGTAAAGTGTGGGCGTGGGGATGCCATACCGGTTCATGAATTCCTTGGCGTAAATCTTGCTGCCTTCCAGCCGCGCATCCCGCTGCGAAGGACCGACCAGCCGCATCCCGCGGCATTCAAATTTGTTGCGGATCCCCGCGACCAGCGGCGCTTCCGGCCCCACGATGGTGAGGTCCGGCTTAAGGACCTCGGCCAGCGAAACGACACCCGGCACGTCTTCCGCGGCCACCGGCAGGCATTCGGCGATTTCTGCGATCCCGCCATTGCCGGGAGCGCACCATATTTTTTCGACTTCCGGGGATTGACGCAGCCGCCATACCATCGCGTGCTCGCGTCCTCCGCCACCGACCACCAGGATTTTCACAGTAGGCTCACGATAGTCGGAGCCTTCCTCACTGTCAACCCTGGATCGAGCGGCGCCCGAGCGGGATCTGCACCGGAGAAACAGCAGGTCCCTGAAAGTTCACGATAGCGGGGCAAGTCGGTCCTGAGATCTGAATGGTTGGGGGAGGCGCCGTTCTCAGGGGAATTTTGGACACCTCTACGGAAAATACCCGATGTCTGCACCGAATGCATTCCGCTAAAATTCATATCTCATTCGATGAGCGCCGGCCTGGCGGCATATCCGGTCGATGCTCGTCCTTAATTATTGCGATTGCATAGGTTACGAACGAGGCCCTCATGGAAAGCACACGGAGTAAAGACACCTTGAAAAAGGCGCCGGGCAACAAACTGGTTGACGAAGTGAAGTTAACAACCAGATTCAACGCCGCTGAATACGAGCGGTGGTCATTCAGTCTTCGGAGCCGCGGCAACTCGCGCTCCGACGGAGAAAGTGGCCGCCGTCTCCATTTGAAAGATCCGGGAGAGTAACGACAAACACGTTGCGCGTGTCCGTGTGAGTAGGGTTTCCCCGTGGCCGGCACGACTTGAATCTTTCCCAGGAGAACCTTCGTGAGTTCTAAATTGGTGAACCGCTTCCGGAAAGGCCCCTTCGTGAAACTTTGGCTCAGGTGCCTGGCACCCGCCAGGGCGATTCTATCCACTGTGGCTGAAGAAGAAGTGAGGCTTCAATACATGGAATCAGCGCGAGCGGGATCAGAAAAATCAAGGATGGGGATCGCGGATAAAACGGCAAGTAGTTCCAAATAGCGCCCGCCACTTCGAGTTCCCTTTGGCGTCCAACTTCAGCGTCCCTCCCGTGCGATCTGAATACAAGTTGGGCATGACTACCGGTATTGGCGGGATCATTCCGCTATTTGGTGATTCCCATTTGCCACAGCGCGAAGGCGTAGTCGAAGGCCGTTTCATGCAACGCGTCATAGCGTCCCGACGAGCCGCCATGTCCAGCGCCGAGGTTGGCCTTCAGCAGCAGAATATTGTTGTCTGTTTTCGTGGCGCGTAACTTGGCCACGAGCTTGGTCCCCTCCCAGTACGGCACCTGGCTGTCATTCAGCGAAACTTCCACCAGCATCGCCGGATAATTTTTCGCGGCCACGTTGTCGTACGGGGAGTACCGGATCATGTAATCGAACGCCGGCTTTTCGTTCGGGTTTCCCCATTCGATGTATTCGCTCGTTGTCAACGGCAAGGACGCGTCCAGCATGGTGTTCATGATATCGACGAACGGCACTTGCGCAACGACCGCTCTAAATAAATCCGGACGCATGTTGGCGACCGCCCCCATCAGCATGCCGCCGGCGCTGCGCCCCTGCGCCACCAGACGCTCGGGCGAAGTGTACTTGTTCTTCTCCAGGTACTCCGCGCAATCGATGAAATCGTTAAATGTATTGATCTTGGACATCATCCGACCGGAGTCGCGCCACTCTTCGCCCAGTTCGCCGCCGCCGCGGATATATGCGATTCCGAAGATGACTCCGCGATCCAGAAGCGCCAGCCGGTTGGACGAAAACGTGGGAGCCTGCGAAATGCCGTAAGAGCCGTAGCCGTTCAGCCACATGGGCGCGCTGCCGTCGAATGGCACTCCTTTTTTGTAAACGATGGAAATCGGCACTTTCGTTCCATCGCGCGTATCGGCCCAGACTCGCCTTTCTTCGTAGCGGCTGGGGTCGAACCCACCCAGCACTTCCTGGCGCTTCAGCAGCTTGCGCTCGCGCGTGTTGACGTCGTAGTCGTACACCGAAAGCGGCGTCACCATCGACTGGTAATTGAACCTCACCGTCTGCGTGTTGAATTCCCGGTTGTCGCCGAGTGACAGATCGTAATCGGATTCGTCCATGGCGATGCGGTGTGACTTCTTCGTCTTCATGTCAATGACGCGCAAATAGGCCAGGCCGCCTTCCCGTTCGGAAACCACCAGGTGGCCGGCAAAGGTTTCCAGGCCGTCGATTTTTACTTTGGGATTATGGTTGATGAAAGGCTGCCAGTTTTTTTCCGACGGATCGCTTACCGGAGCGGTAACCACCCGAAAGTTGATCGCGTTCTTATTCGTGGTGATATAGAACTGGCCTTCGTAATGATTCACGTCGTATTCGTGGCCGGGTTCGCGCGGAGCGATGATTTTGAATTGCCCTCCGGGATCGTCGGCCGGAAGATAGCGATACTCGTGCGAAGTTTTGGCCGCGGATTCGAGGAAGATCATTTTCTTGTCCAGCGAGCGTCCCACGCCCAGATCGAAAAGCTCGTCCTTTTCCTCAAACAGCAGATCGCTTTTCGGCGCCCCTACGGTATGCCGCCAGAACTGATTGGAGCGTTTGGAGACGGCGTCTTCAGTCGTATAGAAAAGCGTCTTGTTGTCGCTGGCCCACGCGACGGAGTCCACCCGTTCAATATGTTCGGAGAGCGTCTGGCCGGTGCGCAGATCCTTCACGTAAAGCGTGTATTGCCGGTAGCCACTGGTATCGGTCGTGTAGGCGAGCAAAGTGCCGTCGTCACTAACGTGGAATTCGCCAAGACCCAGAAAGCTGTGCCCCTCGGCCAGCTTGTTCAGATCCAGAAGGATTTCCTCCGAGGCATCCAGGCTGCCCTTTTTACGGCACTGGTAGGGGTATTGCTTTCCCTCTTCGGTGCGCCCGTAATAAAAGTATTCGCCTTCCCGTGCCGGCACGCTCAGATCGGTCTGTTTCACGTGGCCGAGCATTTCTTTGTACAGGGAATCCTGAAAACTCCTGGTGGGCTCCATCACCGTTTCGGTGTAGCCGTTCTCCGCTTTGAGATATTTCATCACATCTGGATCTTTTCGGTTGCGAAGCCAAAAATAGTCGTCCTTGAGCGTTGTGCCATTGATCTGAGTGACGTGCGGAACCTTCTTCGCCACGGGGGGCTGCGGATTGCCGGTTTGGGCCAGCGCCGCCGGCGCCAGCAGTGCCACCGCCAGCGCCGGACGCAGCAAAAAATCGCTCATCTTATTCATTTCGACCTCGGTTTGATCCTTATCGTTTCCGGCCACAGTCGTATCCGCGCCAGCAGCGCCTGGAATGATCAGATTAACATTAGACGGACTTGCGGCTGAAAAGTTGATTGGATTCCGGTTGTAAATCTCACCTGGGAATGCGCGAACGCCTTCGGGTGCGCCGCCCTTCAAGCAAAGTGTGGCGAAGCAATGCGGATCAGCGGCGCCTGAGATACGGCTGGTAGCCCAAGTCTTCAAGTTGCTTTCTGGCGATCCTGGCGGATGCCGAATCGGTATACGGGCCGACCTGCACCCGGTTGAACTTGTCGGAATCTGATGGCAGAACGTAAGCAGCGAAGTGTTTCGCTCGAAGCGAATCAACCAATGCCAGAGCCTCGGCATGGCTCAACAGTGCGGCGACCTGCACGACGACGGCTCCGTCTGGAATCACGGGCAGGTCCAAGGTTGGATGCAAAGGCGCACTCGAAGGACCGAACGCCTTCTCCATGGCCGGCGCGGCCGCCAGATTCTCCGCGGGGACGCCGGTTGAATGCGATGCTGCTGGTTCCACTGGCCTGGCCTCCGCGAAATTCTCCGTCAGGTTCGCGCTGGCGGCCAATGTTCCCGGATCGATCTGGCGGTGGCCCAAAAACAAACCAGTGGTAAAAAATCCGACAAAAAATACCGTCAACAGCGCGCAGAGAAACGCCAACTGGCGCGCTTCCGGGGGAAAGTCCGGACCCATGCTGGACTCTCTGAAAGTGAAAGCCATCAGAAACTCCTTCCAGGAAACTTGCGGGAGCCGGGCTTTTCATCTCGGAAAGAAGGCAGACATATGGCAATCCAGGGGCGTCGCGTTGGCAAGTGCCGGACAAAACAGTATCGGGAGGAATCCTGTTGGCGATGGCGGGGGCGTGAGATAAGAATCGTAAGCCGGATTCTCCGAATTGCTCTATTGGAGCGTTTATACACCCGGGGGTTTTAAGAGTAAACAAGTCAATTGGTGGCACCATTCGTGACTAGCCGGAGCCTGTTCAAGATGCTGCGCCGGCTTCGCTCTAGCGCAGCGGCTTCAGTTCCGGTTTATCGCCCTCCGGAAGCGGGTAGCGGTCCACATTCAGCATCATCGAGACGAAGTGGTAGTAGCCGATCACGCCGATCAGGTCGACCACCGTGCGCTCTCCGAATTTATCCACCGCGGCATGAAATGCCGGGTCGCTGACCTGATGCGTGTTTACGAGTTCGTGGGCGAAGTTGTAAACGATTTCTTCATCAGGCTGCATGGACGCCGGGTGTTTTCCAGTGGCGATCGCTTCGATCACCTCGGGGCTCAGGCCCGCCTTAAGAGCCAGTTTGTGATGAGCCGCCCATTCGTATTGCACATTCAATGCGCGCGCCGTGACCAGAATTGCCAGCTCGTTCAATTTCGTAGGAACCGTGGTGCGGAAGCGGAGGTAGCCTCCCAACTGTTGCGCGAGATCCCCCATTTCCGGACTGCGCAGCATCACGTTAAACGGGCCGTTCAAACTTCCTCGCGCGCTCGACAGCACATGGTCGGCCAGAATCTTTTGCTCGGGCGTGAACTCGCTATACGTCAGCGGCTTGAAGCGATCGCCCCGCAGATGGATTTCCGGAGGCGCGGGAGCCTGCGCGCCGGCCGCGGCTGCCAGAAGTAAAATGCTGACCACAAGAAATCGCATTCGCATTCGGTGACCTCATTTCTCTTTTGATTCTCTTGCTATCGGGAGTCCGGCTTTTCCAATTTCAACTGCCCCAGCATACACGAAATTCGATTCTATATTCCTCCGTCAGACATTGACATCGATTGACGGCCAGCATATAGAATTGAACCGCAAATCCGGTTCCTCTACCGCGACGGTGAAACATTGAAAATCAAAATTTTAGTTCTAGCAGCGATGCTCGGCACTGCTTTCGCCCCTTGCGCCAGATCTCAATCGGCGCCACACCCGGAATCGCTTCCGGCTCCCGGCTTCCATCACCTGCATCTCAACTCGACGAACCCCGACGCGGCAATCGACTTCTACACGCGCGAATTCCCGAGCACGACGAAGACAACCTTCGCCGGCCTCCCCGCGCTGAAGGCGGGGAAAGTCTACGTGCTGTTCACCAAGGTCATCACGCCGCCTCCCACCGAGCCGCAGACCGCCATCTGGCACTTCGGCTGGCACGTGACCGACGTGCGCAAGAATCTCGCCGCTTACAAGGAACGGAAAGAGGTCAAGCTGCTGCCGCTTTATACCACCGACGAAGGCGGATCCGTGCTGGTCAGCAGCGACACCTGGCCGGGCACGGGCGGCGTCCTCGGCCTCACAAAGTCTCAGATCGCCGAAGCCAAAGCCGCCAGGGTCAAGCCGGCCGGAGGAGCAGGCTTCGCCTATATGCAAGGCCCGGACGGCGCCATCATCGAGTATCAGGGAGACATGCCCGTGGAACGATTCAATCACGTGCACATGTATCAGGAGGATCCGTTCTGCGCGCAACTCTGGTATCAGAAACATCTCAACGCAACGGTGCCGCCCGCCGCGCCGGGAGCGGTGAGGCACACCGAAGCCGACTGCAAAGTAGCGCGCAGCGAACCAAGTTGGCCTGGCCTCGAAAAACAAGGAACGATTCGCAAGCCGTCCGCAGGTGTTCTGTTCGATGACGTGGCCATGATGTGGTATGAGCGCCAGGGAGATCAGCCGCTGGTCAGCACGCGCGGGCATTTGGCGGATCACATTGGACTCAGCGTGAACAATCTGGACGCATGGGTCGCGAAACTACAAAACGAACACGTGAAGTTCCTCGAGCGACCCTACAAATTTGGAGACGCGCGCGCCGTGATGATCGAGGGTCCCAGCCACGAAGCGCTGGAACTGATCGAAATGAAATAATTGTCTCGTGAGAAGAATTTGTCGAGCGAGGCGTAATGGGCCGGCGCGGTGTTCTTCCAAGTGCCGAGGCCCGACATAACCTACCCCACTGCGAGAGCGGTGGGAAATTTGATTGGAGTAAAAAAGCCCCGGCGGGGCTACATAGAAGCTTGCCGGCGCGACGATGCTTTACCAGGGTCAGCAAAAAATCCATGTGCCACCCCTTTCGGGGTTTTTGAGGTGCATGACACATTTCCCAGCGCTTCCGCGGTGGGCTACGTTGTGGCGTCCCTCCGGGACTTGCGGCGACACAGCGTTCTCGTGAGTATCGCGAGATCGAAAAATAGAAAATCTGGGATTCCAAAACGGTAAGCGACAGCCGCGCGCGAGGTAACGCAGTACGCGGCATTTCGAGGAGGAGCTTGATGTCCCTGCGCACAAGAGTTTTCTTGCTGACGATTTGCATTCTGGCCGCAGGGCATGCCTCGCAGGCTCAACAATCCCGCTTTCACCTGCAGGAAGCCACCATTGACGATGTCCATCGCGCCATCCGCGCTGGCCAGCTTACTTGCAGCTCTTTGGTGAAGCTCTACATCAATCGCGCCAAAGCCTACAACGGCGTGAGCAACGAACTGGTCACCCAAGACGGCGCTGCAATCCCTTCGGCGCCTGGCGCGGTACGGGCGGGCGCACCGATTCAATTTCCCACCGGGACGATTGCTATTTCCACGCTGCTTCCCAATTTCGATCAATATGCCGGACCGCCAATCGAATTTGGCAGGATGGAACCGACGGCTTCGGATCCATCCGTACAACAACAATTCGGAATGACGATCGGCATACCCAACGCAGGACAAGTCAACGCGCTGGGCACCCTGAACCTTCGCGGAGAGCGATCGGTAACCTGCAAGGGAGATCGCGACAAGGCGCCGTCGCAGGGACCGTTGCCCGCGGGTTCACCCGCCGTCTGCGAAGAATTCCGAAAGCAGCCGGATGCTCTGGAGCGCGCCGCCGAACTCGATGCCAGATATGGCAGGAATCCCGATCTCAACGCGATGCCGATGTATTGCATTCCGTTTTCGTTTAAAGATCCGTACGACACCAAAGATATGCGCAGTACCGGCGGCGCCGACGCCAACTATGACATCGATTTCCCGGCGCGCGACCACACGCTCGTCGCCGAACTCCGCCAAAAAGGCGCCATCATCTACGCCAAGGCGGTGAACACGGAATACAACGGCCGTCCGGTACCCGCCATTCGCGGCGGCTTCGGTGGCGCGGAAAATTCCCGCGGCGCTAACCGGCCGACGAAAATATTTGTTTCCACCGAGGGCTACCAGCGCAGTACCTGGGCCGGAAATCCGAGCGACGCATATGACACCACTCGCGCAGCCTCATTGGGATCGAGCTCCGGGCCAGGCGTTTCCGTGAGCGCCAATCTGGTGATGTGCGCCGTTTGCGAAGAAACCAGCATGTCCTGCCGCGGCCCCTCGAATCACAATTCTGTCGCGCTGATTCTGCCGCACAAGGCCATGATTTCGTTTGGGGGCGGAGCCATCGGCGCTGACATCTATCTCGATCGCGCGGGAATTATGTGCCGCACGGTGAAAGACGCGGCCAAGGTGCTCGACGCGCTGAAAGATCCGGTCAACGGGTACTACGATTCGCGCGATATTTTCACCACGGTTCCGCGTCCGAGCGTCCTCACGACACCGTATGCGGCGAGCGCGGCCTCGACAGGCGCTCGCGGCTCGCTGCGCGGCATGCGCATCGGAATTGTCCGCGAGTCCATGCTCACGTTCCCGGGCGTGAAGGCGGACGAGCCCATTACGACGGCTGCGGCGGAGGAAATTAAAGCCACGCTTGGCGACTACCTGGGAGCGACGCTCGTGGAATCCGTCGATCCCCTATGGCCCGGTGATCCCAGCATTGAAAAGATGAAACCGTCCTATACCGACGCGCTCGCGCAGATGGTTCCGGTATTTTTTCCGGACATCCTCTACCGGCTCACCGCCGGCGGCCAGCCGCAATTTCCGGAGTTCGCCGCAAAAATCAAGCCTACCGAATTCGCGCCGGGAAAAACGTTTGGCTCGGGCACCATGAAGCCGATCGATTACATGGTTGATCTGGCGGAGGGACGCGTGCCGGTCCCCAAAAATTTAAATATCCGGGCGATCGAAGAAGTCGTGGAGTCGAACGCCTTTACCTTTCATTTCAACCAGTACGCGATGCGCCGCGCGGCGGACTGGAAGGCCCGCGGCTACGTGGAAACGCTGACGGATTTCGCCAAGCTCAACGCCCGCTCAAAATTCTGGGGCGATGACCAGCGCGCAGCATTTAAAGATTGGGAAGAGATGGATGATATGCGCCAGGCGCTCGGCCAGCGGCAGGGAATCGACGAGCACATCATGATGCGCGAACTTCTGCGCCGGGTTGAAATGAAGGTGCTATACGAAAACCATCTCGACGCCGTAGTTCGCCTGCATTATTCGTTGCCGCCCGGCAAAATCGGATTGGCGGCTCAGCCGCGGCCTGCCGATAACGTGCGCGGCGAGCTGCGCATGGGCCCGTTTGCGGGCGTCACGGAAGTGCTGATTCCCGCCGGATACGTTCGCACCGTTTACGATCCGGTATTCGTGCTGAGTGCGGACAAAAAAAGATATGTCCCGACGAACAACAACACGCCCACCGAACTGCCTGCGCCGGGGATGCCCTTCTCTCTCGTTTTCCGCGCGGAGCCGGGAAAGGAAGACGTCATTCTGAAAATTGCCTCCGCTTATGAATCCGCGTCAAAGCGGCGTGTCCCTCCGCCTGCATTTGGTCCGCTTCGCGGAGAGCCTTGAGGGGAGAAATTCGAAAAAGCTGGAGCAACATTCGACGCAATGAAAACCGCGGAGGAAAGGCAGGAATTCGGCAAGAGTAGGCGGCGGGTGATGAGCCGCACCGCCCAGAGTGAATTGCGCCCAAAAGACAGAACGTTTGATCCGCTTGAGGTTCTTCTATCCTCAAACACAGGGCGCGTGCCGAAATTGCTTCCGCTGAAGTATTTTCGAATGTCCTCTTCGCCATTCGCCTTCTTTCGAGGCGCCGTATCGATCATGGCTGCCGACTTGGCTCGCTTGCCGAATTGCGGGCTCAACATTCAACTCTGTGGGGACGCCCACGTCCGGAACATGGGTTCCTTCGCCTCACCGGAGGGACGGCTGATTTTCGATCTGAATGATTTTGACGAGACGATTCGTGGTCCTTGGGAATGGGACGTTAAGCGGATGGCTACCAGCATTGTGCTTGCGGGCCGTGAAGCCCAGCAAAACCGGGCCAACCGGCGCGCTGCTTCGCAGGCCTTCATTGACAGTTATTCCCGCTCGATGATGGAGTTTTCGCGCCAGCCGATTCTTCAAGTAGCGCGTCACGTCATTCATCGTGAGGATGGTATCCGGCCAATCCATGCGGCGCTTCTTGAATCCGAAAGGATCAAGCCGTTGGACGTGCTGAAAAAAATTACGAAAGCCGCCAGGCATCGCCCACCCAGGTTTCGTGATTTGCGCCCCATATCCTGGAGAGTGACGGGGCGAGAGGCTCAACAAGTGCTCGCGTCGCTCAAAATCTATCGGAGAACTTTGAGCCCGGAGCATCGCCATCTTTTCGATTTCTTCCGACCGGTTGACGTGGGATTCAAGGTTGTGGGAACGGGGAGCGTTGGATTGCGGGACTATATCGTTTTGTTTGAAGGCAACGGCCCTAAAGATCCCCTGTTCTTACAAGTCAAGCAGGAGGTGAAGTCTGCCTATGCGGCCTACCTGCCGGGCATCCGCTACGAACATCAAGGAAGGCGTGCCGCGGAAGGCCAAAAGGCTGTCCAGCCTGCGCACGATCCTCTCCTGGGCTGGACGAATTGGGCAGGTCACGAGTACCTGGTACGGCAACTGCACGATCACAAAGGCAGCATCGACCTCAAGACATTAAAAGGCCGAGGTCTGGAGGAATTGGCGGTGGTGGCGGGTGAACTGGTAGCACGAGGACACGCGCGTACCGGCGATATGTGCGCGATTCGTGGTTACTGCGGCGGTGGGGCCAAGATCGGAATCGCCATCAGAGATTTTGCCTCTCAGTATGCCGATCAAACCGAGGCTGACTTCGCTAAATTCATGGCCGCCGTGAAAAAAAACAAAATTAGACTTAGCGAATGAGATTCTGAGCAAACCGTTTTTCATTTGAGTTCGTTGATTTGCGCACGTACAAAGGGCCCGGATACGTTCGATCTTGAACTGGGGAAACGAATCGTCCAAATCCCAGTAATGGATCAGCGCGTTCGTCGGGAGATATCCGCTGCAAGCTACGGATCACTTCCGGATAGGCCATCACTCGGGCGTAATCTAGAACCCTGAAGGTCTGTACTATGATACTTTCCCGCTAACGGATCCCACGGAAGTATTATCCGCGCGGCACTCCGACCCACAGCACCCTGGAATCACGATCAAGGAGGACTCTGATCATGGTCGACCAGACGCACCATATTGGCAACGGGCGCCGCGGCAGCGGCAATTGCCGCTGTGCCGCGCATATTTGCTCAGCAGTCGGGCAAAGAGGAACTGGCAAGTTCTACGACAAAGGCTCCGTTCGCATTTACTATGAGGAGGCAGGTTCCGGCTTTCCACTATTGCTGCTCCCCGGCGGAGGATTGAACTCGACCATAGCTTTCTTCACCGGAAACTCGCCTTTTAACGCGATTGAGGAGTTCAAGGGACAATATCGGTGCATCACCGCGGACCTTCGCAACGCCCCCAGCGGCCAGTCCAGCGGCCCTGTCGAGGTCGACCGGCCGTGGGAATCCTATGCCGACGACCATCTCGGCCTGATGGATCATCTGGGCATCGACAATTTCATGGTCATGGGTTTCTGCATTGGCGGTCCCTTTATCTGGAGTCTCCTGAAGCGCGCGCCCAATCGTATTGTCGCGTCCGTGCATGCTCAGCTCGTTGGCTGGCGTCCGGAAATGCGCGACCGTAAGTACCCGGGCGCATTTTGGACGAGCTGGGGCCCGCGTTGACCGCTAAGCGACCCGAGATTACGTTGCAGACGACCGACCAATTTGTGACCAGAATGTTTGAAACCAATCCCGACTTCGTCTTCACCGTGACCCGCGATTTCGTGCGTAGTTGCCAAAACCCGATCCTGGTTTTGCCGGATGACGTCCCTCCGCACCCTTACGCCGTCGCTATGGAGTGCGCAATGCTGGCTCCGAAAGCTGAGGTGAGTATGTTTCCGTGGAAAGAGCCAAAGGAACGGATTCCGCTGGCTGTGCGCCAAATCCATTCCTTCCTCCGAGCACACCAGACCACTTAGACGGCGGTATCCATGCGACGAGCTGCGGGCAGTCTGCGGTCCCTTCGGAGGGATGCTCGCCAGCCCCAGCGGAACAGAATGACAACTTCGCTGAGGAATTTATTTTCTTGACCAACCCGGTTTACCGCGCTGCGCTTATCGCGAAGCGCGATGGCTCAAACTCCACACGTACGCCGCGACTGCCGAAATCTGGTCCGCGGTCAGCTGCGTGCCACCCATGGGCGGCATCGCGCTGCGATATTGTTTCGGCTCCGGCACGCCTTCGGTGATGGTCTTCTTGATCGCGTCGTAGCTGCCATCGCTCCAGATCCAGCTTTTGCCGGTGAGATTTGGTCCCACGGGCGAACCCTGGCCGCTCGAACCGTGGCAACCGGCGCACGCGGCTCCCGCGACCTGGCCGTGGAAGATGCGGCTGCCCAACGCAATCATCGGCGGCGTCACGCCCGGCGGCAGATTTGCAGCGGCGCCGGCGTCCGGATGGACGCCCTCAGGCGGTTCGGCGCCGGCCTCCACGATCTTTCCGGCCGGAGCCGTCAGGCTCGGACACGGAGTGAGATTCGCCGCATTGAAATCCGCGCCTCCGCGATACACGATCCGGTAAATCCGCCCGCGCACGTCATCGGAAACGTAAAGCGAACCGTCCGGCGCAACCGCAAGGCCGGATGGACGGTGCGCTGCCTCGCCCGGAGATTTCACCGCGCCCGCGAAACCATCCGCAAATATTTCGCAGGAGGCGGACGCGTGATCGCCGCTGAGCGGTTGGAATACCACGTTGTAACCTTGTTGCCCGTAAGGCGCTCGATTCCATGAACCGTGAAAGGCGATGAACACGCCGCTGCGATAGCGGGCCGGGAATTGCTCCTTGTCATAGTGGACCATCGCGTTCGGCAGCCCAGTGCGCGGGAAACGCCGCGACCGGCTCAGTCTTCGTCGCGCAAACTCCAATCTTGTTGCCGCCGTCCCCGCCGTATTCCGGCGCCAGAACCAGCTTTTGCTTGAATGAATCGTAGTAGCATTCCGGCCACCCGTAGTCCCCGCCGGATTTCAAAAGCAAAAGCTCCTCGGCGGGCAGCGTCGCTTCCTGGTCGGGTTTGTACAGATCGGGCCAATTGGTGTGCAGTTCATCGCGCCCGTGCTGGGTCACGAACAAATTTCCGCTGGAGTCGAAGGCCAGGCCTTCCGCGTTGCGAATTCCGGTGGCGTACCGCCCCGATGTCGAATAGGTCTGGTTGGTTTTATTCGCGTCATAGCGCCAGATTCCGCCGCGGATCTGGAGTTCCGTGCAAGGATCCGCGCCGGGCGACTTGAACGTGCGATTTTTCAGCTGGCAGGAATTCGTCGCCGTGGCCACGTCGATGAACATGGACCCTTGCGCGTCAATGATGAACGGATGCATGGGGTGGTCGCCGCCTAGTGGCAACTCGGAGACGATGATCGCGGCAGGGCCGCTCGGCACGATGGAGCCGGGAGCTAACGAATACCGGACGATGCGGTCATTGATTTCTGCGTAGATCGATCCATTGTACAAGCCGATGCCGGTTCCGCCTGCTCCGCCGGTCTGGATCGTTTCGCCGAAACGCTCAATCACATCGGCTTTTCCCGCGCCGCTCTTATCCTGTAGCGCCACCAGAAATCCACCTGCGTGTGGCGCGGAGTTGCCGTAGTACCGCCCCGACCAGGTATTCACATATAGAACGCCGTTCGGCGCCACTGCCATCTGGCGGGCGTGGCCAATGCCGTCCGCAAATACCGTCGCGCAAAAGCCAGGCGGCAGTTTCAAGCCGCTATCGTCTTTCGGACACGCCTGGTTCACAGTTTCCGGAGTGCGATTGGATTGATTTTGAGCGAGCACGGAAGAACTGGCCGCGCAAACCGTGGCGAGAACGATTATTGAAGCAAAGCCGGACTGGAACAGTTTCGCTACGCGCATGAAAAGCCTCCGAAGATCGACGAACAGTAACCACAATCTATCCCAGGATGTTGGACGACGGCCACGCCACGTTCGGTTCCACCCCGCTCAGAGTATCCGAGGAATTTGCTGATGCCCTCTGCCAGCCTCATATAGAACGCAATATAAAAGGGCGCCCCTTTCGAGTAGGTTTGATCGTCCGTACCAAAACCTACAGAAAGGAACACCCTCCTCATGAATGACGCGAAGTATATCGGCATGGATGTCCACAAGGAAACGATCTCGATTGCGGTGATGGATGAGTCCGGCAAGGTGGTGAGCGAATCCGTCATCGAAACCAAAGCCCTCACGATCATTCAATTCGTCCGAGGACTACGCGGAAGTTTGCACCTGACCTTGGAGGAAGGCACGTGGGCTGCCTGGTTATACGATCTGCTGAAGCCTCACGTGGCGGAAATCGTGGTGTGCAATCCTCGCAGGAATGCACTGCTGAAAGAGGGCAACAAGAGTGACCGCATTGATGCGCGGAAGTTGGCCGATTCGTTGCGGGGCAACCATCTCAAGCCGGTTTACCACGGCGAGAATGGCATACGAACTTTGAAGGAGCTGGCCCGCAGCTATCTGACGATCAGCAAAGATGTGGCTCGGGTCATGACGCGAGTGAAGGCGCTCTATCGGAGTTGGGGCATTCCCTGCACAGGCAAGCAAGTCTATGCACCACGCTATCGTACCCAGTGGCTGGGGAAAATCACCGAGGCAGGTGTGCGTCGCCGGGCAGAGTTCTACTACCAGCAATTGGACGCCTTGCGTTCCTTGCGCCAGCAGGTACGGGGAGATCTGCTGACCGAAGGGAGCAAATACAGCGCGACGAAATTGCTGCGGCAGATTCCTTCGATCGGTCCGATCCGAGCGGCTCTGTTGATCGCGTTGATCCAGACGCCGCACCGGTTCCGGACCAAGCGGCAGCTGTGGGCCTACAGCGGTTTCGGAATCGAGACCTACAGTAGTGCCGATCACCAGTACGTGGATGGCCAGCTACGACGATCCAAGAAGCGAGTCTCTCTTCGTGGACTCAACCGAAATCACAATCACGATCTGAAGAATCTGTTCAAGAGTGCCGCGACCACCGCTGCCAGTAAGGCCGGCCCTTTCCAGGAGTTCTACGACGCTCTAGTTGCCAAAGGAATGAGGCCGGAGATGGCTCGTCTCACCCTGGCGCGCAAAATCGCGGCGATCACTTTGCTGGTCTGGAAGAAAGGAGTTTGCTTCGACGCTCAACATCTGAAACCACAAACAGCTTGAGTGTTCTCTGGAGTCCGTTCCATCCCCCGGGGATCTTCCCTGGCGGTGGCGAGTCGGGTTCTTGAGACGCTCGGGTTCGAGGGCGAGTCTCCACCGATAAGTTAGGCGCTGTGTGCTTCGGGCACCCAGTCTCTTATCCCGACCCTAGGCCCCCTCGGACAACCCGAAAAAGCTATAGGCCACGAGCCTCCAATAGAACCATGGTTGCCACCTGACAACCGTTCTGCTTGTCGGTCTCAGAACTGATTGGCTTCGTCGCGAACACGCGATGAAAACCGCTGGAAGAGGAAACCCAAACAGCCGCGCTACGGAGCGCACCGAGTTCATGGGGCGGAAGGTCAGAACCATCCTTGCTCAATTAAGTGGGCTGGAGTGTCAGAAACAATCCGGTCGCAGGAGAGCTATTTTTCTTGACTTCCCCTTTTATAGAACGTCTTTAAGATAGCAAAGTGTTTGATCGCCGGCGGGAACATAATCGCCAAGCACGAGCGCCGCAACGTTGCGGGCGTGCGAAACGCGATTCCATGATAAGGGCGCATGCACGAGGATGTCGCGCTGGAATATAATTGTTTGCAGCCTAGTTTCGACCGGAAAGGTTTTCATGAATCATCCCTGGCACGACCTGAGCCCCGGCGACGATGTACCGAAAGAATTCAACGCGGTAATCGAAATCCCACTGCATTCCAATGTCAAATACGAGCTCGACAAGAGCAGCGGCATGATTCGCATGGACCGAGTCCTTTACTCCGCCGTCTTCTATCCCGCCAATTACGGTTTCATTCCTCAGACGCTGGCGGAAGATCGTGATCCGCTGGACGTCCTGGTTCTATGCCAGGAACCAGTCGTACCGCTCACCATCATTCATGCGCGCGCGATCGGCCTGATGACGATGATCGATTCCGGTGACGCGGACCATAAGATTATCGCAGTGGCGACTGCGGACCCCGAATACAGCGCCTATTATGAAGTGAGCAAGTTGCCGTCTCATCAGATGGCCATGATTCGTCGATTTTTTCAGGACTATAAACAACTGGAAGGCAAAGAAGTCGAGGTCGATGAAATCCTGCCGGCGGCGAAGGCCTACCCCATTATCCAGAACGCTCTGGCTCAGTACAAAAAGAAGTATCCCTGAAGCAGCAGACTCTTGCGGCGTCCGGAAGATCACGGTGCTCCGGCCGGCATTCCAATCAGGTACTATAAATTCTCGAAAAATTTACAAGCATCGGAATCCTATAGGGAGCTGGCATGGCGCAAAAAATTTGGATAATCACGGGAGCATCACGCGGCTTCGGCGCGGAAATCGCCAAGGCTGTTCTGCACGCAGGCGACAAAGTGGTGGCAACCGCGCGGAAGGCCGAGGCGCTCAATTACCTCGGCGAGAACGACAATCTGTTTAAAGTGGCGCTGGATGTTACGGACGAGGAGCAGGTAGAGACGGCGGTTGCTGCGTCGCTCGCCCATTTCGGGCGCATCGACGTGCTGGTGAACAACGCAGGATTTGGCTTGCTGGGAGCGGTGGAAGAAGCCAGCGCTCGCGAGGTAGAGAATCTGTACCGCACCAATGTCTTTGGCCTTCTGAACGTGACGCGAGCCGTCTTGCCCGCGATGCGGAAGCAGCATTCCGGGCACGTCATCAATATGTCTTCGGACGCGGGACACCTGGCCAGCGCCGGTTGGGGATTGTACGCTTCCACGAAGTTTGCCGTCGAAGCTCTGAGTGAAGCGCTGCACGCGGAACTCGCGCCCCTGGGCATTCGCGTGACGGCAGTTGAGCCGGGCTTCTTCAGGACGGAATTTCTTGGCGCTGATTCGCTGAACACAACCGCCAAACATATTTCCGATTACGCTCCAACCATGGGAAAGCTGGTCGAAGTTGCGGCGGGCCGAAATGGCCAACAACCCGGCGATCCCAGAAAACTGGCGCAGGCGCTTATTCACATCGCCAACGCGGCGGAACCCCCATTTCGCTTGCCATTGGGTCCCGACACTCTGGCGCGAATCGCGGAAAAGAGTGCATTGGTGGAGAAAGAAACTGCCAGATGGCGCGCGCTTTCCGAATCGACTGATTTTGATGGAGTGGTAAAAAAGACAAAAGCGTAAAGCCAGACGCTGGCGGATTGTTTGCGGGTGTCTTTGACCTGGCCGATTCCCGATATCTGGAGCGCCTCGAAGCCCTGATACGCTTCAGAAACCGCAGGCCGCCCAGCGCAAATCTTTTATCCGTCGTCCTTCAAAATTGCCCGGTGGCGCCTCCGCCTCCCGAATCTCCCCCACCGAAACGGACGTCAGAACTGTTGGTTTGAGGACCCGGCGTTATTGCGTGGGGCGATAGCAGGCCGACTAGCGCAGAACCGGCGTTCACCAGGCGTTTGTCCTTTTCCGAGAGGCGTGCCGCGGTAAAGCCGTGGCGAATTCCGTCCGGACCACCGCCAAGCCAGCGTTGGATAAAGATCGCAACACCCATCAACAATATGCCCAGAAGCATCGGGTCCCAGGTATGCCGGGGCCAGCCGAGGTATGGTTTATTGGAGACGAGGGTCAGGATGGCGACGATCGCGCCCACCGCGATGACGAAGCGGTCCTTCTGTCGAACGCCGCGCGCCAGTACGATGGGCGGCAGGCACCAGATCAGCACCCACGTGGCCCAGTAGAACGGCCTTGCAAATTCGGAGGCTGGCAGGTTGTAGCCCCACATCGACGCCGCGTGTAAGTCCAGCGACGAAAGCTGGAGGTTGATCGCCAGGTAGATGCCGAGCCATAGGAACGCTTCGACCAGCGAATAAGTATCCTCAAGGTAATCGAAGCGGTGGCGGGAGCGAACTGTGGCGATCCAGATCAGCCCGGTTGCATAAATCAAGGCGACGATTAGGTGCAACGCCGAGCTGGACGAGGTCCAATGGCCTGGCAAAAAAAGGACCGAGATCATTGCGGCGAGAAACGCATACGAGAACCCGAAGCGGTGCCATATCCAAAGCGAAAAGACGGCGCCGGCGGCGGGAACCAGGGATTCCGCTCCGTGCGGCTGCGATGAATAACCGCCGCCGCTGAACAAAGCGGCGTAGATTCCCGCGCAGAGAAAACCAACCGAGCAGACCGCGAGCGCCTCCTCGATCCCGTATCGATAGAGCCGGAATTGGGAAACGGCGAACTCGGCGGCAGCGTAGCAAACCGCAGCGAAGATCAGGAAAAAAAAGCCGGTGGTTTGCTGCGACGGCAGCGAAAGAAAAACCACGAAGAAAAGTGCGGCTGCGGCGCCAACGATGATCAGGGTGAAGAAAACCAGGACCAGCCGTAGAAAAATGTTGGTGGTGCGGAGTTCCGAAGCCGTTTCCTGTTCGAGATGCTGGTACTGCTGTTTGGTGAGATAGCCATCGCTCGCCCAGTCCGTCAGAAGTTTGCGGGCGCGCAGAGTCTCTTCGCTGGACGCACTGTAAAGTCTCATGCCGGGCTTCCGAAGCGACGGGCGATCCGGACCAGCACCACGAGCACGGCTAAACCGGTAACTACGAAATAGGTCAGGAGAGCGGTGTCATTCGTGACGTTGCGAAGGAGTATCGAACTGCAGCCGACATAGCCGTAAACGGTGGCATAGGCAACAAAGGCAAACTGCCGGCGCATCAGGCCCCAAGTAAGAGATGCACCACAAGCGATCAGCAAAGCGAGAAACCATGGGCCGTAGTCCTCCCGATCGAATACGCCGGAGAGCAATGCCCAAAAAAGAACGTTGGCCACGATATTCAGATACGTGCCAAAGAAGTGCGCTTTCATGCCGCCGCGCTGGAGCAGCGCGCCCACGCCGCCGACGATGACGCTGTAGAAAAGCGCACTTTGGCGGTAGGCCGCGTCCTCAGGAGATGCCGAATGCGAGACGGTGAGTCCGAACCATCCGGCGAGTGAGGACAGGGCCAGCGATAGTACGAGGCGATTGTCGAATCGATAAGCGAGGAAGAAAAAGAAGCCGGCGGTCACCAGGAGATAGAGATCCCACTGTCCGGAGAGCACGTGAAAACGTTTTTCCAGGTAAGCGAGTTCTAAGGACCAAGTGAGGCTGCCAAGATAAAGTACATAGTCGAAGATCGCGCTCGGTGCAGGCGTTTCCTTCAGGGACCACGCCGGCGCGCGCGAAAAGCAATACCAAAGCGAGACGCCGAGAATGGTGGAGAGAATAGTCAGGACGAGGACGTCACCAAGTTGCTGCGACCAGGTGCTGACAGTCCATCCTAATCCGCCAACGAACGCCATCACACCTGCGTAGAGGAGAACGTTCAGCTCTAGAAAAAGGGAGACGGTTTCTCCACGGCTGAGGCCTGCCAAATGCGCATACTGCTCCGGCGATATCGTGCCCTGCGTCTTCCATCGCTCTAATCTGCTGAGGATGGTCATGAAGTGTTCTTTCTCCGGACCTGCGACGCTATGTCCATCGCACGGCATTGAATCTTGAGCCATTTATACGGCCTGTGAGTATACTCATCTTATAATCCAATGGACTCGCATCGTTTAAAAAAGGCCTGCAGCTGTGCCAGGATTGAGACGGTCCCTTTCCTCCCCCCGGCTCTCGGCACTGCAGGACGGACAGATCTCGACCAGCCATCTCACAAGGGAATCGCGCACCTCTCCAATTTGACGTCAAGAATCCGCCCAGACTACCATTCGTTCCACGATGTCAGGATATTCTTCGAACCGTGTTTTGTTTCCCGCGGTGCTTGTCTGTTTTTTCTTTTCTGGCGCGGCCGGGCTGATCGATCAAGTGGTTTGGAGCAAAGCGCTCGGACTGATTTTTGGCCACACAGCGTATGCGGTGGCTACGGTCCTGGCGGTTTTTATGGTGGGACTCGCGGCCGGTAGCGCCTGGATCGGCGGGCGTAGCGAGCAGTGGGACCGGCCGATTGCGCTCTACGCCTGGTTGGAATTCGGCGTGGCCGCGACCGCCGCGCTTTCTCTCGCCGGACTCGCAGGCGTTCGCGCGGCTTATGTAACGGCATATCCGTACGCCGCGGGCAGCTCCGGTGCCCTGCTGATGCTGCGGTTTGTGGGCGCGGCGCTGGTATTGTTTCTTCCCACATTTCTGATGGGCGGCACGCTGCCGGTGCTGGTGCGAGGTCTCACGCGAAATTCAGCGGAGCTCGGAACGCGCCTGTCACGGCTCTACTGGATCAACACGGCGGGAGCGGTGGCCGGAACATTTGCGGCTGGATTTTTTCTTTTGCCCGCGCTGGGTCTGCGGCTCACCCTTGCAATTGCCGTGGCGCTGAACCTTGCCGCCGGTGCGTTGGCGCTCGCTCTGGCCCGGGAAGAAGCCGCAAGGACATCGATCGAACCCGGTCGGTCGAACGCACGGGATAGCGGGGAAGCCGACGCCCTGCCCGCCGCCACGCCGCTTGTCCCCAAGCCGTCGAAAGTTTTTCTAATTTGTTTTGCCATCGTGGGCGCGACGGCCATGTCTTACGAAATCGGGTGGACGCGCCTGCTCTCAACACAGCTGGGTAGTTCCACTTATGCCTTCACGCTGATGCTGGGCACATTTCTCACCGGCATCGTGCTCGGCAGCGCGCTGTTTGAACGATGGAGCCGCAAACGCGCGCCTGGCCCGATGACGTTTGCCGTCACGCAGACGCTTACGGCGCTCGCAGCGCTTGCCTTCCTGGCATTTTTCACGCAACTGATCGAAGTGCTTCCGCCGATTCTGCGCGCCACGCATGAATCGTTTCGCGGACTGGTGCTGGCGCAATTGGTAACCAGCGCGCTGGCGATGCTTCCCGCCGCCGTGATTTTTGGATTTAATTTTCCAGTTGTGGTGGTGCTGATCGCGGGACCGCGCGCTGCGCGTGACGCGGGAGCAGGCGCCGCGGTGGGTCGCGCCTACGCGTGGAATACTCTCGGCGCGATCATCGGCGCGATTGCCGCTGGCTTCTGGCTGCTGCCGCGACTCGGAAGTTTTCACCTGCTCGCGGCAACGGCCGGCGTCAACCTTGCTCTCGCGGCTGCAATTTCCGTTGCTTCGGTGCAGCGGCGGGCGTGGAAAATCATCGCAGTCGCGGGAAATGTGCTCTTGCTGATCACTGCCGCCGTCGTCGGCTTTTCGAATTATTTTTACGATCCAGCAGTGGCTTCGTTCAACACCATGATGTACTGGAATCTTTATGACCGTCCGCTGACGCTGCGCGAAAATGCCCACGCGCTGGACATCGTGTACTTTCGCGACGGCCTGAACGCCAATATTTCGGTGGCCAGGACCGACGATTACGTTGCCCTTCGCACCAATGGCAAAGTAGATGCCTCGAATCACGACGCGACCACGCAGCTTCTTCTGGGCCATCTCGCGGCGCTCGCCCATCCGCCGCGGCGCGTTCTCCTTGTCGGATTCGGCAGCGGTATGACGGCGTCCGCGCTGGTCGGCTATCCTGAGTTGGAGCGCCTCGACGTCGTGGAAATCGAGCCGACCGTCCTGGGCGCTGCGCCGCTGCTGGCGTCACTCAATCGCAACGTGCTGCTCGACCCGCGCGTGCATGTGACGTTTGATGACGCACGAAATTTTCTGTTCACTGCGCGTGGGAAATACGACCTGATTATCTCCGAGCCGTCCAATCCGTGGATCGCCGGGGTGGCCACGCTTTTTACACGCGAGTTTTATGCTGCCGTTCGCAGCCGCCTCACCACCGATGGCGTCTTCGTGCAGTGGATGCAGGCCTACTCTCTGTATCCTGAAGATCTGCGCATGCTGTTCGCGACTTTCCTTTCCGAATTTCATGGCGCGACTCTTTGGCATGGCGACGCGCCGGACATGATCCTGATGGCACCGAGCGTTCCTGGCGGGGAAATTCTGCGGCGCGCCCAAAACCTCTATCAATTGCCGCGCCTGCACGACGATTTCATCCGCCTGGGAATGGAAGACGCCGCCGGAATATTCGGTTTCTATCTGCTGGATGACGCAGGGTTGCGGAAATTGTCCGCCGGCGCACCTATTAATACGGACGATCGAACCTTGCTCGAATATCACGCGCCGCGTTCGCTGCTGGTGCATGGCCTCGAGGATGAGAATCGCGACTCCATTCTTCTCCAGCAAACAAATCCCCTGCCGGAGGACGTTCCGCCGGACACGCGCGATCAAATCCTCGCGGCTGCCGCCGCAACATCGGTAAATCAGGATGACCCTGACGGCGCCGACCGATTCTTGCTCGCACTGGATAACCGCCCGGTGACCGCTACGATCGATACGATTCGTGGGCGGGCCGCTCTTGCTCGTTCCAATTTTCAAACCGCCTTCCATGCCTTCGACGCCGCTTTGGCCCTTGACCCGAATTCCGCGGACGCAGCCTGGGGACTAGCCGAGGCCAACCGGCACTTTGGAAACAACGACAAGGCTCGCGAGGAACTGCGGCAAATTCTAAACCGCGATCCTGGAAACCCGCGGGCGATCGCCTCGCTCGCAAAACTCGACATGGATTTTTCGCGGTGGACGGAAGCCGAAGCGTTGCAACACCGTGCGATTGCCGCCGATCCAGGTTCCGGCGCGGCAACACGAGCACAGCTGGCCCAGATTCTGCTGAGCGATGGCAAGCCCGAGGAAGCCTACCGCGCAATGCTGGACTGCCTTGCGGCGGATCCTTACAACTATCAATCGCACCTCAACCTCGGTGAATTGCTGGCCAAGGAAAAAAAGTGGAGAGAAGCGCGGCCGCATCTGGAATTCGTGATGCGCTATTTCCCGGACCAGGATTCGGGAATCTATTCGCTGCTGTATCTGGCAGATCTGGCGCTTGGGGACCGGCGTGCGGCGGCGAAAGCCGCGCGCTTTGGTCTGCGAATGTTTCCGGACAATGCCGATTTGAAGAGACTGAATTTGAATTTGTAAGACGGGCTTCAGGCTGTCCAAAAAAAAGGGGCCGCCGCAGCGGCCCTTCTCTTTACGCACATCTCCGAAAGGAAACGAGGGGTTAGTTCGTCTTCGCGGAGGCCGCAATGGCCTTGGGAGCGCTGAGGTATCCCGTGATGGTCTTGTCGGAAACCTTGTTGACCACCAGTTCCATCGGCTGGCGGGATCCGCCGGCGTAGAAATAGATGGGTTCGTTGATGGATTTGTTTTTCTTTTCGAGGCGCATGTCATCCACATAAAGCGCGACGGTGAACTGGTGTTTCTTGGCGCTGGCGCCGCGCAGTTCGATCTGCGTCTGGCCAACATGTTCCTTCTGTCCCTTGGCAGTCAGGGTAAATTCGTAGTAGTCACGCTCGCCCATTCGCTTGAGCTGTTCGAGTTCCTCATGATTGCGCGCGATCAGTTCGCCGTGCTCGCCGCGCATCTGTTCGAGGTTGCCCTTGGTAGAATCCAAATCGGTCTTCACGCCGTTCACGTCGGTGCCCAGCGCCTTCACGTCATCCGTGCTGGCCTTGGTCGCGAGCGTGGTTTGCACGTCGTTCAGCTTCTTGGTGTAGTCGGCGCGGCTCTGCTTCACCTGATTGCGGGCTGCGGAGAGTTGATCCTCGGTGAGCTTCAGCTTGTCACCTTCGAGGTTCACTTCAGACTGCAATTCAGCGTTGGTGCGCTCCGACTGGGTGACGCGCTGGGTCAGCGCATCCTGTCCAGCCTGGAAAGTCTTGGCTTGGGTCGCCAGTGCCTGTTCGGCATCCCGGGCGTGCCCTCCCGCGTTCCATGCCAAGCCAACTCCTACGAGAGAGAGAACCGCTAGAGCAATCACCGCTATTCCCATCCAGCGCGGCGAGCCTTCCGTCGTTTCCGTATAATTCGTATGATCTTCCATGATCTTGATCTCCTTTGCGATTTCCCTCGCGCTAATGAGAAGTGCATGCATAGAACCAAATCGCAAACCGCACCGCTGGACAACTTTAAATTAAAGTAAATGCGATAGTTATGGGCTGATTAGGGGAAAGGATTAGGAGATCGCCACTACAGGTGAGTGTGTAAGTTTTACCGTTGGTGTAGGGTGTATCCCCGATAACGATTTGAATTCATTGATTTTGGCAAGCGAGATAGGCTAGCGGAAATTCTACAGGGTACGGTGGGGAAGCTAACTCCAGGCAGGACAGCAGATTACGCAACACGCGAACGATGAACGTGGGCCGGCTCGATTTCCCGATCGAAATAAACTTCAAGGGTCAAAGCGGCAGCGTCAAACACGGTGCGGCAATTAGGGCAGTAGCTCAAATGACGTTGCACTTCCCCAGCAACTTCAGGTGCCAGCCGCCCTTCCAGATACTCGCAAATGAGTCGAATTGTTGCCTTACAGGTCATGCTCATGGCGGTTCCCCCAATGCCAAGCAACCTTTAGCTTGCACGCCATGAGCCAAAACGCGGCGGTAGCTGAAATTACTACAACTATCCTCTTATGAGCTAGATAGGTGGTACATCGAAGTGCTTTGCGCGGAGCGTAGGAGCGGCTAGCGTGAGAAATTTTTCTTGTGGGGAATCATTATTACCATTCTGGCACTCTTCGCTGCACCACCTCCCGCAGCTTTTTCGTCCCTCTTAAGGAACGAGCCCTACTGGCTTAGCGCGTGATCGTCATGTTGCGTAATACCGCGATTCGCTCGCTCAGCGGCGGGTGCGTGCCGAATAAGCCCGAGAAAACCTGGCCCGCGGTCAACGGTGCCACGATGAACAACGAAGCCGTCGTAGGCGAAACGTCCATGGGAATTCGCTTGTTGTACGCGCCCAGCTTCTCGAGGGCGCTAATCAGGCCGTACTGGTTGCCGACCATCTTGGCGCCGGCCGCGTCAGCCGCGAATTCGCGCTGCCGGGAAATTCCCAGCTGGATCAGCAGCGCCGCAATCGGGGCGACGATCAACATCAGCAACGCCGCCAGTCCTCCGCCATTGCGGTTATCGCGAGAGCCGCCGAATCCGCCGAAGATCATGGCCCAGCGGCCCATCGAGGCGATCCAGGTGATGGCTCCGGCCAGCGTGGCCGCAATGGATGTGATGAGAATATCGTAATTGCGTACATGGGAAAGTTCGTGCGCGATTACGCCTTCGAGCTCGTCATCGTTCATCAATTCCATCAAGCCTTGCGTAACGGCCACCGAGGCATGCGATGGGTTGCGGCCGGTCGCGAAGGCGTTCGGCGCGGGCTGTGGAATGACAAATAGTTTCGGCATCGGAATTTGTGACTTGGCCACCAGCCTCTCCACCACCTCGTACAGGCGAGGAAGCTGTTCGCGCGTTACCGGCTGCGCTCCGCTGGAGCGCAGAGCAATTTTGTCGGAGAAGAAGTAGGCCACGCCGTTCATCACTACGGCGATGATCAGGCCAAAGGTCATGCCTTGCTGGCCGGCAATGGCGTCGCCTCCCAGCACCAGCAGGAGTGTCAAGGCAGTTAACAAAAACAATGTCTTTACGGCTCTCATAATCTCCACCTAACTATAAGTACGCATAACCAGTCTAGAAGTTTCGGCTGGGCGCGTCAACTTGAGGAGCGTTGAGGCGCGCCCGGCGAATGAAACGCTTCTGCTTAGCGCCTGCGGCCGGATTTCGCGGCTGTTGCCTGTGCCACGGTGTCCGGCTTTACCGCCGGCGGCTCGGTCTCCGTCGTCTGCCCCACTGGCACTGGCTCGAAACGCATCGAGTCCGAGTTCGGGTCGATATCGACTCGCACCACGCTGCCCGGCAAAACGCTGCCGTCGAGAATGCGCATCGCCAGCGGATCCTGAACGAGCCGCTGGACCGTGCGGCGCAGCGGGCGGGCGCCATAGGCTGGATCGTAGCCGTCTTGAACCAGCCGCTCGCGTGCCGCAGGGGTCAGCTCGATTCGGACGTTGCGTTCCGCGAGCAGGCGCATGACCTTGGCCAACTCGAGGTCAATGATCTTGTTGAGCTGATCCTTGCCCAGAGGATTAAACAGCACAATGTCATCGATGCGGTTGATGAACTCCGGCCGGAACGCTTGCCGCAAGGCTTCCATCGCTTGCTTGCGCGCCCGCTCCGGATCGCTGCCGGCCAGATCGAATAGCGCGCTCGATCCGACGTTGGATGTCATCACCAGTACGGCGTTGCGAAAATCGACGGTGCGGCCCTTGCCGTCCGTGAGGCGGCCGTCTTCCAGAATCTGCAACAAAATATTGAACACGTCCGGGTGGGCCTTTTCGATTTCATCAAAAAGGATCACGGAATAAGGATGGCGGCGCACCTTTTCAGTGAGCTGCCCGCCCTCTTCATACCCGACGTAGCCTGGAGGCGCGCCGATCATGCGCGAGACGGAGTGCTTCTCCATGTACTCGGACATGTCCAGGCGAATCATCGATTTCTCATCGTCAAACAGAAATTCGGCCAGGGCCCGGGCCAGTTCCGTTTTCCCGACGCCGGTGGGCCCCAGAAAAATAAACGACCCGATCGGCCGGTTGGGATCGGACAACCCGGCGCGATTTCGCCGGATGGAGTTGGCCACGCGTTCCAGCGCCGATTCCTGCCCGATGACGCGATTGCGCAGGCGCGATTCCATGGTCACAAGCTTTTGCGCCTCGCCCTCCAGCAAGCGCCCGACGGGGATTCCCGTCCACTTGCTGACCAGCTTGGCGATGTCTTCTTCGTCGACTTCTTCCTTCAGCATGCCGCCGTTTTTTTGCACCTCGGCCAGATTTTTCTGCGCGGCGGCCATTTCCCGTTCGGCTGCCGCCAGCTTGCCGTAGCGGATTTCCGCGACTTTCGCCAGGTCGCCGCTGCGTTCCAGGTGCTGCTCTTCTAATTTCAGCTGCTCGATCTGTTCCTTGATGCCGCGGATCTTGGCGATGGCGTCCTTTTCCACCTGCCACTGCGCCTTGCGGGCGTTGGATTCCTCGCGCAGCCCGGCGAGTTCCGCTTCGAGGATCTTCAGACGCTCTTTGGAATGGGCGTCAGATTCGCGAAGCAATGCCTGCCGCTCGATTTCCAGCTGCATGATCCTCCGCTCGATTTCGTCGATCTCCACCGGAAGCGAATCGAGTTGCATGCGCAGGCTGGCGCCGGATTCGTCGATCAGGTCGATCGCCTTGTCCGGAAGGAAACGGTCCGTGATGTAGCGATGCGATAACGTGGCCGCGGCCAGAATTGCGGCGTCCTTGATGCGAACCCCGTGGTGCGTTTCGTAACGTTCTTTCAATCCGCGCAAAATGGCGATGGTGTCTTCAGGTGAAGGCTCGGCGATCAGCACCGGCTGGAAGCGCCGCTCGAGGGCCGGATCCTTCTCAATGTATTTTTTGTATTCGTTCAGTGTGGTGGCGCCGATCGCGCGCAGTTCGCCGCGTGCCAGGGCTGGCTTCAGCATGTTGGAAGCGTCCATGGCGCCTTCGGCCGCGCCTGCGCCCACGAGAGTGTGCAGTTCGTCGATGAACAGAATGACCTGCCCGTCGGATTCGGTAATTTCTTTCAGCACCGCTTTCAAGCGGTCTTCAAATTCGCCGCGATATTTCGCGCCGGCGACGAGCGCGGCCAGATCCAGCGCGACAACGCGCTTCGGGCGCAATACTTCCGGCACATCGCCCGCAACGATGCGCTGCGCCAGCCCCTCCACCACGGCCGTCTTTCCCACTCCGGGCTCGCCGATCAGAACCGGATTATTTTTGGTGCGCCGCGCCAGGATCTGCATCACGCGGCGAATTTCGTCGTCGCGGCCGATCACCGGGTCGAGCTTGCCTCGGCGCGCCAGTTCGATCAGGTCGCGGCCATACTGTTCCAGCGCTCGAAACGTCGATTCCGGATTTTGTGAAGTGACGCGATGGCTGCCGCGTACCGAGGTCAGCGCCTGCAGGATCGCTTCGCGCGAGGCGCCGTTCTTAGCCAGAAGCTCCGCCGCGTCATCCTTGCGAATTGAAGCGATGGCCAGCAGGATGTGCTCGGTGGAAACGAATTCGTCCTTAAATTGCTCCGCTTCGACAAAGGCTCCTTCGAGAACTTTGTTGGTCGCCGCGCTCATCTGCTGCTGCACCGCTCCCGTTACTTTCGGGATTCGCACCAGTCGGGTTTCGATCTCGCCGGCCAGGGTGTCCGGGCGAACGCCGAGACGCGCCAGCAGCGGAGGCACAATGCCATCCTTCTGCGCCACCAGCGCGCCCAATAAATGTAGCGGCTCGATCTGCTGATGATCGTGCCGGGCGGCAATGTCCTGCGCCGCTTGCACTGCTTCCTGAGCCTTCAATGTGAATTTGTCGAAGCGGACCATTTGGTTTTACCTCGCAGTCAGAAAATGCCGGGGCCGGTTATTCGGACCGGCCCCTGTGGTAGCACACTTCCGCGCCGGCGATTACCTTCCGTTGCTCGCGGCGTTTACGGCCACCTTGACCTGGCGGGGTTTGGATTCCTCGCGCTTCGGCAGGGTGACGGTCAAGACGCCGTTCTTGTATTCGGCGCCGATCGCTTCCGCGTTTACCGTGTTCGGCAGCGAGAAGCTGCGGCTGAAGGACCCATACGTGCGCTCTACGCGCAGGAAGTTCTCCTCGGAGACCGACTTTTCAAATTTACGCTCGCCGCGAATTGTGAGCAAGTTGTTCTCGACGCGTACGTCGATCTCTTTCTCGTTTACGTCAGGTAAGTCTGCTTTGACCACCAGTTCATTGGGGGTCTCATAAGATGTCCACCGCCGGAGCCCAGGTGGTTAGAGCCGAGGCCTCGGAGTGATTTCGGAATTGCTCGTTAAAAAGGCGATTGAATTGGTCTTGCAAGGTGGAAAGCCCTCGAAAGGGTTCCAATCGAGCGATCGTTGTCATGTCTGGGTCCTCCATCGGTGCGCTTTGTCTACATAACTGCATGCGCATCATAAAATATTAGCCTATCATTGTCAAGTATTTTCAGCGCTGCCAGTCATTTCCTTTATATTCTTGTAAGTGCAATAGATACAACGATGTATATTGATTCCAAACTTACAATTGCGGTCTTTGCGAGAAATGCCTTATAGTCTGGGCGCTCAACTGTGCACCTTTCCGAATTCCAATTCGACCTTCCGGAAGCGCTCATTGCCCAACAGCCGCTTCCTCAGCGGGACGCTTCGCGTATGTTGATCCTGAATCGCGAGCTGCAAACTCGGGAGGACTCCGCGTTTCAGGCACTCCCAGACCTGCTGCGAGGCGACGAATTGATGGTTGTGAATAACGCGCGCGTAATCCCCGCGCGCCTCTTTGGCCGTCGGAAGGGCATCCGCTCAGAAACACCGGGCCACAATCGACGCGCGACGCGCGAATTTTTGTCGTCGGAAATTGAAGTTTTTTTGACCAGGGAAGTAGCCGCCGACGAATGGGACGCTTTGGTTCGCCCGGGACGAAAAATTCGTGTGGGAGAGCGCGTTGAATTCGGAGACGGCGAACTTACGGCTGAGGTCGTCAGTCGCGGCGATTACGGGCTGCGAAGAATCCGCCTGACGGCCAAGGGCGGCGTGAAGCAGGCCATCGAGCGCCTCGGCCATATTCCGTTACCGCCGTACATTTCGCGCGAGGACGATTCCGCGGACCGCGAACGGTACCAGACGATCTTCGCGGAGCGTCCGGGAGCCGTGGCTGCTCCGACAGCCGGCCTGCATTTTTCTCCGGCCATTCTCGAACGGCTTCGCCAGCGCGGCATCGAAATGGCCGTGATAACGCTGGACGTTGGCCTCGGCACGTTTCAGCCGATCCACGAGGAGGAAATTGATCGGCATCAAATTCATTCCGAGCGCTACGAAATTCGCGAGGCCGCGGCGTCCGCGATTTGCCGGGCCCGCCGTGAGGGCCGTCCGATTCTCGCTGTCGGCACCACAGTGGTGCGGACTCTTGAGGATGCCGCGGAGAAATCCGCCGACCGGCACGGAGAAAAACGAAATGTGTGGGAAAATCTTGTCGAGCCCGGCGTGGCGGAAGCCGGCATTTTCATCAAGCCGGGCCACACATTTCGCGTCGTCAACCAGATGGTGACAAATTTTCATTTGCCGCAATCGACGCTGCTGATTCTGGTGAGCGCCTTCGCGGGGCGCGAATTTATCCTGCAAGCGTACCGGCACGCGGTTGAGGCGCGTTATCGCTTTTACAGTTATGGGGATTGCACGTGGATCCGCTAGATTTCGCAGCATCTGGCTCGATTCCCGAGGAAGCGGCTGTCGCGAAGTGTGGCTGAGGCCGCCAACGCGAAATATGCCATGGCGCCGAATTCACTTGCCCAGGAGATTTCCCAACCCGGGCGTGCGCGATCTCCAAATTCGTCTATAATCGGGTCGGGTCGCGGCTATGGTTCGGGAACTTCATTTCGGGCGCAGCATTTTCGGGTGGATCACTAAAGATGCGATTTCTCCTGCTCAGCGATATTCATGCCAATGCCACTGCGCTCGATGCCGCGCTGGAGGCGGTAAAGGGCCGTTGGGAAAGAGTCTTCTGTCTCGGCGACATCGTTGATTATGGACCGGATCCAAATGAAGTGACCGAGCGCATCAAGGAACTCGCCCCAACCATTATTCGCGGCAATCATGACAAGGCAGTGGCGGGGCTCACGGACCTGGAGGATTTTAATCCTATCGCGCAGCTCGCGGCGCTGTGGACGCGGCAACAGATGCGTCCCGAATCCCTCGACTACGTCGCGCATCTGCCAATCGGGCCCATGTCCGTGGACGGTATTACCCTGGTTCACGGAGCCTACGAAGATGAAGACGAATATGTTTTTGTGCCGGGGCAGGCCATGGGCGGCCTTCTGGAATCGCCCACGGACGTAACCTTCTTTGGGCACACCCATCATCAGGGCGGTTTTTCCTATCGGGGCGGACAAATCGGGATGATTCAACTTCGCCCGGATCACGGCGCGAACTTCGGGGCGCTGCGAATGGAATCGGGCACGCGGTATTTGTTGAACCCGGGTTCGATTGGCCAGCCAAGGGACGGTGATCCGCGAGCCGCGCTGGCCATTGCCGACCTCGACCATCAGATCATTGAATTTTGGCGCGTGCCATATGATATTGCCGCGGTTCAAAAACGCATGGAGAAGGCGGGCCTGCCGTTTCCGCTGATCGAGCGGCTGGGAGCGGGGCGCTGAGCAGGCCTGGGCGGAGAGAACAAAGAATTTCCGTTGAATTGTATTTGGAGCTCAGGATAAAAATGTTCGGTTGAGGTGGCACGGGGCTGCGGGTTTTCGTCCCTGCAACAACAAACCCTACAGGCTGAAGACTGTGGCACAGAAACGAAAGAGGAGGACTTCCGACTTGATCCCCACAGAAGAACGCAGCCGGCTGCCGGTGGCCTTCATGGTCGGAATCGCCATCGTCGCTTTGCTGGTAGGCGGAGCGGTGCTGTGGAGCAAGTATTCCGCTCCGACTGGATCGGAAGAGGACAAGCCGTTGCCCATGGGGCCGGCCGAGCAGGCCTACGCTCCTCAGATTCACTTCCTTGAGCCCAAGATGAGCCGCGCGGCAAACTTCTTGAATCAGGAAGTCACCTACATATTTTGCACGGCGGAAAATAGCGGCAACCGCAAGATTCAGAATATTGAAATTACCGTTGAATTTCACGACCCCTTCAATCAGGTCATCCTGCGTGACAAGCAGCGTCTGTTTCTTCCGACGGCCCCGCCCTTTCTCCCGGGCCAACAGAGGGATGTACAGATTCCTTATGAACACATTCCTCCGCAATGGAACAACGTGTTCCCATCCATCGTGGTGACCGGCCTGTCGTTTAAGTAGGTCGGCGTGAGTCAGTCTGGTTTTGAACTTGGCCGCGAAGGGCGCAATCCGAGATTGGCCGTTAAAAGTCGCAATCAAATAGTCTGCCCATGTTGAGCCTTAGGGTAAAAAGCCCGTCCTGCCTTTGTCACGAAAAATGACTTCCTCTTTTTCGCTTCCTATTCGATAATTTGCGCGCATGGAGCTGGCCGCGGAACTGCGACGGGCCCTCGCCGGAGTGTGCGCCATCGGCGCGCCTGAAGTGCGTGAGAATGGTGAATGGCTCGCGGGACTCGACGGAGTGCAGTACGAAGTGAGCGCGCTTGGCGATGCGGCGCTTTTGCACCTGTGGAGCACTCAGCAATCGCTGGTTCGCCGCGTGGTCCGCGTCGCGGACGAATCCCGCGACCGAGTGGTTCTCGAAGTCCGCCGCTTTGGCTACGCAAGGAGCGCAAAGCTTGAATTTTTAGCAGGGGGCGCGCCACGCGAGACGCGTCGCGTCGAGCGCGAGCAGTTTTCCCGCCGCGTGCGCGATATGCTGGCGAATCATTTCCCCGATGACACCCTGGAATCAATGGCGTCCTCGGCGGATCTGCATCACTCCATTTCCGGTTCCTACACGCGAGGCCTGGTGCGCCGCAGGTTCGGAGGCATATGCCATCCTGGCGGCCGCACCCAGGGAAGACGCTGCGACGATCGACGGTATCCTGACTTTCGGCCTGATCTGGCTACAGCACGCGCGCGATCGCGCCCGGCGCTATTCGGTGAATGGGCTGCGCCTGCTACTTCCGCGCGGAAGTTCCGCGGTTACGGCGCACCGCATGTCCGCGCTAGCTTCACCTCAGGAAGTCGAACTTTACGAATACGAACCGCTGTATTGGCGCGTCCGGAGAATCGCGCGATCAAACACCGGCAATCTGGCTACCTGGATTGTGGCCCGCAGGGAAATCGAGCAAGCCATATCCGGCGCACTTCCAATGGTGGAGCGCATCCAGCGGCTGGCTCCCGCCGCGATCCGCGTGGGTGTAGTTGCCGCTACGCAAGAGGTGACCTTGCGCTTTCACGGTCTGGAGTTCGCCCGGTGGCATTTGGGCGAGATGTGGTATGGCCTCAGCGATCACCAGCAGGTCCTGACCCCGGGACGCTGGCCGGCTCTGGAGGCGCTGGTTCGCCAACTCACCGCCCATCGTCAGCCGCTTGCCTCGGACACCCGACACCGGTTATACCGGGCGCAGCCGGAACGCTGGCTGGAAACCATGGTAGCCGCTGACCCGGCGCGAATCGATGCCCGGCTCGATCCACGGCAGGTTTACACCCAGGTACCCGCCTTTTCCTCCGGTGACCGCGGAATTATCGATTTGCTGGGGGTGACACGCGACGGCCGGTTGGCGGTGCTCGAACTGAAAGCCTCCGAGGACATTCACCTGGTCATGCAAGCGGTAGACTACTGGCTGCGGGTACGGTTCCATCACGATCAAGACGACTTTCGCAGGTTCGGATATTTCCCGGATGTCCAGCTCAACGGCAAGCCTCCGCTACTGTTCCTCGTAGCTCCAGGATTTCGCTTCCATCCGTCGATGAATATCGTACTGCGATACCTGTCTCCGGAAATCGAAGTGGCCCGCGTTGCGCTGGCGGAAAACTGGCGGCGAGGGCTGAAGGTTGTGTTCCGGCAATAAAATCGAAAATTCATGCGCCAGGCCGCGCGGAGCGGGAGTTGGCCAGCAAAACAGCCCTAAAAAAGAGAAGCAGCCTTGGCAGAGCCAACGCTGCTTCCCGGGGTGTGTCCTTGAAGTGGTTTGTATAATTAGACGCGTCGAATATGAAAAGGTTGTACAAATTAGAAAAATTTTAGATCAGGAGTGTTTTTTTGATGCCCGCAGCAACTACCCGAAATACCCTAGGCTGTTTCAAATCTCAGTAAAATAAATACTTGCGCCATTTTTCATCTTTGTTGCCGATCAGGCGCATCAGCTGCCGGGAGGTGTGGAGAGTGAAAGGTCTAGGCCGCCGAGCGAGGGCCAGCCCCGCTTCTTCGGGCGTGCGGTCGCCTTTGCGGTTGTTGCACTGGTAGCAGCAGGCCACCAGATTCTCCCAGGAGGACCGCCCTCCCCGCGACCGAGGCATCACGTGGTCGAGGGTCAACTCCCCGGCCGGGAGTATTCGCTTGCAGAACTGGCAAGTGTTGCGATCCCGCAGGAGAATGTTCTTGCGTGAGAGCGCCCGGGTCTGCTGCGGGATGTGCCGGTAGGCCAACAGCCGGATGACCGAGGGCACCTCCAGCGATCGCGAGGCCGAATGCACCCTGGTATGGTTGATTTCTTCCGCCTGGGCCACGCCTTTCAGCATCAGGACCATCGCACGCCGGACGGCGGTCACATTAATGGGTTCGAAGGTGGCGTTCAGGACCAGGACCGGCTCTTGCATGATCGCTGGTTTTCTAACCGCCGGCGGGACCGCACCCGCCGGGCGCGCATCTCCCGCGCACTTCCGGCGAGAGTTTCGGCCGGGAGGTCTACCGAGTTGGCCCGGTGGTGATTCCCCAAATGCTGGTCACCTAACCCAGCTTCCGAATCCGACGTTCGAGACAATGCCCTTGCTACAGTTAGACCCACCACCCGGGCAGCTCCGGCCTCTTTCAGGACCCGTGAGCAGGCATCTAAAGTGGCCCCAGTGGTAAATACATCATCTACCAGTAAAACCCGCAGCTTGTCAACTTGAGCCATTTTATGCGTAGCATAAGCGCCACGAACAGTTTCCCAGCGTTCCCGGCGGGTCAGCCGCAATTGATTCGGCCGGGGCCGGGTACGGACGAGCAAATAGGACCTAAATGGGAGGCCCAGCAGGTGGGCTAGCGGCTTGGCGATCAGCTCGGCCTGGTTATAACCTCGTTCGCGCAATCGACCCCGTTCCAGAGGCACTGGAATGACGACGTCGGCGGCAAAATCGTCCGATTGGCTCGCAGTGAGCGCCGCCAGCCGTCGGGCGAACCATTTTCCGAGCGGAACCACGTTTCCGTACTTTAACAGCAAAATCGCGCGGGACATCCGAAACGAATAAGGCCCAAAACTACGCGCCAGGTCAAAGCCGTAGACACCGCTGCGACAGAGATGGCACTGCGGCAGGCAGGTTCGCTCGGCCGCCGCCGGCGAAACAATCGGCCGGCCGCACTGGGAGCACAGCGGCTCTGGAAGCCTTTGCGCTAGTGCGTTTACGCAGGCGTGGCAGAAGGGGATGGCGCTGCCCGTTTCCAGGTTTTGGCCGCAAATCCGGCATGGCGCGGGAAACACGAGGGAAGCGAGCGCCCCGCAAAGGCCCTGAAAATGGCTGCGAAGAGAGTCGGCGGTTCGTGCCATGGTGGGCCAAGCCTACGCCGGGAACCATTCAAGAGGAAGCGAAATCGTCACGATTCGTGTCACGCTTTCGCAAGACAGGCTTCAGCCTGTCTTGTTTAGAGTCTGGATATCAGAGAATCTAAACCCGACAAGCGGAAGCCGATCTGACTGGCGCGCGAACACAAATTCGCGGAAGAAGGGGACGGATTTCGCTTCAAATGGGCGCGGGTAGGATACGCTTTAGAGCAAACCTTGTTCGTGTTTCTCCGCACAAACCACGCAGTGCCGCGCCCAGGGAACCGCCTCCAGGCGCTTTTGCTGAAGTTCCTCTTCACATTCCGTGCAGACGCCGTATGTTCCGGCCTTGATGCGCCCGAGCGCTTCATCGATCAAACCGAGCATGGAACGATCCGTGTTGGTCTGTCCAAACAGGAATTCCTTGGTATAGGAATTCGCGGCCTTATCGGCCAGATCCACCGTGGGATCGTCGTCCGCGGTTCGGCCTTCTTCCTCAGTCCGCGCAATGGATTTGATCAATTCTTCCCGCCGGGTCTGTAACTTTTTCTTGTAGTAATCCAGACGCTTCTTATCCATATTCAGGGCCCGCCATTCACCCAATTGGTGTTATTGCAAACGGGTGATTGTAGGCCTGCTCTCCAGAACTGTCAAGGAAGGCCCGTCTGGCGGTTGAACAAGACAATGAATTCCGACGGGGCCGAACTTTCCCACAATTTCTAACCAGCGCCCACGGTGATCTTGGACGGCTGCGCCTCGCCAAAACGCGATCAGCAGCCTACGCGTCTCACGGTATTGTGGGACGTTGCCGCCGTGCTATACTCTGTGACCCATCCCTACCCAGGGCGAAATGCCGTGGGAGCAGGGTTGATGGCAGAAGTCGAGCGCGGCGCCAGCGATTTCGGGGACTGGATTTGCGCGATTCTCGGAGGTGGGTTTATCGCGGAGCGGAGTTTTCGGCAAGCAGACCGGATTCGAGTAAATGATCGAATACGGGCGCGTGAAATTCGCGTAGTGGACGAGGATGGCGGGCAGCTGGGTGTGATGCCGCCGTTCGAAGCGATTAAGCTTGCCCGGGAGAAAGGGCTCGACCTGGTGGAAATTTCGCCAACCGCCGACCCGCCGGTTTGCAAGATCACCCACTACGGAAAATATCTCTACCAGACCAATAAAAAAGCCCATGAGCAGCGAAAGCATCAGAAGGGTTCGCAGCTCAAGGAAGTAAAGTTTCGCCCGGCGACGGCGGAACACGACTTTCAGGTGCGCAAGAATCAGATCATCCGGTTTCTTGGCGAGGGCCACAAGGTGAAGGCCATGATTTTTCATCGCGGCCGCGAAATGGCTCACCAGGAAGTTGGACGCGCGAAGATGACCCGGCTTCTCGGCGAAATCGCCGACCACGCGCTGGTCGAAATCGGGCCGCGCATGGAAGCAAACGTTTTGATGGCTCTGCTGGCGCCCAAGCGCGGCGGTGCGCCGGTGAAACCCGCGGGAGTTGCGCGGGCGCGTGATACGCCGGAACAAAAGATTTCCAGAGAGGAAATTTTCGTGGCAAAAAAGGTAAAGAAACTGAAGCTCAAGACGCACCGCGGAGCAGCCAAGCGGTTTAAGATTACGGCGACAGGAAAAGTGATGCGCATGCATTCCGGCAAGCGCCACCTGCTGGGAACGAAGAAAGCCAACCGCATGCGCCGTCTGAAAAAAATGAAACAGGTTTCGCCCGCCGACGCCGGCAACGTACACAAGATGTTGCCGTACGGGTAGATTTGTCAGGTTTCCGGTCTTAGAGTTTTTGGCTTTAGATTTGGAATTTCATATTTGAAATTTCAAATTGTTTCTTGCTGTGCCAGGCAGAGCGCAACCCGCCACGGTGGGCCTGCCGGCCAGCGGTCCGGTCCAATCCGAAATCAGGACCGGGCTAATGCTCGCAGGGTTTTCGCCGACCGCGGAAATTTGGCTGAGCTTCTAAACACGCCGTGGAGACGCTTTCGCTTTCCGATTGTGTGCCGGTTTCCGTGCGCGGGAACTGCCGCAATGCTGCGGACTGCGCTGCGCCTCCGCTATTGGAGAAAATAAAATGGCACGTGTAAAACGCGGCAGCAAACGGCGCGCGCGCCGCAAAAAGTTTCTAAAGCGCACCAAGGGATTTTTTCTAACAAAATCCAAGCTGTACCAATCCGCTCAGGAAGCGGTCAATCGCGCGGAGCGTTTTTCTTATCGCGATCGCCGCGTTCGTAAACGCCAGTTCCGCACGCTGTGGATTCAGCGCATTGGCGCGGCAGCCCGCACCGCCGGCATTTCCTACAGCCAGCTGATGCACGGTCTGAAAGCCGCGGGAGTCGAATTGGACCGCAAGGTCCTCGCCGATATCGCGGTGAAGGATGCCGCGGGATTCACGGCGCTGATCGAACAAGCCAAGGCGTCCCTCGGAACAAAAGCCAAGGCCTAGCGGAAGCGTTCTCTAATTAAGGTGGCGCAGGCTTTCGCCTGCGGGGTTTGGTGGGAGCACAGCGATTCGTGGCCCTCACGAAACCCCGCAGGCTGAAGCCTGCGCCACTTGGAGCTTTCCCCGAACTATGGACGCGAATCCAATTTCAGCTGGAAACGTTCTGGCTCCCCTCGACGCCGCGACGCCCGAGCAGGTAGCGGCACGCTTCGCCGGCCTGCGCGCGCGCTTCGATGAAGAGGCGGCGCGGGCGACGGATGAAAGCGGCTGGAAGTCAGCGCGCGACGCATGGCTTGGCCGCAAGTCCGGCGTGCTTACCCAAATCACGGACACCTGGCTGAAGCCGGCGAAGCCGGAGTTGAAGCGCGCGGTGGGCCAGGCGCTCAATGAGTTCAAAGCGCACGTCGAAGCGGCGCTCGAGTCGCGGCGTGTTGCCATCGAGGCCGCCGCCGAATCGTCAGCGCTGGCGCGCGAGCGTGAAGATCTCTCCCTTCCCGGCGTCGTCCGTCCCCTTGGATCGCGGCACCCGCTGCGGCAAACCTTCGAGGAAATCGAGCGGATTTTTCTTTCGCTCGGGTACTCGGTTGTTTCAGGGCCGGAGATGGAAACCCCTTATTACAATTTCGAGGCGCTGAATATTCCCGAGCACCATCCCGCGCGGGACAACATGGACACGTTTTATATGGCCGCGCCCAGCGCGGAGAACGCTCAGGGTAATCCCTCCGGGGAAGGCGCGCAGCGTAAACCCGCAGTTGCGCCGCTCCTGCTTCGCACGCACACGTCGCCGATGCAGGTGCGCACGATGGAGAAACAGCAGCCGCCCGTGCGCATCATCGTGCCCGGCAAAGTGTATCGTCGCGATAATCCGGACGCGACGCACGGCTTCATGTTCCACCAGATCGAAGGCCTGGCCGTCGATACCGGGATTACGTTTTGCGATTTCAAAGGCACTGTCGAATACTTCGTGCGCGAATTTCTGGGGCCGAAGGTGAAGACGCGCCTGCGTCCGAGTTATTTTCCGTTTACCGAACCTTCGGTGGAAGTCGACGCCACCTGCGTGTTTTGCGGCGGTAAAGGGTGCAACGTCTGCAAACAGTCCGGGTGGATCGAACTGTTCGGGGCGGGCATGGTCGATCCGGCGGTCTACGGCTTCGTGAATTATGATCCGAAGCGCTACACGGGCTTCGCGTTCGGGCTGGGCGTTGAGAGACTGACGCAGCTCAAATACAACATCAACGATTTGCAGCTTTATTTTCAGAATGATGTGCGTTTTTTGCGGCAGTTCGCATAGGGAAGAAAACATAGCGGGATCCTGAGAGACCTCGCTTTTTGCCATTCCTCGCTTCGCTCGGAATGACAGCGAGAACCGACACCAGATGAAAGTTCTCTACAACTGGCTGAATGAATTCGTGAAGCTGACGGCGGCGCCGGAAGAATTGCGCACGCGGCTCTCGCTATCCGGCACGGCCGTCGAAGCGCTTGAGCAGACCTTGGCCGGGCCGATGCTCGACGCCGAATTAACGTCGAACCGCGCGGATTGCCTGGGCCACTACGGCATCGCCCGCGAAGCGGCGACGCTCTACAATTTGCCTCTGAAGCCGGTTGAGCCGCTGCTGAAGGAATCAGATGAGCAAGTTGCGTCGGTAACTCGGGTGGAGATTGACTCTCGCGAATTGTGCGGGCGCTACATTGCGCGCGTGCTGCGCAATGTGAAAGTGGGCCCTTCGCCCGACTGGCTGCGGCAGCGCCTCGAAGCCCTTGGCCAAACTTCGATCAACAATGTGGTCGACGCCACGAACTATGTGATGCTCGAACTGGGGCATCCTCTGCATGCGTTTGACATGGATCTGCTGGCGGAAAAACGCATCGTAGTGCGGCGAGCGCGCGCCGCAGAAAAAATGCGCACGCTGGATGGCATCGAGCGCACGCTCACGAGTGACATGTGCGTGATCGCCGACGCCGCTCGCGCCGTGGCCATCGCGGGGGTGATGGGCGGAGCGGACAGCGAAATTCGCTCGACGAGCCGCAACATCCTGCTGGAATCGGCGTGGTTCGATCCAATTTCCATCCGCCGGACGTCGAAGTCTCTTGGCCTGCGCTCGGAAGCCTCGATGCGATTCGAGCGTGGCGCCGATCTGGAAATGGCGGAGACCGCTTCACAGCGCTGCGCTGAGCTCATTCAACAATTGGGCGGCGGCGAAGTGCTCGCGGGCGCGGTGGATGTTTATCCGGGACGCACAGAGGCGCCGCGAATCGTTCTCACGCGCGCGGAATTCCTGCGTGTAATGGGCGCGGACGTTCCCGATGCGGAGATCGAAGCAATCCTCTCCGGGCTCGGCTTCGCGCCGGTGCGCTCCGATGCGGAGACCCGTGGCAATGTCGGCGCGCCTTCGGCTGCCTGGACGTGCGTGCTCCCATCCTGGCGCGGCGACGTGGCGCGCGAAGTGGACGTGATCGAAGAAGTCGCCCGAATTTACGGCGTGGACAGATTTCCGTCGCGCTTGCCGCCCGCAAAACTTCCCGCCGCGCGTCTGGAATATGCCGAAGCCGACGATCGCTTGCGGGAAATTCTGATTGGCCTCGGCTATCAGGAAATCATCACCATTCCCATCGTGGACGAACCGAGCGACGCGATCTTTCGTCCCGCGTCAGCGACGCCCGCGCGCATCGCCAATCCGTTGGCCGAAGACGCATCCGTGATGCGCTCGACGGGAGCGATAACCATGGCGCGAACGCTGGAATGGAATCTGAATCACGGGCAGCGCAACGTGCGCCTCTTTGAATTTGGAAAGACCTATGGCTGGAACGGAACGCAACCAGTCGAGACGCGCATTTTGACTCTCGGCGCGACCGGACTCGCGCGCGAAAAAGGAGTCGCCGAAACGGAACGCGGCTATGCGTTCGCCGATATGAAGGGCGATCTCGATCAGGTTGGACAACTCGCGGGCGGGATCGCGTGGACTGCGGGATCGCCGGAGTGGCTTCATGGCGCGCATGCGGGAGCGATTTCGCTGCGAGCTGGCGGTGCGGCAGCGCGGCCTATCGGACATGCCGGGCAACTTTCACGCCGCGTAGCGGATCGCTTCAAGCTGCGACAGGACGTCTACATCGCGGAACTGCAATTGGAGCCGCTGTGCGCGGGGTACAAAACCGCTCGCGCGGCTTTGCGCTACAAACCGCTCTCCCGTTTTCCAGCAGTCGAACGCGACTTTTCCCTGGTCCTCGCGGATGGAACAACCTTTGAAAGCATCCAGGAGACAATTCGCGCGCTCGCCATCACCGAGATTTCCGCGATCGATGCCGTGGATTTATTTCGCGGCAAAAACGTGCCGCAAGGAAAATTTGCCCTGCTCGTGCGGGTAAGATTCGAGAGCTTGCAGGCCACGTTGACAGAAGCGCAGCTGACCGATTTTTCATCGCGGATTCTCCTCTCGCTGCAACAAAAACTTGGCGCCGCGCTGCGGGCATGAGTGGAGCAGGCTTCAGCCTGTGGGTTTTGGTTGCCGCTCGATCGATCTCGCTCCAACAAAATTCCGCAGGCTGAAGCCTGCGCCACTCAAACCAACAGGAGATTCAGACCATCTGGAAGATTAGTCTGGGGGATTTTGATTTTCCGGAAGCACGGACTGGGGATTCGCCGTTAAACCGGCGTTTGCCGCCGGCGGGAAATCGTCGGGAGACGGATACACCAGCGCAAACGCCGCCGCGGCAAGCGCCACAACGCCGAAAGCCATTACGCTGCCCTCGGGCCCGACTGTGCCCCCGGTAAGCCACGCCGGGCCATGAATCGATGAGTTGAGCAGGTGCCCGGGAGCAACCAGTCCGCTGTCCGGCACCGAATAGAAATAAGTTTCACCCCAATCAAAGGCCGCATGCAGCCCTACCGCGAACCACAGGTTGCCGGTGCGCCGCAGCGTGAGACAGAAAAACATCCCAATCACAAACACACTTAGTGCGCCCACTTTGTCTTCGCCACGATTCTGCAGATGAATCGCGCCGAAGGCGGCGGAAAGAATGGTGGCGGCCGGCCAGAACCCGAGTCCCGTCGCCGCCGTGAAGAGCGCATAGCCGCGAAATAAAAATTCCTCAAAGAATCCCACGAGGACGAACACCACGCCCCACAGAGTGGCCCAGCCGAGGATTGCCGAGCCAGTGAGCGCCAGATCGCCGAAGGAAAACCCGCCAAACGATCGAATCAGGAAAATAATCGCGGTGATCATGGCGATTCCCCACGCGGCGCCTTGCCAGAAATGCGCTCCGAAAGCACCTTCGCGCGGCAGTCCATAAACGCCAAACGCCCGGCCCTCGAGCACTCCCATAATGGTTGTGGCCGCGAGTACGGCGATCAGCCCGATCCCGTCCTGGGCGAGCATGGAAGTCGCCGTAAGTCCGGTGCGGGAAATCTGCGGGAAATGTAGAATCACGGACAGGAAGCTGCCGGCAACGGAGAATAGAACGACCAACAGAAGGAAAACGAGGACACGCCATCCGGCCCGAAGTTCGCGTTCGCTCCAGAAAATAGCGCGCAAGCCGGTGACCGGCCCCGGGGGGGGGCTGAGCGGCGTTCGCGCGCGGGCGCTGTCCGGAACTTCCTCGAACATTATCTTCCTCTCACTCCGGGCCGTGTTCCGCGTAACGTTTGAGCCGCGCGAGATAATCCTGGTTGCGGCGGGCGACGGCGTGGCGCGTGAACAACCAGTCCATGGCCCTCCCAAGCAGGCCGGGCATGGTGTAATCGCTGCGCATGCGCACAACGGTTTTCAGCGGTCGTTCCGCCGAAGAGGCGGCCACGCGCTCCAGCTCCCAGCGTTCCAACCCCTTCACGCCGTAGCGGTCGCTGAATCGCCACTCGAAGAGCTGCCCCTGTTTCAGAGCGGTCACCACTGCGGTATGCGAAACTTCGCGCTTGCCGAGATTTCCCGTGATCTGTACTTTCTGCGCGACCGCAAAATCTGGAGCGCCGTCCTGCACTTGAAAACACGCTTGCATGTCCGCTCCATACCAGTATGGCATGCGCTGGGGCACGAAGAATGCAAACACTACTTCAGGGGGAGCGGTAATCTCAATCGAAGTGTCAATGCGCGCCATGTAACGGGCGCTACTTTAGCATGGGAGACAAGTAGCGCAGACTTCCGTCTGATCTGTGGGGTTTGGTATCTGCCCTGGGCCAACCCCACAGATCAGGCGGAAGTCTGCGTTTCCAAATGCGGCCACGAAACGCCATCGGCTTTTTTAAGTTTTGGGAAAGGCAATCGCTCCAACGGCGAGGACGTGGCGGCTGCGGCGTTCCTGCACGAACACCACGGCACGCAGATTGGCGCGATTCCACCCTGGAGCGGCGTGCACCACGGTAGCGCTCGAGAAAAATTCCGCGGACGTAGAGTCTATTTTCCCTATCGGCAAGAGCTGCCGGACGACGCCGTCGTGCTCGAGTGCGCGGCCGGCATTCTCTCCGCGCTTTACGTCGGAGTGCAGCATGTTCTCGGCCTCGGCCAGAAATACCTCCAGGCCCCCGTGCGCCGCTACTTGGTTCGGAGCATCAATGTGAATTTTCAGCGTGTCGTCGTCTTCCCACGACAGTTGAATCGCTGGTTTTTGCGATTGGCTCGCGGCGCGAATCGCGCGCAGAGCATCCGAATCCGAGCTGCCTACGAACTGCGTGCGGCCGTCCACGATCATCTGCGGTGTGTAGATCTGTTCTCCTCCGAACGCCGCGCCGTATTCGTTTTGCCGGGCAGTCACGTCCTCCGATGAAAACGGATCCTTCCAGCCGAGACGATCCCAGTAGTCCACATGCTCTTCGAGCGCAATGATTTCCGCGCCTGGAACGGGCTGCGCGCGGCCGAGGCGCGACAGCAGCGCATCCGCCGGAGGGCAGCTCGAGCAGCCCTCGGAAGTGAACAGCTCGACCAGAACGGGCGTGGACCCAGGGTCCGCCGCTTTCGACGCCACGGCAGTATTTTTTGTGTCAGCCGCGACGAAACCGCTGGCGCCAGGGCGCCGCGCCATCACCGCCAACAGGAATATGGCTGCAATCGTTAGAGTTACCACACTGGAGCGAAGGGTCATGGTCGGCCTCCTTCGTATTGTCTTATTGTATTACGAAATAATTGAGCCGGTGGATGCGGCGGATCTATAAGCATCCGTCGCCGTCCAACGCTCCGGACTCGGCTGGCATTACGGGCATGGGCTTTGGTGGCATAGGTTTTGGTCAGTGGATTTTGGGTAGCGGCACGCACCGCCCCGGTCCAGTCAATCCCCGCAGGCTGAAGCCTGCGCCACCTAGCGTGCGCGGCCGTATCCGCCAAAGTACCAGCGCGCGCCGATGGTTGAATACAGACCGTAGGGGCCGGAAGTGCCGAGATCGGCGAGGCCCACGTTGTGGTTGTATTTTCCGAGCCAGTCAACCTGGTGCTGCATGACGCGAATCTCGAAATTTTTTGGCAGCTCAAAGCCGAAGCCCACGGCGCGCTCAAACGCGATCCCCGACATCGACGCCGTGTACTTGAATTGCGGCACGTTGCTGCCGAAGGAAAACGTCGGCGTAAAAAACAAAAATAAATGGCGCGCCAGAGTTTTTCCAAACGGCTGCAACTCGACGTAGCCTCCGAGCAGATAACGCGCGTAGGCGTTGCAATCAGAATTCGCTCCGCCCGCGGCAACGATTACCGCATGCGACGGCGAACAGCGTCCCAGGTCCGGCTCGTTGTGCGGCGCCGCGAAATCGTACTCCACATAGCCGCGGACCCAGTGGTGTGGAAAGAACATACGTCGCTCGGGCACACCCCAGGCTGGCGGCCGCGGCGAGGGTGCGGCTTCCGGCTCGGAAGCTGCCGAGGCCGACGCGGCCAGGCTGGCCGTCGCGTCCTGGGCCAGCGCCGGGGGGCCGCTGAAAGCTAGAAGAGCGGACAGCAACACAATTTCACGGATGCGATTTTTCAAAGCGTTTCTCCTTTTGTTGCGGCGAGGGATTGCGGAGCGGACGCCCGTTGTCCCGCGCCGCGCGAGGTGCCGCCCGTCCGACTTTGTTCTAAAAATATTGTCTGGAACGCTCGCGAGCAAAATTCCGGATAACGAGTCGCGAAACCGCCGGGAATACGCCGCGCTGCGCTTGGGCGGTTTCACTTCACAAATTCAGGTGCGCGTCCCTGTGACCACGGATCATACGTCTGCGCGAAGCGCATGCGTTCATCGAGCGGCGGATGATTGTAGAACCACAACTTTACGGCGGGCGATGGATTTGGTTCCTCCAGGTCGACTTCGCCCAAAACCTGAAACGCGTGCGCAGCCACCACGGGCGCATCGGGAATTAATCCATGAATCACTTCGAGCCCGTACTGGTCGGCCTGATGCTCGAGGTGCCGGCTATAGGCGTTCGAAATGGGCGTGAAGAGGAATCCGAATACCGTCAGCAAAAGGATGAAAGCTGGTAATGCAGCGAGATCGTCGGGGCCGCGAATCGCCCACGGTTTTCCCCAGCGCGCGAGCATCCAGTGCAGGACGCGATAGGACAGGTTCAGGAAGAAGAGAAGCACGGCGCACGCGAAGAAGATGCCGTCGCGCACATGTCCCAGGACGTAGTGGCCCATTTCATGGCCGGTGACGAACAAAACTTCTTCCGGACTCATACGCCGGATGGTGGTGTCCCAGACCACCACGCGTTTGCTGGCGCCGAGCCCGGTAACGTAAGCGTTGAGCTCTTTGAGTTTGGCACTGGCGTTCATCTCAAAAATGCGGTTCTGAGGAATTGGGGCGCCGGCGCGAATCGTCATGCGCTCGATGTTCACCGCCAGGGCCGGCTCCGTACTGGCGAGCGGTGTAAATCGGAAAAACAGCGGCTCCACGATCGCCGGCTCAATCACTGCTCCCAGAATAATCAGGGGCACGGCCGCCAGCCAAAAATAAAACCACCACTTGCGGGGACTCTTGCGAATCACCGAGAAAAGGACCCACACCATCAAAATGCCAACGATGGCTTCAACGCCCTCGCCCTTCACCCAATCCGTGAGCCACGATCCCCAGTCTTGAATCGACTGTTGATATTGCAAGGCCAGGCGGTGTTCCCAGATCGCCGTGGGTAAGCTCAAGAAGTCCAGCGTCAGAAAAACCAGCGGCGCGAAGACGGCGATCTGGCCGAAGTTGCTGTCGGTCCAGCTTATGGCCCAATCGCGAAAGATCGTGGCGATACGGAGCTGTAGCATCAGGATGATCAGCAGAAGTCCGTAGGTGACGTCCAGAAAATAAAGTTCGTGCCGGGCGTGGGCATACGCGACGGCCTGGGCTTCCTGGCCGGGTGTCAACGTGTAGCCTTGCACCTGGCCCGCGCTCGGCTGCGCGGTTGACGGCGAGGGAGCGGACGGCGATTGCGCCGGCGCGCTGGACTGCGGCGGTTGTTGCTGCGCGGGGCTGGGCGAGGCAAATGCCAGGCCGGCCGCGAGAATCGTGAAGAGCACGAAGAAAAATAGCGCCGACCTGCAGATTCTGCGATTCAATTCGTCCCCTGAATAATGCCGTGCGCGAAAGCAAAATGCGGTGTGGCGCGCGGAGTATGATGCAACGAGCCGCGTAGGCGCAAGTGTGGCGGGGCAGGACTCATCCTATGGGTGCTAGTAACAGCAGTCGTCCCTGCAGCCACAAACCCACCGGCTGAAGCCTGTGCCACTAGGCGCCAGGGTGCGGCGTCTTCAGCGAGTAGTTGCGGATCGCGCCGCCCACCGCGATTCCGGCGTGAATGGCGGATGTCCAGCGCTCCAGGCGATGGTGCCCGGTGCGGTGGAAGATGTAAGAAACCCCTATGGAAGCCGCCGTCGCCGCTACTTCGATCCCCGCAAAGAGTGGATGATTATCGACGACGGAATTGGTCAGAAAAGCCTCATCGATTCCGCGGCGGCGGAGATTCAGTGTCGAGGAATAGTCCAGAGCGCGCCCCACACCCACGCCCGCAAATAACCAATCGTTCTCCCGGTCCCAAAACCGGTGTTCGACGGGCAGCGGAATCTTCGTGCTCTCGGGCGCAGCGCCCGCCGGCTTCGCGTCCGTCGCCGGCGAAGCGCTGCCAACAGGTTGTGGCGCGGATGGCAGATTCGGATTCTTTGCTTCGCCCGATCGCTGCTGCGCGCGGGTCGTCGATGCCATCCCCAAAAGGAATAGTGCCGCGGCGATGGCACATCGCCACTTTTTCCGCTTCTCACGGCGTCCATGGGTCTGATTTCGCATGCTGGAATCACAGATTGTGGGCAAGCCCCGAAAGGTTGTAAAGGAGGAATAAGGGTTCGCAGGGCATTTTTCAGCCTCCGGAGGAAAAGTAAAAATACAGTTTGCAGGGTTCTGCAACCGTACCACTACTTATTGTACCTTTTCGCTTGACACCACAAGAGCACCGGCGCAAACTTTCGGCAACTTTTTCCGCAGGATGCCGGTCCAGGGGATCGGAGCGATTGAGCGTTCGCGGCGGGCACTGACGGGCGCCGGCAACGTTCACCGCGAGCGGAAAAATAGCGCGCCATTCGAGAATGAGCTAAGAAGGGGGAAAAGCGTGCAGTATTTGCCGGGATGGACTGTGCAATGCATCAATCCGGAATGTGCGGCTCGCGGCCACTGGCTGCGAGCGGTCGACTCCGTCGGAGAGCTGTGCAGCAACTGCAGCGCTCCGCTCCGCAACGTTCCGCCGCCGATCAGCCCGCGCCTGCGAATGCGTCCGCGTTCGTTGGGCAGTTATCGTCCGCCGAGCCGTTCGCCAGGCCGGCAGCGCTAATCAGCGCTGGCCACCATCAGGGCCGCTCGTCCCGGCGCCGCCGGGACGAGCCGTCCCCGCAACTACCTTCCTGAAGATCCCTCGCAACCAGCAGCGTTTGTAAATTTCGACTCCGCGGGCCGCAAATCTCGCCCCCAACAGCGCAGCTGCAAATTCATTGCCACTACCGTGAATTGGGTGTATCGTGCGCCAGCCTTCGGGCCAAACCAATCGTTGCGAAGCACATTACTCAACGTTAACTCGAATGTGACCGAAAGCAAAAAATCCACTACAGGAGACGGCCGATGGCGGACACCATAGACAAAATTCCCGAGGGAGCGAGATGGGCGATTGCAACAAAAGGAATGACCGGCGCGTACATCGCGATTTCCAAGGCCTTGAAAGACGCGGGCGGCGAGAAAAAGTTTAACGAGTTCAACGGCCCCCTCTGGAATGCAGCAGGACAGGGAGCAAAAGGATTTGCGGAAGCGTTCGGACTTGCCACCAAAACCGCTGCGGATATCGAAGCGGTGATCATGCTCATGGTGCAAGCGTCCATGGGGCCGGAGTTTGGTTCCCAAGTCGTGGAAACCTCGGAAACCCGATGCGTGGGAACGACTACGGAGTGCCCCTGGCACAAGCGGTGGAAAGAGCAAGGCGTTGATTTCGATACTTGCGGCGTGGGGCATCAAAGCTTCGGAGATGGAGTTGTCGCCAGTCTGAACCCGGATTTCACGTTCAAGCTGACCAAAAATATGTTGCACGGCGATCCGCATTGCGAATGGGTCGTCGAGCGAAAGAAATAAGGGAAATCGCCGCCGCGTTTTGATGGTTACTTTCTCTCAAAATGCCTGCCTGAAATGGGGAGAGCGGCCGCTGGGGGGAGCGGCCGCTCGATGGGGCTGGGCAAAACTCAGGAAAAGATACAGTCGGAGCCAGCAGTTCCTGTCCGGAGGACCGATCAAGCTTCAGAAGACCATCCGCAGGGGCTTAGCACTTGCGCTGCGAGCCTCTTGGGCTTCTCAGATCGTTTCGACCAGCTCCAACCACGCGATCATTCTGCCTTTAGACGCCGCCCCTGCCTATGGGCCGGGGGTTACATTTTGATCGGTACTCTCGTACCGGTCGACTTGCCGCCGTTTTTTTCCGTTATTCAAACACCCAGGTCGGGAATATTTTCCAGGGCGTCGTTGAAGCGATTGGTGAAATTGGCGACGCAAATGACCAGCGTGAGTTCGACGATTTGTCCCTCGTCGAAATATTTGCGCAATTCCTGAAGCGCCGCACCGCGTATGCCGCTGGCGCCACGCGTCACGCGGTCGGCGTAAAGGATCGTGGCCTTTTCCTTTTCATCAAACAGCGGGCTGCGCGCATAGAACGGCAGCGCGGCAATCTGCTCCGCGGTAACGCCGGCGCTTTTTGACGACGCGAAATGAGCGCGCGAACAATATTCGCAGCCGTTGACCATCGAGGTGCGAAGGTAGGCCAGTTCCTTGTACTTGGGCTCGACCGTGCCCTCATTGACGATGGCCTTGTACAAGGGAAGAAACGAATTCAACACCGCGGGCCGGTGTCCCATCGCCGCGAAGATGTTCGGCACTTTTCCCGCGCGCGCGGCCAGCTTTTCAAATGTGCCCTTCACTTCCGGCGAGGCTTGTTCAATGGTCAGCGGATTTACGACTCCCATGCTCGGTCTCCTTTATGCTCTCCTGCAGAGAGCTCGATGTGGGAGAAAGTTTAACAAAGCACGGAAGATTCAGGTAGGACAGGCTGCTCACCCGAACCAGATGCAGGGCAGTTGACCGGTTGGTTTGTCTTCTGACATAGAACCTGACAAGCTGCAGCCCATCCTGCCTTGAACGCCCTTTCCGCGCGTGTTAGCCTACTCAGCAGCAAAGCCCTTCCAGTCGAGCCGTGGTACCTGGGGAACGTCTGATGGTGTCTCCCGCACAAAAACTGAGCGCGGTGGCTGGTGAAGAACGCGTGCTGGGAGTGGTGCGCGAGCTTCTCGCGGAGTTGGGAAACGATTCGGCGGTTCGTTCAGCGAGTTCAGCATCGCATCTGGACCGCGATCTGGGGCTCGGCAGCCTGGAACGCGTTGAACTTCTGTTGCGGCTGGAAAAAGCCTGCGGCATCAGGCTCGATGAAAAGGTATTGGCGGAAGCTGAAACCGTGCAGGACTTGATTCTCGCGGTGGGGATCACGAATAGCCGGCCTCGCGAGCCAGGCAGCGCGCGCGCGGAGGCCGCGCGCGAATCCCAAATTTCCTTCACGGGTCTGGCGGAGGGAATTCCATCGGCGGAAACTTTTCAGGAAGTGTTGCGGCACCGTGGCTGTGCGGATGCCCACCGAACCCACCTGATCTTCTACGAGGATGACGGCGAGAATCCTTCGCTTACGTTCGGCGAGCTTCTGGAGGGGGCCGAGCGCGTCGCGGCTGATCTCACGCAGCGTGGCATCGGGCGCGGCGATACGGTGGCCTTAATGTTGCCCACGTCGCGCGATTTTTTTCTGACCTTCGCCGGGACCCTGCTGGCGGGTGCCACTCCCGTGCCAATTTATCCGCCGTTCCGCGCCGATCGGATCGCCGAGTACGCAGGACGCCAGGCGGCGATCCTCGCAAACGCCGGCGCGCGCCTGCTGGTCACATTTCGCGAGGCAGCCAGTGTGGCCAAATTGCTGCAGCCGCTCGTGCCGTCGTTGGCAGGCGTGGTGACGGCGGAAGCGCTGGTGCAGTCGCGCGCCCCGGCTGCGCTCGGACCGCAACTGCATTCGCGCGCCGAGGACCTGGCGCTGCTGCAATACACCTCCGGCTCGACCGGCAATCCAAAGGGAGTGATGCTGACGCACGGCAACCTGCTGGCCAACGTGCGCGCGATCGGGGAAGCGCTGGGCCTGCGCAACGATGACGTTGGTGTTAGCTGGCTGCCGCTGTATCACGATATGGGATTGATCGGCGCATGGCTTATGCCACTGTATTTCGGTCTGCCGCTAGTAGTGCTCTCTCCACTGGCGTTTCTCTCGCGTCCCGTGCGTTGGGTGCGCGCATTTCATCGCTACCGCGCAACGGTCGGCGCGGCGCCGAACTTCGCGTATGAATTGGCAGCGGCAAAAATTTCGGATCAGGAGATGCAGGGTCTCGATCTAAGTACTTGGCGCGCCGCACTCAATGGCGCCGAACCGGTTCTCCCGGCGACGCTGAATCGCTTTGCCTCCCGGTTCGCGCAGTGTGGATTCCGCCGGGAGGCGCTCTTGCCGGTTTACGGACTGGCGGAGGCCTCGCTCGCGGTAACGATTCCGCCGGTGGGGCGCGGTCCACGCGTTGATCGGCTTGACCGCGCTCTGTTTGCGCAGGAGGGGCGGGCAGTGCCTGCGCCTCCCTCCGGTTCCCTGACGGGCGCAGAGAAGGGAACGAACGGAGCCGTGAATACAGATCAAAAAGGAGTCCAGAGGGATGATCCGAACGTGATCTCATTCGTTTCCGTGGGTCCGCCCCTTCCGCAGCACGACGTGCGGATCGCGAATGAGCGCGGAGAAGATGCAGGTGAGCGTATCGAAGGAGAGCTCTGGTTTCGCGGACCGTCTACCACGCGAGGCTACTACCAAAACGAGGCAGCGACAGCGGCGCTGCTTCCCCAAGGCGTGGCGGCCGGATGGGTCAACTCCGGGGATCGCGCCTATCGTGCCGGCGGCGAGATCTACATCACCGGCCGCGTCAAGGACATCATCATTCACGCCGGGCACAACCTCTATCCACATGAAATTGAGGATGCCGTGGCGCGAGTGCCGGGCGTGCGCAAGGGCTGCGTGGTGGCATTCGGCGCTGCCGATCCGGTTTCGGGCACGGAACGGCTGGTGATCGTAGCCGAATCTCGGGAACGCCAGAGTGAAGGGCGAGCGGGCCTGGCACAGGCCATCACGGCGAAGATCACGGAGACGCTGGGACTGCCTCCCAACGTAGTCGAAGTCGTTCCGCCGAATGCGATCCCGAAAACGTCCAGCGGAAAGCTGCGGCGTGACGAAACGAAGCAGCGGTTTCTGTCCGGCGGACTCCGTTCCGCCGCGCCGCCGGTGTGGCTGCAATTCGCGCGGATCGCGACGGCCTCCGGCGCGCGGCGCATTCGCTCCATGCTGAAGCGGGCCGCGGAAGTCGCGTACGGCTGCTACGCCATCGCCACTTTTGCATTACTGCTGCTGCCCGCGTGGCTGTATGTGCTGATTTCGCCGTCGCGAAAAAGCGCGGCGAACGTGACCACGGCTGCGCTGCGTGCCTATTTGAAAATCGCGGGATGGCGCGTGCGCGTCGATGGGCGCGAGCATCTGCGGGAGAACAAGTCGCGCATGTTCGTCGCCAATCACACGAGCTACGCGGACATCGTTGTTCTGATGGCCGCGCTCGGCACCGACTACCATTTCGTCGCCAAGTCTGAAGTAATGTCCATGCCGTTTTTCGGGACCTTTCTTCGCAAGCTCGGACATTTTTCGTTTCGCCGCGAAGATCCCCAGTCTCGCTTACACCAGGCGGAACAAATTGAAAGTGCGCTGCGGCGCGGCGAGTCCGTTTTTGTTTTTCCCGAAGGAACGTTTACGGCGCAAACCGGCGTACGGCCATTTCATCTCGGAGCATTTAAGGCCGCCATCGCGGCGGAGCGCGAGATCGTCCCCATCGCGCTCAACGGAATCCGGCGCGTTCTTCGCGACGGCACCTGGCTTCCGCGCCCGGGACGCATCACCATTACCATCTGCCCGGCAATTGCCCCGGCGGGTTCTACGGAAGGCTGGCAGGAAATTGTGCGTATACGCGACGCTGCGCGAGAAACGATCGCGCGTTTTGCGGGCGAACCCCTCCTATAAATCGTGGCACGCGGGCAACTAGTCCGCAAAATTTGCGCATCCCAATTTGTGTCCGTTGTCTCATGGATTTTCGCGCGGCATGCTTCGAAAGCGCGCCGGTTGTGCGATTGCGAAAGATTCATGCGCGGACACGCGATTCATCTGAATTCGTCCCGGCGTCGCTGCAGGAGGGGCCACGCCGGGATTTGGGAGGGGCCGAAGCACCGAACCTTCGGCCCTTTTTTCTTTGCGAAACTTGTATCCTGATCTTTCCTGATCAAGGCTGCAACTGAAAGATCACCGTGATCGTCGTTTCCACTTGCACCGGCTCTCCGTTCAACAAAGTTGGCCTGTAGCGCCATTGCCGCACGGCGTCCAGAGCAGCCTGCACGAAGTACGGTGAGCCGCTCAGAATTTCCAGCGCGTTGATTTGTCCGTCGCGACCGATGATCGCATGCAGGACGACCGTTCCCGTCTTCCTCAACTGTAACGCGAGCGGCGGATAGCGAGGCTCGATTCGCGAAATCAGCTGCGCCGCGACGATCGGTTCGCTCAATTTTAGTGGATGCGCCTCGGTGTTTCGTTTGGTTGCCTGTGGAGGTGCCAATGGAATGGCCGGCCACAAATCCAGGAACGGCCGGTTTCCGCCGGAACCCGCATCGCCAGTAGGAATGTCCAAGATCGGAGTCTCTGGCGGTTCGGGATCCGCCGTCGGTCGAAATGGAGACGCGACAGGATGGCTCGTAATGTAGGTGATGCGGCCATCGTGATAGTTGGGTTGTTGCGGCGTCGGAGTGACTGGGCGTGGAATGTGACGGTTTGGTGACGACCCGCCGAAAACGAAGGGAGCCAATGTGGGCCTCGAAATCTTCGGCTGCGCGACACTGGTCAGCAGCGGCGCCGCTACGAGCACTCCCAGCAACAGAATCTCAACCGCCAAAGATAATCCAAATGTCGTGCGCCTGCTTCGGCGCGCCTGTGATGTCTCCTCGGGATCGCCTTCGACGAGGCACCGGCCGAGGCCCGTATCGGTTCTGGGAAGTAGCGCCGGTTCCGTTCTTTCTTCTGGGTTGTTGTGTACACCCCGCATGGACATGGAAACTCCTCAATTCCGCCAGTCGCGGCCACGCCGTGGCCTTGGCCGGCTTGCGTGAGATATTTGAGGAGCGCGCTCTCGATATGTTGGACACCGCGGGTGAAACAACTGTTCCCGGAGTCGCGGCTGGGACTCGTTTGCGGGTTAGCATCACAATAAGCAATTTATAATCATATAGTTGAGGCTTGCCACGAACCTTTCGCTTTTTCTGCACCACCTGTGCACCAATCTCCTCGCCTCGCGCATCAGATATGCAGTTTCCATATTTTGGAGAGGTACAACATCATGCGTCTTCCTTCGAAAGAAGCTGTTGGCATTCGTTATACCGGTTGGGCGGCGCTGGGCCGTGATCCGCAAGAGGATACTTTGGAATACACCTGTCCCTACTGCGGAGAGCGCGGCGAAAAAGCGGCGCGCCGCACACCCGATCAATATCACTTTATGGACGGTTTTCTGCAGGATCTGCAAGGGGAGATGGCGGCCTGCCATTCCTGCCGGCACTCGCTGCGAATTGCTCCCGTGGTTTTGCTGCACGATCAGGATGAGAAGCGCCGGTTTGAAGGCGTGTTTTCGGACGACTTGGTTCCCAGCAAGAATTAAGTTTCGCGGTTTTATTCCGCCGAACGAAAAAACGGGCCGCCCGCACTTCCCCTGGGCGGCCCGTTTTTACTTCGGTGACTGGTTTTCGCGGGCTTATTGCAGCAGCGCATCCGGCTCAAGGTGATGCTTCTCAAGGTCATCGCGCACGCGGGCGAAGGCCTCATCAACCGTGTCCGCAAATTGCAGCAGTCCGAACTCGTGTTCGTTGATGGTGCCGGTCCGCACCATGTGTTTCCAGTCCAACACGCGGTCCCAATACTGCCGCCCGTAAATCAGGATCAGGTTGCGGCGATGCAGTTTCCCGGTTTGCATCAGCGTGAGCATTTCCCAGAGTTCGTCCATGGTTCCGAATCCTCCGGGAAAAACGATCAGCGCTTTAGCCAGCTGTGCGAACCACAGTTTGCGCATGAAGAAATAATGAAACATGAAACTAAGCTCGGGACTGATGTAATCATTGGGGCGCTGCTCGTGCGGAAGCTCGATGCTCAGTCCGATGGACTTTCCACCGGCCTCCAGGGCGCCGCGATTGGCCGCTTCCATGATTCCCGGACCGCCGCCGGAGCAGATGACAAAGCGTCGCGGGTGATCGCCGAGAGACATGGCCCAGGAGGTGATCCTTCGCGACAGCTCACGCGCTTCCTCGTAGTATCGGGACATTTCAACAGCCGATTTCGCTGAGCGCAGCGCGCTGCGGTATTGCGAAGAATCGAGTCGCTTGGTCTTGGCTTTTTGCAACTTGCGGAGGTGCGCCGTGGCTTGATCGCGCGAAAGGATTCGCGCCGACCCGAAAATGACGATGGTATCGCCCACTTTTTCATGGCGCATGCGTTCAAGAGGGTCGATGTATTCGGTCATGATGCGCACGGGCCTGGCCGGAAGGCTCTCCATAAAAAGCGGATCGCGATAGGGTGGCTCGATTTCTTCCGAACGGCGCCGGCGTTTCATGAAACCTCCATTGCAAGTGATTGCAATTTGACATTCTACGCAACCGCCCAGCGGAAACACCAGAGAGACGACGGCCACGTGTTCCCTTATGTACCCGCGGACGGTCTAGCCGTCCGCATCTCTCTTCCTGCCAGCGGACGCTCACCCTTCGTCGGGCGAATCGGCCGCCGCCCGAACTCCCGGCTATTGCCCATCGCGCGAGCGCGTTTTTGCCTCCAACGTAGTAGACTGGTGATCGGATGACTTTGAGACGCACCATCGCGATTTCCGTAGTGGCGCTCGCCGCTGGTCTGGCATTTGCCGCTCCGCATGCCCGCTCTCAGCAAATCCAAGGCCCCATCTCGCCCAAGCCGGACGCCCCGATCCAGCAACCCCCGCAGGGCACCATTCGCATCCGGGTCGCGGAGGTACGAGCGCCGGTGGTGGTGACCGATAACAATGCCGAGCCGATCCTCGACCTTGAACAGAAGGATTTTCATCTTCTCGACGACGGCATTGAACAAAAGATCGACGCCGTGGATCTGGGCGGTGAAAAGTTGTCGGTGGTGTTGATCTTTGAGGCCAGCTCGCGCGTCGCACCACTTTTGCCGGCGGTGCAGAAAGCCAAGATCGTCTTCACGCAAACCGTGGTGGGCCCCTCGGGGACGGCTGCGGTTCTGAGCTACGATGACTCCGTCAACCCATTGCTGCCCTTCACCAAGGACAACGACAAAATCGAGAAAACGATTGGCAATTTGAGGCCCGGAAATAGCGGCGCGCGCTTGTATGACTCGATGTCCACCGCCGTCGGAATGCTGCGCGACCGTCCGATGGATGAACGACGTGCGATTGTCGTCGTTGGAGAAGCCGGCGATTCCGGGAGCGAGCAGAAACTTGGACGGGTGCTGCGCGACGCACAGCTTGCGAATGTGGTGATTTATAGCGTCGGACTTTCGCCCACCTCGGCGGCCTTACGTTCCCAACAATCGACGCAATCAGGGCCTTCTCCAGCTACCCCGCCCGGTACATTTGGCGGTCCCCCATTTCCCGGTACGGCGCAGACTCCCACAAGCCAGCAGCAGTACGGCGGTAACATCGATCTTCTGGGTCTGGCGGAGTGGGCGGTGCGAAACGTGACGGCGGTGGTGAAGGATCGTCCCCTGGAAGTCGCCGCGACGGCCACCGGCGGAACCTACGAACCTACGTTCAAAGAGCACACCATCGAAAAAGCGGTGGACGCCATTGGCGGCGAGCTGAATTCGCAATACATTCTCAGCTATCATCCCTCTGGATCTGACCGGCCCGGCTATCACCAGATTCGCGTCACCGTGGATCGTCCCGGGGTGAAAGTTCGCACGCGGCCGGGCTACTACCTCGAATCGAAATAATTCGTGTCTGCTTTTTCTTAAAATAAGGATGACCACTTTTCTGTGTAATCACGCCTGGTGCTTGGTCCCGTCGATAAAACTGAGTACGCTGCTAACGCACTCGTCGGCGTTGGAGACCGCCACGTGATAGGCGTCGCTGGTCACCACCAGCAGCCTGGAATTAGGAATTTTCGGTTGGTAGCGAAGAACCGTCTGGACGGATTGCAGGGCGCTGCGATCGGTGGTGATGATCAGCGCGGGAGCGGAGATCCGCGGCAGCAGGGCGTCCAGATCGATCGAGGAAATCACCTTGCCCATTCCGCGCCTGGTTTCCGGCCGGGTCTCGTCGCGCATCTTGTCGAAGTAGGCCATCTCCTCCTTGGTGGCCGCTGAGCCAAGCCTGACCTGCTGAGAGGTGGATTCCGTTTTAGGGTCCACCGAAGTGAATGGCCCGCTGGCTACGACCATGGTGCGCGTGCGCTTTGGATAGGTCGCGGCGAATTGCATGGCGATCGCGCCGCCGGTCTTCGCGCCGATGATGTGCGCGGACTCGATCCCCAGCGAATCCAAAAAATCCGCGGTGGTCTTCGCGAAATTCTCGAGAGTCCATTCAAAATCGGCGGGCGCGGTCGAGCGTCCGTATCCGGGTAGATCCGGCAACAGCAGCCGGAATCGCTGCCCCATTCGTGGCACCCATCCGTACCAGATGGCATTTGTTTCCAGGTTGCCATGCAGGAACACAACGGGCTCGGGCTGCAGCCACGGCGCGCCAAACCATTCCTCTTTGTAATATATCTGAAGTCCCGGGCGGAGGGAGAGGACCAATCCACCGCGCTCGCCGCCGTCCTCAGGGTTCGGTTTTCCCTCAGCCACCGATCCGAGCGCTTGGGAAATTAGCGGAAGTCCGGCCGATGCCACTCCCCACTTCATCAGCGTTCGGCGGCTTGGCTTCGTCAACGATTCCATCGGTTTTCTCCTTGTGAGGCGTAGCGAATTCTAGATCGGTCTTGCGGCGTTCGGCAAGGAGTCCCGGATCGTCGGAGGCGATTTCTGGTAAAGAGATTTGAGGTTCCGCGCGCCGATGGCCTGGCGAGCGAGTTGACGTTGACGCCGTTGGCCGGTGGGCGTATGGTTCTGCGCGCAGTCGGAATCAAGACCGGAAACTCCGCTGTACTCCGAGGAGGGTCCCCGTGGAACACACTGCCCTACGACACTTTGGTCTGCGTGTAGTTTTGACAGCATGTTTTTCTGTCGCCGTTTTTATCGGGATGGTCCTGTCGGCGCGTACCGGCTTCACTCAGCAAGCGCCTGCGCACCTGAATCCCGCGATCGAAAAACTGGCGCAGGGGCAGCCCATGATCGGGATTCAATCCGATGACATGTCCCTGCAAAATTGTCACTCGCTCTCTCGAGTGGATTACGATTACGCATACGTGGACATGGAGCATGGACCGCTCAATCTCGACGGCCTCGCCTATTGTGTGGCCGCGATGGTTGATAAGACCGCCATTCTTAAAAAAGGCAACGCCCAACCAAAAGTGGCGCTCTTCGCGCGCTTCCCGCCCTACGGACGAGACCTCGAAAGCAACGACTGGATCGTCAAACAGGCCCTGGACATGGGCTTGATGGGAATTATTTTCAACGGCGTGGACAACAAGGAGCAGATGACGCGGCTGATCCGCTACATGCGCTACCCACAACAGAAAATTTCGAAGTATCAGGAACCTCCGGGATTGCGTGGCTACGCGCCCGGGAATGCAATTTTTGCCTGGGGCGTTCCGGCTTCGGAATACGAGCGGCACGCCGACGTCTGGCCGCTGAATCCGGAAGGCGATCTTCTCGCGATCGCGATGATTGAGACGGCCGAGGGTCTGAAGAACGTGAACGAGATTGCTTCCGTGCCGGGCGTGGGTGCCATCTTCATCGGTGCCGCCGGTGATTTGCATCAGTATTTGGGAGTACCGCAAGATGCGCCCGAAGTGGAACAGGCTCGTCAAATCATTCTGGCAGCATGCAAAGCTCACAACGTCGCTTGCGGCATCACCGCACTCACCAAAGCGGAAGTGAACAAGCGGCTCGAAGAAGGTTGGAAGATGATACGAACGGGGCGCGGAGAGTGACAGGCCCTTTAGAATTAAGCGTCATCTCCCCAGTCAATCACAATTCCATCTTTCTTTTTAGACTCGCCTCGATGTTTGTCCCAGGAGACGATGCCGGAACACGTTCACTGTGCCGCTGAAACATACCCTACTAATCGGGCCATGCCCGATTCCATGTGGTACAGGTTGTGGCAGTGAAAGAACCAGCTTCCGGGATTATTCGCCGTGAAATCGATGTCCAGATGGCCCGACTGGGTCCATACGATGGCCGTATCTTTCATTACGTTGCCGACTCGAAAGAAATGACCGTGAAGATGCATGGGATGGGGCATGGCGCTCTGATTGATCATGTGAATGCGCACGGTCTCTCCCTGGTGGATGTCCAACGGGCTGGCGTCAGGATATGCCTGGCCATTGATCAACCACTGCTGGCCCATCATCGAGCCCGGTTTTCTTATCGCTCCCGATAACGTCAAATTGAAAGTGCGATTCGGTTTGCGCTGCTCAACAAGATCTAATCCACGCAGGTCGGAAAGCTGCAGCATGCGTCCGCGGGTGAATCCCTCGGGCATGGCGCCTTCGCGCGGACTCAATTCGTTCGAGTCCGTGTACCGCAGAATGGCGCGCGCTGGTGCCAGGTCATTGTCGGGATACGCGGCAATCGGCCATGCTCCGGGATTCCTTGCGTCCACAAGAACGTCATAGCGCTCGCCTGGCGCAATGTGCAGCGCACCAGCTTGGAACGGCTCCACCGGTCTTCCATCCGCGTGCGTCACAGTCAGAGGGTGGCCGCCAATTGCAATTCGATAGATCGTCGTACCGGACGGATTAATCAAACGCAGGCGAATCCGTTCGCCGGTTTTTACCTCGAACACAGCGGGATTTTCGGGGGGATGGCCGTTGCTGAGGAGCACAAGATACGGAGGCACCTGCATCGACATCTGTCCATCGCCATCATGCGCAGCGCTTCCGAGTGGTCCAGGCGTGCCAGGCAAGAAGTCCGTCAATACCAGGCTGTAATCCCGATCGTAATCGATGTGCGGTTTCTTTTCTTCCACGATCAAAGGCCCGACGAGGCCGCGGTCGGGTTGCAGGCCGAAATGCGAGTGATACATAAAACTTCCGGAAGGCGCGGCGTCAAATTCATAGATAAAAGTGTCGCCGGGCTGAATCGCCGGCTGGGTAATGTCCGGAACACCGTCCATCGAATTGAGGACCGGCAGCCCGTGCCAGTGCACCGTGGTGCCTTCCGGCAGTCGATTCCTGACGGTTATGCGAAGTCGTTCTCCCTCATGCGCGCGAATTTCCGGGCCAGGGAATTGGCCGTTGTATAACCACCGCTCAAACACTCCTCGCTTGCCCACTTCCAAAGGCGCGGGCTCGGCGATCAGATTGATTTCCCGCGTTGTCCCCGCCTCAGCCGAAACACCGCTCAGCCGATGCGCACCACTTTCCGGTGGCGCATTCCCGGGAGCGCCCAGCGATGCAGAAGCAACCTGTGCGCCGATGGCCAGTGCTCCAAGCTTGGTACAGGCGGTGTGTAGAAACGTTCGGCGGTCCATTGGGCTTTCAGCGTTGTCCGGCATTTTGAGCGCTCGAATGCAGGTCAAACCATTTCGGATTCGCGGGAGTTAAAACTGCTTGATCCAGTCGCGCTATCGCCGCTCCATACTGGGAAGTAGCGCGACCTGCGCGGACTTTCATTTCCTGTGACCTCATTTTTATGGCGATGCTGCTTCCTATTCTGTGATTCCGATCATAGACACCGGTGACTGCTGTCACCGGGCCTCTCATGAAAAGGTGCTATACGTTGCAATCAGTTTCGTCACTGACATCGATACTTCACCACAATCAGGTCCACAAAAATTTACGGTGCCCGTGAATGGAGCTTTTGAATCGCGTACTTGCTGGCGATCCGGCGCTCCAAACGAGACTGAAAGTTCCGATTCCTTTGAGGGCAAGATCAATTCTCACACGCAAGAGACGGAGGCTGATAATGATTCATCCAAACATGCGCAGTGCAGTGCTGTTCGCAGCGCTGTTGCTTTCAGCAGCGACGGTCACTATGGCCCGAAGATTCCGCGAAAACCATCAAGAAGGTTCCCATCGCGGTTACATCGGCGGGATCCGGAGAGGAAATGTTCAACACCTATTGCGCCGTCTGCCACGGAAAGGACGGCAAGGGAGATGGGCCGGCGGCGTCTGAATTTAAGATAGCACCGGCGAACTTGAGCATGCTGTCCATCAACAACAACGGAAAGTTTCCCGCGGAACACATCGCGGAGACGATTCGGACAGGGCCTCGGGACGCGAAAGCGCACGGATCCAAAGATATGCCGGTATGGGGCAAGCTGTTCGCATCCATGGGCGATTCCGCGCAGGTGGAGCAGAGAATCCATAACCTCACCAATTATATTGGAACGTTGCAGGTGAGATAGGCGGATGCTGGAGATCAGCCTGTGGGAGTTCGTCCGGGCCGTAAGGACCGACTCTCACAGGCTCACGCTCGGGACTTATCCAGTCTTATTGAATTCTTCGATTTGACCGCAGGTTGCTGTAGCCGCGATCCACTAACCGTCCGGGCTTCCGGTTATTGCGAAGCTTCGGCGTTGGCGCGGATCTGCTGCCAGCGTTTGGGGCGCTTTTTGCTGTCCAGAATTCTTTTGCGCAGGCGGATGGATTTTGGGGTGATTTCGACCAGTTCGTCGTCGGCGATGAACTCGATGGCTTGTTCGAGGCTGAGCTGGCGGTGCGGAATCAGGCGAATCGCTTCATCGGCGCTAGACGCGCGCATATTGGTCTGCTTTTTTTCTTTGGTGACGTTGACGTCCATGTCGGCGTCGCGCGCGTTTTCTCCCACGATCATGCCTTCGTAGACTTCTTCGCCTGGACCGACGAAAAGTTCGCCGCGCTCCTGCAGGTTCCACAACGCGAAGGCCGTGGTGTGACCGGAGCGATCGGCCACCAGCGCGCCTGTTGGACGCGTGGCCATTTCTCCGCCGTACTCGGTCCAGCCTTCAAATAAAGTGTGCAGCTGCGCGGTGCCGCGCGTGTCCGTCAGCAATTGCCCGCGCAGGCCGATCAGTCCGCGCGAGGGAATCGTGAATTCCATGCGCACCCAGCCGGATCCGTGATTCACCATTTTGCCGAGTTCGCCGCGGCGGCGTCCGAGCGATTCCATCACCACGCCGACGAATGATTCCGGGCAATCGACGACCAGGCGCTCCAGAGGCTCGAGCTTCTTGCCGTCTTCCTCGCGCACCACGATTTCCGGTTTGCCGACCATCAGCTCGTAGCCTTCGCGGCGCATGGTTTCGATCAGGATGGCAAGCTGCAATTCGCCGCGCGCAAAGACACGAAATACGTCGGTAGTTTCGGAGTCAGTAATGCGCAGAGAGACATTCGTCAGTAATTCCTTTTTCAGGCGGGCGCGCAAATCGCGCGAAGTGACCCACTGGCCTTCACGGCCGGAAAGCGGGCCGGAATTGATGGTGAAATTCATAGCCAGGGTAGGTTCGTCCATCACCAGCGGTTCAAGAGGCATCGGGTTGTCGAGAGCGGTCAGGCTCTCGCCAATCTGGATTCCTTCGACGCCGGCGACGGCGGCCAGGTCGCCGCAGGGAACTTCTTCGGCCTCGTCGCGTTCCAGTCCGCGGAAGGTGTAGAGCTTGGTAAGGCGAGTGGGAACGATGGTGCCGTCGCGCTTGGCGATGGCCACATCGGCGCCGCGTCGCAACGTCCCGTTGAAGACGCGCCCGATGGCGATGCGTCCCAGGAAATCACTGTAGTCCAGATTCATGACCTGCGCCTGCAGGACTCCGTTCGGGATCGCCTTTCGGTTCCGGGATCGCTGAGATAATCGTTTCGAAAAGAGGCTGAAGATTCGTCCGAGCCATCGTCCAGCTTTCGGTGTGCGACGCCCGTCTTGGCGTTCGTGTAGAGCACCGGAAAATCGAGTTGGTCTTCGGTGGCTTCCAGATCGATGAAGAGGTCGTAGATTTCGTCGAGCACTTCCGCGGGACGCGCGTCGGTGCGATCGATTTTGTTGAGCACGATGATGGGCAGGAGATGCGCATGCAGCGCCTTCTGCAAGACGTAGCGCGTCTGCGGCAAAGGGCCTTCGCTGGCATCCACCAGCAGCAGGACGCCATCCACCATTTTCAGGGCGCGCTCCACTTCTCCGCCGAAATCGCTGTGGCCGGGTGTATCCACAATGTTGATTTTGGTGTCCTGATAAAACAGCGCCGTGTTTTTCGCCAGAATGGTGATGCCGCGCTCGCGTTCCAGGTCGTTGGAGTCCATCACGCGCTTCATCACCACCTGATTGTCGCGGAACACGCCGCTCTGATGGAGCATGGCGTCCACCAGCGTGGTTTTACCGTGGTCGACGTGGGCGATGATGGCGATATTGCGAATCTGCGGCATGGAATCCTTATCTTTTACTCTGCGATTGCCGTCTCGATGCGCCGGTGCGGAATTTTCCCGCACTCCACATGGAGCTTTGGCGCGTCGGTGACCTGAAACCCGCTGGAATAACCGATGAAAACAAAAATAGCTGCAAGCGCGAACTTGCAGCCTCTGCGTTCGTTTCCAAGAGGAATTACAAGTGCCTTCGACCCCCTAAGAATACCACACTACCGCGGTCTCGTCACCGGAGAAGAGTTACACCCGGCGCCCGTGGTGTGTATGCAAGTGCCCCATTTTGAATAGGCTCTAAAGAGCCGGCTGCGGCTGCCGATGTTCCAGTTGCGAGAGCGCGGTGAGTCGGTCCTAGATCCGGGGGGGATGCAACTTAATGCGGCAACTGAGAGTCTTGGTGTTCATTCTTGTGCTGTTCTTGACTAGCTCATGGCCGGTACGGGCGCAAGTATCCGAATCCCACCCCTCAAGCCAAACCGCGCAAGCAGCCCCCGTAACCCCCGAACAGCTCCAGCAGATCCTCTCGGAATTACACGCGCAAGGGGAACGCATCAAGGAATTAGAAGCCGCGTTGGCCGCCAAGGGCCCACCGGTTCCCTCAGGACCTCCGGCAAACCTTGCGCCGCCCGTGAATACGGCTCCGCCACCTGTGCCCGCTGTCACGGCGAATCAGCCTGCACCTTCGCAGGAACCGGAACCACCGCAAGAGCACTCCATGCAATTGCCCGGTGGAGGTCCGATTTTAAAAATTAGCGGATTCGCTGATTTCAACCTGGATTTCGGGCAAGACGCGAATCCACTTATTTTTCCATTGGGCGCGAAAGCTCGCGACACATTTCAATTTGGCGAATTGGACTTGTTCCTATCCTCCAGGCTTTCGAAGACGGTGAGTTTCCTCGGTGAAATTGTCTTCGGACCCAGCGAGACAACGACTGAAACCAACGCATGGGGACTGGATATCGAGCGCCTGGAGATAACCTACAGGCCCAGCCGGTATTTCAATATCAGTGGCGGGAGATACCACACCTCGATCGGCTACTACAACACGGCCTACCACCACGGAACCTGGTTTCAGACAGCCACCGGGCGTCCCTTCATGGATTATTTTGAAGATAACGGCGGCGTACTGCCGGTTCACGGTGTTGGAATCTCAGCGACCGGACTAGTTCCGGCAACGGGCCGCACGGAGATGCACTGGATCGCGGAGATTTCCAACGGGCGGTCTTCGGATGCGAACCGCCAATCGGTGCAAAATTTTTTATCTGACAAAGACCACAAAGCCGTCAACCTGGCGGCGTTCATCAAACCGGATTGGGCTCCGGGATTGCAGTTGGGTGGATCGTATTACAACGATCGCATGGTTCCTCCGGGAATGCCGGACGTGAACCAGTCGATCGGCAGCTTCTATGTGGTGTTTATGAATTCAGACTGGGAGTTGCTGAACGAGATCGTATTGCTGCGGAACCGGGCCGGCGGGGCTGCTAAGGCATTTCATTCGCCGCTGGGCTACGCGCAAATTTCGCGCAAGTTCGGCAGATACAGGCCCTACTATCGATTTCAGTACGTAAATATCGCCAACAACGATCCCATCAATATTTTTACCGGGCGCTACGAAAGCCACTCCGGCGGATTGCGCGTGGACTTCACGGATTACGTGGCGCTGAAGGCCCAGTACAACCGACTGTATCAGCGCGTGCTGGCGCCGGAAAATGGTGTGGACCTCCAGATGGCGTTCACTTCTAAGGTTAGGCCCCGTTCGGATTCGATTCAGGGAGAGAGATCGTTCAAATGACCATGAATTGCGCCCGCGTCATTTTTCTTATTTTGGCGGCTTGGGCCGGTGCCGGAGCGCAGTGTCCACCGGGCAGCCTGGCCGCGATCGTGAACAAATCCAATCCCACGGACAGCCTCTCAGTTTCGCAGTTGCGCAGACTGCTCATTGGCGACGCGCGCGTGTGGCTCGACCATAAAGCGGTGTCTGTCGTGGAGCGCGACGCATCGTCCAAAGTGTTTCGCTGTTCGCTCTCCAACATCGTGAGACTGAGTGATTCGGAATATCGCCGCTACCTGATCGGGGCCGCGTTTCGCGGAGAGGAAACGATGTTAATGCAAGCGTCGGATTCTGACGCGGGTTCGGCGCGGATTGTAGCCGATACCCCGGGAGCCATTGCCATAGTGGATATGAAATCGATTGCTGCCTTCTCAAGTTTGGTGAAAGTGATCCGAGTCAACGGTAAAAATCCCGGTCAGGCCGGCTATCCGCTGTAGGGAGAAGTAAATCCTATGAAACTGACCATTCGAAACAAACTTGTCGCGGGATTCAGCTTTCTCCTGTTGGTCATCCTCGGCGTAGCGGCCATCGGCACGTTTTCCGTATTCAGCATGAGGCGCAGCGCATTTCAACTGACCCGCGTCGGTGATCGCCTGAACGCCGAGTCGCTGGAAATCCAGGTCCATACCCTGCAGGCGGAGGAACAGGTCGATGGATACCTGGCCGGGGTCAAGACCATGGGCGCTGAACAGGCCAAGACGACTTATCTGGACGAAGCCGAATTTGAGGTGGACGAAATTCAAAATCTGGCCGTCAACCTGATCAAGATTGCGCCGACCATCGAAGCTCGCGCGAAATTCGCCCGCATTGCGAGCGCCGTGATTCTCTACACCCGCGCTCTGGAAAATGTTGCCAGGAGCGTGGAGAACAACGAATCCGCCGAAAAATCTCAAGCGACGTTGGCAGCCTACGACGCTGCGGCCAATCACTTGCGCGAAACCGCCGAGGATGGAGAAGTGGCCGGCCACGATGCCAGCCTTTTCTCGCAGGAGGAAATCGAATCGACCAGCAAGCGATCGATGGTCTTGGTAACCGGTGCATCGCTCACGGGGTTGGTTTTGGCCATGACCTTGAGCTTTGCGCTGTCTCGCGCGATTCTTGTGCCGGTGCAACATCTAAAAGAAGTGGCCGAAAATGTAAGCCTTGGAAATCTGGATATGACGGTGCATCGTTATTCCGAGGATGAAATCGGGGACCTGGCCGATTCGTTCTCTCGCATGGTCACCGCCGTGAAGTTCTTCCGCTCGGAGGCGGAGGCCCTTGAAGCGGAGGCCGGAGGAGAACGGGGCGTTCGATGAGCGAGATTTTGGGCAAGGTCATCGCCGTCAGCAAGCCCTACTTCGGGCCGGCGACCGAGTCCTTTCTCAGCAGGCAGTGCAAGAAACATCTGAATATCGAACTTCATGCACTGACCGAAGCACATCTGGAAGAACTTGCGAAGTGGGTGAGAAGCTCGGGCGGGTTGATTATGGATTCGGCAAAGGCCGCGGAGGTGGCGAGCAAAATCGCCAAGCTGCAGAATTGTTCGGAGCAGAAGGAATTGGTTCCAGGTCCCTAATAGCTCGATTCGCTCTGTTTTTAGATAAACGGTTGGAAGTGCGGCGTGGCTTCCTCTTGGAATTTCCCTCGCTCTGCGAATAACGCAATTCAAGCATCTTCGAGTAGAATCCTTCGGGATGATCGCCGGAAGCAGGACAAAACTTGTGAAGCTGGCGGCCTTGCCGGCGCTGGCACTTTCCTTGCTGTGCGTCACGGTCGCGCAGACGGAATGGGCCTCGCCGGACGGCGCTATCATTGGCAGGTTCCAGGAAGAAGGCTCGCAGCATTCGCACGTCATGGATGTGATGGGTTATCTCACCGACGTGTATGGTCCGCGGCTGACCAACTCCCCAAACATTCGCGAAGCGGGCGAGTATGCGGTAAAGACGCTCAACAGCTGGGGATTCACGAACGTGCATGAGGAAACGTGGGGGCCGTTTGGGCGCGGATGGTCCAATGAGCTTTTTGAAGCGAACGAAATTGCGCCGGGGCAGTTTCCGCTGATCGCCTATCCTAAAGCCTGGACATCAGGAACAAACGGAGCGATCACCGGCGACGCGATTTTCGCGAAAATCGAAAAAGAAGAGGACTTCGCCTTTTACCGTGGAAGGCTGCACGGAATGTTCGTGCTGACGGCGCCCATGCGTGTAGTGGAAGCGGAGTGGGATCCGCCGGCGCATCGATACACCGATCTGGAGCTCGCGCAGATCGAGCAGCCGCGTCCGCCGCAGCCTGCGCCCGACAAAAGCGCGCTCGACCGGCAGCGCAAGCAGCAGGAATTTAACGCCAAGCTGATTAAATTTCTAACCAGCGAAGGAGCCGCAGCCTGGCTCGAACCCGCGCCTCATGACGGTGGCACGCTCACGGTGATGGGCGGAGCTTCGCGCGATCCAAAGGACCCGCCCGTGCTTCCGCGTGTGGCTGTGGACATCGAACATTACGGGCGCATCTTTCGCACGCTGGAGAAAAACATTCCGGTGACGCTACGGATCAATATCGTCAACAAGTTTTACGATGACAATCTCGATTCCTTCAATATCGTCGCGGAAATTCCGGGCACGGACAAACCGGAAGAAGTGGTGATGCTGGGCGCGCATTTCGATTCCTGGGCCAGCGGCACGGGCGCAACGGACAATGCCGCGGGTTCGGCCGTGACGATGGAGGCCATGCGCATCCTGAAAGCGTGCAACGCGAAAATGCGGCGCACCGTTCGCCTCGCGCTGTGGACGGGCGAGGAAGAAGGATTGCTCGGGTCACGCGCCTACGTGATGCAGCATTTTGCGGATCGCACTTCGATGGCGCTCAAACCCGATCATGCGCGGCTGTCGGCCTATTTCAATGTGGATAACGGCTCGGGAAAAATTCGCGGCATTTATTTACAGGACAACGAGGGCGTCCGTCCGGCATTCCAGAAGTGGATGGAGCCGTTCAAATCCGACGGCATGACGACGCTCTCCGTTCGTGGCACGAACGGCACCGATCACGTCGCATTCGATGAGGTTGGTTTGCCCGGTTTCCAATTTATTCAGGACCCCATTGAGTACGAGACGCGCACGCACCACACAAATATGGATACGTACGAGCGGATCCAGGCCGCGGATTTGAACCAGATGGCCGTAATCGTTGCGACATTCGTGTATATGACGGCGAACGCCGACCAGTTGCTACCGCGCAAACCTCTACCGAAACATTAGGCACTTAGTGGCACAGACTGAAGTCTGCACCACTGACCGCTATTTGTTTTTACTCAGGCGGCGGTAATACTCGGCTACTGATTCTTCGTAGCCTTGCGGCACGGTGGCGGTATCTCCGCTGCGCACCTGGCCGGCATCTTTTTCGTCGATCTGGCGGCGCAGTTGCAATTCCAGTTTGTCCACATTGGCGAGCACCTGGGAATGAAGCTGTTCGACGAGCGCGGGATTTCCTGGGAAACGGCTGGGATCGAGCTTGGCCATTTCCTGAATCAGTTCCTGTACCTGCTTGGACATATCCGGATCGTCGCGCACGGCCTGGCGCAGCTGATTTAAATCGCGCAGGCTGTCATCATAAGCGCGCTGCGGCGGAATCGGAGAATTGTCGGGCTGCACCGGTGGACCGCCGCGAGGCGTGTTGTTTCCGGTGTCCAGATTGCCGAACATCGCGCCATTCGCGCCGCCACCATTGGATGCATTGCCGTAGGCCCCGCCGTTATCGCCACCGCCCATTCTTGCGCCGGGGCCGCCATTAGGATTCCAGCCACCCTGCTGGCCGCGACCAAATTGCTGCCCGCCGTTCTGGCCTTGCCCCTGCCCTTGGCCGCTCTGTTGTCCTTGCCCTTGCTGCCGTCCCTGGCCGTCGCGTGATCCCGATCCCAGCTGGCTGCGCAGGCGCTCGACGCGGTTCAGCGCGGTCTCCAGTCCCTGCTGCGAATCGTTTCCTTGCTGCGGCGCGGAGCCCATAGCCTGTTGCGCGGCCTGCAAACCTTTTTCGAGTCGCTGCATTCCAGCGGCGATATCCGGTTCCATGCCGTTGGCGTTGGGATCGATGCCGCGGCGCATCCAGTCCGCGCCACGCTGAATGCGGGCGCGCAGATCCGATTGCTGCATGTCGCCGAGGGCCTCACGCAGTTTCGTCGATGCCGCGCTTTGATTGTTGGTGGCGAGTTCCCGCGCGGTGTCCTGCAGATTTCTTTCCAGACCGCCCAGATCGTTAGCCAGTTTCTCGCGATCGTCGGACAGCTTTTTGCGTTCCTGCGCGCCGGCCTGCGCCCCGCCCATGCCTTGCCCGAAGGCTTGCTGAATGCGGCCGGTCTGGTCGCTTTCTTCCTGTTTGAGGCGGCTGGCTTCTTCAGCGAGCGAATCAACTTTGTTGGCCGATTGTTGCTGGCGCATGCTGCCCAGCAGATCCGTGGCTTCCTTCAAGCGGTCGGCGGCGCGACGCGCTTCGGCTTCACTCTGCTGCGGCGAAGTTGCGCGGCGCATGTCATCGGTTGCCTGGCGCAGGCGATCGAGCGACTGCTGTATACGCGGATCGTCGGACTTTCCTCCGGCGCCGGATTGTCCTGAAGAAGCAGATTGCCCAGACGATCCGGATTGACCGGAGGAACCGGAAGCCGAACCACCCTGCGAGTTGCCTTGCTGCGAACTCGATTGCGACCCCGATTGCGAACCCGCACTGTTCTGGCCATTGTTCTTCGCCATCTGCTCCATCTGGCGTTGCAACTCTTCGGCCTGGCGGCGCAGCATTTCCTGCTGCCAGCGCTGCTCGGAACTTTGCTGATTGTTGCGCTGCTGCTGCGCCAGCTCTTCCTGGCGCTTTGCAAGTTGGTCCAGCTTTTGCAACGCTTCGTCAATTTCTTTCTGCTGTTGACTCGCGGAGCCGCCGGCAGTCTGCGCGGTCTCGTACTGGTTTTTCTCGGTGTCCAGCTCCAGATCGAATAGACTCGCCAGGTCGCGTCCTGCTCCGCCCCCTCCCCCTCCCCCTCCTCCACCCGAACTGCCAAACGCGACTTGAATCTGGCGGAAGGTGGCTTCGGCGCGCAGCAGATTCTGCAGAGCTTTCTGCTCGCTGGGCATGGCTTCTTTCCACTTCTGCTGCTGCAATTGTTGCGACGCCGGACCCATGGCTTGGGCGGCGGCGTTCATATCTTTCACGAAACTATTGAATTCCTCGTTTTCTTGCGACAGTTCGCGGCTCTGCATGCGTCCCGCGAGTGATCGCGCCTGCTCGCCCAGCTTGGCTTGCACGCCGGAAAGGAATTTCGCGGCGTCGGCTGCTTCCTGTTGCGTGGCTTTCTTGTCGCCTTGGTGCTTCCAGGTTTCGGCGATGATTTCTTTTTCGCGCTGGGAGATATCGTTCTGATCGCCCATCCCGCCGCCACCGCCACGGCCGCCCGCGGCCTGCGCTTGGGAGAATTCGCGTTCAAATGGATCGGCCTGAATGAAGGAAATGTCGGTGCGCGATTCGGAGTGTGCGTCCTTGGCCACCGCGTAGAGACTCACGACATCGCCGGGCACGGCTTTGAAGTCTTCGAGTGAAAGCACGGTGGAACCGTCGGCCTGCTTCGCGCCTTTTTGCTTGAGCAAGTCGACGGTTTGTTCGGGTCCGCCATTCACGGAATAGTGCAGCGTCATGTCCGAAACGCCGAATTCGTCATCGGCCTTCACCGCGACGGTGACTTCCTCGATCGGGCTTGCGCGGTAATCATGGCCTGGGCGCGCGATGATCACGTTGGGCGGCTCGGCCTTGCGCGCTTCAATGAAAAAATCGTTTGATAGGCGCACCGGCTGTTCTTGATCGAGCGCGGCGACATGGTACACGCCGTCTTTCTCCATCTTCACAGTGCCCTTGTAGACGTTGCCTTCGCCGCCCGAGAGACGAATCTGCTGGTCGTCATTCAGCACCAGCAGGCCGTCGCGCATGGGCTTGTCGGTCTCCACTTCAAGATCGGCTTCGGTGCCTTCAACGGCGCGCAAATCGCCGCCGCGCTCTTCGGTCACATTTTGCAGGTGCGTCCAGGAAGGATAGCGATACGTCACGCGCACATTCTTCACGTTGGGCAGATCGAGCACGCGAATGTTGAAGTGCTTCGAGTCCAGCGGCCCGGCTTCAACGTAATATTCGACGCTCTCCGGCAACCCGCCGAAAACGAATTGGAAGCCCGAGCCTCCAGCCTGCGGCCGCATCGGCACCTGATCCCACTTGGAGGCGCTCTGATAGCGCGCGTACAGGCGCACGTTCTGCGTTTGCAGGCCGATCAGTTGCGCCGTCACCATCAGGTCGGAATTGCGCCGCACGGAAATATCGCCGGGTACAACTTGTATGTCATAAAAAGGAGCCGAGCCGGTGTGCGGCGTTGCCGCCCATAGCAAGGCTGCGCCTTCGCCAAGGTATCCGGGGCCCGCGAGAATCAGCCACAGCAGCACCAGCAGGGACACCGCGCCGACGCCAAGAAACGTTGCAAGCTTTTTGTCGGGAACGAGAGATTTGGGCTCGGCGGCGCGCGCGACGTTCAGCGTGTCAAGCGCCAGCAAATCCAGAAACGGCTCGCGCTTTTCGGCGTCGCGTTCGGCAAAGGTGACCAGGCGCTGCTTGAACTCTGGGTACATTTCCTCGGCCTGGCGGGCAGCGCGGCGGCGGTTGAGCGCGATCAGGGGCAGGGCAATTCCAAACGTTACCGCTAAAACCAGCGCAAACAGTAAGGCTACGCGCGCGCTGGTAATGCTCCATCGAGAGAAAGCCAGGGCGTTGGTGATGAGAACGAGGAGAACGGTAGTGGCCAGAGCTACCGAGGTAAGGATTGCGGCTCCGCGGAACATCGCGCCCAGGCGCAGCCGTCTCTCCAGTTGGTGAATATAGGAGTTGAGCTGGTCCCGAAAGCTCATAAGTCCTCCTGCTGCTGGGCGCCTAGATATCGGTCCGCAAGCAGGGATTCGGCGATGGCCGCGGCGAATACTAGAAGCATAATATACCACCACAAACGATACGGCTGCTTCTGTTCCTCGGCGGAACCTGCGGCGCCGGCTTGCGCGGTTTCCTTGCCCGAATTTCCCCGCCACAGCGCCAGAGTTTCGTCCGGCACGACGTCCAGGTTTGATTCGCGGCGGTCAGGATTGACGCCGATCACATCGTGGCGTCCGTTGGCTAACTGCAACTCGTAAAATCCGGCGCTCGAAAGGCGCAAGGTCTGCGCGGAAGTAGACTCCTTGAGCGACAGCGGTCGTTGACCCTGAGGGTCGATCACCTGAACGCCCACGGATTGTTCCTTGGAGCTGCGCAGTTCGAGGAAAGAATCCACCACGCGGGCGCCGCTGCGGCGTTCCGTGCCGGACAAGTAGAGTGCGGTCTGCTCAATGAAGGGCACGAAGATCGCATGGAGCGGAAAATCGTTGGTCAGATTGTCGAGGCCGGAGGCGAACAGTAAAACATGGCCCTCGCCGATTTTCTTTTCCAGCAGCAAGGGCGTTCCGTCAGTGAGGTGCGCGACGACGCGCGCGTTGCCCGGGTCCACTTTCACTGCGAAATAGAATTTCACGCCCGCCCAGTGGTCGGCTTTCTCCACGGACGGGTAGGAAGGATCGGCGTCCGCGACGTTCAGATAGTGGTCGCTGGTGCGGGAGTAATCGTGAGAGTCCAGAACGTTGCCGCCGAACACGGGAACGCGGGTCGTGTGCGACGCCGAAGTTCCTTCCGCGATCCAAACGCTGCCGCCGCCCTGCACGTATCGCATCAGCGCGCTCTCGAAATTTGCGGGGACCGAGATCAAGTCCGACAGGACAACAAATGCGTACTTCGAGAGTTGCTGATTGGCCGCCTCGCCCGCGCTGACACTGTCGAGAACGAATGCGGACTCCGCGGCAGAACCAAGAGCCGAACGAAAGTAAAGCGGCGACCGCGAGTCGCCGGCATCGGAAACGAAGAGCGCGTGGCGCGGGTCGGAGCGCTCGACGGCAAAAATGCTTACATCGTCCGCAGAAAAGGTATCCGCGGAATCGATGCGCACTTCACACTTTGTGAAGCCGTAGGGCACGTCGAGCGACTGGAATTCGGCTGTGGCGCGGCCATTTGCCGGTACTTCGACGGCTTTTGTGGCTGCAGTCTTGCCATTCACGACCAGCGAAATGGTGCGCGTCGCCGCCGGCGTGCCGAATCCGGCGATGACGGCCTGCACCCGCGCTTTTTTGGGGTCCCACACTTGGCCCGGCGCGTTGACGCTTTCCACCGTCCAGTTCGGCATGGCTCCCTTGGCCACGGCGTGCAGGACGAGAGATACGTTCGCAGGCAGCGCAAGTTCTGAAAAACTTCCGGGCATGGCGGATTTTTGCATGTCGCTGAAGAAGTGCAGCTCGATCGGCGTGGGGACGCTTTCCTCGAGGGAGCGTACGGCGCGCGCCAGTTCGCCGTAGCTGGCACGCGAATCGCCCGGTTGAATGTTGTTGACGGCGGCGCGCAACGCTGCGGAATCGAGAGACGTCTGCGTCAGTACTTGAATCTGGGAACCGAGCGCCATCACCTGCGCCTTGTCCGTGGGCCTGCGCGAGTCCAGCACGGAGAGCGCCTCGCGGCGCGCGTCGGCGAGGCGCGTTCCGGCGCGCATGCTGAACGAATTGTCGATCACCAGGAGGTCGAGTTTCTCACTGTTCATTTTTGCGGACGTGCGATTGATAAACGGATTCGCGAACGCCAGCACGAGGAGCAGGAAGAGCAGCGCGCGCAGCGATAGCAAAAGCAGATAGCGCAGACGGCGATGTTTGATGGAGCTCTGCGTGCGCCGCTCAAAGAACATCAGCGAACTGAACGGGCGCGGCGTGGTGGTGTGCCGCCGCAGCAAATGCACGTAGAAGGGAATGCCCAATGCGGCGATGCCCGCCAGAAACCAGGGTGCGAGAAGGCCCATCTAGTCCCTCCCCTGGCGGATCGACAGGTACTCGCGGAGCGCGTCGTCGAGGGGGCGATCGGTGACCAGCAAATGGTAATCCATGCCCGCGGCGCGCGTCTTGTCGCGCAGAGCTTCCACATGCGCGTCAAATCTCTTGCGATATTCATCGCGGACGTAATCCGGCGTGATTTCGATGCGCTCCTGCGTTTCCAGATCGATCAGCGTCGAGGGTTCCTTGACTTCCGGGCGGATTTCCTTGGGATCAAGGATATGAAACAGCACCACTTCGTTTCCGTGAAAGCGCAACGGTTCGACGGTGCGTACGATGTGCTCCGGCGAATCGTAAAAATCGGAAATGAATACCACGATTCCGCGGCGTCGCAGAAATTGCTGAAAATGGTCGAGCGGCTTGGCGAAATCGGTTCGCGCGTGAGGCTCAGCTTGTTCCAGGCCGCTCAGCAGGCGATGCAGCTGGCCCTGCCGCGTGGATGGCCGGATGTAGCTGCGGACTTCGTCGTCAAAGACGATCAGTCCGGCGGCGTCTCGCTGATTCTGAATCGCCAGATAAAACAGCGATGCCGCTGTGAAGCGCGCGTAATCCATCTTGCTCACGGCATGGGAAGAAAATTTCATGGAGTTGCTGGCGTCGAGCAGCACGGTAAGGATGCTGTTGGTTTCGCCGCGATAGCGCTTGAGGTAGGCGCGCTCGGTGCGCGCGAAAACGTTCCAGTCCACATGGCGCAGGTCGTCGCCCGGAGAGTAGGCGCGATATTCGGCGAATTCCTGGCTAAAGCCGAAATCGGGCGAGCGGTGAAGACCGTTGACGAAGCCGTCGACGACAGTCTTCGCCACCAGATCCAAGCCGGAAATTCCGGCGAGCACCGCGGGATCAAGAAATCGCTGCAGCATATGAGGACCGACTCCGAATCAAATTCTTGGGCCGCGAGCGAAGCGGCGGCCAGTAGCACAGCGACTCTTCGCTGTGAGCTTTTGTAAACGGTTCTATCTTCGAGGCCGAAGTCTATCCTCGAACTGACGGTTGCAAGCCCCGCACAGCGAAGAGTCGCTGTGCTACTTAAGCCTTCGACGGTGGCGGCATGTGCTCAAGCAATTGCCGCAAAATTTCATCCGAATCGATGCGGTCCGATTCGGCGTGGAAATTCAGTAGGATGCGGTGGCGCAGCACCGGGATTGCCAGTGCCAGAATGTCCTCATACGCTACGTGGTAGCGGCGGTGCGTCAGAGCGCGGGCCTTTGCGGCGAGGACGATGAACTGCGCCGCACGCACGCTGCCTCCGTAGTTGACGTATTTTTTTACGAAGTCCGGCGCGGACCCGCTATTGTGCCGTGTGGCGCGCACCAGGTTGACGACGTACTGCGCGAGTGAATCGCCGATCGGTACCATGCGCACCAGTTGCTGAAAATCCAGAATCTCCTGGGCCGACGTCACCGCTTCTACCTGCGCCACACGCGTTGTAGTGGTCAGGTCCACCACTTTCACTTCGTCCGCCGCGCTCAGGTAATCGAGGATGGTGTTGAAGAGGAAGCGGTCGAGTTGCGCTTCTGGAAGCGGATACGTGCCTTCGAGTTCGATCGGATTTTGTGTCGCCAAAACGAAGAAGGGCGCGGGCAATGTGTAATGATTGCCGCGCACGGTTACCGAGAGTTCCTGCATGGCTTCCAGCATGGCCGACTGCGTTTTGGGCGGCGTGCGGTTGATTTCATCGGCCAGCACGATGTTGGCGAAGATCGGGCCGGGCACGAAAGTCCAGCGGCGGTGACCCGTCGTAGGATCTTCCTCGATGATGTCCGTTCCGGTGATGTCCGAAGGCATCAGATCCGGCGTGAATTGAATGCGCTTGAAGGCCAGCCCTAGCGTTTGCGCAATCGTGCGCACCATCAATGTTTTCGCAGTGCCCGGCAAGCCGGTGATCAGGCAATGGCCGCCGACGAATAGCGAGATCAGAATCTGGTCGAGCACTTCCTCTTGCCCGACAATTACCTGGCGCACCTGGCCGAGAATGTTGTCGCGCACGGTCTGAAAACGTTCAATGCGTTTTTTCAGTTCCGCGGAGTCCGGATCGAGCTGTGCGATGGAGGCCATTTGTTATTTCCCTTCGTTGGAGTCCTTCAACTGCAACAGCAACTTCTGGGACGGACGGAAATCAGGCGCGACTTCGAGTGAAGCGAGAACGTGATCCTCGGCCTTGTCCTTCTGTCCCGCGGCAAAATAGGCGCGGGCCACATTGAATTGCGCCGAGGCCTTGTCCAGCGGACCCATGGCGATTACCGCATTGTATTCGCGAATCGCTCCGGTGAAATTGTTTTGCGAAAACCACAGGTCGCCGAGGCGGTGATGCAGATCTTCGTCCGTGGGATAGATGTAATTGAGACGGTCAAGCGTCGCGGCGGCATCGGCGGATTTTCCCAATTCCTGCTCGAGCGATGCGAGCTGTTTTAGGGCCGGCGGATTGTGCCCGCCTATTTTTTCGTACTGGGTGAGGATCGTGACGGCGGCCTGTTTGTCACCCTTGGCGATATCCGCGTCGGCCATGAATTCGTAAGGGTTGGCGGGATAAATATAGTCCGGGATACAGGCGCCGCACTTCCTCGCCTTCCTTGAGCACCGCGTCGTTATTCTTGCTCTTGGCCTTGGCCGCGAGATCTTTCAGCTTGGTACGCCACTCGTCGAAATTCGCCACTGTCTTGCCGACGTCCTTGTCCAGCCAATCCATAAACTGCTTGTCGAAATCCTCCGGCGCCATTCCCAGGTCCTGCGCGGATCACGTCGGTCGTGGTCTTGTGATCCGCGAAGGAGTGCACCATGTCCAGCAGCTTGTCCGCGCCCCAGCGTTCTTTGATGTAATCGCAGATGCGTCCCGCCTGGTAATAGGACACGATCACCTGATTCGGATATTCAGGGCGGATGAATCCGCGGTCCATCTCCGCGACGGGCAAAAGTTTTTTATCGCGGATGGCGACCAGAATATCCGGCGTGATGCGATCGCCCCATTCGGGAGAGGCTTCTGTTTCTTCGTGGACGGCAAGTCCTTCGGTAAACCAGCGCGGCACGCGAAAATTCGTCGCCGTCAGAATATAGACGTGGCTCATCTCGTGCCACAGCGTGCTGGCCCACATGAAATTCGCCTGGCGGGCGGCCCGAAGGACTATCCATGGCGATGACTCAGGCCAAACGTGACGCCCAGCGCGCCCAGTCCCGGCATGCCCATGGTGCGCACGGCAAAATCTTCGTGGTCCGGATACACTTCCACCTGCACCGGACCAGGCAGCGTCATTTTGTATTTTTTGTTGTAGGTGGCGATGATCCGCTTCATCTCCTCTTCAAAATAGGGACGCAGAAGTTCCGCTTCCTTTTTGTTGAGTTTGAGGATCGTGTCGCCGTCCTTGAATGTGACGAAATTCTTGTAGCTGTCGAGCAAGCGCAGACTGTTGACGGTCTCTTCGTTGCGGTATCCGTTGGTGTAGCACATTTCGAGCTGCTTGCGCGGCTCGTCTTCCTGGCCGAGGCGCATCAGGTTGATGCCCAATTGCGAGCGCGCCGACCACAGCCGCGGATCGGCGTCAATTGCCTTACGATAGTAGGCGATGCCATCGACATAGCGGCGATTCAAACACCAGTTGATCGCGCGACCAGCGCGTAGCCCTCGCCGTAGGTGGGATTAATCCCGCGAATTTTTTCAAGCCACGTATCGGGCGAACGATCGGCGAGCAGTTCAATCGCGGCGTGGATGGCCATGGCGTCCAGCGCTTCTGGAGAGATTTTCAGCGCCGCGTCGGCTTCGTCGAACGCTTTGGTACATCATTGATCCTCAAGCTGCAGGCCGGCTAGAAGTTCGTGTGCTTCATACAATCTCGGATCGAGCTCGATCGCTTTCTTGGTGTATTCGATCGCTTTACTGTCGAAGCCGTCCGCACTCACCAGCGCCAGTCCGTAGTACGCCTGCGCGTTTTTTGGATCGCGCTGCAGCGCTTCGCCGAAAAGATTGTCGGCCTCGGTGTTGTTAAAGCGCTCGTGCATCAGGCGTCCCCAGCGCACGCGGATCATGGCGTTGGACGGAGACTGCTCCGCGGCCATACGAAACTGGTTGTTGGCCTCTTCGTACTGTTCGAGGCCCCAGAAGCCTTCGGCGCGGGCAAACGGATCGCGCGCGTTGGTCAATGATTCGTAGCACTTTTGCGCTTCCGGCCGGTGGCCATGCTTGCGCAATTCGTGGCAATCGTCAGGCGTCGCGCCCCATGCGAGTCCTGCGAGGGAAAAACACGCCACGCACACAACCACACGGAAGAAAATCCGCACGGCGCGATGCATGGCGCGGCCGTTCATTTGTCGAGATCCCCCTGCACGCGCGCCAGCTCCAGGAGCGCGTCGGACAACTGTTTCTTGTAATCTTCGGCGGACATCGCGGCCTTCTGATATTTCAGCAGATCGATTTTGCGTTCGAGTTCTTCCTTTTTGTCGAGCAGGGCGCGTTTGGCGGGATCGTTCGCGGCCTTCTGCGCCGATCCGATCCGCAGAATCGCGAAGCTTGCAGCCAGCTGTCCCTCGCCATTTTCCGTGGAAGGAGCGCGAACGCCTTCTTTCTTCCCGGTATCCTCAAAGACGGGATGCTCGGTGGCCAGGCGCTTCTGCGATTCGTAAAACGCGGCGGTCTTGCGGTCGGCATAGACAAAGGCTTCCAGCGCGGTGATGCTTTCATTTTTATCCGTATCGGCGGACGTATCGCCCAGCGCATCCACCCAGTAACGCGCGAACACGGTGGCATTTTTCTCCGTGCCGGTTTTCGTCGCGGCGATCACCATGCGTCCCGCTTTCTGCAGCGCGCCGATTGAGCCGCCGCTGGCGCTCGTTGTATTGACGATCAATTGGCGCTTGGCGGGGATGCGATCGCACAGAATGGCCAGGTCTTCGCCGGAAATGTCCGGCCCCGGCAGATTGAATTTGTAGACTTCGCCGTCGTAGGAGCCGTGGCCGATCAGGATCAGTGTCAATTGATCCTCGGGCTTGGCTTCGTGGGCGATCTGCGTCAGGGTATCGGAAAGGTGCGCTTTCGTTGAGTCGCTTCCTGTGAGTGTGAAGACGTGTGCATCGCTTGCCGAGGCCTTGAATAGTTTGTCGAGGTCCTTGGCCAGTGCCGTGAATCGCTGCTCGTAGTCCGGCTCGCCGCCCAACCCCGCGACGGTAACATAGTAAGGCGCGGCCAGCGCTACGCGCGCACTGAATCCGGCGGACAAAGCGCAGCACAGTGCAATTCGTGCGGCTGTGGAGGCCAGTTTATTTCCAATCAGCATTCGTCGTCACCGTTACAGCAATCCGAGTGGCGCAGGCTTTAGCCTGTGGATTTTGGTCCTCGCAAGAACGAAACCCCACAGGCTGAAGCCTGCGCCGCTCGAACGTCCGTACTTGCATCAAGCAGTGCAGCCAGGATCAATTGAAACCCGCAGACTGAAGTCTGTGCCACAAAAAGCATCAAACCACACCCCACTTGCGCCGCAGAAGCCATTCCGTTGACGGCAACAGCAGCAACAAAAGAAAAACAATCGGCATGTTCCACAGCTCTTTCGTGTCGCGCACCGTGATGCCCGCTTCGGAATAGGAAATCTCACCGGGCAGCTTGGAAACATTCTGCGGCTACCAGTAGCGGCCGCCGGTTTCTTCGGAAAGTTTTTGCAGCAGGTCGCGATTTTGTTCGGTGTGGAAATTCTCGGCGACGCCGTCCGTGCGTGCGAAATTCAGCACGTCTCGCCCCACTTCGTCCTTGTCGCGCGTGGCCACTACTTCGGTGAGATACGATCCTTGCTGGTCGGCATTCCACTCCGCATGAAATGTGCCGGGTGTGTTCGGGTCCGGCGTCATTTCAATTTGCGCCGCCGAGCCGCCCGGACCGAGGATGTGCGCTTCGACGTGTGCATCGGTCGCGGGCAGAATAATTCTTGTCGCGCACGTCGGCGGAAAGCTGCACGCGGCCATCGTCCAGCAGCATCTGAGTCGGAACCGTGGCCACCACGCGCCCCGGCGTGTCCATCACCAGCCAGCGCAACAGTTGCTGCCAGAATTCCTCATGGGTCTGATCTTCGAGAGGCTGGCTCATCTGCCAGCGCCAGGTCCCGCCCGTGGCCAGTACCGCGGTGCGCCCGCGTCCGTAATTTTCGGTGATGAGCATCGGCATTTTTCTGCCCGCTGCGGACATTTCCGCGAGCACCACCGCGCCGGGCTTGGGCGTTCCCGCTTCCTGATAGTCCATTAAATAGGGAAGCTTTTTCCAGCGCTCCACGTTCGCCGTGGGATCTTCGACCAGGCGCGTGATGATATTGTCCGCGCCGGCCGAGGTGAGCGAAACCGTCGCAGGATCGCGATGGAAGGTGCCCTTTTTGTTCGGCAAAGTGACCGGCAACAGGTCGGCAAGGCTCGAAGCTGCCCAGCCTCCATCGCCCAGCGCCGCGCGGCCTCCAAGAAACAACAATCCGCCGCCGCGACGATCCACGAATTGCTGGATCAACTCCTTCTGCGCCGGTGTGAAGTAGTTTGCCTCCACGGAACCGATGATGATCGCCTGGTAGGGAAACAAATCCTCGGCGCGCGAAGGAAAACCGTCGGCCAGTTCTTTGGGATCGTCGATTCCCTGACGATAAATTTTGTTTTCGCTGGTGCGCAGCATCGAAACGATGGTCAGCAGGCGGTCATCCTGTTCGGCGCGGCGGATAAATTTATATTCCCAGCGCGGCTCGCCCTCCACGTACAAGACGCGGCGCTTGGCGGACTCGACGTTGACCAGCCGCGACACGGAATTGTTGTCGCGATTTTCCTCGCCCGGGAGCGGATCGATCGAAAACTGTACGGTCTTAGCGCCCGCATCGCCCGGATTGAATAGCAGCGTCTCGTTCTGTGTAGCGCCGTCGGCCGCGAGCGTGATCTGCCGGCCCGCGAGGACTTTGCCGCCGTCGCGGACGGTCAGCATCGCTTTTTGCCCCACATAGCCGCGTTGGTGCAGCGTTACTTTCGCCGCCAGCCGTGAGTCAGCCAGCGCGCGCGGCGCGACCACGGCATCGTTGATCTCTACATCGTGCGCGACCTGCTCGCTGCCAAAGCCGACGGTGTGCACCGGAATCTTGCGGCTGCGAAACGTGGAAATTGTGTCGAGGTCGATCCCGCCGGAATTATCCGCGCCGTCGCTCAGCAGCACTACCGCGCCGATGGGCAGGTCGGCGGCCTCGCCGGCCAGTTGTTTCAGGCCGTCGCCGATGCGCGTCGCCGGAGCAGGCAGCATGGTTTTCAAATCGTCCAGCTTCGGAACGCGCGAGATTTGCCGGTCGAGGCGATAGATGCGAATTTGAAATTTCTTCTGTAATTGGTCAAGCACGCCGCCTTCGAGCGCCTTGACCGCTTGCTGCTCGCGTGTCGCGCTGCCGCTATCGGCGATGGACATGCTCCGCGAATCATCCACCAGAACGGCGATGATGTTTTGCTGCGGCCGAAGCTCCGACACCAGGATGGCCGGCTGCCACAGCAAAAGCAGCAGCAGCGCCGCCAGCGCGAATTGCAGCAGCCAGATAACGCCCGCCTTCCAATTTTTGACCTGTGTGGAAGCTTCCGGCAATTTCGTACGGATCAGCCAGGCGAGTCCTGCGCCCGCCGCCAGCACCAACAGTGCGAACACCCACCATGGCCAGGCGCCCAGCAGCACCAGGGTGCCCTTCGAAAAAACGCTGCGCGGATATTTGAATAAGAATTCGAACATAGCAACTTAACTTGGATGCACGTTCTCGAAGAGGCGCAGGCTTCAGCCTGTGGGGGTTGGTCGAAGCACGGTTACCCTTGCTGCAACGAAAACCCACAGGCTGAAGCCTGCGCATCTTGTGCCCGAAAAATTGCAAGCTAGAATCGCGGCCCGAAGTTCGCCGTCAGTGCGTCATTCCGTACATCACGTAATTGATCCCTAAACGAAACGCCAGCGATGCGAACTTCTCCGGATAGCGAGGATCATCGGCCCATTCCCAGGCGTCGCCCAGATGCATGTTGTGGCAGATCGCCACCATCACTCGGCCCCGGTCGTCCTTGATGCCACGCCATTCCGGGACGTAGCCGTCCTTCTCGTAGGTTCTGCCGGTCCACACATATTGTTCGCCGGGAATCTGGAAGCGGTCGGTTAAATCGTAGAGCACATGAAAAATTTCGTCTTTGTCGGTCAGGTCTTCGATGGGACGGTCCGGGAAAACCATGAGCATGCCGTTCATGAAGTGTTCCCAATCGGTGGCACCGTGAAAATCGTCCACCATCAGGAAGCCGCCTTTCAGCAGGTATTCGCGCAGGCGCTTGGCCTCGGCGTCGTTGAACGTCCACGTCTGCACCTGAACGGCGTACACCCATGGAAAATTTTCGATGCTCTCGGGTCCTTCGCTATCGAGATCGACCACCTGCTCGACCGGCCGCGCATTGATGCGCGTGAGGCGCTTCAGCGCGATCAGGAATTGGCGGTCGGCCTTCGGGTAATCACGAGACCACGTGGCATAGCGGCCGTATCCATATCCGCCGCCTCCGCCGCCGGCCATCGAATAGCGCAGGCGCGACCACGAATATTCATTTTTCCCATTGTCGCTGTCCGAGGAAGAGAAAGCTTCGCGCGCGCCATATTCATCATATTGCTGGCCGCTGCGTTGCATGGCCAGGAGGCCCGTGCTCATGCCCGCCAGCAGGAGAAGCGCCGAAATCGGTGCGAGGAGCCTCATAAAAAAGGTAGCTCCTAAATAGACGGCCCGCCAGGCGCCGCAGTTTCAAAGGCAGCGAGGTAGCGACGGCCGGCAGCCTGATTCTGGCATGCTACAGCGAAGGGGAGTGGGGTGCAAGGTGGGCGCTGGTTTAGTCGCACAGCGACTCTTCGCCGTGCGATTTTGCAGGCTGCGTTCCGCGGCAACGCTTCATGATCGATTGCAAACACCGCACAGCGAAGAGTCGCTGTGCTGCGTCGCTGGCGCGCTATTTCGATTGAGGGACCGCCCGAGCATTTAGTAGTCGGACAAAATCCGCGAGGTCGTCCGCACTCACGTCGGAGACGGCCCAGAATTGGAAACCGCCGCGCGACCAGCGGATCATGTCGTACCCCTGCTGCGGCGGCATGGTTTGCGTCGAACGCGGCTCCCTCTTATCGGGCCACACAAATACATTGATGAAATGCTTCCGCCGCTGGTAGACCAGCGCGGCCACCTCGCGCCCTTCGAGGAAGTCCAGGCGTCCGCCGACGAGCGGAAATCCGTTGCTGGACAGATCCTCCACTGGTGGCGAGAAATCGAGCTTGCCGTCGAACCACGGTTTAACGGTGTGCTGGTCCGTGGAGGCCACGTCCATCAGGTGGTTCGCCTCGAGCGACCGCACGTGGCTGGCGAGAACTTCCGCCACGATCCCTTGCTCGCTCGTGGGTCCGAGAAGGCCGGGCACAAATCGCCAGGCCGTGAGCACAAATAGAGCGAGTACTGCAAACGCGCCAGCCCAACGAAAAAGCGGTAGCGGGCGCCACGAGGTTGCGCGTTCGGGAGCCTCGACGGGAGCGGCGGACCGCAGTGACGATTGAATCTTTTCCTGCAATGCTGACGGCGCGGCGTATGCCAGCTGATTCCGCTGGAGGGCGGCGCGCAGCCCTCGCTGTTGCAGGAGTTCGCGGGCGCAATCCGCGCAGATTTGCAGGTGCGTTTCCATCTCAATGGTGCGCGACAGATCGAGCTCGCCATCGAGGTAGCCGGGAACAAATCGTTGTGTCAGCTTGCAGCTCACTTCAGGACTCCTTTCCGAGAGCGGCGCCCAGGGATTGCCGCAATCGCGTCCGCGCTCGCGCCAGGCGGGACATCACCGTGCCGATCGAAACGGACGCGACGTCGGCAATTTCCTTGTAGGACATTCCTTCCATCTCCCGCAGCACCAGTACTTCGCGGAATATTCCCGGCAATTCTTCCAGCGCGCGGCGCAACGTGTCCTTATCCGCGCTCGCCAGCACCAGAATTTCCGGATCGGCGCCGCCGGGGATTTCACCGCTGTGAATTTCCTCGTCAAATTCCACGGCGAAATCGGGGGGCCGGTTCTGGTGCAGCCAGGTGTAGCAGGTGTTGCGCACAATCGTAAGCAGCCAGGCCCGCATGTTGCCGCCCTGATAGCCCTCGAAAAAACGAAATGCCCGCAGAAAAGCTTCCTGGGTTACGTCCTGGGCGTCCTGTTCGTTGTGTGTCAGCCAGCGGGCGAGGTTGTAGGCCGCGTCCAGATGCGGCAGGACGGCTTGCTCGAAGCGTTCGCGCGTTGCTGTGAGGTGCACTCCCGTGCGTCTCGCGTTCTGGTGGCACAGACTTCAGTCTGTGGGGGTTCGTCCTTGCAAGTGCGAAAATCCACAGACAAGTTTGTTCCACTAATGAAGACTGCGGTCGCGGCTTTTTTATTCCCGGCAGCAAAATCGGCCATTTCCCGGGAATAAGCGCAGCCGCGCAAGGTCTTACATCCCGGAGGCCGCGTGCGGCAAGCATTCTACAGCCCGCGCCAGCCGGGGAGAAATAACAACATGGCTGACATGATTCGCGAAAATCTGAACAAAGATGGCATCGATCGCCGGGGATTTCTGCAGTGCATGGCCTGGGCCGGCACAGGAGTGCTCTACTCGCTGCACGGCGGAGTGTTGAAATCGCTGCCACTCATGGCTGGCGGCCAGTACGGCAAGGACGCGGCGAAGATCGCAGGAGCGGATTTCAGCTTCATCCAGATTAGCGATTCCCACATCGGCTTCAGCAAGGAAGCCAATCCCGACGTCACCGCAACATTGCAGATCGCCGTCGATCGCATCAACAGTGCGGCGGCGCCCCCGAATTTCTGCTGCATACCGGCGATATTTCACAGCTCTCCAAACCATCTGAGTTTGACACGGCGGAACAGGTTCTGAAGGGCGCAAAAGCGGGAAGGATTTTCTACGTTCCCGGCGAACACGACGTGCTCACGGACGATGGCCAGCAATACCTGGATCGCTTCGGCAAAGACACGAAAGGAAAGGGCTGGTACAGCTTTGACCACAAGGGCGCTCACTTCATTGGCCTGGTCAACGTCGTGGATCTGAAAGCAGGCGGCCTCGGATCGCTCGGCGCCGATCAGCTGAAATGGCTTCAGGATGACGTAAGGGATCTGAAAAGCAGCACGCCGGTAATCGTGTTCGCGCACATCCCGCTTTGGGCGGTGTATCCCGAATGGGGTTGGGGAACCGATGACAGCGAACAGGCACTCGGCTATTTGAAGCGCTTCGGTTCGGTGTCCGTGCTGAACGGGCACATTCACCAGATCATGCAAAAAGTGGAGGGCAACGTCACGTTCCACACCGCGCTGTCCACGGCCTTTCCTCAACCAGCTCCCGGAACCGCGCCATCTCCCGGCCCCATGAAAGTGCCCGCGGACCAATTGCGCAGTGTGCTTGGCATCGCGCACGTGAACTACGTGCAGGGCACACACGCACTAGCGATCGTCGATTCGCCGCTGGCCTGAAGGCATCGGAATTATCGATGTCCCTGTCGTTCCCAGCCGAGTGGGAAATCTCCCTCGTCTTACGCGAGCAAAGGAAAGATTCCTCGATGGAGTGCGCGCCTTGGAATGACTCAGTCTTGGATTTGTAGCCCGGTATTGCGCGGAACTCCCAGCGTTAAAAATTTAAAGGAGAAACAGAGATGAGACGCGTGAAATGGATCGTGGCACTAGCAGCTATCGTCGCGGCGGCCTTCGTGGTGAGTGCCGGACCAGCAGCGATGCCCGCACAAAACGCCGTAGATAAACCCGCCAGCGGAGCGGTCGTCAAGATCGACAACTTCAGTTTCGGTCCCGCAACCATCAACATTCCTGCGGGTTCCACAGTTACATGGACGAACCATGACGATGTTCCTCACGTGGTCACCAGCGACGACAACAAGCTGTTCAAATCGAAGGCGCTCGATACCGACGACCATTTCTCGTTTACGTTCACAAGGCCGGGAACCTACAACTATTACTGCGCTATTCACCCGAAGATGACGGCACAGATCGTAGTGCAGTAGGGCAGGGAGACTCCGATGAATCCGTTTGATCTGAAGTCGGCGCTTCTAGCCCGGCACGCGCAGCACGTCGCGTTGGTTCATTTTCTGATTGCGTTGATCGTTGTCGCCGTTCTCTTCGATCTGCTGTCCCTTCGGAAACAAAATATCCAGTTGTTGCGCGCTGCGTATTACACCGTAATCGTCGCAGCGATCTCGGCCGTGCCCACCGTCGCCACGGGACTACGGATTCGTCAGCGGCGTGAACGGACCGGCATAGATTGGTTTTGTGGCGCAGGCTTCAGCCTGTCACTTTTGGTTATGGCGAAGTTGAAACCAAGCTCCAACCAACTTCCACAGGCTGAAGCCTACCCACTTAGCCCCCGGCGATAGCACCTATGATCATGAATGGTTCCGCGCCGGAGATGATTTCTTTAGGCAGCGGGGTATCGGGAGATTCGTGAGACCAATCCTCCGAACACACAAAGAATCTAAGAAACGGCCGCCGCACCAGCGTCACATGATCGCGAATGGTGCCGCGCAGGACCGGGTAGAGCTTTCGATCGCGTCCAGGACCGAGCGCATTGTCGCCTGGCCCTGGACTTCGATCTCATCTCGCCGCTCACTCGCGCGAGTGTTCGCAGATGCTGCGGTAGCACGACGCGAATCATGGCAGCGTCTGAACTTCCACCGAAAGCACGGCCGGAAGATCGCGGACGATCGGCGCCCAGTTATCTCCGGCGTCTGACGAGGCGTACACTTGTCCGCCGGTGGTGCCGAAATACACGCCGCAGGAATCGAGCGAATCGACGGCCATGGCGTCGCGCAGGACGTTCACGTAGCAATCGCTCTGTGGCAAGCCCTTGGTGAGCGGCTCCCACTCATTTCCACCGGTGCGGCTGCGATACACGCGCAGTTTTCCGTCCAGGGGGAAATGTTCTCCAGTCACTCTTGATCGGCACGACGTAGACGGTTTCCGGTTCGTGGGCGTGCACGTCGATTACGAAGCCGAAATCAGTGGGCAGATTGCCGCTGATCTCGCGCCAGTTATCACCGGCATCGTCGCTGCGCATCACGTCCCAATGTTTTTGCATGAACAGCGTGTCGGGGCGTGCGGGATGCATCGCTACGTGGTGAACGCAGTGTCCCACCTCGGCGTTCGGATCAGGAATGTACTGTGATTTCAGTCCGCGATTGATGGGCTTCCAGGATTTTCCGCCGTCATCGGTGCGAAACGCGCCCGCCGCGGAGATAGCGATATAGATCCGCTGCGGATTGCTTCGGATCGAGAATGATGGTGTGCAGGCACATGCCGCCTGCTCCGGGCTGCCAGCGTGGGCCAGTGTCATTGCCGCGAAGTCCCGGCAATTCCTTCCACGTTTTTCCCCGTCCTTGGAGCGAAATAGCGCGGCGTCCTCGATCCCGGCATAAACTGTGTCGGGCTCGGTCAACGAGGGCTCAAGATGCCACACGCGCTTGAATTCCCAGGGATGCTGCGTGCCGTCATACCACTGGTGCGTAGTTAGCGGCTTGCCGGTCGATTCCGACGCGTCGTACACGAACTTGTTGCTCTCACCGACCGCCGTGCCCGGAGCGGGCTGGTCACCGGGAGCCGATCCCGGTTGATGCCATGTTCGGCCGCCGTCGTCGGAGCACTGAATGATCTGGCCGAACCAGCCGGAAGTTTGCGACGCGTAAATCCGGTTCGGATCCGCGGGTGAGCCTTTCATGTGATAGATTTCCCATCCGGCAAAATGCGGACCGGACACATCCCATTTTTCCCGCTTGCCGTCCGAATTCAGAACGAACGCACCCTTTTTTGTGCCAACCAGTACGCGAACTTTACTCATCTCTCCGCTCCTTCGTGAAAGTTCCGCTATTATGAATCAAACTCCTTGGCCTGACATCGCGCAATTTCCCATTGGATGCGGCGCCAGTTAACGCCGCCATGGAAAGAGCGCGCGCAACTGGGCGTCCCGTAAATAAATTCCAGCCCACGCCATGATTCCGACATATACCGGAAACAGTATTTCGCCGAACAATGAAGTGGATACGGTCATTTGTGTCGCGATCGCGCCGCCGAGGTAACCGGTAAGCAGCACCGCGCCCAGGATTGAGGTTCGCGGAATTACGTATAAAACCACGCAGAGCAGTTCGATGATTCCGAGTTCCACCGCAAGGCTCAACGGCAGGTGAACCTTGGCAAACGCCTCCACCACCGGCGCGGGCTTCAGCAAATGGATGATGGAGTCGAAGAGCAGGAACGCCGTCACCAAACCGCTGAGGATGCGCCCGGTCCACAAAAAGTTCTTGGACGCAGCACCCGAATGACCGCCCAGTTGCGCCGAAGTTGGAATCGAAGAGCTCATGACGCCATTCTCCTTCACGCGCGCAACGGATTAAGCAGCGCCTGCCGCCGCTGCGGTGCAATTGATGATCCAGGGGATCCCGAATCGATCGACCAGCATGCCGAATTTCGCGGCCCAGAACGTTTGCGCCAGCGGCATCTTCACTTTTCCGCCTTGCTCCAGCGCTGTAAATAAGCGCTCGGCCTCCGCCGGATCCTCGATCTCTAATGCGACGGAAAAACCCTTTGGTTCGTCGAACTGGTCGGGCGGAGCGTCGGAACCCATTAGCACGGCCTTGCCGACAACCAGGCGCGCATGCAGGATTTTGTTCCGCAATTCCGGTGGCACATGTTTCTCCGCCGGCGTTCCGGCGTAAAGATTCATGGCTTCGATTTTGCCGCCAAGGGTTTTCTCGTAAAATCGGAATGCTTCCTCGCAATTACCGTTGAACAGAAGATACGCATTCAATTGCATCGCCGTCTCCTTTTACATGACCACATTCGTGCGCGTTATATTGCTGCTGGTTCGTCGAACAAGAGATACAGAAATTGGCAACGTTATTGTCCCTGCTGCTTCGATTTTGCAAGTTCTTTCCCAAGCGCAAAGGCGCGATCCACCGCGGGACTGGCCGCGAAATCCTCCATCTCAAAAAACGGGCGAACCTCGATCTCCGCTTCGTCGCCTCCGCTGGGATTGGGCGCGCGCGTGGCCCAGGAAATGGCTTCGGCCATCGAGTTGGCCTTAATGATCCAGTAACCGGCGATCAGTTCCTTGGTCTCCGCGAATGGCCCGTCTATCACCGTGCGTTTTTCGCCGGAGAATTTGACCCGCGCGCCTTTGGAGCTCGGTTGCAATCCGGAAAGATCGACCAGCGCTCCGGCCTTGATCAGCTCTTCGTTATACTTGGTCATGGCGTTGATCAATTCCTCGCTGGGCATCTGTCCCGCTTCCGATTTCTTGTTGGCTTTCACGATCATCATGAATCGCATGGATGTTTCTCCCTGAACTTGAATTCGTAGCGCAAGCTTCAGCCCGTGGAATTTTGTGCAGCGGGGGCGATCCTGCCCTGACCAATTCCACAGGCTGAAGCCTGCGCCACTTTTCTCACGCCTTGTCGTACGCCTCTTGCAATCGCTGGATATCGATCTTGGTCATCTGCATCAGCGCGCCCATCACCCGCCCCGATTTTTCGCGATCGGGGCTGCTCATTAACCTGGCGAGCGCCGTCGGAACGATTTGCCAGGATACGCCGAACTGGTCCTGCAGCCAGCCGCACTGCTGGATCTTTCCGCCTTCCGAAAGCTTCTCCCAGAAATGGTCCACTTCCTCCTGCGTCTCGCAATTGACGACGAATGAAATGGCCGGGGAGAACTTGAACTGCGGGCCGCCATTCAGCGCGATGAAGTTCTGTCCGTCAATCTGAAACGTCGCGATCATTACCGAACCCTTTGGACCCGGGCCGCGGTCCCCGTAGCGGTTGACCGTGCATACCTTGGAATTCTTAAAAATGGAGACGTAAAAATTGGCGGCCTCTTCCGCCTTTCCATCGAACCACAAGAACGGTGTTATTTTTTGCACGGTACATCTCCTTTAAATTGTTCGGGCGCGCGCTGTGGGAAAATCACTGGAATTACTGCCTCGCGTTACCGATGGAAGATCGATTCACACTTTGGCCGCGGAATGTGCAGCCTGCACGTTCTGCTCGACACAGGTTTGCTCGTACAACTGGCGAAGTTCGCATTCACCATCAGCGGCATGGCCGAGAAAATATGTTGCCAGCTCGACGGCGTGTTCCTTGGAATTTGCCTGCAGGATGGCCAAACCGCCGATCAGTTCCTTGGTTTCCGCGAAAGGTCCGTCGGTGACCGTCGTCTTGCCGTTGGCTTTGCGAACCCGGGCGCCGGCAGCGCTGGGCATGCAGCCCTCTACCGCCAACAGCCATCCTGCTTTCATTCCTTCCTCGATCAGCTTACCCATTCGCGTCATTTCTTCCTGCGTTGGGGGAGCACTCGTTTCCGCGGTTTTGTAAACGCTCAGGAATTTCATGCTGATTTCTCCTTTATTTTGTGTGGTGCTGTCTGCTATTCGTTCCTTGAGAGCCTGGCTGATTTTTGCTCTCTATCCTTAAGTCGAACGGCTACTCACGAAATCGACAGCCTTACCGAGATTCTTTTTGCGCTTTTGCCCGTTCCTTCCCGGCGTCTGAAGCGGAATCCACCATTTCAGCCGGAACGTACTCCTCCAGCTCCACGAATTGGCGAATCTCAATTTCCGATTCTTCGCCGTTGCCGGCAGCGGCGGGAATGCGTTTGGCCCACGCAACGGCTTCACCGATCGATTTCGCCTCGATCACCCAATAGCCTCCGATCAGTTCCTTGGTCTCGGCGAACGGCCCGTCGACGACGATCCGGTTCGCTCCAGCGATCTTGACTCGCGCGCCTTTGGAGCTGGGATGAAGTCTCGACAGCTCCACCAAGACCCCGGCCTTTCGGAGTTCCTGGGTGTAGTGCCGGATCGCGGCCGACGCAGTTTCAGCAGGCCGGTGTCCGGCTTCGCAATTCTTACTGGATTTTACGATCATCATGTAGTGCATCGCTGCTCCCCTCCGTTCGTCTACCAAAAGAGTCGCCAGCGCGGCCTTGGGCCACGCCGTCTAAACCGTTGGCAAACCAGGAATTTCCATCACTGGTCGAATCTCCACGGTTCCCCAGCGCCCGGCCGGGATCTTCGCGGCGATGCCAATGGCCTCGTCGAGGTCCCTGGCATCAACCAGGAAATAGCCACCAAGCTGCTCGCGCGTCTCGGCGAACGGCCCGTCGGTCACTAGCCGCTTGTTATCGCGAACCCGGACGCTGGTCGCCGTTGAGGTAGGATGCAGAGGCCCGGCGCCCAGATACTGCCTGGTTTTGCTGAGCTCGACGGCAAACCGCGCGGAGTCCCCGTAGCATTGGGTTCGCTCGGCCTCGCTCAAGCCATTCTCATCCAGGTAAATCAACATCATGTATTTCATCTCCACCTCCCTATCTGTATGTCGAACGGCGGGGGTCCAGATCGACATCTATATCAAAAAATTCATACAATCGGGCATGGCCCTTCACGCGAATGCAGCCTCCGCCGTAGAAGAAGTCTACCGCGCCGATTGGGGGCGCATAGTCGCTTCTTTAATCCGGCATTTTGGCGATTTCGACCTCGCGGAGGAGTGCGCGCAAGAAGCCTTTGCCGCGGCCGTCGACCAATGGCGGGATTCCGGCGTCCCGGATATCCCGCGCGCATGGATCATTCAGACCGCCAAGCACAAAGCCATCGATCGCATCCGCCGCAAGAGCCGGTTCGCGGACAAGATGGAGTCTTACGCCGTATCGGGCATGGTCCGCGCCGCGTATGAACCGGATTACGATGGCGGCGAGATTCCCGATGACCGTCTCCGCCTGATTTTTACCTGCTGCCACCCGGCGCTTGCGCCGGACTCCCAGGTCGCTCTGACCTTGCGCACTCTCTGTGGGCTGGAAACCGATGAGATTGCCCGCGCGTTTCTCGTATCTCCGACGACCATGGCGCAGCGCCTGGTGCGCGCCAAAAACAAGATTCGCGATGCGGGTATTCCGTACGCGGTCCCCGGAACTGACGAAATTTCCGCGCGGCTCGAAGCCGTCCTCACCGTCACGTACCTGGTTTTCAACGAAGGTTACCTGGCCACGCGAGGAGAATCGCTCCTCAGAACCGACCTCTGCGCGGAAGCCATCCGCCTAGGGCGTTTGATCGTGGCGCTCCTGGGTCCGCAATCCCCTGCGGAAGCGACTGCGCTGGTGGCATTGATGCTGCTTCATGATGCTCGACGTGCCGCGCGCCTTGATGAGGCCGGCGATCTGGTTGTTCTGGAGGACCAGGACCGCAACTGTTGGAATCACGCGCAAATCACAGAGGCTTTACCGATGGTGACGGAGGGGCTTCGCGGCGGTCCCGGACCCTACGCGTTGCAGGCGGCCATCGCGGCGGAGCACTGCAAGGCGGCCAGCGCCGACGACACCAACTGGCGCCAGATTCTGCGGCTGTACGATCTTCTGGAGACGTTGCAACCTACTCCCATTGTCGCGCTGAACCGGGCAGTGGCGGCGGCGATGGCGCTCGGTCCACGCTCCGGCCTGGAAATTATCGACGACCTGGAGGCGAGCTCCGAATTGGCAAATTTTCATTTGCTGCACGCCGCGCGCGCCGACTTGTTGCGCCGTCTGGGCGCGCAGGATGAAGCGGCGAAAAGTTACCAGCAAGCGCTGACCCTCGTAACGAATGACAGCGAGCGCCGCTACCTCGAACGACGTCTGCGTGAGGTTCAGTCGCCGTCAGAGTGACGGCACGGCTACTTACTGTTGCGCCCGTGAAAATAACCCGACTACAACCGCTGAGATCTTTGTAGGGCACGGCTGTAGCCGTGCCGAAACCATGTGCGATGAAGGCGGCTTTAGCCGCTGGCGACACGAATTTGCGCTGACTTTAGGATTGGAAGCCCCCCCGCGCACAGGGCGACCTACTGTTGCCAGCCCCCTCCGAGCGCCTTGTAGATTTGTACCAGCGCCAGGAGTTCATTGAGGCGTGCTTGCGCGAGGCCCAGTTCCGCCGAGAGGTAATTGGTTTCGTTGGTGAGAACTTCAAGATAGTTGGTCGTGCCGGCTTCGTAGCGCTTGCCGGAAAGTTGCGCGGCGTCCTGCGCGGCGTTCGCCAGCAATTCCTGCTGCCCGCGGAATTCCTGATCCTGCTGATATGCGATCAGCGCGTCGGAGACGTCACGAAACGCTCCTTGAATCGTTTGCTGATAGGTGAGCAGCGCTTCCTGCCGCTGAGCTTCGGTGAGTCGAACGTTGGAGCGAAGCGCGCCACCCTCAAAAATCGGCTGAGAGATCGTTCCCGCGAAAGACCATAGTCCGGCACCGCCGCTGAACAGGCTGCCGAGCGCTGAACTCAGGACGCCGCCCTGAGCGGTCAGTGAAATATCAGGATAATAGGCCGCCTGGGCCGCGCCAATTCGCGCATTTGCCGCGGCCAGCGTCTGTTCCGCCTCGCGAATATCCGGTCGCCGCTCGAGTAGCGCCGAGGGAAGCCCGGCGGGAACCACCGGTTCATGCGGTTCATTCACCAGGTCCTTGCCGCGCGCGATCGAGCCGGGATTGTTTCCCAGCAGAATGTTCAGATAATTTTCCTGCTGCGCGATTCTCCGGTTGATGTCGGCAATGTCCGCCGCGGCGGTGTAAACCAATTGCTCCGCCTGGCGTACATCTAAAATCGAGTTAATCCCATGCTCTTCCAGCGTCTTTGTCAGCTCCAGCGATTCCTTGCGTGACGCCAGCGCCTTCTTGGAAATGTCCAGTTCCAGATCCAGCTCGCGAAGTTGAAAGTACCCCGCGGCGATGTTGGAAACCAGCGTCGCGTTCACTTCCTGGCGCGCCCAGTCCGTTGCCACCAACTGCGCGCGGGCGGCCTCGGATTCGCGGCGATACTTCCCCCAGAAATCGACGTCCCACGCCGCGTTTCCCGTGATGCGCCCGTAGTTGAACGTGTAGGAGGGAATTGGGCCCGTCGCGGGATTTCGCAGACCGGTGCCGGTACCGGTCACATTTACGTTGGGCAGTTGATTGGCGCGGGCGAGTCCGACCTGGGCCTGCGCTTCCAGAACCCGCGCTGCGGCGATACGCGTATCGTAATTCTGTTGCAGCGCGGTGCGAATTAATTTTTGCAGCTCTTCGTCCTGGAAAACATCCCACCACTTTTGGTCCCCCAGCGAATTCGCGGATGCAGGCGTGGCTGCCGTTCCGGGGGCTTCAAGCGTGCGGTAGGTGGCGGGCACGTCGGTGTTCGGCCGCTTGTAATTCGGGCCGACCGAGCAGCCGGTGAGCAAAGCGAGAACGGCGCCCACCAGTGGCGCAGACTTCAGTCTGCGGGTTTTTACGACGGAAAAGGTTGATCCCGCTCGAACGAACCCGCGCAGACTGAAGTCTGTGCTGCTCAAACCTGTGCGCCTCAATCCGCCGCTCCATCATGCGCGGCTACCGTGCCGCCCGCTGACGGCATCGGTGTGTGCCCGGAATGGAAGAACGATGTGCGATTCAGCACTTTTTCCTGGAACTCCTCGAGATATAAATAAATTACCGGCGTCACGTACAGCGTGATGAATTGCGAGACCACCAGTCCGCCCACGATCACCATGCCCAGCGGGCGCCGCGAAGCTCCGTCGGCGCCGTATCCTGCCGCGATCGGCACCGCGCCGATGACCGCGGCAAGCGTGGTCATCAGGATCGGACGGAAGCGGTCCAGGCTGGCCTCGTGAATGGCATTCTCCGCGGTCTCGCCGGCATCCACGCGCTGCCGGGCGAAGTCCACGATCATGATTCCGTTTTTCTTGACGATCCCCATCAGCATGAACATGCCTACGAACGCATACAGCGAAGCTTGCTCGCCAAAAATGAAGAGCGCGAGCAGGCCTCCAACCAGCGCGGTGGGCAGCGTCGAAAGCACGGTCAGCGGGTGAACGTAGCTCTCATACAGAATGGCCAGAATCACATACATCACGAACACGGCCAGTCCCATCAGGATGGTCAGGTCGCTGACGGTATTGCGGAAGGTCAGCGCCTCGCCCTGTAAACTCGCTCGAATGGTCGGCGGCACAATTTCCGATTCCGCCTTGCTGATGAAGTTCGTGGCGTCGCCGATGGCAACAGTAGGCTTCAAGTTGAAGAAAATCGTGACGCTGGTGAACTGGTTCAGATGGTTGACGGTCTGCGGCCCGAGCGAGGTTTTCCAGTCAACCAGCGTGTTGAGTGGTATCAGATTTTTTCCGTCGTCTGACCGGATGTACAGCAGCGCCAGATTGTCAGCCTGGGAGCGATCGGAATCCTTGACCTCGAGGATTACCTGGTACTGATCTTCCGGCTTCTTGATCAGGTACAAATAGTTTTGCGAGTAGGCGTTGCGCAGCAGATTCAGAATGCGCGTTTCCGATACGCCGTATGTTCGCGCCTGGTCGCGGCGGATATTGATTTCCAGATTGGGCGTGTGGTCAAAAAAGTCCGACGAAACCGTCGCAAATCCGGGATACTGCATCATTCTACCCATCAACTTCTGCGCGACGTCGTAGACCTGTGCCGCATTTACGCCGGAGACGGAGTACGCGTATTGCCCCTGGTTCTGGTTGGTGGCTCCTGTGCTGATGTTCAAGACCGGCATGGGACGCAGGAACGCAAAAATTCCCGGGATCGTGTTTAGTCTTCCCATCAAACCGCCCACTACGGCTTGGATCGGCGCGCGCTTCTGCGGCGGGTAGAGGAATGCCAGCAGCAAACCCTGGTTGGAAGCCAGAAAGGAACTGTTGCCGGTCAGCGTGAAGGTCGCTCCGACGGCGGGATCCTGCACGCATCTGGACCGCCGCCTGATTCTGCAAGGCCTGCATCTGCTGCGGCGAGGAACCTTCTTTTCCGATCATCACGCCCCATACGAAGCTGCTGTCACCGAGCGGCAGGAACGCTTTCGGCACCGCCATGAAAAGGAGCACCGTGCCCACCATGCACGCAACCCAGGTGAGCGCCGAGATCCAGCGATGCCGCAGAAACCACCACAGCGAATTCCCGTACACGCGGAGTACACGCTTTTCGATTGCGCCGCCGGCTCGTTCGACCCAGTTTTGTTTGATGCCATGGCCCCGCGGTTTCAACAGCCGCGCGCACATCAGCGGTGTGAGCGTCAGGGAGACCAGTCCGGAAGCAATAATCGCCACGACAATGGTGATCGCGAATTCGCGGAAGATGCGCCCCACCAGCCCGGACATGAACACCAGCGGAAAAAACACCGCCGCGAGCGACACCGTCATGGAGAGAATCGTGAAGCTGATTTCCCGCGCGCTTTCCAGCGTCGCCTCCAGCGGTTTCAATCCTCTTTCCATCAGGCGCACCGTGTTTTCCAAAAACACGATCGCGTCGTCCACCAGGAATCCGATCGCCAGCGTCAGCGCCATCAGCGAGAGGTTATCGAGGCTGTAGCCCAACACCCGCATCGCCATGAACGTAAGCAGCAGGGACAGCGGCAGCGCCACAGCCGGAATCAGCGTATCGGTGACCCGGCCGAGAAAAATAAAAATCACGCCGACAACCAGAACAAACGCAAACAGGAGAGTCGCCTGTACATCGGCGACGGAATTGACGATGGTCTGCGAACGATCGTAGATCGTCGTGACGCGCACGGAGCCGGGTAGTTCGGCGCTGATGACCGGAAGCAGATCGCGGACGCTTTTCGACACAACCACCGCGTTGGAGCCCGCCTGGCGGTTAACGGCCACGACCACCGTAGCAGATGGCTCGTCATACCCGCGCACCCAGAACCGCATTTTGATGCGCTCGTCCTGAACGGTGTCTTCCACGGTGGCGACATCGCGCAGAAACACCGGAGCGCCGTTGGTGCTGCTGACGATCAAGTCCCCATACGCTTTGGCGTTGTCCAGTTGCCCGTTCGGCCGCAGCAGGGCGGTTCCCGATGCGCTGTCAAACTGACCGGCTCCGGTGTAGCTGGTGCCGTTTTTCACCGCCGCCGTCAAATCGTCGATCGAAATTCCGCGCGCCCACATTTTTGAGGGATCGACCTTGATGCGCACGGCGGACTTGGTGCCAAACACGTTCACGCTGCTGACGCCGGGCAAAATGCTGATGCGCTGCCCCACCTGCGTGCTTCCATAATCGTAGAGCTTGCCGGCCGTGACGGAATCGCTGGTCAGCGCGATATACAGAATCGGCTGGTCATTGGGATTCGTCTTTGAGTACGTCGGCGGCGATGGCAAATCCGTGGGCAGGCTGCCGGTAGCCTGAGAGATGGCGGTCTGCACGTCGGTCGCGGCGGCGTCGATGCTCTTGTCCAGCGCGAATTGCAGCGTGATGTTCACGTGACCCTGCGTGCTGGACGATGTCACCAGTTCGAGCCCGTTGATCTGCATGAACTGCCGTTCGAGCGGCGTGGCGATATTGTTGGCGACGGTGTCAGGGCTAGCGCCCGGATAATTTGCCTGCACCGAAATGACCGGATAGTCGACGACCGGCAAATCGTTCACGGGAAGTCGAAAATAGGCCAGCACGCCGAACACGATGACGGAGATCGTGAGCACGGCGGTCATGACCGGCTTGCGGATGAATGGTTCGGAAAGATTCATGATTGCCCTGCTGCTGGCGCGGCGGCGGGAGCCGTGCCCGTGACCACTTTCACTTTGCCGCCCGGCAATACGCCAAGTTGGCCGTTCATTACCACGCGTTCGCCGGCCTGCAGACCTGAATCAATAACCACCAGGTCCCCTTGCCGTTGCCCGAGCTTCACCGGCCGCAGTTCGGCTGTCGAATCCTGTTTGACCACGTAGACGAACGGGCCTTTCGCCGAATCTTGCGGCGCAGCAGCGGGAACCAGTACAGCCTTCGGCAGGTTTGCCAGAATCAAACGCACATTCACGAACTGGCCGGGCCATAGGTGGCGCGAAGCGTTGGGCACGGTCGCGCGCAGCATCACCGTGCCGCTGCTGCTTTGCACGGAATTGTCGAGAAAGGTGAGCTGCCCGAGTTCAGTCTTGGGATCATCGGGCAAGCGCACTTCTACGCGCAGCGCATGCTTAGCGGAGTCGCGCTGCACCGCGGAAAAATCGCTTTCCGTCGCCGTGAAATCGGCGTAGATCGGGTCCATACGTTCGATGGTCAGCAGCGTAGTCTGGTTGGCGGTCACCACGTTGCCCATGTCAACAAGCCTGTGCCCGGCGCGGCCATCGATCGGTGAGCGTATGGAGGTGTATTCCAGATTCAGGCGCGCGGATTCGACCGCCGCTTCGTTCTGCTTGACCTGCGCTTCGCCCACGTCGACCGCGTTTTTCCGCGTGTCATAATCCTGCCGCGCGATCGCTCGCGATTCGATCAGATCTTTGACGCGGCCAAACTGGAGCTGGGCAAAATCCAGCGCCGCTTTCGATTGCACCAGGTTGGCTTGCGCCGCATCCAGCTGAGCCTGGAATGGACGCGCGTCAATCGTGAACAGCAGGTCGCCCTTTTTTAAATTGGCGCCGTCGGCGAAATGGATCTCCGTAATTGCCCCCGAGACCTGGGGCTGAACGGAGACAACTTCTCTCGCGACGGTGTGGCCCACTTCGTCGAGATACAGGGGTACATCTTGAGACACTGCGGTGGCCACGGTGACAGACGAAGGCGGCCGCTCGAAGGTCGGCGGATCTTTTTTGGCGCAGGATGTCAGTACAAGTCCCAAAAGACAGGCCAGATAAAGTGTTCTATTCCCGCGGAGCATCAATCTCCTATCAGTGCGAACTAGACTCACTGCGATTTAGACTTGTTACGTGACTCTCTATAATACGACACCATGAATCAGATGTAACAGAGCGTGATCGGTGGCAAGAAATTCTTGGACGGAGTAACTAGTCCGAACAGGTGGGATTGATGCCCCGGCGTGGAATCAGGGACGAAGATTCGTAGCATCGGCCAAAATTAGGGTGAATTGGGACTTTTCTTTCCAACAGGCCTATCCGCTGCTGGTCGCAGCTCTGCGCACGTCAAAACCCGCGGGCTCTGAGCCTGCGCCGGCGGACATTCAGAATCCAGCGATGCCCGCACGATCCCGCGGATCGAGGCCGTTCCGATGGATTTACTTCGCCGACGCTGCGGCTGCCGAGGACAAGCTTTTCAATTCTTCGTAAGTGAAGATCACCTGCGAACTATCCCCGCTGTCCTGTTTGCGACCCAGTCCTAGCACCCGTGAAAACCACCGCACTTCGGGTGGTGTCAGACCTAGCAAAACCGCCGCTCCGTGCTCGTCGACAGTAACGTCCGGACCTCGATTCGCCATAGGCATTCCTCCAGTTCCCGGGGACAGGGTGATTACCTTAGTGGCAATTCTCGGGCCAAGGGGACTCGGGAAGAAAAGGTATTGGAATCAGCGGCTTCGGGGGAGTCTGCGGGGCAATCCGTCGGTCCTAGGCAAAAGATTTCACTTAAGGTAAGCCGATCTTCCCAGACGGCCTCTGGCCGCGGTGGGGGGCGCTGGATGAACATTCATCAACCGCCAGCAAGGCCGGCCAGCAACGGTCCCAAAACGAGCCGCTCAAAGGCAGCGAACCGTGTAGCAAGAAGAGGCAACTATGCCTCAGCGGTGCCGTGGCCGCGCCGATGGGCCGCGGCCGAGGTTCACGCCCTAGGCCGACATCGCGCGAGTTTGCTGCTTGACGCAGACCTTATTGGTCAGCTCAATCAGCTGTTTCAGGTTCCACCATTCTTCTTCGCTCATCAGCCTTCCTTCGGGACTCGAAAAATAAATCGATACGAATCCCTCGGCGGAAAGTGGGGAACGGACAATCAACTGTGTTTTTTGATGTTCCGGCAGCGGCTCAGGCATGGGCTGTTCCTCCAGATGGGCGCGGATTCTACCATGAATCTTCGGTGCAATCTTTAACATTGCGTCAATAAAAAAGTAGTCGCGCAGCGGGCTTCAGCCTGCGGGCCTTAGTTGTTCCTAACGCCAAACCCCACACGCTGAAAACCCGCGCCTCTCGCTTCAGATTCCAGCCTCAAACTCGCGAAAGCGCCGCTCCAGTTCCCATTGCTGCCGCGCTTTTTCGCTGGACTTGAGAAAACCCGTGCAGCCCGGGGACGGCTTATCTCCGCCCAGTGGATCGGCGGCGCAGGCATTGACCGTACGCGTAAACACATCCGGCTCGCGCCACAGGCTCATGCCGGGAAGAAAAATATGTTCCAGTCCGGTGCGCACCATCTGTTTCAGATCGGCGTAGCTCAGCCCGTACGTCTGCGAGGCGCGCACGTATTCATGGGTCATGTCGATGCGCGAGACCCCTTCGTCATCCGTCGAGAGTGACACCGGTACGTGATACTTGCGGTAAACCGGAAACGGATGATCTTTTCCGGTGACGCCGAGGATCACGTCATTGCTGGTGAGATTAATTTCCACCATCACGTGTTTCTCGGCCATCTCCTTCAGCAATTCGTACGGGCGATCTTCATACATCACATCGACGCCGTGCCCGATGCGCTCGGAGTGACCCACATCAATCGCCATGCGGATGTGGCAGCACAAGCCCTCGGGAGGCACGAGACCCGGCGTCAGCTCTCCGGCGTGAAGATTGATATGCGGTTTGGGATAAACGCCGTGCAGGTAATCCATGAATTTCATCTGCAGGGCATAGTCGGCCATGGGCGTGGTGTTGTCCTCAGGCTGCACGTAGGTAATGCCCACAAAACGCGGGTCAGCCGTGTCCACTTCAAAGCCCAGGAGGGTTTGCGCGAAGACTTGCTCCTTCGGGAAATCGCGCAGGATCTGATAGATGTAGCCGATCGTGACTTTGCATGCGGGTTTCTCATCGGGCATGCCGCAATGCTCGATCTCGGTGCGTCCAGCCTCGGCCGCATCCTCTTCGGCGCGAGCCACCGCAACGTCCTCGCGCAAGCCATGTTCGAGCAGTGCGTCGCGAAGCTGGCTCAGGTCGTCGAGCCAGCCGACTTCTTTTGCAATTTGCATGGTGTGGCTGAAATCCGGGGTCACCATGATTTCCAGGTACTGCTCGTTCTGGGCAGCGGCGCGCGAAGCAATTTCGTCCAGCCACTCGCCGCCGTGCCGGGGGCTTATGATTTCAAATTTGTCAAAGGTATCGAAAAAGCGGTCATGTCCGTTGGTGCCGGTCGATGGCACGAAGCTGCGCATTGAAAACGCATCCACCAGCGCATCATGCAAGTTCTGATCGGACATGGCTTGTGCCGCGGCCACCTGTCCCGCGCCGCACACCGGCTGCGGTGTCACCAGCGCATGCGTCGAAAGATCAACGCACAGACCGTCGTCCCCAGCCTGGCGAATCCAGGACTCGGCATAAATTCCGCCAAACTCGTGGTAGTGCAGGTCCGAACCCTTGGGCATTCGCCGCAGAAAAGCTTCCAGCTCGAGCGGATTGGCGCGCGCCGCTTCGTAGGCGCGGGTCGCGCGCTGTTCTCCCGTTCCGGCCGCTGTGGCGGCAGCTTCCTTGGTGGCGGTCTGAGCGGAAGCACGCAACGGCATGAGTAAGACAAGCGCCGCGATAAGTGTTTGGATCAACGAAGCGCGGCCGAACCTGATGCTGGGCATGCTTTCCGTCCTTTTCATTCGCAATTCCGTTCACGATTACCTGGCGCCCGCGCTCCGGCCGGCTTCTGCTTGCGATACGGACGCCCACCTCAAGGAGGGCGCTACACAACTATTGAGGCGCGCCCGGAATCTGCGATTCGCGTTCTTTCCAATGTTCAACGATATCACGCACCACCTTGTCGCCGACCCGCTCCGCTGCCTCCACCGACGGAAGAAACGCGGGATAGTTTCCATGGGCCATCTGCGCCAAAGTTTCCGCGGGAGTTTCGCCGGGAGGTTCGCGATCGAAATTACTCACAGTGCGCAGCACCAGCACACGATTGAAGTCGACGCGCCCGGCCTGAGCGAGAAATGTGAGCGCCTGTAGCGTCCCGGTGTCCTCCATCGCCGCGACCATGAAATTTCCCTGACCGCCGGTGTAATACTTCGTCCATTCGTTGGCCCATTCATCCATTTTCTTGCCGTACCAGAACGTGCCGCCGGACATGGCGTCGCCCCGAGTCACGAAGGGCGGCTTCATCGCATTTGGAAAGCCGGTATATTTGGCGCGCACGGCGCGCATCTGCTCGGAGTCCGAGAGCGGCACATTCTCGGTGAGATGATACGCCCACGCCACTAGAGCCTGATTGAGCGTGTAGGCCTCGCCGTCCAGCTCTGCCTTTACCGGTTGCTCGTAAGGAGTGGCTTTTCGTAACGGCACGAATCCGGTCGGCCAGTCTGCCGGGATTTCTCTCGCGTCGATCTCATAGCCGATGTCGCCGTCGATCACGTGGTTGGCCCACACTGCCGAACCGAGCGAAACATCCGCCGGGTCGCCGCCGCCAATTCCCGCGATTACCCAGTAGGCCTTGCTAAGATCGAAGCGCGGGTCCAGACCGACAGCCATCACGGATGCCGCGGCCTTCGCTGTGGCGACGCCCGTAAGCATGCCTAGCACGCCATCTGTGTTCATCCGCACGTGGTGATATCCGGCTAGCGGTAAAACTTGATCCAGGTGCTCACGTTCCACCCACAGTTGGTATTCGCCGGGGATGTCGCCGGTGTCTTCTCCGACTTCAAACATCGCCACCACGACGACTTTCACGCGAATCGGCGGCCCCGCGGAAACAAGTTGAGCTTTCGTTTGTGCCAAAAGGGGACTCGCGAGGCAGTTGACCAAGAGCAAGCTAAAGCACAAGAATAGCGTCCCAATTTGAAACTTGCGATCCTTGTAATGGTGAGCCCGGTCCACCAAGCTTCCCCCAAACCGCCGTGCTTCCCGGTCAAGCGGATTCCGAGTTTACATCAGCACGAGTTCCGTGAGGTTTCTTAGCAGGATTTTAATTCGTAATGGCTAGCATATCGATCAAGGCAGGCTGGCACTATGGCAGTGATCGTGTTCTGAAGAGGGAAAATGCGACTCCCGCCACACCGGTGGCAAGGAAATCCATTCGAACCAGCGAAAGTCAATCATCAGGCCTTAGCTGCTTTTGCAAATCCGTCCTGCGGATACCACCGCATCGGAGTTAGCCGTTCCTCGAAAGTCGCCGTTCCGGGCGTCCCGTCAAAGTCGACGATTTCACGAGTACGGTACGGCTTTTCCTTGTGGCAGCTCGGGCAGCGGACATTAAAAACCTGCGATTTTCGTTGCGACGATTGAGCCGTGTCGCTTGCCGACTGGACGCTGTCCACAATCGATGGGACCGGAACAGGAGCTTTGCAGTGCAAGCATACGACTCCGCGAAAAGTTGGGCGTTCGGTGGTAGTCGTCATATAGAATCCTCACGCATTTAGGGTCTAGGGGGTCAACCCAATCCTACCTGAAATTGGCAAAGCAGACCAGCCAAGTAAAATCAAATACTGTGGAAACTGGAGGAAAAGTCCGCCAATAACTGACAGGTTGCTATCTGCTTGATTGCAGGATATTTAAATCTGCCGTCGGAAGCTTGTGCTGAATCGCGTCCCGTCCGAAGGACCGCACTATAATTGCCCGGCACGCTAACCGACCCGGTTGAGCGGCCAGACTCGCGATCTGCACTGCCCCCAATCGGTGCATCTCAATGAATGGGGGGATCCCCAGTCCGAAATAATCGGACCATTCGGCCGCCATGGCATTCGCAAGTTCGGTGGCGTTACAATGACGCCATCATTCACGGGCATTCAAGAAGCGCCGTGGCTCTTGAACGCCTTGCTCAGGAGGTGAAACATGATCTGCAACAATTGCGGCAGGGAAATAGCGGATTCATCAAATTTTTGTTCCATTTGCGGCGGACGCCAGCGCTCGCGGACTTTGCACAAGCAGCTAACCCTATCCGCCACCGACAAAAAAATTGCCGGCGTTTGCGGCGGGATCGCTGAGTATCTGGACGTCGATTCGACGGTGGTGCGGCTGATTTGGGTGGCCCTGTCTGTCGTGCCCGGCGGTTTTGTTGGCGGAGCGATCGCCTATTTCCTGGCCTGGATTATTATTCCGAAGGCTCCGGCGTATTCGACCTCCGCAGCGGGAGCTGCGGCGATCGATCCTGCACCGAAAGCCAGCTAAGGTCGCGGCTTAGTAGGCAGGCTGAAGCCTAGCCTACTAAAACTCCAAGTGCAGCCGGGCGGCGGGCGCCAGCACCGGACCGCGGTCGCGGTTATAGCCGGGATTATTAATATGCTGCAGGTCCAACGCTACATAAACTCCTCGCCAGGCGTGCGCTGTGTAGTAGCTCTCGATGATGTTCTCGCGGCGGTAAGTCAAATGACCGTCTCCCAGTAAAAAACCAATTCCTCCGAGCGCCAGGTACTGCTGATGATCGCGGGAAATTCCATTGGAAACAAACGCCAGTCCAGCGCGGTCCAGATTCCTTTTCCACTTCGATCCTTGCGCGCCGGCGCCCACTTGCACCGTTTCATCGACCTCCGTGTAGGCATATGATTCGTGCTGGCCCTCATTCCAACTCCATCGAGAGAACCAACCGAGCCAATTGGTCAGCGGTTGTTCGACGTTGACTCCGAACCCATATTTCACGGTGGTCTGCAGCGGGTGCGCCGTAATGTCCGGCCGTGGCGTGTCGCCCGCCAGAAAATTGGCCACGGCCACCTTGTAGGTTCCCATGTTGGCGTGATTGGCGTACCCCAGCAGACGCACCACGGATTCCCGCTTGGGTAGAAACGCATGGTGCAATTCGAGTTCGACGTTCTCGGCACGGGCGCGGGCCAGGTCGGCATCGAGATTGATTCCATTCGCCACTTTGGGCATCAGCGCTTCGGCGAAACGCAGGGCCCAGTGGCGATCGTCATATTCAAACATGGCTGCGTAGGTGTAGCCGCGGGTGTCTGCCGCGTAGTCGTAGGCCCCGTTGTTGTCCACCGTCCAATTCAGAAACTGAAAATTGCTGTCAGTGCCGTACGTGTTCTGATCAAAAAAATCCACCACGCTGAATTTTCCGAAACGAATTTCCAGGCGCCGCACCGGCAGCTCTGTAAACAGCGACAGCGGAGTTGTTTCCGCGGCCGATTTCTCACTGCCGAGCGGGATGATTTGATGCCACATCAACCGCGCTATGTAGGGAGACTTGCTGAGCGTGGGATCCCGCACGACGTCCAGATTTGTGAAGCCGGCAAGTCCCAGCGCTTCTCCAACGCCGTGGCCGCCGGTTTCCTGCACGTCGAGCAGAAATTCCGTCGTGGCGCTTGCCTCCACGCCGGTAAGAAGCGTCAGCACTCGCGAACTGGCATCCTGCGCTTCCGGCGAAAGACTGTTGGGCCCCTGGTAGGGTGAACGAAACGCGGGATGCCATTGCGTGATGATGTTTGCCTGGCCGGAGATCCAGTAACGGCTCGATTCCGAGTGCGAAAACATCGTCCCGCTGTCGCTCGCAGAAACATCTTCGGTGGGCGATGTGCCTGATTGCGTAGAAGGGGCAGGGATCGGCGCATCCTGCGCGCGCAGATCCACTGGCGCCGCCAGGGACAGGCCAAGCAACAGCAGAAACGCAAAAACAAATTTTCCCGCGCGCGAGTGCATCTTGTCCCGTAGCTCCACCTAGATCGCCTTGACGTTCAAATCAAACATTAAATCATGGCCCGAGCTCAGATCGAGATGAACAATGCGTTAAAACGGTGCGTCACAGCCGCGATCTTCCGGGGAATATAAAGTCCGCCGAGAAAGCCGCGAACAACTGAATGGAAATTGTGCGCATGTCTGAAGTGAGCGAAACTCTCACCGCACAAATCTTCGATCCATTTCACACGGAGGACGCAGAAAAATTCGGCGTGGGCGAGGAACTGGACGTCCGCGCCCGCATTCTCCGCGGATTTTGCCCGCGTTTCTCTGGAGCCGCTGAGTTGAAGTTTTTGGTAGCGCTACAGGAGTGCCACGGTGTGGCCCGCCGATCGGCAACTTCTGACGAGGGAGAGAGGGAAGAATTCAGAACTGCCAAAAATTCTGGCGGGTTGGGTAGTACGCTTACAGACCCGATTTCTCGGGGCCGTCGTCCCCGCAGCGCAACTCCCAACCCACTGTGGGAAGAAGTTTCTCAATCCCGGCTGCGCGCCTCAATGGGCTGGAGGCTTCAAATTTTTTAGGACCAGGGTTGTAGTACCAGGGCACTTAGTCGGGGCAACCGGAGAGCTCAGAGACTTCCGCAGGCAGCGTTCCATTACGCGCATAACGTTATTAAGTACAGTGATTTACAAGCAGTTCATTATTCGACGACGGCAATCTTGTTGGCCCCCGAAAGGGGCATCCAGAGGCGGCCCTTCGCGTCCCGCGTCAGGTTTCGGACGGACGACTTTGGCGCCGGCATGGGGTAGGTCCTGAACACTTCGACCAGAGGGTCAAAGCGGACCAGATTGTTGGCGCCTGCCGCGCTCTCCTCGTACCAGATTTTGCCGGCGGAATCGGCGGCAATCCCATACGGCTCGGAAAGACTCCCCGATGGGCTCTCCCAGAACTTGAATTCCTTGCTGGCAAGGCTAAACCGTCCGAGGCGCCCGCCCTCGGCATCGGTGAAGTAGATCGCGCCGCGCACCGCGACCAGACGTCGCGGACCAACCCCAGATTCCGATGGCGTATATTCCACGATCGATCCGCTTCCGGGATCGACGCGCCCCAATTTTCCACCTGACAATTCGCAGAACCACAGGCCGCCGTCCTCCGCGGTAATCATTCCATAGGGATGGGCATTCTGCGTGGGCACGCCGTACTCGGTGATTTTTCCAGTCTCGATGTCCAGCCGCCCTATCACGTTGGAATTCTGCGCTGTGAACCACAGCGCGCCGTCCGGCCCAAACACCGGCGTGTGCGGATCTTTCGCCGAGGGCGGAGTAAATTCCACGACGCCGCCGGATTTGGGATCCAGCCGTCCGATTTTCCCGGCATAATTTTCGGTGAACCAGATGTCGCCCAGCGCGTCGGAAACCAGTCCATATGGGCCGGAGTCCGGCGTCGGTACTTTGAACAATTTCCACTCGTGTGTGTCGGGATTGAATCGCGCCAGGTGTCCGGTTTCCTGCAGCGTGAACCAGATGTTGCCCTTGGGGTCGACGGCGGAATCGTGCGGCACCGATCCGGGCACCGGCACTTCCCACGCGTGCATCAAGCCTTTTAGTTCAACGCCGACAATTACGGAAGGCTCCTTGAACGTCAGACGCAAAGTCACGTTGGCAATTTCGCCTGGGCGCACCGAAACGTTGTGCTCCCACTCGGACCATGTGCCGCTGGCGGAAGCGCGAAAATCGTAGGAGCCCGTGTGCATCGGATCGATGTGGAATCGTCCCTGGGCGTCCGTGTGCAGCACATGCGGCGTTTCGCCGTCGGACCCCTGCCACAGGATCTGTGCTCCCGCCACGGGCGCGCCTTTGGCATTCACCACTACACCATTCAAACTGCCCGGCTTGAGCTTCGGGGTTTTAGGTACCTGAGCGTGCACACCCGCACACACACCCGTAGCCAGGCAGAAAAGGAGTGCGATATTTGAACGCCTCAGCCGCATGCGCGATCCGTCTCCCGGGCCTTGCACTGCTCAATTTTACATGGAGCAATTCCGCGCGGCCGGTTAGATCAACGGGGACTCGGCGCGAATGATACGGGGCACCAGTAGGACAGGCGTTCAGTTTGGCACGATGAAAACCGTGAGCTGAACGCTGGTCCTACTGGAAATCACCGGAAACCGGGGGCTAATGAATTAGCGCGACTCGAGGGTTACCTCCAGTGCGAGCCCTTCGATCATCCTGTCGACCTCTTCCTGAGCGGCGGCCGACTTCCCCGCGTAATCCTCCTTTTCCAGGCGCAGCTGATCGAGGCGCGTTTCCTGCTCCGAAAGTTGTTGCGTGTAGCGCTGCGTTAAAGCCTTTTCTTCAGCGCTGCCCTTCAGCGCTTTCAGATTTTCGCGCAGTCGTTGCTGATCGTCATAGATACCGGTGGTTTTGCCATCGCGTTTTGCGACCTCGGCAGCGAGCGCAGCGACTTGGGCCTTCTGGTCGAGGATTTTTCTGAGCGCCTGCTCGATCGCCGGATCGATGCTATTTTGTTTCACCATCAGCGCCACCTGGTCATCGGTGACGCTGCTGATCTCCATGGTGTTTTGGACCGGATGCGATTCGGTTATTTCCAGCGTGGCCGATTGCCTCGGGCCAACCGCCGCGCGAAAGCGATACATGGTGGCCGTGGTTTCCTCCGGCTTGAGAGTATCTGAAGCGAGATTCCATCCGGGGCGGACAGGGTGCTCGACAATTAGCACGCCGGGCGCCGAATCCTCATTGCGAGCCGTATAAATGGTTTTCTCACGCTCTTCACTGACGCGAATCATCAGACCATGCGTGATGCTGATCCGCGTATTGTGTTGCGGAGAAGTGGTTCCCGAAACGCGAACAAGCATCCCCAAGTCGGTGGCATAGGAAAGCATGCGCCGTTCATCCGGCTTGATCGGTTCGAGCAGACCCTGGCCGGCGAAAATTTCGTCCTCGATCACGCTGAAATTTCCACCGTCGAGCGTCTCGCCGGTGGTGTCGCTGAGCCATACGCCGCGCAGCGGATGCCCTACGTTGCGGCCGGCAGTCCACAGGGAAACTTTTTCGGCGCGAATTTCACTTTGCAGGATGGGTACCATCGCTGACTGGTTTTTTCGGATGGTCACACGATCCTTCAGTTTGTATTCGTACAGGTTGTCGAAGTTCTGACCTTCGGCTGCGGATGGAGTGCTGCTTTGCAGCAGGCTGCTGAACGCGCCGACCGCGACACCAGGTTGGATCGCGAGGAGATTGCTGTAGCCTCTCCCGTTCAACGGCAATCCTGCGCACTTCCGGAGCGAATCGTTCCGCCGATGCCGGAGGCAAAGCCAGATGGACGTCCGAGCCCACGGCCGAGCCCAAATTGCCGGGATTGCCGGCTAGTGCGGCGTTCGAGTTTCTACCAGCGGGGCCGCGGCGGTCACCATGATGGTTTGTGCTTGGTCGCCCACTTGGAGTGTCGCGTCCTGCTGGCTGCCGTATCCCTCTCGTATCTGCGCGTTGTTGGCGACCAGCTTTTTAAATCCTGGCCGGTCAAATTCAAGCTGATAAGTTCCGTCGGGAAGTCCGGAGAAGCGTACTCACCGCGGTCATCGCTAGCGGTTTGCAGATGATTCCGCCTGCCGCCCGGATCGAGAACGCGAACTTGCGCTCCCGCGATAAACGCCCCGGAAGGATCCAAAACACGGCCGGCAATCTGCGCTCCTCCGAGCAACCGGGCTTCGTGCGTTTGCGGAACGCTTTCGTATTCCTGCGGAAGCGGCACCACCGCTCGGCGCCCGTAGTACGGCTGGGAGAGCTGCTGGATAAATGATTGTGGCGCTCCGGCCACCAGGGAAAGATTGACGTTGTTCCAGTCTTCGCCAACGGTGTTGTCCACGATTGCCCATCCCTGCAACAGCGGTTTCTTGGCGGCTCACTGGAAAGCACTAGCCGGTAAGTGGTTTTCCAAACCGGAACTTCGCTGATGTAGCTGACGAAAAGTTGCCGCTCGCCTGTTCCGGTAGTTGCCACGGTCATTCGCCGCACGTCCTGTTCACGTTCGGAGGCCAGCAGCGACAAGTAACGATTCATTTCTCCGTGCATGCCGGTATCGACGAGTCGCACGCGCGTCGTTGGCGTGACTTCCATTTCGCGGATTTCACCGTCGCCCGTGACCACCGAAATGATGTCCACTTCCAGGGTCGTGCCGCCGGCCGTGCGCGTTTTTCGCTCAACGCTCAGCAAGCGGCCGGAAACCGATTCACCGCCAACGGACACTTCGAGCCGTGATCCCCTCAGGGCGTCCAGGAATTTTGAGACGGAAGTTTGTTCGTCGATGGGCAGTCGCAAGGCCCCGAGCCGCCGGTCAAACGGCGCGGCGGAATTGTAGCTGACGCCGCTGATGCGTCCGCCGTCCAAGTCCAACACGGTGAGGGAAGCCAATGCGTCATTCAATTGGCCGCTGGTGAAATCAATATGGATATCCTCGTTGCCGCGAACGCGGCCAATGTGCTCGAAATAGCCTACGCCGTTCTTGTAAAGGACGACACGGCGGACGGGCAGGTCCGCGGCTTGTGCATCGGGAGCGGTTTCGCGGGACTGCGAAGCAGTTTTTACGGAAATGGGACGAGCCTGTTGTTGCGCGCCACTCGAGAGCGGCAACACCACGACCAAGGACACGAATGCGAGTAGTCTTCGCACGGCAGCCTCCCTAGATTTTTTAAATTTGGACCGTAACCACCTTGTAAATTGCGATGCGTCAGGGAGGGATGGGGTTGCCGTCTAGGCTTGCGATTTTATTTTATAAGGTCATCGCTTTTGAGTGTTCCAAAAGTGTATTTTCGGCGCAAACAAGCGGATCGTGTCCATGTAACGCTAGTGCGAAGGGTTTTCCTCGGCCAGGTTGTTCAATTCATTCTTCAGGGTTTCAGCGGCTTGCGGCGGCGCGCCGATGCGGCGATATTTCGCGATCTCGGTGTGCTCGTGGATGCCAAAGGCCATCACAAATTTGCGGCCATCCACATTGTAGTGGTACAGCGTCGGCAGCCAGATACCCGGCGCCACTTCTTCCTGCACCATCGCGATGTGGCCGCCGCGGTATACCTTTCCGGCGATCCCTCCGGCAAACGGAATGTCCGTGGAAATGTCCGCCTCGAGTTGCGCGAATTGCGCCTGCGATTGGGGCGATCGTGGTGACGTCGAGCCTGGCCGGGGTCACGCCCAGCCCGTTCGACCCGGCGTACTCGGCCACCAAGCACGCGATCATCGGCCTGGTGCGTTCGCTGGCCGCAGGCTGGGTGTACGGCGGCTCCAAGGTGACGCTGAACGCGGTGTGCCCCGGCTTCGTCCGCACGCCGCTGCTGCCCCAGCAGGCGCAGGACCAGATCGCCGCCATGGGCTACGCACTTGCCGACCCCGCCGACATCGCCGCCGCCGTCGAGTTCATCGCCCGCGACGGCCGAACCGGCAGGGCCTGGCTGGCCCAAGCCGGCCAGGAACCACAACTCGTCGAGTTCCCGCGCGTGGACCTACCCCGCTCCCTGAATCGGGGTGCGGCAGCGGTGGTGTTCTCCGATCGACATCGCCGGACGTGGTGGTTGCTATGGGGGTTGATTGGTGAGTTGGTAATGAATGATGTTGGTGGGCTGACGGGTTTCGGTGAGATCATCACCGAGGATGGTGAGATTGCCTTCCAGAGCAAGACTATGTAGTTGTAGCGAAGTGGTCAGGCAATAACATGTCCGGTGACGTGGCAAGGGG
>CAVOIX010000067.1:0-16488 GCA_963695945.1 uncultured Acidobacteriota bacterium | reverse complement strand
GTCGGAAAAGTTCCGTCCGGCGGCAGGGCGCTGACCGGAAGCGCATCGCCGTTGCCGGAAATCAGCTCCCCGAGACGCCGCGCACAAAGGACGGAGCGATCTCCGGGACCGGCGGCAGAATGTCGAAATGGCTGGTTATGCCGCGAGGCACCTTTACTTCGGCCAAATGGGCGATGGAAGCATCCACGGCGGCGAAATTTTTCTGCACCACGGCATCGCCGCGCTTGCCGTAGGTTTTCTGAATGGCCTTCTTGATCGCCGCAATGGCCTCTTCGCGCGGCAGTACGCCGCTGATGGCGAAGAAGCAGGTTTGCATGATGGTGTTGATACGGCTGCCCATTCCCGCCAGTCGCGCGACGCTGTATCCGTCGATGACGTGCAACTTCAATTTCTTTTCCAGGATTTGTTGCTGCACTTTGCGAGGCAGGTGGTCCCACACTTCATCGGCGGAAAACGGGGAATTCAACAGGAACATCGCGCCCGGTTCGGCGGCGCTCAGGATGTCGGTGCGCTCCACGAACGAAAACTGGTGGCAGGCAATAAAATTGGCGCGGGTGATCAGGTAGGTGGACTCGATTGGCCGCGGCCCAAAGCGCAGATGTGAAATGGTTACCGAGCCCGCTTTTTTAGAGTCGTACACGAAATATCCCTGCGCATGATTGTCGGTATTTTCACCGATGATTTTGATGGAATTCTTGTTGGCGCCGACCGTTCCGTCCGATCCCAGTCCGTAGAAATCGCCCGCACCGTGCCGGGATCTTCCGTGGAAAACGTCGCATCATAGGCAAGGCTCGTGTGGGTTACGTCATCGTGGATCCCTATGGTGAAGTGGTTTCTGGACTTTTCCTCCTTCAACTGATCGAACACCGCTTTGACCATTGCGGGAGTGAATTCCTTTGAGGAAAGTCCGTAGCGCCCTCCAACGATTCGCGGCCAGGCGCGAACGGAGCGCTCTTTCTCGGGCAGTTCGGCGAACATCGTGACCAGATCCATGTACAAGGGCTCGCCCGGACTTCCCGGCTCCTTGGTGCGATCGAGAACGCTGATCGCGCGCACCGTCTTTGGCAGTGCTGCGAGCAATGCTTCGGCCGGAAGCGGCCGGAACAGCCGCACCTTCAGCAAGCCGATTTTCTGGCCGCGAGCGTTCAACGCAGCGACTGTTTCTTCCACCGCGCCTGCGCCCGAGCCCATCAACACGATCACCCGATCGGCGTCCGGCGCGCCCATATAGTCGCAGAGGTGATAGCAGCGGCCAGTCAGCGCCGCAAATCGATCCATCGCATTCTGCACGATGGTCGGCGTCGCCAGATAAAAGGGATTGGCAGCTTCCCGCGCCTGAAAAAAACATCGGGATTTTGCGCGCTGCCCCGCAGCTGCGGATGGTCCGGGGTCAGCGCGCGTTCGCGATGCCGGCGGATGGCATCCTCATCGAGCATCGCGCGCAGGGCTTCGTCGGAGAGCGGAAAAATCTTGTTCACTTCGTGGGACGTGCGGAACCCGTCAAAAAAATGCAGAAAAGGAATTCTGGCTTCGAGAGTTGCGGAATGCGCGATCAACGCAAAGTCGCTGGCCTCCTGCACCGAACAGGAACACAGCATGGCGAATCCCGTCCCCCGCGCAGCCATCACATCGCTGTGGTCGCCAAAGATGGAGAGGGCATGCGTGGCGATCGTGCGCGCCGCGACGTGAATGACCGTAGGCGTCACTCTCTGCAATCTTGTACAGATTCGGAATCATCAGCAGAAGTCCCTGCGAAGCGGTGAACGTCGTACCAAGCGCTCCCGCCTGCAATGCGCCGTGCAGGGTGCCGGCAGCGCCGCCCTCGCTTTGCATTTCCATGACGGTGGGTATCGTGCCGAAGATGTTGCGGCGTCCTTCGTCCTTCCATTGGTCGGCCCATTCGCCCATAGGAGATGACGGCGTAATGGGATAAATGGCAATCACTTCGCTGGTTCGATAGGCCACCGAGGCAGCGGCCTGGTTTCCATCAAGTATTTCCATCGAGTTCGTTTTAGGCATGAATGATCCCCTGACCGCGCAAAGCACAGGATTGAATTACGTGAAATAGGAAGTCACGGGATGGAGGGTTTTGCTTCCCGCAACAGGGCCGAGTACCAATGAAAGTATATCCCCGGTGGGCCGCGTAACCAGTCAATGAAAGTATGGGCCTATTCCTCGCCATCAACTTGTAACCTTAGCGAAGACTCAGCACGGTTCCTGTGATGCTCTGCACGCCGTGTTGTGACGCACATCACATCCGGCCGAACTGGCGGCGCTTCGCGACCCCACCCTGTACGTTCAAGACTTCTGACCGGAAGAGGTAGCTATTCGGTTGCGTACCTTTTCGGGCACCTCGGGAATTTCCAGCCCTCAAGTCGCGCCCGAGAAACATGTATAATTTTGGTGTGTGGTAATCACTTTATGGCAACCGACAGACAATTTCCGACTTCCGATTTAGAACGGCGCGAATTTCATTTAAGTCTCTTCGCGTGCTCGGCCATCGTGGTGCTGGCCGGCGGCCTCGCGCTGCTGATGTATCCGGCCGTTTTTTCCAGCACTGATGGTTCTCCGACGCGCGTGCCACAAGTCGCATTCTTCGGGTTCTGCGCGCTGGCCTGTCTTCTGGTCGCCTACATCCTGGACCGGCAGGTAACGATTCGCCGTCTTCGGGCTCAGATCGCGATGGATCGCCAGCGGTCGGCTGAGGCCTTGCGGCAAGCCAGCGCCGATCTGCTCTCCACCATGCCGAACTTCAATACGTTTGAAGACCGCCTTACCATGGAATTCCGGCGAGCGGTTGCCGCGGAACTGAAACTCTCCGTGCTGGTGGTCTGCATCAAGCTGAACTCTGCCTTCGCCGAACCGAGCGTCGCGATGTCTGTGCTTGGCGATGCCGCCAAGGCCGTGTCCAGGAAATTGCGGGAGCACGACTCGATCTTCATTCTTCGCACGTCCTTTTTTGGGCTGATTCTGCCGGGAGTCGATCAACAGGGCGTGAAGCGGGTTTCGGCCCGGCTCGCAGAGGGGTTGGCCGATGCGGCGGGAGCGAATGATCGGTTCACTTTCAAGATCGAATCGATCAGCTATCCCGAACAGACTTCCAGTGCGCATGATCTGGAACTGGTGGTAAGCGGTTGGTTGCCGGAGGCCGACGCCAAGCAGTCCGGAGCAACGGACTCACATCTTTACGTGTAGGCGCCAGCTCTCTTAGGAAAGTGCAATCAGACGTCAAACGAAGGTGTATCCCGGCGAAGACTGGCAACTTTCATGGCGCTCTCTTCGACGACTCCCCAGTCCAATCCCCAAAAATTATCGCAGGCCACGAATTCGACTCCGATCCGCACATCGTCATAATCCGTTGGACGCTGCCAGGCGATTCGCGCCAGCACTTTTTCGCCGGTGTCCGCGCGGATCACATTGATCGTTTCGCCGGCTTTGGCGACATGCTTGCAGCGCACCAGGGCGCCGTACTGGCTAACCAGCACCGTTTCGGTGTCCTCTTCCCACGCGCCGCCGAGTCTTTCTGAACTGAGTCGCACGGGGATCGTCGCCACCTTGCGCGGGCTTCGCCGCAGATGGCGGCCGAGTTCGCTGGCGGACAGGATAATGTGTAGGAGTTTGGCCCTGTCGAGGTTGTCGAGATCCCTCGCGCCGTGTTCCATCTCATCGGCCTGTCGCGCGCATTCATGGATGAAACGGCGTACCGATTCGGTGTCCGTGGCGCTCAGCCCCGGCCCCTTGCGAATCTCATCGTAGTGGTCCAGGCGCTCATAGCAGACAGCGATGAAATGCTCACGGCAGAATGTTTCGGCGTCGAGGGCTGCGGCCACCGGCCGGACACAATCCGCAACGCTGCATTTTTCGATTTTTGTCATGTCCCGACTCTGGGATCCCGGCGTCATATCGGATGACGCGCCAGGATCCTCGCCTTCTCTATTCATACTAGTCGCTTCCGGTGGTTGGCATGCAGGCGCAGAATGGGCGTGAAACCGAAGGATTAATAGCAAACTATGGCAACCTGCCGAAACGATGCGTGGGCTCGTTGGATGAAATTAGAGATGCCTAAGAGAGGCCCTGAACTTGCAAGCACTGCCGCTCACACTTTTCATAGGCGGCGTCAACCGGAGCCTGCTCCCGTCCGGTCAACTCCTCTTGCAGGGTCAGAAAATGGACCAGCTTCAGACCATCCGGCTGGGCCACCCAGATCGGGTTGCACTGTGCATTCTCATTGATCAGGCAAAGCGTTCTTGCGGGCGCGAAATGGTCCGTCACGGCGCACCTCCAACTTACCTCATCATGATCGGCGGCGGTTGTTCCGTCGGTGATGGCGATCACCCCTGGATGTGAGCGGCAACATACCGCACCGTGGGGTGCCAATGCGCCTAGGAGGCAGCGCCGTCAGTGTGCGATCCAATTGGGACCGATCAGTTCGCGCAGAGCCTTCGGCGTGGCCCAGAGCGCGGAATTGCTGAAGCGCTTGACCCATTCCGGACCTTCGCCAATCTTGACGCGGTCAGGCGTGAACTCCGGCGAACGCGTATTGGCCATCAGCGCATAATTCGCGCCGTCGCGCAGACGCAGCGCTTTCCAGCAACCGCCCGGCACGGCCACGACCGGCCTTTGGCCGGCGGCAAGATCGAGACCCAGAGTCACCTTCTCCGCGCGGCCATCGGGGTGAAAAATAAAATAGTCCACCGGGCCACCCTCGATCAGGATGTGCGTGTCATCCGGAACCAGCCAATGGAGGTAGTTGATGGGCCGGTCGCGCGTGAGCATGTAGTAGTTCTGGCTTTGCGCGGCGAGCGCGCGGCCATCGACCGTGACCATTTGCGAGGAGCGCCCGATGATTCCGAGGTAGCCCGATTCTTTGGGCAAAACGGTAAGATGCAGTTTTTGAATTAGTTCGCGCGCACGGGCGTCCGATCCCGCATGGGGCGCGGCGCCAAGATTCATCACCGCAGCCATTGCGACCGCCAAGGCGAATAGATATTTCATGCCGCAAGGATAACAAAAGCGAAGTACGAACACTTTTGAAAGAAAAGACGACGGAATTCCCGGTGCCGCGCTCGGCCAATTCCGCACGCGAATTGTGTAGTCTTCAAGAATTAGACTTGCTGAACGGGTGTACAATGGCCACCGACCTGAACACCAAAATAATAATTTAAAATTGAAGTCAATGGCGCACAGCGCTGGAATTTTAGGAGGATTCATGACCGACGAAAAAAAGTTTGCGGGCCAGGGACTTACCCGCCGCGAAGTCATGGCGCGCACCGCGTGGGCGGGTCTGGGCGTGACCGCCGGAATCATGGGCGCCGGCAGTTTGAAAAAGCTGATGGGCGAAACGCAACCGCGAGTGGACGAATCCCAAGGGCGCATTTTTGGCGCGTCCGTGGCGGTGCTTCCTCCGATCGATGACCGCTACCCGATCGTGCCGACCTGGAAAACGGAATTGAAGCAACTCGCGCCGAACGTCTACGCGTACCAGCAACAAGGCGGCACGGGCCTGCTGAACGCGGGCATCTCCAACGCCGGATTATTTGTCGGCGAAGATTCGCTGATGGTCTTTGACTCGCTGGGTTTTCCCATGCAGAGCAAAGCTTTCATCGCCGCATCCAAGCAGGCTGGCAATGGCAGGCCGATCACTCACTTGATCAACAGCCACCATCACGGCGATCACGTCGCCGGCAACCAGTTTTTTCTCCCTGCGCAGATTTCCAGCCACCCGTACTGCCGGCAGGAAGTCTTGAAGGCCATACCGGCCACTCCACCGACATGGCCAAAAGCGGAAGGCCTGGCCGACGGCACCGAGGAGCGCAAACTGGCGCCGCCCACGGTAACGTTTGAAGACAATCTGGTGTACTACATGGGCGGCAATAAAGTGGAGTTCCGCTTCGTGGGCCCCGCGCATACCTGGGGCGACCTCGTTGCGTACTTGCCAGAGCACAAGATTCTATTTGCGGCGGACCTGGCTTTCTTCCACCTCGTTCCCTACTGCCACAATGCCTACATCTCAAAATGGATGGAATCCATCGACAAAGTCATGAAGATGGACGTGGACGTCATCGTTCCGGGACACGGCCCGGTCGGCGGGAAAAAAGAACTGGCCGAATGCGGGGAATATTTCCGCTTCCTGAAGCCCGAAGTCAAGAAACGATACGACGCCAAGATGAGCCCGGGAGCGGCCGCCGCCGACATCAAGATGGGCAAATACGATAACTGGATGGGTCCCGAGCGCCTGCTGATGAACACGGTCCGGCTGTACGACGAGTTCAAAGGCACGCTCACGCCGGACATGGATGTGGAAGGCACGAAGCAAGCAATTCTGGAATTCAACGCGATCAAGGCAGGAAAGAAGGGTTAGTTCCGGGAGGATCGGCTTTTCATCCGGAACGGCACGAAGGGCAGCCTGCCAAGTATAGATGTTCGGTACCGATACGAAAACCGACAGGCTGAAGCCTCTCCTGGAAAGTTCTATGTCAAATGCGGCTCAAGCAGCAACTTCAGCTCCGCGACAAAAGTTGCCAATTCCGCGACGCGCTCCGGCGTAGCCTCCATCCGCTGCTTTTTCCATACGAACCAGGTCTTCCCTTTTTCCCTGATCCGAACAGTCAAATTTCCTTCCAGCAAAACGCAAGGCTCTCCGAACACACAAAATCCGGCGTTCGCCACGGGGTCAAGCAACGCAGCACAATCTCCCTTGCGTACGCCGACCGCATTTGCGTACAAGGGAAACGCGACCAGTGTGAATTGTTTATTGACCAGGCGCTCGAGAATGCTGACCTGCTGCGCGGAGAACTCATTCATAAGGAACCATGCCTGAACACACAAAGCCGATGAGTGCACTGCCCCACCCTAAAGTGGTGCAGCAGCGGACTCGTTAAGTTCCTGAAATGCAATTCTGTAAAGGCTGTGGACGCCTTCAGGAAGGCCCGGCTTCAGGCAATCGCCGGATTGGCCTTGCCATCGCCGGAGGATTGTCCATCCTGCTCCAGCATCTCGATGAGGTTGCGCAGCGAATCGATCAGTTCCGAACGTGTGACGTTGCTCTTGCGGAACTGGATGCGCAAACGAAAGGCTTCGTTCTCCGGACGAAAATTGAAGATGAATGGCTGCGGGCGCGGACCGGCATTTTGTTCTTCCTGGCGTTCGCGGCGCGCTTCGTCGCGGGTCAGGCCGGCCTGCGCGATACGATGGATGGCCTCCAGCATTTTGCGTTCGTTGGGCTGGCGCGCAACCTGCAACAGCAGCGACTTCGATACGATGCCAGCGTCCACGCACAGTTTGCGCAATTCTTCGGGAATTACGCGCAGTGACATCGTTTCCGTCACGGAAGAACGCGCCTTGGCTATTTTCTTGGCGATATCTTCATGCGTGTATTCAAACTGCTCGGCGAGGCGCTGCAGCCCGTCCGCCTCTTCAAAAGGCGTCAGGTCCTTGCGCTGCAAATTTTCGATGAGCGCCAGCTCCAGAGTTTCGGCGTCATCGGCGATTTTTTCGATGCACGGAACCTCCAGCAGTCCCGCGGCGCGCGAAGCGTGGTAGCGGCGCTCGCCGGAAATAATGTGATAGCAGTCATCGCGCGGCATGAAGCGCACCAGCAATGGTTCCAGCACGCCCTTTTCCTGGATGGATTCCGCGAGTTCGCGCAAGTCGCCCAGAAATTTTCTGGGCTGATCGGGGTTGGGCCTGATTTTGTCGAGCGGAACCATGCGGCCGATAGCCGCCCCGCTATAGCTGGCGAGTTGTTCTACGTAGTGCGCGTCATGCCGCATCTTCAGCGTGACGGGCAATCCCATTCTCTTCGACACGTTGGATAACCTCCAGGGCGAGCTTGCCGTAATCCCTCGCGCCGGGTGATTTGGGCGCGAAGGTCATGATCGTTTCTTTATAGGCTGGGCTCTCCTCCAGGCGCACATTCTTTCCAATGCGCGTCTTGAACATCACGGCGCCGAACACCGAGCGGATCTGTTCGTGCGTGTCGCGGGAGATGTTGGTGCGCTTGTCAAACAGCGTGATGAGCACGCCGAGCACCTTGAGTTCTGGATTGGGCCGCGCGCGTATCCGCTCGTACGTTTCGAGCAGGTCGTCGGTCCCTTCGATCGCGAAGTAGGCGGCCTGGATCGGCACCAGCAGGTGCGTGGAGGCCACCATCGCGTTCACCGTGAGAATGCCCAGCGCAGGGGGCGTATCAATAATGATGTAGTCGTAGTCTTTCAGCACCGGCGCCAGCGCGTCTTTCAACTTAAACGGCGCGTCAAATTGACCGGAGAGCTGCTGCTCCAGTTTCGCCAGCGCCAAACGGGAAGGCGCCACGGACAACATGGGAGCCTTGGTTGGCTTGATCACGCTGGCCATCTGCGCGCGATTGTCGCCCAGCACGTCAAACATCGACGTGTTCACGTCAGCCAGATCAAAAAATGTAATCGTCGAATTGCCCTGCGGATCGAGATCAATGAGCAGCGTTCTCTTTTGGCGAAGCGCCAGTGCGGCAGCGAGGTTGATGGCAGTGGTGGTCTTCCCCACGCCGCCCTTCTGATTGGCAATGGTCAGGATGGCGGTCATAATCCGCCCCGGCGGAGTCGGGGCATAAAAACCTCCCTGGGCGGCCACTTCCCTGCAAGGCCAAAATAATTTGCGGGATTGCCCCCAGATTTCGGCGTACGCCCAAATCTACTCGCCCAATGCGGGGAGTGCAAGCGAAAAAGCGGTTTTGGCCGGGTCGAACGTCGCCGGGTGACCTAACTCGCGGTGGCGAGGTTTTGCTGAGGCGGAGTCGGCTCTAATGCCCAAAGTCAGAACCGCGAGGGAGTCGGGCCAACGTCACAAGTTCTGCTTCGTCCAGGCGGCGACTGGTGTCGCTTCGGAAAGGGCGGCACATTCTCGTGCGTATACACCACACACATGACTCCCGGGGTCGAGCGATGGCGCCAGTCGATGCCCAGCCACGCCATGGCAACGCGTTTTCCCATTAAATATGCAGTAAAACAGCTGCCATCGAAAATAGAACAATAATTTACAGCAATTTAGTATTGTTTTTTGTAGATGTTCAGTGCGGTATAGCTTTAAGTTCGCCAACGATGAAGCAATCATCGATCTGCGCTCGAACGTCGGAACGCCCTGAGGGAAAACGTTATTGCTACGCTGCGTGTCCATCAGAACTTTAATATATGTATTATAATCATCACATTACGGCGGCCCAAAGTCAGAACCGCGAAGGAGTCGGGCCAACGTCACAAGTTCTGCTTCGTCCAGGCGGCGACTGGTGTCGCTTCGGAAAGGGCGGCACATTCTCGTGCGTATACACCACACACATGACTCCCGGGGTCGAGCGATGGCGCCAGTCGATGCCCAGCCACGCCATGGCAACGCGTTTTCCCATTAAATATGCAGTAAAACAGCTGCCATCGAAAATAGAACAATAATTTACAGCAATTTAGTATTGTTTTTTGTAGATGTTCAGTGCGGTATAGCTTTAAGTTCGCCAACGATGAAGCAATCATCGATCTGCGCTCGAACGTCGGAACGCCCTGAGGGAAAACGTTATTGCTACGCTGCGTGTCCATCAGAACTTTAATATATGTATTATAATCATCACATTACGGCGGCCCAAAGTCAGAACCGCGAAGGAGTCGGGCCAACGTCACAAGTTCTGCTTCGTCCAGGCGGCGACTGGTGTCGCTTCGGAAAGGGCGGCACATTCTCGTGCGTATACACCACACACATGACTCCCGGGGTCGAGCGATGGCGCCAGTCGATGCCCAGCCACGCGGCGTGGTCTCCGCTATCCGTTGAATGATTGACAAATCGCAATTTGTGACCAAACCGGAACGTCTCGTGGGAACGAGTTAAATACTTTTCCTGTATGTGGTATTGTAGTTGTGTTACTATTGGATCGGTAGATTTCTTAGGAGATTAAACCCATGGACCCCAAGGCGATCATTGAGGCGCGTAAGACGGCAGAGAAATCCGTCGAAGGAATGGCCGACCCATCTTTGAAAGTTAAAGCGTTCGAGCAGATATTCGCGAAGCTCCTGGCAGCCATTGATCGTGACGAACCGACTGTATCAGGTGGAGCGAGGCGCCCCACGCGCAGGCGGCCACAGATACCGGGGTCCGCCCGGCACCCATCCACCTTGAGCGGGAGGGTGCTGGTCTTGCGGGACGACGGTTTTTTCGGGACTCAACGATCACTATCAAATATTCGGGAGGAACTAGCATCACGCGGATTTCACTATCCGCTGACGACCCTTAGCGGAGCCATGCAGAAGCTGGTTCGCGATCGCGATCTACGGCGGCAGCGAGTTGCAAGCGGCAAGAAGAAAAGCTTCAAATACACGAATGCGTGAGGAGGACATATGCGAGCGGCCATTTCTCTTGTATTGGACAACGGAACGGTTATGGAGGGCGAATTTGAACTTCGTGAGCAATTGAAACGCAGCAGGTCCGGACCCTCCACCCCACTGCATGAGCCCACACCGCTTCCGGACAAATCCGTATCAGCTGATTTCGATTTAGGGGTACGCCCTTTTATGAAGAAGCATTCTGCGGGCCTCTCTGGGCCTGAGAGACTGATCCTTCTCGTCGCCCACCTGGCCAAGGGAACGGTCCAAAGCCCCGTTGCTCGTGGTGATGTCGTCCGGCAGTGGGGAAAAATGAAGCCGATAATGGGTGGGAAATACAACGGGGCGTACGACACTCGCGCAAGGGAGACGGGCTGGGTGAACTCCCCCAAACCGGGCGTATTTGAGCTGCGTCCCGGATGGGAAAACATCTTCAAGCAACGCTAGCACCAACTCCGATGACTGGAGGTTCCGAAATGAGAATAAGAGGCCACGTCGCAAGAACCGCAACGGAGGCACTGAGAGTTCTCTGGGCCGAGACCTTTTTTCGCGCTTGGAAGAAGAAATTGGGAATTGAAGAGAAACTGGCCGAAAGAGGCAACCACTTCTCTGGCGCAGAGCTCGGAATGGCACTCAAGCGAGCCCCGTGCCTTACGCGACGGGGAAAGCGAGGCGTTTACGAATACATCCGGAAACACCCGTTCGCCGCGAACGATGCGCCTAGGCATGTAGTGGAATCATCTTCTCAACGGCAACAGATCAGGAAGCGACGGGCGGAGGTGTAAAGAACCGTCGGATTCAGTTCTTAACGTCGCGTCCGACGCGAAACTCCGGGCTTCTCCGACGAGAAGTCACGAGATTTAAGAAGGAGTTTCCGAATTCGGAATTCAAAGCATATGCTTCCCCGCATGAGCTCCACGACCGCTATCTACTTTTCGACGCCGAAGTCTGGTTCGTCGGTCACGGCATTAAGGATATCGGCATGAAGGAGTCGTTCGTCGTGATTTTGCAGGATCCGTTCGGGAAAGACATCCGGACGACATTGCGCAACTCGTTTAATGAACGATGGGCGAATTCTCTCGACTTTTGAGGCTGGTGGCCGATTGAGTTTCCAGGCTAGGGACGTAATCGACCTTAATGTCTGAGAAAGTCGATCTCTACAACACCGCGTACGGGAACGCCGCGATCGACGTGTATGCCGATGTCCGTCGCGAGACTTACGGGCAGGATCTCGGCCAGACCAGTTGGACGAGCCTCGACGAGTTCACCGCGATCGCCAGCTTTTTGCGAGTCACAGCGGCGAGCCACGTGCTGGAAATCGGATGTGGTGCCGGCGGTTGCGCGTTACATCTCGCCGCGAACATCGATTGCGGTGTTACCGGAATTGACCTCAACGCGAACGGCGTTCGCGCAGCCGAACAGTTGGCCCGCACGCGGCAGCTTGCCCATCGCGCTCATTTTTTAGCACTCGACGCCGGCGCGCGGCTTCCTTTCTCCGACGAATCGTTCGATGCGGCATACTCCAACGATGCTTTTTGCCACATTCCCAACCGCCTGGGTTTACTGCGCGAGTGCCGCCGCGTGCTGAAAATCGGCGGGCGTCTGCTTTTCAGCGACGCGCTGGTGGTGAACGGACCGGTGACCAACGAAGAACTCGCCGCGCGCAGTTCGATCGGCTACTACATTTTCCTGCCGCGTGGTGAGAACGAGCGGCTCATCGGAGAGGCCGGCCTGACGTTGCTGGAAACGAAGGATACGACGCCGCAGGCCGCTGCCATCTCGCAACGCTGGCATGATGCGCGCGCGGGTCGCGGATCAGCGCTCATCAAGATCGAAGGCGAAACCAATTTCGAGGGCCTGCAGCGATTCCTCGGTTGCGTTCACACACTCACCGCCGAAAACCGGCTGGCGCGCTTTGTGTACGTCGCGGCAAAATAATCACGTGCGTTGCGCGGGACTCACTCTTCGCAAAAATCACGAAGGAATTAGGATACCTTAAATCTTTTATATGGAAACTCAGGCGATCATTTTTGACATGGACGGGCTGATGCTGGACACCGAGCCGCTCTACCGGATCGTGTGGAAACAGGCGGCGGCCGACTGCGGTTACAACTTGACCGACGAGATTTACCGGGGGCTGGTTGGCCGCGGCAGGAAAGTTGCCGAGCAGATTCTCGCGCAGACCTTCGGTCCGGAATTTCCGATGGAACAATTCCACACTTTATCTCGAGAACATGAGTTGAAAATGTTCACCTCCGGTCCCATCGAAAAAAAGCCCGGCCTCGACGAATTGCTGTCCTACGTCGAGTCGCGAAGCTTGCCCAAAGCCGTGGCCACTTCCACCGAGCGGCAGATTGCGCTGCCCTTGCTGGCAAGGATGGGATTGCTGCAGCGATTCGACGTGGTGGCGACCGGCGATGAGGTTCCAAACGGAAAGCCTCAGCCGGACTTGTTTCTGCTGGCCGCCCAGCGGTTCGCGATTGAGCCGTCGCGATGTCTAGTGCTCGAAGATTCCGAAGCAGGCGTGATGGCCGCCGCCAGGGCCGGCATGCCGGTCTACCTTGTCCCCGATTTGGTAAAGCCATCGCCAGAAGTGGAGCGGTTGGCGAGCGGCGTTTTTAATTCCCTCTCGGACGTTACGACAAATCTTAGGACCGCATCTTTCGGCTCACAATACGATAACCACCGTCTTACGTCGATCAAGACCGAGCGCCTCATTGCTTTTCCATTATGCGAGCCGGACAGCAGCGATATCAGAGTCATGCATCAGGACCGCGAAGTTATGGCGACGCTGGGAGGAATTCGTTCCGAAGAAGAAAGCGATCGGTGGTTCCGCGACAACCTGGAGCACTGGACTCGAAACAGTTTTGGGATTTGGGTTTTCCGCGACCATTGCACCGGGCAGTTTGTCGGGCGGGGAGGAATCCGGCGCGTCGAAGTCGACGGAGGCAGTGAAGTCGAGCTGGGTTACGCACTTTCATCGAAATACTGGAACATGGGACTGGCCAGCGAAATGGCCAAGGCGATTTTAACGTATAGTGCCGATCGTCTTAACTTGAAGGATGTGGTTGCGCTGATCGCCGAGAGCAACGCTAAATCGAGACGCGTCGCAATGAAATGTTATTTCCGCTTTGAGCGAAACGTGGTCTGGAAAAATGAGCCGGTCATGCTGTATCGGGCAGCTGGACATCTGCGCCTTTAGCAGCACAGCCACTCCTGGCTGTGCGGGGTTTGCGATGGTAGCAACGCGAGAAGTCGTGCGTGCAGGGTACGAAACCACACAGCCAAGAGTGGCTGTGCTACTCGAATCGAAAGGCGCCCATGAGTGTTGTCGAGCCAGGGCCTTCGCCCGCACCGGGAAATCGCGGCGAGGCTCTTTCCAAGGATGCTGCGGCCGTGGGAGATTCCGCGCTGCACAAGGCCAGCTGGCGGCTCATCCCGCTGATCTGCATTGCCTACGGGGTCGCGTACACCGATCGCGTGAACATTAGTTTCGCCGCTCTACAGATGAATCGCGATCTGCACTTCAGCGCTTCCATCTATGGTTTCGGCGCGGGTCTTTTCTTTTTGAGTTACGCCGCCTGCGAGATTCCTTCCAATTTACTGCTGGTGCGATTCGGTGCCAGCCGCTGGATCGCGCGCATCATGCTCACGTGGGGCTTGCTGGCCATGGGAATGATTTTCGTGAAGACGCCGCTGCAGTTTTACGTGGTGCGTTTTTTGCTGGGGATGGCCGAGGCGGGATTTTTTCCGGGCATCGTTTTTTATCTGAGCCAGTGGTTCCCGGCCAACGTGCGCGCCCGCACCATCAGCCGCTTCTACATTGCCCTGCCACTCAGTTCGGTCTTCATGGGGGGCTTGGCGGGCGCCCTTTTGAATTTGCAGGGGCAGGCCGGCCTGGCGGGATGGCAATGGCTTTTTTTGGTGGAAGGTGTGCCAGCCGTACTTTTGAGCGCGATCTTCTTTTTCTTTTTGCCGAACACGCCCGCGCAAGCCAGGTGGCTCACGGCCAGCGACCGCGACTGGTTGCAGAACCAACTGCGCACCGATAACGCCGCCGTGGGCGGCGAACATGCGGGAGGCGCGCTACGCGCAATTCTAAATCCTCGCGTACTTCAGCTCGGTTTGTATCTGCTATGCATTTACATCGGCTTTTATGCGTTTTCGTTTTCGGCGCCCATCCTCATTCAACAAATCACCGGTTTTAGCAACGCAAACGTCGGATTCGTGATTGCGGCTCTGGGAATCCTGGGAGCCCTGGCCCTGGTGCTGAACGGGCAGCACTCCGATCGAGTCAATGAGCGCTATCTCCACCTCGTAGTGCCCTGTCTCCTGATTGCCGCTGCCTTTGTGGTGGCCGGAATTTCCATCCATCCGCTGCTGGCTCTTCCAGCTTATGCGACGATTTTCGTTGGGTTCAACGCCACTGCCGGACCATCCTGGGCAATTCCCTCCACGTTCTTGACCGGCAAGTCCGCCGCAGCTGGAATTGCCACGGCCAATACCATCGCGATTATCGGCGGATTCGTCGGACCGTACTGGATGGGGGTGGCGAAAGATTTGACGGGAAACTACCAGCGCGGACTGCTGACGTTGTCCATTCCCTCGATCGTGGCGGCCGCAATTTGCTCTACATGCGCCACGAGGTAAGCAAATCTCAAAAATATTGAACTGGTGGCAGCGCGTCTTCGCGGAGTTCCACGCCGGCGCCCGTAGGATCGGCTTTCGCCTGTCTGGTTTGGGTTTCGGTCGATTCAGCAGAAGTCAAAAGCAGGCAGGCGCAAGACGGTCCTACAAAAACCTACATCTTGTAGCGGCCGAGGTCTTCGTCAGAAAGGCCTTCCAGCCATTTGCGGAGTTCTTCGCTGGTGGATTTTTCGGAGATAGCGCTGGAAATTTTGGAGCTCTTCAGAACTTCATCTTCCACAAAAATGGGGCAATCGACCCGCAGCGCGAGGGCCAGAGCGTCGCTCGGCCGGGAATCGATTGTAGAAAATATCGCCGTTGCGCTCCACCCAGATCAGCGCGTAAAACGTGTCGTCCTTCAGATCGTTGACCACCACTTTCTGCACGCGCACATCGAGCCCCAGGAAAACGTTACGCAGCAAATCATGCGTCATGGGGCGCGGCGTCTGCACTTTTTCGATTTCCAGGGCGATGGCGTTGGCTTCATAGATGCCCACCCAGATCGGCAGGACCGCGGTGCCCTGTGCATCCTTGAGCACTACAATGGGCATGTTGGTGACGGGGTCCATCATCAGTCCGCGGATCTTCATCTCGACTTCCATCGATTCCTCCCCGGACCTAGAGTGTTGGCCGCAAAGGCAACACGCCACCAAAATATCCGCCGCGCGCAGCGATTCGTAGTCCGCAAAAAATCAGGTCACGTGCTCCCCGACAAGGCAGTTCGGACTGGCGCTCGAAACCTTCACTGAGACATATTCTCCCAGAAGGCTCTGCCGGCGGGCGCCGGCACGGTCGGCGGGGTGCTGGCGACCGGGATGGCCGGGCCGCGGCGGCTGCGCTACGGCACGCCCCGCGACCTGCTGATCGGCATCACCGTGATCCGCGCGGACGGCCGGGTGGCCCTGGCGGCAAGGTCGTCAACACGTGGCCGGCTATGACATCGGGAAGCTGTTCGCCGGGTCGTTCGTAGGGACGCTCGGCCTGATCGCCGAGGCCACGTTCCGGCTGCACCCCATCCCTGCCGCGAGCGCGTCTACCTGGGCGCCTGGTGCAACCGGGGCGGAGGCGGCGCGGGCCGTGGCCGCCGCCGTGGAGTCACAGCTGCAGGCTTCGGCGGTGGAGATCGACTGATCGCCCTGCTCGACATCGACAAGGTGATCCGGCTGATCCGTACCAGCGAGAACGCGCAGGAGGCCAAGGACGGCCTGATGTCGCGGTTCAAGCTCTCCGAGATCCAGGCCACCTACATCCTGGACACGCCGCTGCGCCGGTTGACCAAGTTCGACAAGATCGAACTGGAGTCCGAACAGGACCGGCTGCGGGCGGAGATCGCCGAGCTGAGCACGATCCTGGACGACGAGTCGGTAGCAGAAGAGGAGCCCACCGGTTAGCAAGCGACTGCGTCGCACTTTCATCACTAGCCCGATCACAGTTGACGCTGTGGTCGGGTTTTCTTGGAAGC
>CAVOIX010000066.1:0-151928 GCA_963695945.1 uncultured Acidobacteriota bacterium | reverse complement strand
CTGGAGAATGCGGCGGTCACCCCGGTGAGGCTGCCGCTGGCATTGGGGTTCGTGATGGTAATCGTCATCACCGAAGTGGCGCCGATTACAACCGTTGTGGGCGCAAACGACTTGGTGACGGTTGGAGGAGCCAAGACCGTCAGGGTGGCTGCGCCCGCAGTACCCGTGCCATCGCTGGCAGTGGTAACCGTGGAAGTTGTATTCGCGTACGTGCCCGCAGTCGCGGACGTGACGTTCACCGTCAGGGTGCAAGTGCCGGACCCGGCGATGGAGCCGCCCGAAAAACTGATGGAGCTGGCGCCCGCGACCGGCGCGAAGGTCCCCGCGGTACATCCGGCGCTCAAGCTGGCCCCGGTCGGATTCGCTACCACTAATGCCCCCGTGACGCCCGGAAAGGTGTCGCTAACAGCTACTCCCGTCATGGTCGCGGCATTAGGATTGGCGATGGCAATCGTCATTGTTGACGTGCCGTTTATGGGAATGCTGGCAGCGTTGAACGCCTTGACGGTAGTTGGCGCGGTGGACGTGAAGTTGGCGGTAAACGTTGTAGCGTTTCCACCGCCGCCGCCCGGAACAATGAAACTGCACGGGTTGGTAGTCGCGTTATTAAGGCATGTTGTACCTGTGTTCCCTCCGGTACCGGATACGGTCCAATGATTAAAAACGAATCCGGCGGCTGGCGTGGCCGTCATTGAAACGTTGGTGCCGCTGCTGAGACTGGTTGAGGTGCAGGTGCCCGGACAATTGATGCCGCCCGTACTACTCTTAACCGTTCCGCCACCAGTCGGAGAAATAGCGGCGCTCAGTGTGTCACTGTCCGTGAACGTGGTCTCCGCGAAAGAGCCTTGATCGCCGGTAGCGGTAGCCGTGAACGTTACTCCCAGATCGGTCTCTTGGTCGATATACGTGGCGTTGGTGAAGTTTCCGTTCGCATCGGCAACCGAGCTCGTGGTGTAAGGTCCATGGGTTGCAGGGTCAACGCTGATAACGATCGTGACGTTCTCATCGGGTTGGAACCCAGAGCCGAAAAGCGTTACCGTCTGCCCCGGAGCGTAGTTTGGCTGATCGCTGGTCAGCGTCGCAGTGCCTTGCGCGTGAGCCGAGGAAATGAGGTCGGCCCCCAGCCAGTCCGCGCCGCCCCCCAGCACCAGAGCGGCCAGAAGGAAACACGCTACACGATATGCGCAAATCCATTTACGCTGCTTCATCGCTTTCCTGTCCGCTGCGGAAGTCTGATTCGAGCTGCCGCCGTGCTTGCCCTCAGGGATGCCGCTGAATCCTTGCTGAACCAACCGCTTCCATTCGTTTTGAGCGAGGCGCTGAACGCAGCCCGGAAGTAAGCCTGGGCCGCACACCCGACCAGCCTTTCCTTCGAGGTTAGCAGCGCAGTCACTCTCCTGGAGAGTGCTTTGCCCGGACGCTGTGCCGCTCCTGATATTGCTGGAGCGGCAACCGCGTGCAACCCCCCGGTTGCGATGACTGCTGGAGTCGGGCGTCGCATTAGTTCACCTTCGCCGAGAAGCAAACCGTCATGCGCGTCGGCGAGCCGGTGATGGCGCTCAGGGAGAAGTTCAGCGCATCGCCGTTGGCGATCAGCGTCGAGGCTGCTGCCGTTGATGTCGGCCGTGGAGCAGTCGAGGCCGTACCCATCGGTTGCAGGCCGTTGGCATCGGCCAGCTGAATCGTGGCCGTCCGAGGTTGGTCTGGCACCATGGATTTGGTCCCGTCATCGTGACGGTCGCCCATCATGTTGACGAAGTAGCTGGTCTGGCTGTCGCCGGCGGCTGCTGGTTCAGGACCGAGCTCCTGTTGTCCGCTCCGGCCATGTAGCAGACCGTGCGGGTCGTGGACTGATCGGCAGGTCCGCGGAAGCCAGCGCACGGAAGCTCGCTGGTCCAGATCCTTCGGCGAGGCCCGGAATACTTGGTTCGCCGCGGTCGCCGTTGCGTTGACGCCCGTCCCGCCGTTGGCCACGCCCACGACGCCGGATATGCTGGTCGCGGAACCCCGAGATGTTGATTGCCGCCGTGCCGCCAGCGGTAATGTTCACCGCCCCCATAGGTTTTTGGTGAGGAGCCCAACCGTCGCCGGAGAAGCTGCTGGCCGCGATGCTGCCGCTGAAAGTGTTCGAGGTGCCCAATTGCGGAACGATCGTCGTGTCGATCCCAATCGTGCCGGTGGAAGTAATCGTGCCTCCGGTGACCCCGGTCCCGGCAGTAATGCTCGTAACGCCATTAGCAGCCGGCGTGGTGAAGCCGAGGGTAACTGTGTTGCCGTTAACGCCCATGGGCCGTCAGGACCTGGTTGGCCGCAGGTACTCCGTTTGGCAGTCGCAACGTGAGGCTTCCGCGATGCTCTGCGCGGCAACGGTGACGCTGCCGCTCTGATCGCCATCCATAGCCACAGATCCGAGTTGGCCAGAAGATGGGTTGCCGTTACCCAGGGCGCCGAGAGTGACCGGTCCAGTAGCAGACAGGTTCCCGGTGATTGACTGATCACCCGTGAACAGGTTCCCGCCCGCCAGATTGGCCTTCAGCGCCAGCCCGTTCGTGATCGTCGTGTTCAGGGTGGTTACTGCTCCGCTCAGTACCGTAGCATCGGCGGCTTCCGCCGCCGCTGTCGCTCCGTCAGTTCCGCCGTCAAACCCGTCACCTGCGTGTCTGCGATGTTCCCCGTGATCGTTGTCGCCGTCCCGTTGATGTCGATCGTGTACAGCCCGCTCAGGTTCACTGCCGGCACGATCCCCACCAGGTTCGCCGCGTTCAAGTTAATCAGTGCCGACCCGTCCGTCGCGCACACGGCCGTCCCGTTCGGCTGGATTCCCGTCGCATATCCGCTCAGGCATTGCGTCGTCGCCGTCAACTGGTTCGCCGTCTGCGCCGTCCCATTCGTGATGTCCGTCAAGTACGCGATCTGCTGCGCCGTGTTGCTCGGATCGATGAACTGCAGGTGCTTGTCTCCCGTGCTCAGCAACCACAGGTCGCCCACCACTGCCGCGCTCGGCGCATTCGCCACCGCCGTCGCCGGCACGTTCAACGACGCATATCCGTTGGCCGCCACCGACAGCGTCGACTTCCCGCCCGTTACGCTTAGGTTCCCCGTCAACGTCGTGTTCCCGGCTACCGTCTGGTCACCCGTGAACGCGTTCCCGCCCGCCAAGTTGGCCTTCAGCGCCAACCCGTTCGTGATCGTCGTGTTCAGGGTGGTTACTGCTCCGCTCAGTGCCGTGGCATCGGCTGCTTCCGCCGCCGCTGTCGCTCCCGTCAGGTCTCCGTCAAACCCGTCACCTGCGTGTCTGCGATGTTCCCCGTGATCGTTGTCGCCGTCCCGTTGATGTCGATCGTGTACAGCCCGCTCAGGTTCACTGCCGGCACGATCCCCACCAGGTTCGCCGCGTTCAAGTTAATCAGTGCCGACCCGTCCGTCGCGCACACGGCTGTCCCGTTCGGCTGGATTCCCGTCGCATACCCGCTCAGGCATTGCGTTGTCGCCGTCAACTGGTTCGCCGTCTGCGCCGTTCCATTCGTGATGTCCGTCAAGTACGCGATCTGCTGCGCCGTGTTGCTCGGATCGATGAACTGCAGGTGCTTGTCTCCCGTGCTCAGCAACCACAGGTCGCCCACCACTGCCGCGCTCGGCGCATTCGCCACCGCCGTCGCCGGCACGTTCAACGACGCATATCCGTTGGCCGCCACCGACAGCGTCGACTTCCCGCCCGTTACGCTTAGGTTCCCCGTCAACGTCGTGTTCCCGGCTACCGTCTGGTCACCCGTGAACGCGTTCCCGCCCGCCAAGTTGGCCTTCAGCGCCAACCCGTTCGTGATCGTCGTGTTCAGGGTGGTTACTGCTCCGCTCAGTGCCGTGGCATCGGCTGCTTCCGCCGCCGCTGTCGCTCCCGTCAGGTCTGCCGTCAAACCCGTCACCTGCGTGTCTGCGATGTTCCCCGTGATCGTTGTCGCCGTCCCGTTGATGTCGATCGCGTACAGCCCGCTCAGGTTCACCGCCGGCACGATCCCCACCAGGTTCGCCGCGTTCAAGTTAATCAGTGCCGACCCGTCCGTCGCGCACACGGCCGTCCTGTTCGGCTGGATTCCCGTCGCATATCCGCTAGGCATTGCGTCGTCGCCGTCAACTGGTTCGCCGTCTGCGCCGTCCATTCGTGATGTCCGTCAAGTACGCGATCTGCTGCGCCGTGTTGCTCGGATCGATGAACTGCAGGTGCTTGTCTCCCGTGCTCAGCAACCACAGGTCGCCCACCACTGCCGCGCTCGGCGCATTCGCCACCGCCGTCGCCGGCACGTTCAACGAGGCATATCCGTTGGCCGCCACCGACAGCGTCGACTTCCCGCCCGTCACGCTCAGGTTCCCCGTCAACGATGTGTTCCCGGCAACCGTTTGATCTCCCGTGAACGCGTTCCCGCCCGCCAGATTGGCCTTCAGCGCCAGCCCGTTCGTGATCGTCGTGTTCAGGGTGGTTACTGCTCCGCTCAGTGCCGTGGCATCGGCTGCTTCCGCCGCCGACGTCGCTCCCGTCAGGTCCGCCGTCAAACCCGTCACCTGCGTGTCTGCGATGTTCCCCGTGATCGTTGTCGCCGTCCCGTTGATGTCGATCGTGTACAGCCCGCTCAGGTTCACTGCCGGTACGATCCCCACCAGGTTCGCCGCGTTCAAGTTAATCAGTGCCGACCCGTCCGTCGCGCACACGGCCGTCCCGTTCGGCTGGATTCCCGTCGCATACCCGCTCAGGCATTGCGTTGTCGCCGTCAACTGGTTCGCCGTCTGCGCCGTCCCATTCGTGATGTCCGTCAAGTACGCGATCTGCTGCGCCGTGTTGCTCGGATCGATGAACTGCAGGTGCTTGTCTCCCGTGCTCAGCAACCACAGGTCGCCCACCACTGTCACACTCGGCGCATTCGCCACCGCCGTCGCCGGCACGTTCAACGAGGCATATCCGTTGGCCGCCACCGACAGCGTCGACTTCCCGCCCGTTACGCTTAGGTTCCCCGTCAACGTCGTGTTCCCGGCTACCGTCTGGTCACCCGTGAACGCGTTCCCGCCCGCCAGATTGGCCTTCCCTGCCAGACTCGTGTCGATCGTGCTTACCGCCGAACTCAACGCCGAGGCATCGGCCGCTTCCGCCGCCGCTGTCGCTCCCGTCAGGTCCGCCGTCAAACCCGTCACCTGCGTGTCTGCGATGTTCCCCGTGATCGTTGTCGCCGTCCCGTTGATGTCGATCGTGTACAGCCCGCTCAGGTTCACCGCCGGCACGATCCCCACCAGGTTCGCCGCGTTCAAGTTAATCAGCGCCGACCCGTCCGTCGCGCACACGGCCGTCCCGTTCGGCTGGATTCCCGTCGCATATCCGCTCAGGCATTGCGTCGTCGCCGTCAACTGGTTCGCCGTCTGCGCCGTCCCATTCGTGATGTCCGTCAAGTACGCGATCTGCTGCGCCGTGTTGCTCGGATCGATGAACTGCAGGTGCTTGTCTCCCGTGCTCAGCAACCACAGGTCGCCCACCACTGCCGCGCTCGGCGCATTCGCCACCGCCGTCGCCGGCACGTTCAACGACGCATATCCGTTGGCCGCCACCGACAGCGTCGACTTCCCGCCCGTTACGCTTAGGTTCCCCGTCAACGTCGTGTTCCCGGCTACCGTCTGGTCACCCGTGAACGCGTTCCCGCCCGCCAGATTGGCCTTCCCTGCCAGACTCGTGTCGATCGTGCTTACCGCCGAACTCAACGCCGAGGCATCGGCCGCTTCCGCCGCCGCTGTCGCTCCCGTCAGGTCCGCCGTCAAACCCGTCACCTGCGTGTCTGCGATGTTCCCCGTGATCGTTGTCGCCGTCCCGTTGATGTTGATCGTGTACGTCCCCGCCAGGTTCGCCGCCGGTACGATCCCCACCAGGTTCGCCGCGTTCAAGTTAATCAGTGCCGACCCGTCCGTCGCGCACACTGCCGTCCCGTTTGGCTGGATTCCCGTCGCATACCCGCTTAGGCATTGCGTCGTCGCCGCCAACTGGTTCGCCGTCTGCGACGTTCCATTCGTTATGTCGGTGAGGAAAGCAAAACGTTGCGAGGCGTTGGAGTTGTCACGGAAGAACGGATGTGCGTCGCCCGTGGTCAACCAAATGTCGCCGATGGCTAGCGTGGCTGGATTCGTGCCAACGCCCACCAGGTTCATGCCGGCGAAATTCGGCCCGGCTGTGAAGGTCTGCTTCTTGTCTGCCGCGAAGGCGTTCGGCTGGTCGTTGAAGACCAAGTTGCCTGGCAGGAATCCTTGCCCCACCGTTCCGCTGGTGATGTGGCTGGCATTGGCGCTGTAGGTTTCCGCTGCGGTTAGCGTCGCGGCGTCACCATTGCTCCGCAGGGATGCTTCCGCCGCCACCGAAACGTCTGTATAGCCTTCCGCCGTTGTCAGGTTCGTGGCGATGGTGCTATTGATCGTCGCCAGGTCGCTGCTTAGATTCGTTACTTGACCTTCGGCAATGTTGGGAATGTCGCTGGCGCTCAAAGAAGTTCCGCTAGTTACGCGGCCCTTGGTATCGGTGGTGACCTTCGTGTACGTTCCCGACGTACCCACGGCGGCTAACGAAGGATTCGGATAGGATCCAATCAAATCGCCGCCAGCCAGGCCGCTCGGAGGAAGCGCCGCCGGTACTCCGGTAATGTTGGCGTACGGAATGATACCGGTCGTCAAGGTACCGGTTGCATCGACCGTCCACAGGTCGCCGGTGAGATCATTCCTGCGGAAGCGCATGAAGTTGCCGGACGGGCTGCTGTCGGAAAAGCGCGTGCCTGACATCGCGTCTTCGCCGGCAGTGGTTTGATTGACGAAGACCTGGCCAAATGTGACGTTACCCGTGAATGTTTTGTTCCCACCGATCGTCTGATCACCGGTCAGGGATACGAATGTGGTGCTAAGACCAGTTACCGATGACTGCGGGATCAGACCGACTGAGAAGATCGGATTCTGCGCCGAACCCGTGTTCAGAACGGTCGTGCCGTCAGCCACGATGGTGTTGCTGAGGAAGTTCCCGACAATCGAAATTCCGAGGCCTGGCGTGTAGACTCCGCCGGGTCCGGTCGCTCCGGTGTTGCCGGTGGCTCCAGTGGGACCTGAAACTCCCTGTGGACCTTGCGCTCCGACCGCACCCGTGGCGCCTACTTGCGCAAGGATCGACCAGTTGCCCGGATCCAGATTTGGAAATTGCGATCCGCTGTTGTTTTGCGTGGCGATGTAGCTGGTGCCCTGGTAGGACACGGCATCGCCTGCGACGTACGGAGTGCCCAGGTTAAATCCGAATTTCCAGATCACGCCGGTGGCGCCCGTCGCGCCGGTCGCACCGGTTGCGCCGTTCGCACCGGTGGCTCCATTTGAACCAGGAGCTCCGTTGGCACCGGGGGTTCCCGGCGCGCCGTTAAATCCGTTGAAGCCATTGGCGCCAGTCAAGCCTTGTGGGCCCTGCGATCCTGTAGCACCGGTAGCTCCGGTATTACCCGTCGGACCCTGGGCACCAGTCGCGCCCATCGCACCTGCTGGTCCGGTTGCCCCAGTCGCGCCCTGAGCCGCGGCAGCACCTGCCGCTGCCTGCCGTGCCCAATGTCCGCCGTTGCTGGCGAAATCCGTGGCTGGATCGATGTTCTGGTTGGTGAAGACGGCCACGTAGCTCGAACCGTCCTCGGTTACCACATCATAGGGATTATATTGCAAACCAGATATATAACCATTGCGGAAATTAAATCCTTGCCCGGTCGCGCCGGTCGCCGGTCGCGCCATTCGTCCCGTTGGTTCCGTTCGTTCCCGCAGGACCAGGAATGAGGGAAGCCGCTCCGGTTGCACCTGTGGGGCCGGCTGGACCCATCGGACCTGTTGCACCCATCGGTCCGGGAACAGTCGAAGCCGCTCCCGTTGCACCCGTCGCCCCTGCCGTGCCGGTCGCGCCCGCTGCGCCCACTGCGCCTGTCGCGCCCGTTGCACCAGTCGCGCCGGCAGCACCGGTAGTTCCGTTCGCACCAGTTGCTCCGGTGGGGCCAGTCGGGCCAGTCGGACCGGTAGATCCCGATCCGCCGGTACCTGCAGGACCAGTCGCGCCCGGGGCGCCCATCTGCGCCCACAGAGACCAACTGCCCGGGTTAAAGGTGGGATTGGCGCCGACGCCCGCAGGATTACTGACCTCGTAGGTCTGGCCACCAAATGTGACTACGTCGTACTGGTTGTAGGAACTAGCCGGCGACCAAGCACCTTTGAAATTGAAGCCCTGGCCTGCGGCTCCCGTCGCGCCGGTCGGCCCTGTCGCTCCATTGAGACCGTTGATGCCAGCTGAACCATTTGTGCCGGTGGCACCGGTCGCACCCTTTGCTCCCGCCGCGCCCGCAGCTCCGGTTGAACCCGTCGGCCCCTGTACCCCGATTCCCGTGATACCGGTCGCGCCAGTCGCACCCTTCGCACCCGCAGGTCCCGTCGGGCCAGTTGGGCCGGTGGGGCCTTTTGGTCCGCCGCTGGGGCCAGTTGCGCCGGTCGCGCCGGTCGGTCCAGTCGAACCAGTTGCACCGGTGGCACCCGTCGCGCCCGTAGAGCCTCCCGATCCACTCGTCAAAACGATGTCCAGCTCTGGGTCATGGCTGGTGTCCGTAGCTTCCTTGGAATTGAAAGAGACAACCACCGTACCGGATGTCCCGTGATTCGGATTAATCGACCACAAACCAATTCCGTTATTGGATCCGGAGTTCGCGAACCAATATTGAACGATCGACGTGACGTCGATTACGAAATACTGCAGGGTTGCGCCCGTGGGAACTGCGACAGAGACCGGAGTCGTGGACAAGTCGCAACCAGGAGCGTTGAGTCCGGTAACTGTATCTTCAATCCAGTTTTGGTTCGACGCCAACCGGCAGACATAAAACGTGCCAGCGCTGGTGGTATTGGAATTTGCGAAAAGTTTCAGCGTGGCTTTCTGAATGGCGCTGCTCGACAGACCTGTCGGATACCCATTCAGCGTAAAGCGCAGCAGCGCATTGACGGACGGCGCCTGCACGTTCAGGATGGGTTCCATCCCGTGATTCGTGCTATTGCCCACTTTGTAATAGGAATCATCAGTTGCCGGCGCTTGCGCCCAGGCGAAGGCCGGCAGCAAGAGCGATAGGGTCAACAGAGAGAGCAGACGGACATAGCTGGATTTCATGATTTTCCTCTCGCTAGGCGGCAATGGGTGAGCGACAGAGGCAGATGGCGACGTGGCCGAGGTTCTGACTTCAGCGGTTGTGTTCATCGCGAGACTGCCTCCAAACTTGAAATTAAAATGGGCCAACGTGCTCTTGCATCGCCCGGGGGACAGCCTGGGCGGAAACCTGAGTAGAGCAATGCGCGTGCCAAGAGCGATAAATGTCAAAAATGTTCGGGGCTTCCCGACTATCCGCCCTGCGCTCAGAGGCTTGCCCTCGGCGGCGAACTCATCGCGCCGCGGCGCTTGCGCACGGGCGGGCAGTGACACGCTTGGTCCGTATGTAAACGGTGTCTAAATTGTTGAGGCGAGTGTCTCTGAATGTGAACCTGTGCTCGATAAATGCGCTACGAGCGGGACGCGTTTCGGGCCGCAGAACAGTACGAGTAGTGCGCAAGTCCGATGCGAAATTTGATTTGAGTGTTTATCGCGATGGGAGCGTTACAGTCGACCGGAAAACAGAGTGGCGGCACACGAATTAGATCGGCGCGACGAACGCAGCGCAAGCGCATTCCGGATTGGTGCGGAGCTCGGTGAGAGAACTTTCACGATCCTCGCGCCCCGAGGGGCTGCAGTCACTGTCTCATGGCGAGAAACGTCACCAGATGCTGATGGACCCAGACGCGAAAATCAGGAACGAAAATATAGGCGCAAGACGACGCCAGGAAGAACAGCGACATATACTCAATCGTTGATAGACGGGGCCCTCGGCTCATAGTCACCTCGCGCTGGTTCCCGGGAACCAGAATGGCGCTCTAGAAATATCCCGCAATTTATTTCTTCCGGAGTAGCAGTCCAATTGCAGGAATAAGGGTGCAATCCGCTCTCCATTCTGTGCCGGCGTGTCTAAACCGGCGCGGCCGGCCGATCCGGTTGAAGACAGGGCGGCGAGCAAGGAGATTTTTCGGTGCATCCGTGCACGGGCGGTGACATTGCGAGACTTCGACCGGAGAATTCAGATTCCATTTGGCGCTTCTGAAATCTTGATTTTTGCGGTGTTTCGGTTAAGAATTCGCGTGCCATTCGCGTCCTGGATCATTCGCGCCACGCGGAAACGCGATCCCAGGCGTTCCCTGGAGCGGAAACTGTTCCGCGGGGATCAAAAACATGATTGAAACGCGCACCTGTCCCCAGGTCGATCCGGTTCCTGCTGGCGCCGGAGATGGCCGGTCCGCGTGGACGGCAACTCTCCCCGGCATGGCTCGAATCCGGGGACTTCCACTATGACTCTGCAGGCACTAGCTCTGGCCGTTCTAACGTTTCTGTTACTTCTGTGCCTGCTTTTGATTCTCTATGTCGGGCTCCTGTATCGCGGACTGACGGCCATGAAACGCGACCTGGACTTCTCATTTTCCCGGCTGCATAGCGCGCTGCAGGAAAGGTTTGAAGCTTCCGGAGAACTGATGGAGACCTGCCGCGGATTTATTCCCCGCGATTCGCGCGACATGCGCAACGTGGCCCAGGTACGAAGCATTTGGGCCATCGCCGACAGCAAGCAGGAGAAACTGAAATCAGCCACGGATTTCGATATGGCTCTGAAGAATTTGATCGCCGCAGCCAGGGCCCATCCGGATTTGTGCTCCACCGATGTTTTTGCGCGTGTTGAGAAGCGCCTTTCCGGCCTCGAGCAGCACATCGCGCAACAAAGCGAGAAATACAATTCCGCGACCGGCATCTTTAATAGCCGGCTGCAACACCCACTGATGAGTTGGATGCGCGGTGCTACCGGGTTCACCGCTCAACCGTATTTTGCTCCCTCCGCGCAACCGAACGTATCGGCCTTTGCCGCGCCCCGGGATTCCGCGAAATCGTAAAGCAGATGCGCGGGCCGCCGCGGCGTCCGCGGAACTCCGAACAGCGGCACAGCAAGAATCAATTCAAATTCTCAGCGCAGGCGTGTCTCATGGTCGGTGGGGAAAAGTACCCGGTCAGCAGTTTGACAAGCGGAGACATCGGGTTGCTGAACGCAGGCCAGGCTATAAATCCGCACATGGCCGGCGCTGCTGCGAAACAGCTCCGGCAGCACGCCTTCAATTTCCTTGTAGCGAGCCGCCAGGAGCGGCTTGGCCGCGACCCATTGCTTGTCGCTGTCGTCGGAGGAGGCGATCCAGTATTGCGCGCCGATGGCCTGGGCGACATCGGTCATGTGTTTGAGGTCATCCTGCAAATAGGCATCGTCATAGGCCCCGGCGCGCTGCAAGGCGATGTGCGACATGGCCTGGATCCCGGTGTACAAATAGAGCGCGGCATCCTCACCGGCGGCCGCCCGCGCATCTTGCGGCGCATTTCGACGCAGCCATTCATAGGCCTCGCGCTTCTCTTCCAGAAGATGGGCGCGCTCCATGCTCGTTTGCTGCAGCGCCGCGCGGTCGGCGTTGGCCAGGAAGTTCCAGGCGATTCCCAATCCTCCGGCGCACAGCACAACCAGCATCACGGCGGCAAAAGCCTTCTCAAACATTGATTTTCGCGTCCGCAACGCAGCGCACAATTGCGCGGCGATCCATTTGCCTTCCAGCCACAGCGATGCGGCCAATAGCGGGAAAAACGGGATCAGGAACCGTTGCACTTCGGGATAATTCCAGGCAAAAATTATTCCGAGCGTAAACAGCAGAGCGAAATGCGCCGGTTGCCATTCCGTGTTGTGGGCCTGGCGGATCATCCCGGCAAAGACCATCCAGAACACCGCGATCGTGCACACGAACAGCAAACCCAAATTGCGGTGGAACAACGGCGAGATGAAGTAGGCCGGCAACTCGGTGAGCAGATACGTGGCCTGGCTGACGACGATCGTGACGACGAGATGCGCGCTGGCCATGCTGAGCTTCCGAAAACCGATATACGAAGTGTAGTACAGCCACGATCTCTGAAAGGCCGGTCCGGCAGCATCAAACCCTCTGGGCTTCGGCACGCGCCCCGCGGCGATCGAAATCCACACGCTCCAGGCCAGAACCGGAGCCATGCACGCGGCGAGAATGGCCGCCTGCTTCCAGGCGCGACGAACCAGTGCCGCGCAAAAAATTCCGGCAGCAATCGCGATGCCCATCACACGCATGAGCATGGATAGTGCCGCGAGCGCTCCGCAAAAAACCGCCCGCGCCGCATGGGCTTCCCTGCGCATGGCACGGTTGGCGACGTACATTGCGGCCAGCGCCAGAGCGGAAAATGGCAGGTCGGAGACCACGCTCGAGCTGTAAAAAAGAAACGTCGGATGCAAGGCACAGAACATGGTGAGAAACAGCGCTTCCAGATCGTTCAGTCCGCGCAGTTCCCGTAGGAACACAAACGCCAGAACGACGTAACCGATTCCAAACGCCAGCGTGATCCCCAGCGCGCCCGGTAGATTTGCCGGGAAGCTCGGATCCCAGCGCCAGACCCAGGAAAGAATCCACGAATACAACACCGGATACTTCATCGCTGGGGGAGATCCGGGAAGATCGGGCATGACGTAACCCTGTCCGGCCGCGATGGCTTTTGCCGAACTGAAATAGATCGTGTCGTCCTGCGTGACCCCAAACAGGTTTTGTGGATGAAGATGGACGACCGCGAAAACGTAAATCAGCAACACCACTGCGAGTCCCGCCGCGGGCCACGCGCACCGGTAGGAGACATTCTTCATCCCGCTCCCAGTTGTGATGGACCGTTCATCCAAAGCAGTTCGCATCATCGAGCTCACGATTGTGCTATTTCGCCACCGTAGCATCCGTTCGGTCGCCAACGGGAAATAATACGCGGTCCGCTGCCTGACACGTTACCGCCTCGGAATGCTGAACGCAGCCCAGTTCGTGAATCCGCACCCGGCCATCCGCGCTCCGGTAAACGACGGGAAGAACGCTTTCCAGTTCTTGCATGCGAGGAATCACTCTGGGAGCGATTTGCTCGCCGCTATTTGCAAAATCATCATCGGAAAAGAGCCAGAATTGCGCCCCGATGGCTCGTGGCAGGTCCGTCATGTGAGCCAGAGATTCGTCCAGCCTGGCAGGTTCGTAGAGTTCCGCGATCACGGCAGCCATTGGCGACAGCGATTCCCTTCCGGTGTACAGATACAGGCTGACGTCTTCGTAGGCGATGACGCGCGTACCGGAGGGGGTGTTGCGCGACAGCCACTGATACGCTTCCTTTTTGCTCACCAGCAACGCCGCGCGCTCGCTGATTTTCTCGCGCAAAAGGGATCTCGCTCCGCCAACGTAGTTCCACGCCATAGCGATAAGCAACGCGACGATCGCAGCGCCGAAGAAATAGCCGGCCGCGGTTTCTCCGGCGTTTCGCCGCCGGCGCAAAACCGCCCACACCATCTCCAGAGCGTGCTTCGCCTCGATCCACAGGCCGGCGGCAAACAACGGCCAAAACGGGAGGAAGTAACGGTTATTGGAGTCCTGAAAATTCCAGAGCAGGATCACGGCAACATAAAACGGCAGCACCAAAGCGATCGGCTTCCACTCCTGCATGAGCGCCTGACGAATGATGCCGGCGATTGCGGCCACCGTGACGATGGCTACCAGCGCCCGGCCAAATGCATTGTTGGGCATTAACAGAGGCGAGAGAAAAATGTCGGACGGCCCGCGCAAAATAAAACTCGCATTGCTCCCCAGCATGGCCATGAACGCGTGAAGATCCGGCACGCCCTGCTTCCACGCTCCCGGATACGTCGTGTAGTAAGCCCATGTGCGCGTCCAGCCAAAACTTTCCGCCGCCGCTCCCGTGACCGGAGCCGGCGGCAAATGCGGAAATGCCGCACGACAGGCAACGAAAAACAGAAACGGAGCCACACACCCGCAAAAAATAAAAAGTTGCCGCCAGCTTCGCCGTGTCATTCCGGCAACGGCAATTCCCACCGCTACGGGAACTCCCAGAACGCGCGTCAACATCGAAAGCCCGACCAGCATGGCGCAACCCACTGCCCATGCCATCTCGGCGTCACGTCGCATGGCCCAGTCCGCGACCAGCATCGCCGCAAACGCCAGCGCGGCGAAGGGCAGATCGGAGAGCACGCTCCCTCCGTAAAGAATCAACAACGGATGCAGGGCGCAAAAAGCAGTCAGAAACACCGCTTCCCCATCGCTGAGGCCCTTCAAACGCCGCAGAAAAACGAAAACCATAACCAGAAAGACTGCTCCGAACGCAGCGGTCACGCGCACCGCGTCCTCCAGGTTCGATGGAAACGAAGGATTCCAGCGCCACACCCAGGACAGGATCAGCGGATACAGGATTGGATACTTCGTCGCGGCCGGTTGGCCCGGAACGCTCGGAAGAATGTATCCCCGGCCGGAGGCCAGCGCCTGGCCGGAACTGAAATAAAGCGTGTCGTCCTGCGTCAATCCGAATAAATTCGTGGGATGCATGCGAACAATGGAAGCGAAATAAAAAACGAGGATCCCCGCGAGAGCTATCCATGGAACCAGGCGCCAATAGGCGGGGCGATTCATGGGCGCAAAATCCGCGCAGGAGGTGGCGCCGAAGCATCCATCGGAGAATTTTTCCGAGAAGCTGCTGTCAAGAAACGGGTGCATGAGCGGGCTGGGCAGGTTTTCCTCGCTACCCTGGTTAGCACTTCCGATGCCAAGCGCATCCGGAGAAAAGTCCTCACTTTTGAACTACATAGAACGAACAGCTGGGTTCCCGACGAGCCACCGTGCACATTCAATGACGACCCTCTCGGAATGGTCGGCGTTTTCCAAGCGTGTGTGACCCGGTTCGTGGGTCACTCTTTTGTTTCCTGCGGTTCGGGAGGATCGCGGTAGACGACCAGCGCCAGAATAGCGCCCACGCAAACCGCAATGGACAGAAAGCACCCGATAGATAGAACGACGCCGGCCATAGAACCGTTGATTCGCTGTGCCCCAGAGATTTCCCCGAATAAGAGGCTGGCAATAAACGCCACGATGGCCATCCCGATATAGCCGGGCATATGGAACCGGCTGCGCGCGGCCGCAATCGGTATGGCCACCGCGATCAGCACACACACTGCGATCAGCGGCGCAGCGACTCGCGATTTCGCGCTCGACGCGATGATGAATTCTGCAACCGGTGCGAGGTTCAGCATGGCCGCGAGGATCCTGTCAGAAGGCATGAATGCTCCATCGAAATTTGCACCAATCCCCGCCAAGCCGGGGGTGATGCGCTGCAGCGCGGATGTGCCCTCTCATAATCGTACGGTAAACCCGCGAGAAAATTGGCGCGTCCACGAATTCAGTCGATCCGTCCGCGTATGGAATACGTGTTGCATATAAATGCGGGGTAGAGTATAAGGTGGCGTCCCCACAAAAATTAAATGCTGGTGTGTTTTGCCGCACTCACGGGGCCACTCTATCTGTAGCTCTCTTATCACGGGACTTACAGACTCCGCGCGGCGAGATGCACCTCTTTTTCCGAGGGGCACCACGTCTGGTGCGTCTCTTTTTGTGGGCGGCGAACGCTTTAGGAAGTCTCTTTTGAGGGACACTGATGAGACACATTAACCCTGTTCCCCAGCTCAAAGTTCGCGCGACCACGACGCGGAATATCGAAGCGGGTCAAGCCCTCATCGTCGTGGTCCTGGCGCTGGTCGTACTTCTGGCCATGATGGGACTTGGCATTGACATGGGATATCTGCGCTATCAGAAAGGGCGCATCGCTGCCGCCGCCGACGCAGCCGCCATCGCGGGCGGCGCTGAAATTCTGTTCGCGGACATCACGACCGCTGCACTAGGTGCCGCCAAAGCCAATGGATTCGCGGACTCTTCGCAGGGCGGTACCGCGACGGTCACAGTGAACCACCCACCTTCCAGCGGTCCGCACGCCGGTGACGATAGTTTTGTGGAAGTGTTCGTCTCGCAGCCACAGCCCACGTTTTTCATGACCGTCCTGGGCATCGACACGATGCCGTTGACCGCGCGGGCCGTCGCCAAGGGCACCAGTCCCAATTGCTTATACGCACTGGGACCCACGAGCCCAGCTATGACGCTGACTCTTGCGTTCATCACCTCGCAATGTGGCGTGATCGATAATTCCAACATGCAGGGCACGATCGCGAATTTGAGAGCGCCGTTCATCGGCGTTCACGGCACGGTCAGCGGCGTGTCTACTACCCCGGCCGCTACTTTGGGGATCCCGGTCGCAGCCGATCCATTTGGCAGCTTGGCGGTGCCCCCCAATACCGACCCGACTTGCTCCTTGCACCCTACCAAAACCACGATAACCGCTGCCACCACTCTCGATCCCGGAACTTATTGTGGAGGAATCGCCATTAACTTTCCCGCGGGTGGGGGAACGGTGACCCTCAATCCGGGTGTGTACTATATCAATGGCGGGGGGTTCCAGATGTTGGGTACGTTTGGCGCGAGAGTCACAGGGAACGGCGTCACCATCTATAATTCCGGCAGCGGATCGGGTAGCTGCAACACCTGCTTCGGCTCCATCATCACCGCGTTCACATCCGGTTCGGGACTCACTGCTCCTACCACCGGAACCTATTCCGGCATCCTTTATTTCCAGGATCGCGCCAACATCAATTCCGCGACCTTTGCCGTGAACATCTCAAATGGCGGCGGATTCCAGCAGGGCGCCTACTATATCCCCAACGCCGCCGTGAATTTTGGCTTCGACTTCGGATCGACTGCGGCCTATTCGATCCTAGTCGCCAAGACCATCACCTGGACGGTGGCCTTCACTTTCGGCAACGACTATTCCTCGCTCCCCAAGGGTTCGCCCATCAAGAACACAGGAGTACTGGTGGAATAACTATGAAAATCCGATCACAGATCTTTCAAACGGCGGGCCGCCGGGCCCGGCAAAAGAATTCCGCTTCGTCGCAGCGAGGATCCAGCCTGGTGGAAATGGCGTTCATGCTGACCTTCCTGATGCTCCTGCTCATCGGAGTGATCGACATGGGCCGGGCGTTTTATCTGAGCATGGAAGTTGCCAGCGCCGCTCGCGCGGGCGCCCAATATGGCTACGAATCGACCGCCAACATGAAAGACACGGTCGGAATTTCCACGGCGGCGACCAATGACGCCCCGGACGTGACCGGATTGATCGTCATTTCACATTACGGATGCATGTGTTCCAACGGATCGAGCCCCAACAACAACTGCGGCACTCCGCCCACATGCACCTCCGGATTTCATCTGGTTAATTACGTAACAGTAAACACGTCGGCGACCTATTCCACCCTGTTTCCCTGGCCCAAGGTGCCGGCCTCGATCGCTCTCAGCTCGTCGGCGCAGCTGATCGCGGGCCAGTAAGAAACGCGCGCGAAGCGTTGCAAAGATACCATCGCTAAGAATGGGAGTGTTTTATGCGCAGCATAACAGGCCAGCAAAAAAACAGATCGCGGGAACGAGGCAGCGCCCTCGTGGAGTTCGGCTTGATCATGACGGTGCTGTTCACCATGATCTTTGGCATCATGGATTTCTCGCGGGCCATGTTTGCCTACCATTACGTTTCGTTCGCAGCGCATGAGGCCACCCGCTACGCCAGCGTGCACGGGTCGACGTATACCACTCAGTGCCCCACGGCGTCGCCCTGGGTATCCACGAATAATTGCCAGGTCAGCGCGTCAAGCACCGCGAACGTTACCAATTTTGTCCAGTCTTTCGCGCAGGGCGTCTACCCGACGGCCAGCCTACGGGCGCCGGCGCGATTACCGTCACCACCTCCTGGCCGGGAGCCACGGGCAGTCCCGCGGGCTGCACCACAACTTCGCATACCAACAGCCCCGGTTGCCCGGTGAAAGTCGTGGTGATATATTTACGGATTCAGTCTTCCGTTTATCTCCAACCAGCTTTCCACCATTACGATGAAGAGTACCTCCCAGGTAATTATCGCTCAGTAATCACGAGCATTCCGGTAAGGGGTCAGTGGCACAGGCTTCAGCCTGTGGGGTTCGTCGCGTGCATACTGTGCCTCAGCTGACGTCACGAGCCGGCTGATAGGAATCAACCATGTTCCGTCCGGGCCAGTTCCCGATCAAGCTTTTGATCTCACGGCACATCTCAGAGTGAACCGACGGATCGGGCTGTTCTCAATTGGACCTGAACAGCGCAGAGTTTTAATTGAATCCACACTCGCAAACGACTTTTACCGTTGAAACTGCTGTGAATATGTTACATCGACCCGTTGAGACCACCGCGCTCATCAGGAGGAATCATCACGAGACGAACGGCCAGGTAGCCAGGCGATGCTTGCTGGCAAGGTTTTTCTAAACTATGCTTCCGCCATTCGTGGCTCAGATGGAAGGTGGCCCTCATGTGGACGCGTCGACAATTTTCCAGAAGCTTGCTCGCTGGCGGAACAGCAATGCTGGCCTCGGAGACCCTGTTATCTCCGGCCGAATCGCAGGCGGCCTCCCAGCAGAGTCCGAACCAGATTTCAGATCAAGGGTCGGGCCAATCCTGCGATTTATTGATCAAAGGGGGCACGGTCCTCGATCCTGGGCAGCGTTTGCATGCTCGGATGGACGTCGCGGTGAAGAGCGGGAAAATTCTTGAACTGTCCCCGGAAATCGCAGAGAGCCGGGCTGCCGTCGTTTATTCCGCGAAAGACAAAATCGTTACTCCGGGCTTCATTGATCTCCATGTGCATTGCTTTGACGGCGTGGGAAGCGGAATGAATGCGGATCATTATTGCCTTGGCCGAGGAGTGACCACGGTTGTAGATGCGGGTTCCACCGGTTTCATAATGGTTGGTGCGTTCATCAAGCACATCGTCAAAACCTCGACCACTCGAATCCGCGCGTTGGTGAATATCGGAGCACTGGGAACAATGACGATTCATGAATGCCCGAATTATTACCGCGATATGTACATTCCGGACTTTGTGCTTCCCCAGTCGGTCGCGAAGGCCGCCAAGGATCACAGGCCGGACGTCGTTGGAATTAAGATTCACCTGGACAGGGAGATTTCGAGTCACCCGTTGGACTTCGAACCGGAGCTTATGAAAAAGGCGGTGCAGGCAGCAGAAGCTGCCGGTCTTCCTTTGATGGTGCATGCCATGAACCCGGCCAACCTTTCGGCGGACCTGATGAAGTTAATGCGAAAAGGAGACGTATTTACGCATTGTTTCAATGGTTTTCAAAACGGCATCTTGGATGCCCGCGGCAAGATATTGCCCGGGGTGCGGGAAGCCCGGGAGCGCGGAATTCTTTTCGATGTGGGTGCGGATCGCAATGCGATCAGTTTCGATGTCGCGGAGCAGGCGCTGCAGCAGGATTTCCTTCCTGACACGATCAGTTCGGACCTGACCGTAGCGGCCGCGACTCACAGCACGGGTGATCTACCCAACGTCGTGTCAAAAATGATGGCCTTAGGGATTAATCTGGAGCAGGTGATCGAGCGGGTGACCTTGAATCCCGCGCAGGTTTTCAATTTCGGCGTCCAGCTCGGCACATTGCACCCGGGAGCGGAAGCCGATATTGGAATTTTTGAAATTCGTGATGAAAAATTTGAATTTAACGACAACTTTGACTATACAAACCCGATTGTTGGCAAAGCTGGAAGGCGCGTGGGAGGCCAGAAATTGGTAAATAAAGCTGCTGTTTGCCGCGGACAATTGTTCGTCAATGAAATGTAGCAACGGGCAGCGGACTACTTCGGCGGAATCGATTCGCAACCGTTGGCGCTGAAACCTGTCAATTGAGAGCGATGGAAGCGCCGGCCGCGGCGCCCTCAGGCATGGGGCTGGTTTGCCCGGGTTTCGTTGTTAGGCGGCGCCATCTGGGAGTGCGAGATCTCCAGCTGGTCTCCCACCTTGGTGCCGGTCCGGTAAATCGTATGCGGGGGAAGTTCGAGCACGCTGGCTGCTTTCAGAGAAACTCTGGAGATGCGGAAGGGACGCACGTATTCCTCCACGTGAACCACTTCTTTCTCCTTGCCCAAAAAGATCAGATCAATCGGGAAGAGCATCCCGACCGTGTGGACGCCGCGGGACGGCACGATCCAAAGGCCGGAGCCGAAGCGCGCCCACTGCTTGGTCTTTCCAAGCAAGCCGACCAGTCGCAGGAAGTAGCTGTCCGCGACGGTCGCTGAGGTGGCGACGAACGTCTCTCGGGTCTTGTTGTACACATACACTGTTCCATCCGGGTGCTTATTGCTCATCCGCTCGCCGTCCCTCAGCTGAATTGTCCTTCTGAATATCCGCGTTACTCGGTGGTCTTTCCGCGTCGCCGAAACATGATGACCGCGAACACAATCACCGCCAGTATCCCCGCTGCTACTCGAATCATCGCTGTGTCCATCGTTGTGCTCCTTTTCCTTTCAGAATTTTCCTACTCACTACTCTGGCCCCTGCTTCACAGTCTTTCGCGGCGGTCACTTCAATGCAGGCAGCAATTGCCGTATCAGAGAGATCACCGCGGGCCCGAGAAGCACGACCATCAAAGCCGGAAAAATGAAAAACACCAGTGGCCCAACCATTTTCACGGTGGTCTTGGCGCTTAATTCCTCCGCGCGCTGGCGGCGCTTGGTGCGCAATTCGTCCGAGTGCACCCGCAACGACTGGGCAATGCTGGTGCCAAAACGCTCCGTCTGAATCAACATGGCCACCAGCGTCTTGAGGTCTTCCAAACCGGTGCGCCTGGCCAGTTCGCGTAAAGCTTCAATCCTGGTTTTGCCAACGCGCATTTCCAGGTTCACAATTTTGAATTCGTCGCTCAGCTCGGGATGCACGATGCGCAATTCTTCCGCGACTCTCAGGATCGACTGATCCATTCCCAGGCCGACTTCCACGCAGATCACCAGCAGGTCCAATCCGTCAGGCAACGCCAGGCGCAGGCGATCCTGCCGGGCGGAGATTCGCCAGGACAGCCACATATCGGGGAGCATGAACCCCACACCTGCCGCGGCCAGCAGGATGAACAAGGGGCTGTACTTGTAAACGCCGGTGAAGAACACCAGAGACATCAACAAGAGCGGCAAAATGACCTTGGCGCCTCGCAGCACCAGCATCGCGTCCGGGCTTCGGAATCCGGCTCGCAGCATCTGCAGTTGCGCCCGGGTAGCCTGCTGCCCGGCCGCGGCCGGCAGCATTTTTCCAAGCGAGGCCAGCGACTCGCGCACGCGCTCTTTCTGCTTCGAAGAGAAGCCCTCGCCCTCGGCCGCCGGAACTTCCGGTTCCATCAAGCGGGAAAGCCGCTGGGCCACTTCTGTTTCAGCGGGACTGAAGGCCAAAAACAAGCCCACGGCGACCACCACGGTGATGATGAATGTTACGCTTGTCACTGCCCAGAGCATTTCTCCATCTCCCTCGTTCACACCTTGATTTGGACAATTCTCCACAGCAGGAATGATCCAATCAGCTGCAAGACCACCGTGACTGCCAGAACCGTGGGACCCAATGGGTCACGAAACAGGATGGCCATGTAGGTCGGATTAAGCAGCTCCAGGACGCCCATCATGATCATCGGCATGGCGATCATGATCATGGCGGTCAGCCGGCCCTGCGCGGTTTTGATCTGCACTTCACGATAAATCCGGAAGCGATCGCGGATCACCCGGCCCAATTCGTTGAGGATTTCCGCGAGATTGCCGCCCGTTTCCTTCTGCACCAGCAGCGCCGTGACAAAGAAGCGGACGTCCACCAGGGGAACCCGCTCGGCCAGATTGATCAGCGCATCACGCAACGGAAGACCAAAATTCTGCTCTTCAAACGTGGTGCGGAATTCTCCTGCGATGGGCTCCGGAGATTCTTTGGAGATCATTTCCAGGCCGGTGGTGAATGGATGACCGGCTCGCACGGCCCTGGCAAGCAAATCCAGAGCCTCTGGAAAACGCTCTTCAAAGGCGCTCAACCTTCTGCCGCGCTTAAACATGATGTAAGCGATCGGAAGGGTTGCGCAGAGCAATCCAATGATGACGCCTAACAAACCCATACGAAAATAAACGGCCATCACCACGTATCCGCCCACGCCCAGCACGCCGCACGAAAGCAGCACTTTGGCCGGCATGGTTTTCATTCCTGCTTCCGCCAGCAGATCCTGGAGACGGCTGGACCAGGACAGCTTCATCATCAGGCGGTGCAGCAACGGAACGCTGCTTAACACTTCTTCGCGGATCAGCTTGAAGTCGAGAGAAGTTTCGCCACGCTTGTCCGCCTTGCGGACTGCTTCCAGGCGCTGGCGAATCACGTCCTGGTTGGTCTCGTTCCCCGCGAACATCCAGACGGCCAGGAACACGATTGCAGCGGCCAGGAAGGTTACTAGAGCAACCATCAGCGCCATGTGATCCTCCCCTCCTCCGAAAATGCTTTCCCACCAACGCAGACGACGCGGAATTGCGTTTCGAATTGAAAGACGTTTGCCATGTCCGTTTTCCTACCGCCCGTTCGGATGGTCGAACATCGTTGCGGGAAGGTGAATCCCCGCGACGGCAAGTTTTTCCGCAAAGCGCGGGCGAATTCCGGTGGGCATGAAATCTCCCAGCACTTCACCGGACTCCCGAATGCCGCGCTTACGGTAGACAAAGATGTCCTGCATGGTGACGACGTCGCCTTCCATACCGCTAATTTCGGTGATGTTGATTACCCGGCGTTTTCCGTCGCTGAGGCGGGAAACCTGCACCACCAGGTCGATGGCCGACGCGATCTGGCGGCGGATGGCGCTGTCCGGAATATTCAGGCTGGCCATGGCCACCATGGTTTCCAACCGGGCCAGAGCGTCGCGCGGCGAGTTGGCGTGAATGGTGGTGATCGAGCCGTCGTGACCCGTATTCATTGCCTGCAACATGTCGAGGGCTTCAGGGCCGCGGACCTCGCCGACGATGATGCGGTCGGGGCGCATACGCAGAGAGTTGATCAGCAGTTCGCGCTGGGCGACGGCTCCCTTACCTTCAATGTTCGGTGGGCGCGTTTCCAGGCGAACCACGTGCTCCTGATGCAACTGCAACTCGGCCGCGTCTTCGATGGTCACGATGCGTTCGCGATTGGAAATGTAGGAAGACAATACGTTCAGGAATGTCGTTTTACCGGCGCCGGTGCCGCCGGAGATGAGCACGTTGAGGCGGGCTTTCACGCAGCCGGCCAGCAATTGCAGCATCTGGGCGGTAAACGTTTGATTCGTAACCAGGTCATCGGCCATCAAACGCTCGTGGCCGAAACGCCGGATGGACAGGCATGGCCCGTCGACCGCCAACGGAGGAATAATGGCGTTGACGCGCGATCCGTCCGCAAGGCGGGCATCCACCATCGGCGAAGATTCATCGACGCGCCGGCCGATCGCCGAAACGATGCGGTCAATGATGGACATCAGGTGCACATCGTCGCGGAACTGGACGTTGGTAGGTTCCAGCATGCCGCGCCGTTCGACGAAAACCCGTTTGTAGGTGTTGACCAGAATATCGGAAACACTCGGATCCTTCAGCAGCGGTTCCAGCGGACCGAGGCCAAACACTTCATCCAGCACTTCCGCCGAGAGCCGCTCCCGTTCCTGAAGGTTCATCGGAGTGGATTCGCCGGTGACCAGCGTTTCCAGAATTGCCGAAACTTCGCGGCGAACGTCCTCGCGCCGGATCTCGTTCAATCGGTCCAGGTTGAGCTTCTGGATCAGCTTGCGATGAATCGCGGTTTTCACCGCGTTGAAATCAGTGCGTCCTGATGGAATCGGAGCCGTTGACATTTTTGATTACCTCTTCCCAGGCAGTGAGAATACGTTGCTCAATCCGCTGCGCTTGGGAGCGGCCATGGCTTCGCCGCCGGTTAATTGCGCGGCCAGCTGGCGGTAGCGGGAACTGAGCACGTCATTGTGGTTCTTCATGATCGGCGTGCCGAGATTTTCGGCCGCGCTGGCTTGCTTGAAATCGTTGGGCAGGCACGCAAAGATCGGGTTCTTGATATTTTTCTCAAGACTCTTCAACACTTCGTCGTCACCCTTGTGCCAGCGGTTGACGATCAAGCGCAGCCGTTCCGGCTCGATGCCGAAACCCGCCAATGCCAGCAAGCGGCGCTCCAGCGACCACAGCGACGGCACATTGGTTTCCGTGACCACCAGAACCATGCGGGCCATGCGTAGCACGGGACCTAATTCCGTGGAGAATTGGGCGCCCACGTCCATGAGCACCACGTCAAAATTGGCTTGCGCGACGTTCACAACCCGCTCCAGCGGCGCCATTGGAATGTTGCGCCATTCCTCCGGCTGCTGCACGCCGCCCAGCAGTTCCAGTTTCGATTTGTGCTGGGTCAACAGTCCGCCGAAGAAGTGGGTGTCCAGCCGGTCCAGGTTATCCATCGCGTCCCGAATTCCGAATCGCGGACGCACATCCAGAAAGAGATGAGCGTTGCCCAGGGGTCGTGCGAAATCGAGCAGGGCCGTGTGTTTATGGGTGTTCATCGCCAGATGCACGCCCAGATTTACAGCCACGGTGGTGGTTCCCACGCCGCCCTTCGCGCCCATCAGGACGATCAGTTTCCTTGAGGATGTTTGTTCCTTCGGTGTGGTGCTGTCCTGGTCTACCCGTTCCAGAATTACTCGCAGCGCGTCCGGATCCGCGGGCTTGGAGAGGAAGTCCTGCACCCGCTACGCATGGCGTCTAGCATCAATTGTTGGGTCGGCGGGAAAGTAGCCGAACAGGCGATCAGGCAGATTCCCGGGCGAATCCGGCGAAGATGTGCGCCGAATGCAAAGAAAGGCTGCGGGTCGCGCCCCAAATCCAACAGCACAACATCCGGTAGTGACTCGCTGCCGTCGGGAAGCTTATCCGTGGGGATATCCCACTGCTTCACGCTGCTCACGAGGCCGGTCTGTTGAAGACTGGCAAGCAGTTGCGCGTAACTGCTGGTGTCGCCACTGGCAATTCCGGTAGTTAGCATAGTCCCAGGTGCCTTATCTCCAGATTCGAAAATCGCTGCTTGGTCGTTACCGTAAAAAACGTCCCGGTCACTTGGTAACCGCCCCGGTCGGAGGTGGCATGTTCGATGCCTGGGGCGCCATGAACGGATAAGCGAATTTCGGCTCCAAGTTCGGCACGCCAGGGTCGGTCGCGGGATGCACGATTCGCGGCGTGACCACGATGACCAGTTCGTCTTCGCTCTTGTTCATGGAGCGGCTCTGAAAGAGCTTTCCGAGGATGGGAACCTGGCCGATGCCGGGCATCTTGGCGAGCTGGGCAGTGACGCGATTGTCCATCAAGCCGGCGATGGCAAAGGTCTGGCCATCCCGCAAATCCATGTCGGAATCGACTTTGCGAGTCGAAATCGCCGGAATCACAAAGCCCTGCAGGTGAGCGCATCGGCGAAGTCCAGCGAGCTGACTTCAGGGTGCACATGCAAGTGAATCATTCCGTCCGGGGCTACCGTGGGAGTAAAATTCAGTCGCACGCCAAATTCGCGGAATTGAATGGTGACGGTCGGGAAGCTTCCACCGCCGGCGCTCTGCACAACCGGATAGGGGAAGTCTCCGCCGGCCAGGAAACTGGCTTCCTTCCCTGACGTCGTCAGGAGATTCGGCTCGGCGAGAATTTGCAGCACATTGGTGTTCTGCAACGCCTGGATCGTGGCCGCCAGATTGAGGTCCGGACGATAAAGGAAGATGTTCAGCAAATTGCTCAGCCCGAACGATGCTGGAGTGCCGGCCGAGGCGGTGGTCGTCGTTCCTGTGGAGGAACTTCCGCCTCCGACCGAACCAACCTGCCCTTGGATAATCGGCGGAGAGAACGCCTGAGTGGAAATCGTTCCGATCGTCTTTGCGCCCGGGAGACTGAGAAGGTTGACGCCGAGTTGTTGCAGCGCCGAACGATTTATTTCCGCGAACTTGACCTCCAGAAGAACTTCTCCCATGTCCACCTTGGGAACTTCCATCATGGTGGTGACTTTGGGCGTGGCGCCCTTGACGACTTCAATGATTTTGTCGGCGACAGCCTGCGAAGAAACCTTGCCCGAGAGCACCACCATGTCCTTGGCCGTATCGATCTGGACATGCTCGGATGGGAACACTTCATGAATCTTCTGGGTCAGCGTCAGAACGTCAACATCCACGGAAATTTCAAATGCCTGACTCTGATCGGATTCGTCCCACAGCAACAGCGAGACGCCTCCTGGAGTCTTGCCATTGATCACGATCTGCGTCGGAGTGATGACGTCCACCTCGGCAATCGAGGGGTCCGCCAACGAGACGCGCTTGATCCTGGTGGGTGAGGTGATCACCAGGGATCGGCCCACCATCAGGTGCAGTGACTGAGGCCCTTCGGCAGCCTGCGGAAGTTCCGCCGGTGGCGCAGGCGCGCGAAGCGCTGGGGGCTGCGCCTCCGAGCTAGTCGCCGGAATGCGGCCCGCGATGAGGTCCTGGGACCGGCCATCCAGACTGAGCGAACTGAGTAACATCAAACCGAGGAAACACCCCAGCCTGCTGTGTCGAACAAGATTCGAGTTCGTACGTTGCATGGGCATCCGAATCTCCCTGGAAATTCTCATTGATTTGGAAAGCTCTTCGTTTCCCGCTTCCCACCACTGATCACCTCGACCGTGAATGGCGACGGCGGGGGTGGTGGCGGCAGCGCAATCGTTTTGTGCGGTGCTGCGACAATTCGTTCCGGTACCGGAACTCCGGAGGCAAACAGCGTGCTTTCCAGCACGGCGGCCGGATTAGTGGCCTTGATGTCTACGGTATTTCTGAGCGCCAGTTGGATCTTTCCCTGGGTGCTGGCCATGGCGAGCTTTCCGGCATCTTCCGGAGCCACCAGCAGCGTGATGACCGGAACCGTTTCGGGTTTGCCATCGCGATCCTGCTGAATCTTCTGGCCGGCGGCGAGCACGCGTACATTTTCGAGAATGGTTCGCGTGACCGTCACTGGCACGCCCTGGGTGGTGCTGCCCGGCACAGCTCCGGTGACCAAAACGTCCACGGTGGTGCCCGGCGTTACGAATCCGGCGACCCCAATCACGTCGTTTACGGCGACCGACAGCGCCCGCATGCCCGCTGGGATGGTTGCCGGTAGCCCCGCGCCGGCCTCCCGAGGAGCCAGCTTGGCTTCGAGGATCGGTTCGTTCTCCGCGACATTTGTAATCACTGCGCGGCTGGTGGCGTCCTCCACCCTGGTAAACATGCCCGCCACCGGCTCGTTGGCCGGCCAGGCGATCGTGCGCAACTTTGACGCGTCGAGGAGGGTCCCGAGTGGGAGCGCTTCCGCGGCGACCACGATGTGTTGGGTGGCCACCGCCGCCGGCGCGGCAGCCGCTTGCCTGAAGGCGTGATAGACGAATGCGCTTGCAGCGAACGCCAGCAACAGCGCGAATGCAAACCCGATCACTAATCGATTCCTGTTCATGAACCCAGTCTCCTTTGCTCCCGCGTTACCGGCTCCACCATGCAGCCGCGAAACATACAAACGTACCGATGGCAGCGGCCACACCAAATGGCAGTTTCAACAGTCCCGGATTATCCAGCGAGATCTGCGGATTTTTCCGCAGGCCGAAGGACGCGAAACCACGCACCAGCAGCGCCAGGTTTCGGAGAGTCGCTTTCACCCGCTTGGCCTGAACCATCATCAGAACCGCCATGAATCCGGATATCAAAATGCTCGCCAGCAACACGAAGAGCATCATCCACGGACCCAGAAAAGCTCCCAATGCGCCCATCAACTTCCAATCTCCCGCGCCCAGCGCCCGCATGAAAACCAAAGGAAGGAGTAGAACCAGGGCCAGTCCTACTCCCTCGATTGATAGTTTCGTTCCGCTCCAACCCGCGATCCTGGAGTGCACGGCCAGTCCCAGGAATATCCCTGCCCCCGTCAGCCAATTGGGAATCCTTCGGGTTCGCCAGTCCGACCAACCCGCGAGAATCGCAATGGCAAGCGTGAATGCCCAAATGGATTGCGTCGCCGTCATCTTAGGTAGCCGAGGTCAGGTTTGTTGACGCGTTGGAAAATGCCTGACTGATCGAGGTCGCCAGCGTGCTCATCGAAGCGATGGCAAACAAGGCAACCAGAACCACGAGCAAACCGTACTCGACGAGGTCCTGGCCTTCCTCTTCGTTCCAAAGTCTCTTCAGCATCGTCACCATTTTTATCTCCCTTAAATTTGAGGTGTTACAAACCCGGCTTCCCTGGATGGGAAGATGGCAACTGGCCGCTGAAGAGCCCGGGTAATCACTCACAACGGCCAGCCTTTCGTGACATTTCCAGACGCTCCTACGCAACGGACTAGGTCGCAGCAGTAAGGTTGGCAGCCGCTTTCGAGAAGGCCGTGCTGACGCCAGTGGCCAGTCCACTCATTGCGCCGATCGCGAAAAGAGCGATCAACACAACCAGCAAACCGTATTCCACCAGGTCCTGACCTTCTTCTTCCTGCCAGAGCCGCTTTAAAAGTTTCGTCATCGTATATTTCCCCTCGTTTGAGATGTACGGCATCACACCATCATTGCCGCCCGCACCGAGAAGAGCATCTTGGGCACCAATGTATCGGCCATCGCCTCGATTGGTAAGCGTTTTGGCTGCCATACGTTGCGCGCTCCTGCCTGTCCCGACTTTCCGCCCGGCGACAAAAGCGTTACTTTTCGTTGACACGCGGACGCCTCCGGATATACGTAATGGGGACGCCCTCAAGAGGGATTGGCAGTGGCGCACTTCCAGCGTCGGAAACGCGGCACAATAGAAATCGCTGTGACCGATTCCCATGGGTGGTCAGAACCTACGTTCGTCGCCCAGCCCAACGGCTTCCGGAACATCGGAAGCCCCCGTCCGGACATATAAGGCACTCAAGCCGTCGGTATAAACGCGCCGCCATTTTGAGGATGCGGCCAGCAAGGTGGCCATGGCTTCGTCGCGTTCCACAAGGCATGACTGAACGCCGTAACTGTCCAGCACGGCCAGGGTGCCGGGCTTGTTGCGGGCCATGTACAGATAGTCGGCCAGCACGCCTCCCCGTTCGTAAACATCGCCGCGCCCGTCGATAAATACCTTGTGCTGCGGTCCCCGGGACCAAACCAGGTATCCCCCGAAGCCGTAAGTGTTGAACATCGGCTCCGGCGCGGGATGCTGCGCCAGGTACGCGACCGCGTTCGCGGGAAACGTATGGGCCACCGTTTCTTCCAACTGCGGGCGTGAAGGGAAAAAATAGATCATTCCCGCGACCACCGCGGCAATGATGGCGGCGTTCAGCGCCCACTTATCCTTGGCTCGTTCGTACGGCGGCATCCAGCGGGCCGCGATCGTCGCAAACATGGGTGCGAAGAAGGGAACGAACAGCAGCAGAAAACGAAGATGCAGGCAGGCCATCATGGTGCCAAAAAGAAGGAGTCCCAGTTCCGCGAACCGCCACGAAAAGCGAAAGGCGACCTGCACCAGGATGAAGCCGAGCAGCAGCAGCAAAAATAGTTTCCCTCCGGGCAAATTGAACGGCATGGGCTCCCATTCCTGAATGCCGGACACGTTCAAGGGCAGCGAGAAAGCAAACTCAAATGGGGAGACCGCGGTACGCAGGCCATACGGCGTAAACGGCAAGGCCGCCAGGCACAGCAAAAAACTGAAGGAAAGCCTGATCCGCTCCTCCACTGCCCATCGCTGCGCCACAATACCGCCCCAGGTGAACTCGAAAAGACCGCTCATCCAGTACACAAAGATGGTGCCCAGGCCGATGATCCATGATCCGTGCGTATTCACCCACAGAAGCATGATCGCCGGCAAAAACCACAACGCCCCGCGCTTGCCCTGGTGGAAGAGTTCCAGGCAGGTCAGCGTCGCAATCAGGAAGAGATACCCCAGCATCTGTGGCCGCAGAGAAAAGGACGGCGTGGCCAGAACGAACAAAACGGCGGAAGCGACAATGCCGGCCTTGGAATTTCCCGAACGAAGCGTCGCGAGATAAAAAAGTGCCAGCAAGACCCCGCAGCTCAGCACTATCAGCAGAGCATCGAGTCCCTGAACACCCCCGAGTCGCGCCACCAAGGCGAACAGCACCTCACCCAGCCATTCGTACGCGAGGAACGGTTGGCCGTGGACCGTGAAAGAGTAAACGTCGGTCGTCGGCCAGTGATGGGTCGCCAGGATGGATTCGCCAACCTTGACATGCCACCACATGTCCGGATCCACAATAAAGAGCCGCGCTCCCATGTAAACTCCGGCAGTCAACAGGCTCGCCAGCATGGCCTGAAATGAGAAAATGCGCAGCACCAGGCTGGCTTTGGCGCTGGAGGCGGGCGCGGAACGACCGGCTTCCGTAATCTCAGGCTTTCCAAAAATCGGGAGGCCGCTGGTGTTGGCGTCGGCGGGCGTAGCCATGCTCAATTTTCTCGCTTTCGTTTTGTAGATCTCTGGTCCAATTCATCACGTTCGGTCGTCATAAGTTTTGGCGAACAAAACCAAGAGCAATCCCTGTTCCAGTCGCCTAACCAGGCCCGAGTCTCAGATGTTCGAAGGCTTTCAGAACGGCAAAAGGCGTTCGGGTAACCTCGATGGACTCCCCAATTTGACTGATCTTTTCCGGTTGAATATGTCCGAGAAAGGTCGAGGAACTGGCCAGGTAGGCGATTTTTTCCGGCTGCAGGCACATGATTCGCGCGCAGGTGGAGTCAACCGCCACCGGATCGTCGCCGGCAACTAACAGGCCGCATGGCTTGGACTGCCCTTGGATCGGTCCATTCCCTTCCATTCCGACAATGCCGTCCACGATGGCGAAGTCGGGACGAACCGCGGCATTAATGTCCAGGATGGCGCGGTCAATGCCGGCCCAATGCAGGGCGTTTTTTGGCCAACCGTAGCAACTACCCGGCACAACTCCGAACATGTTCTTGAGAGAGAGTGTGACTCCCGCCCAATGATGGGTCTTCATCTTGGGCATGGAGACCAGATAGTCCACGCCGAGAACAGTCTTGGGCAAATAGAGTTCCCGCAAGCGGGAAGCGTGCGTCGTCAGAACCACTCGCTGCACGTCGTCCACGTTCAGATCGACGAAAATCTTAGCCAGCGCTCCGACATATTCGCGTAGCGCTATGGATTCCAGAACCGCTTGCGTATCCCGATCCAGCGCTGGACCTTCGCCGATCAAAACCGCGGAAGCGCCCAGCCGCAAGAACGCCTCGCGCGCGGCGGCCACGACAACCGGGTGGGTGTTAGTCATTCGGAGCGGGTCGGTGCCCACGAAATTCGGTTTCAGTAAAACCGTCTTGTCCCGCACCGGCAGATCAAACTCGCGCAAGGTCTCATAAAGAACGGCGGCAATGTCCAACTGATAAGTAAGCGCACGGCGAATTGCCACCCGCGAATTTGGGCGGGAAAACGAAGGGATCATGCTGGCGACGGAGCGCGGCATCGGTCACGCCTTCCCGCTGGTCGCGCGAGGCAACCAGTTCCGCGATTCGCAGAGCGCCAGGACCGTCCATGCGATTTCGGCTATGTTCCACGAAAATTCCTTTTCCCCGTAAAGCGCGGTTAGCGAGTCGGCCAGCGCGGCGGTTGGCCGGTCGTAAAAATCGAGAGTGATCAAGACCAGCGCCAGGGAGCCTGGGCTCAGAATGGACCTTGCAGCGTCTTGCATCCATAGAAGGCTCTTCTGAACCTCGGGACGCTCCGGATGTCCGGCGAGGGCCAGCAGAGACCAGGTGGAGGACGTCACTTGAGGTTCTCCAGGAACGCCATAAACCATAGGATTTCCGCAGTTCCAGCCGCCACCGGGGCACATCCGGTCGTAGAGCATGGCTTCCGCGGTGCTGGTACGGTGTGGCGCAGTCTCCGGCAGCATCGCTGCCGGCGCGGCGCGCAACAAAAGAATCGCGTATGACGTCGGCTCGACCCAACTCGCGGTTCCGCTCGTCCAACTCCAGCCAAACAAAGAATCGTCCTGCGCGGCCACGGTCTGCCTGGCGCGGATGCGCTGTGCCAACCGGCGCCAGAATCCGGTTTCACCCGGCAATTCGTCACACAGCCACGCTAGCCCGCGAGCAACGTTTCCCGACGCCTCTTCACGGCCGAGCAGGGCCAGCGCGGCGATCGAAGTAACCCAGGACCCTTGCACCTGCTGCGGTGACGATGGCCAGGAGCCGTCAGGTAATTGCGCGCCGAGAAGAAATTGAGCGGCGCGAGATGCCGCGTTCGCGTGTGCTTCACTCGAAGCGCATTCCGTTAGAGCGATGAGCGCCCAGGCCGTGGATTCCGCGCGACTGCCGGAGCCGGCGTGAAAACCCCAACCGCCGTCCTGGTTCTGCGCGCCGAGGAGAAACGGAAGGCACGTATTTTCCACAAGTACGGAGCGCATGTCGGATTGAAAATCCTCGTGTGTCGTGGCGCAGCGATAATTTTCGCTGGACGCAATGGCTTGCACAAAAACAGAGACATGCGGCTGGAGATCTGAGCTACCGGCCGCGAGGATCCCAACTCAGGAGATCTGTCCTGGTTCCAGAACTCGCGTTTCCAGGTTGGCGATGAGATTTTCTTCTTCGTACTGGCTGATTTCCAGCTGATTGATGAGCCGGTGCAGATAACCGCGCGCCACGCCCAGCGAGCGCGCGCTCTCCACCTTGCTCCAGCCACATTTGCGGAGCGTGCGAAGAATGAGGCGGCGCTTGAATTGACGAATTTCCATTTCATAGGAGCCGGTGAGAGCCGACACCGTATCCGTGTCCCTGACGGTTTCCGCTTCGTCCGAGTTTTTGCGAATGTCCACCGGCAGATGAGCGACATCCACGGTTTGTCCTTCGGAAAGGACCACGGCGCGCTGTACGGCGTTTTCCAGTTCGCGGACATTGCCGGGCCAGGAATATTCCTCAAGCGCCAGCAACGCCTGATGCGAGAATCGTTTCACGTTCTTATTGAATCGCTGCGCCGCAGCGACGAGGAACAACTGCGCCAGCAGAACGATGTCATCGCGACGTTCACGCAGCGGCGGGATATGCATGTGAACGACATTCAACCGGTAAAACAGATCTTCACGGAATTCGCCTTGCTGCACCATCTGCTGAAGATTGCGGTTGGTGGCAGCGATCAGCCGGATATTGACGTTGACGGTGGTATTGCCCCCAAGTCGCTCGAAGCTGCGCTCCTGCAGCACGCGGAGCAGTTTCGGCTGCAGCCCCAGCCCCAGATCGCCGACTTCATCCAGAAACAGGCTGCCCTGATCCGCGCTCTCCATGCGGCCGCGGCGCATGCCGATCGCGCCGGTAAACGCACCTCGTTCATGGCCAAACAATTCGTCCTCAATCAAAGTGTCCGGCAGGTTGGCGCAAGAAAAAGCAACGAACGGGCGGGAAGCCCGCAAGCTGCTCTGGTGGATCGCTCGAGCCAGCAGCTCCTTGCCGGTTCCCGTCTCTCCAGTGATCAGCACGTTTACGTCGCACGGACCGATCTTTCGCGCCAGCGCAAACAGTTCCTGCATGGCCGGAGCCGTGCCGTGCAATTCGTGCAGTCGGGTGGCTCCCGTGCGCTGGACCGCAGCCTCTGAATTTCCTTTTCCGCGGCCTGAAATTTGAATGCCCGGCGCAGGATCAGGCGCAGTTCGACCATGTTCGGCGGGTGTGGTGATGCTGTCGTACGCCCCCAGCTCCATCACCTTGAGGTTCAGGTCCGGGCACTCTTCGTTGTAGAGAACAACAATGGGGTGGCCGAGGCGAGGCCGATCAACTCTTGCATCAACGCAAGCCCGATTCTTTGGCCCCGTCCGGAATAGGTGGCGCGAAGATCGATCAGACGACGTCACACCATTCCTTCATCTCGCCGAAACGGTTGGGTAGGGTTTCGCTAAAGGTGCGCGTGGTGAATCCACTCCGAGTACTCCATTTAGGGCTTCTGCCAGGGTGGAATCCGGAGTTGCGAAACATACTCGAATGTCTTGTTCAGGCAAGGCGTGTGCTCCCTTTTTCCAAAATGTAAAGCGGAACTGTAAGGGAGATATGCACACGTGATACCAAAACAGTACTAAACTCGAGACAATATCGGGAAACCCTGTAAGCACATTTACTGCAGGGAGTTGGAATGTGTCAACTGGACGGCAATGTGCGCGATCTATGATCCGCTAGTTGGGGATTTTATGGAACGGCGGGAATGGATTTGGCTCAAGAGTGATAAACAATTGCAGTACTGTCCTTACAGTACCCCGAGCCCAACGGTCACTCGCTTGATTTCCGAGGCAGTTAGTGCGGTTACAACGTCTCAGGAACACCAATTTAGGGGCACAATTTTTCACACGAGCGTTCGGGCCTTGAACTCGGCAAAGCAAGATCGCTATCATCTGAGTAACCGGCGCGCACAATTCGGTCTCGGCTGGAAGATCCCAATGAGCAGATCGAGTGCCACTGGTTTTCCTCCGCGCATCGCCGGCTTGAACTTCCAGTGGCTAAAAGCCACCCGCGCGGCTTCGTCCATCAGCGGAACGATACCCTGATACACGTCAAGATCGCCGATGCTGCCGTCGTCTTTCAGCGTTCCTTTCAACACGATCAATTTCTGAGATTTTCCGGGAGGGACAGGGACGCGCTTGAAATCGTATCGCGAATCCATATCCGCGTCTGGGGGAACGAGGCCTTGTTCCAGCCGCACAACCGTCGACCTCGGATCTACTTTGGGAGCGGCCCCGGAACCCGGCTTCTCGCAATATTCCATGGTCCAGGAGCTTCCACTCATCGGCAGGAAAATCGTATAGATCTTTCCGCAGGTGAGTGCCCCGTAAGCATTCAGTCCGCCGCCGCCTGTTGGACCGGCGGAAACCACCATCTGATTTCTGCGAATTTTCGAGCTGATCGACATCGGCACAGGATATACGACCTTGGCCTGGATGAGCGGATCGAGCAGGGTGCTTCCCGCGATGCCGGTTCCCTTCCCGTTGATGCTCAGAGGAACTGGGGACCCGCCCTTGCCGCCACCGCCGCCCGCTTTGTCCGGTCCCACTCCCACGCTATCGTCGCCCGCTCGCGCATCACCGCCCTTGCCCCCGCCACCGCCGGGCGCTCCATCGGGGCGGCCGCCGGGAGCACCAGAATTTCCGCCGCCGGGAGCGATCGCAAAGTCCCCCCAGCGGTTGCCAGGCGGTACAGCCAGAGCGGAACTCGGACCCGAGGGGCTGATTCCCAGCGCCAGAATTGCTCGGCCATCACCCGCGGTGCCGATTTCCGGAACCGCAGAACCGGTCGATTGGCCTTCCGTGCCGTTACGCCGCTGCGGCTTGGCGATTGTGCCAACAGGTATGGGCAACTTCGGTTGTGCGCTTGACGGTTGAAGAGAGGTCGCCAGTGAATAGTCGACATTCGTTTCCGCATCTGGAGTGGCCAGCGCCGGTGCAACCTTGCCGTTGTCCTGATTGGGCTTCTTCAAAGTGAGATCGAAGTCGGGTTTTTTGGGCGCAGCCACGCTTCCCAGCGATAAATTAGGAACCTGAATGTCATTTGGAATACGCAGGTCAGGAGGCGAAGCCGGTTGCACGATCGTCTGGTGCAAATTATCCGGGTGCAAAGGTTTCGAAATCGCCGTCAGATCGGCGTTCGAAGTCGTCTTTCCCGCAACGGGGGGAAGATTGGGATGAATGCCATGTCCCGGGCGTCCTCCGGGTCCAGGAGGCGCGATGCGCGGCAGCCGCGCCGGAGTCTGGCGATCGGGGATCGGATAATAAATCACTTCCGGGGGGAGGAACGCCGAGCTCAAGGCCGGAGTTCTGGTTGGCATCAGCATCGGGACCAGCAGAATCGCTACGATCAGAAAGCCATGTAGGAGCAAGGAATTGGCGATACCTACGGAGGGAAGCCGAAACCCGGTCAAATTTGAGCGAGCATTGAAATAGCGCAGTGAGCTCGAAGGCGCCAACTTGGTTCTGGTGCAAATGGCATTGATCGAGGCCATCCAACCGCGGTAGGACGGTTCACGCGGCACCGCAAATTCCGGGACCTTAACGGACGCGGAAAATTCGCGAGCGGGCGCGCGCTTGCCTGCTGGCCGATCGAACTCAGTCGTCCGGAACAGACGATAGGCTCGATCTGCGCCATAATAACTCACCGTGGGCTCCTGACTGCCTTGGCCAACAAACTCATAGGTTCAAGCAAAAGAAGAACGGAAATGTGCCGGATGCCCACGAGGCAGGATCGAGCACGCGTCGTACCAGTTCTGTTGAGGCACTAACCTCAGATCTACGGCCTTAAAGTTCGTAAAGGACACGCGCTAGTATCCGTTCGAGTACTCGGAGAACTCCAGCGTGGCTCACTTTGGTGACGTGAACGGCGAACAAACCAAACCGCAGCCTCTGCCCGCGGGAGGAACTGAACCAGCCGTCTTTCGCAATCGACGCTTCGGCGTTCCGTGGACCTGAATTTTCTGTTGGCGCGATCGGCGTTACTTGCTGCCGATATGGAAAACCAGGCTCACGTTGCCCACCGCATTTTCCTGGGTCAAACCCAGAAAGCCGGTCAGCAGGTACTCGCCATCCACGCGCACGGTTACCCGGCGATTCACCGCGATATCGACGCCGGCGCCGGGAGCCGCGGCAAACTTGAATGCGCTCTGGGAAATTCCAAGATATCCGGTGCTGCCACGCTGGGTGCCAACCTGAAAATGTCCGAACGGCGTGATCCGGCTGAAGTGGCGGTAGGAAAAGACCGGGCCGTAGGTAATCGTCTGAGCGGAGACCACCGCGCCGGCTTCGTTGCCGTGATAGTAATTCACTTCGATCCTGCCGCCGAACCAACTGTTCAGATTCTCGGTCAGAGATCCGCCGCCGCCATGCAAATGAAAATGGGCGCCGTTCAGATTGCCGTCCAGATACGAGTATCCGCCTGCCAGCTCCCACGCCGGGACGCCCTGCGCCTGCGCGTTTGAGAAACAGAAGAACAGGATCGCAGGAAAAAGCCAAACGAGTCGTTTCATCGAGATGTCTCCTCCGCTTGCGCGTTAAATCCGAAAACTTACTTCACCTGTATCGGTATTTGCGTCGTCGTGGTTACCGTGCCCGAAGTTGCCGTCACCGTAATCTGATACGTGCCCACCGGCGTTCCCGCGGGCACGCCTGGCGCACTGCCGCCTGCGCCGCAGGCCGCCGACACCAGCAACAGGACCACTGCAAACCCGAACGCGGCCGTCATCGGGCGCCGGCGAACCACGGCCAGCGCGCCGATCATGAGAATGGCGATCATCCACAGGAGCGCTGTCCAGCCGAAGTGCCGGACAAAGTCGACGGGATCGATTTTGATTCGTGAGTTGGGCGGCGCAATCGTTCGCAGCGCGGTGGACACGGTTAGCGTGACATTTGGCGTCTTCGTCGCGCTGGGAGTAAGGGTCGACGGCGAGAGCGAGCAGGTCAAGGTCGACGGAGCGCTGCAGGTCAGCAACACCTGCTGAGAGAAGCCCACCAGGGAGTTGACACTGAGCGAGTAGGTGACCGTCTGCCCGGCCGGAACGGCCTGAGTAGCGGTTAGAGAATCGACCTCAAACGAAGCGCCCGCGCCGGTACCGGAGATGGAGATGGTCTGGGGCGTGTTCGTCGCGTTGTCCGCGATGGTTACCGAGCCAAACAAGTTTCCAGAATTCGTCGGCGTGAACGTGACGTTGATGGCGCAACTGGATGAAGGCGCAAGGCTCGCGGGGCAGTTGTTGACCTGGGCGAAATTCCCGGTGGCGTTTACGCCGGAAATCGTCAGCGGGGCGCTTCCGGTGTTGGTCAGTGTTACCGTCTGCGCAACGCTGGTGCTGGCAATCGCCTGGCTGGGAAAGGTGAGTGTGCTGGGCGAAAGGCTGACCACTGGGACTGCCTGCCCAGCCCCCGACAAGAGGACCGTCTGCGTGCTTCCCGAGATGCTTCCGGTGTTGTCCGTAATGGTCAGGACACCGGTTCGGGTGCCCGGGGACGAAGGAGTGAAGACAACGTTAATCAAACAGTTGCCAGCCGGTGAAAGAACCGCGCCGCAAGTGGTCGTCTGGCTGAAATCGCCAGTGACGGTGATGCCGGCAATGTCCAGCGGTGCCGCGCCGGTATTGCTCAAAGTCACTGTTTGCGCGGGGCTGGCGGTACCGATCGGTTCGCCCGTAAATCCGAGGCTGGCCACGGAGACGGATGCTTGCGGAGTGGGGCTGCCATTGCCCGATAGGGAAATTGTCTGCGGGCTGTTGGTGGCATTGTCCGTGAGGACTACGGTGCCAAAGCGATTGCCCGGCGCCGTCGGAGTAAACGTAATGTTGAAAACGCAACTGGCGTTAGAGGCCACGCTGGATCCGCAATTGTTGACCTCTGCGAAGTCCCCGGTCATCACGACGCCCGTAATTGTCAGCGGCGCGCTTCCGGTGTTGGTCAGAGTTACCGTTTGAGCGGCGCTTGTGGTGCCCATGGCCTGGCCCGAGAAGCTGAGCGTGGTGGTCGAAAGATTGACGACGGGAACCGCCAGGCCGATGCCCGACAGTTGAGCCGTCTGCGTGGCTGCAGAAGTATTTGCCGAATTATCGGTGACGGTCAGAGTACCCGTTCGGCTTCCGGGGGCGGTCGGAGTGAATGTCACGTTGATCGCGCAGTTGGCATTGGCGGCCAGAACCGAGCCGCAATTGCTGGTCTGCCCGAAATCTCCGGTCGCCACGATACCGGCGATGTTCAGTGGCGCATCGCCCGTGTTGGTCAGCGTAAGGGTTTGCGCGGCACTGGACGTGCCGACGGCCTGACCGGTGAAGCCCAGGCTGGCGCCCGACAGTATGGCTTGCGCCTGGAGTACGCCGGAGCCTGTGGTCAAGATCACCTGAGGGCTGCCCGAACCGGAATCGGTAAGGGTAATCGCACCGATGCTGGCAACCGCTGCGGAAGGCTTATAAACAACCTGGATCACGCAATTTGTATTGGGCTGCAGCGGGGCCTTGATGCAATTGTCGGTCTCGGAATAATCGCCGCTCGCAGTGATTGCTGAGAATGTCAGCGGCGTCGTTCCGCTGTTGGTCACCGAAACAGTTTGCGGGTCGCTGGCGATACCGACCTGCTGAAACCCAAACGCCAGGCTCGACGCCGACAAGGTCACGGTGGAAGTGTTGCCGGTCAGATTCACAACTTGCGGGCCGTTGGGCGCGGTGTCCTGAATGACCAGCGAGGCGTTGCGAATGCCGGCGGAAGAAGGCGTGAACGAAACTGTAATCGAGCAAGTGGCGCCGGCGGCGATGGAGTTCCCGCACGTATTCGTTTCTGCAAAATCAGTGGCGTTCGTGCCGCCGATGGAAATACTGGTAATCGTTTGCGGATTGTCACCGTTGGTGAGTGTTATGGTCTGCGATTGACTGGTTGTATTCAGGCTCTGCGCCGGGAAAACCAGGCCGGCGGGATTCAGAGCAAACCCAGCCAGAATGCTCACTTTGGCGACGTACGCATCGCAATTGCCGCCCGGAACGGACTGCAGCGGGTTGGCAAGAGGAAAGTCATTCGAACAAGTCTGCCCCGCTACGTATGCAGACCCAAGTTCGTCCACCGCGATGCCGCTGGGAATTTCCGTGTTGGTACCGCCAAGATAACTCGAGTACACCAGCGTCGCGCCCGCGGGATCAAGTTGGGTCACAAAGCTGTCGGCATTGCCTCCGCCATAGGTCGGCTGGAAAGCGAGCGGCGCCTGTTCGGAAATGGGGTATCGGAGGCTGCGGATCCGGAAACGGTTGAGCCGGTCACATAAGCGTCACCGAGGAAATCGACGGCAATACCGGTTGCCGCGTCTGCTTTTGAGCCGCCCAAATAGGTGAAGTAATTGAGAGAACCGTTGGCGTTCAACTTGGCGACGAAAGCGTCGCCTTCGCAGGTTAGCGTCGCATCCAATGTGCAATTGGGCTGAAAGGCTCCGGCCGGAGGAGCGAAGCCCAGCGTGCTGGCGATGGAGTTCGTTACACCGGCGACATACATGTTTCCGGTGAAATCCACTGCGATTCCGTTGCCCTGGTCAAGGCCACTGCCGCCGAGATACGTCGAGTACACCAGAGAGCTTAAGCCGGAACCGTTGGTGTTGATTTTCGAGACAAATGCGTCTCCCGCTCCGGTGCTAACGGCTTGGATTGCTCCAACGGTTGTGGGGAAATTCGTCGAATACGACAAGCCCGTGACGTAGGCATTTCCGCTGGCATCCGCTGCGACTCCGTATCCCGATTCCTCGAACGTGCCGCCAAGGTACGTGGAATACAAAATCGTGCCATTGGTGCTGATTTTTGTCAGGAAAGCATTCGTACCGCCGGAGAAACCAAAGTCGAACCCAGCCACGACGACCGGCGGGTTAATCGAATTCAGAAGCGGGAACGGCGGCGGCGGAGTTGCCGGAGGCGCGATGGTAACCGTCGGCGGAATGTTGGGTTCGATCGTTCCAGTCACATACGCCGATCCATTACCATCTACCGCGATTGCCCGGCCGCTCACGTTTTCGTATTCACCGAGGAACCCGGAATACAGGAGCGCCGACCCGGCCGCATTGAGTTTGGCGACGAACGCGTTCGAGACGATCAGACCATTGGGATTCCACGTGGCGCCGCACTTACCGTCGCCACCGCACAAGAAATTCCACGAATTATCCACCGGGAAGTCCGCGGAGCGCGTCGTCCCTACGACAAACGCATTTCCGAAAGTGTCCACCGCAATTCCATTGGCCACGTCGGTTTCCTTGCCGCCAAGATATGTCGAGTACAGCAGCGACGACCCATCCGCGCTGATTTTTGCGACGAATGCATCCTGATCAAAATCATCCGGGCCGCCGTGGTTGGGTTGCAGCGGGTGCGCGGTGGGAAAATTGGCCGAGAAAGTTCCGCCGGCGATGAAGGCGGTGTTATCGGGCGCTACGGCGATGGCATTGGCACTATCAATGCCGCTTCCGCCGAGGTACGTCGAGTAGGACAGAATCGGATCGACGATCAGCGGGCGGGTGGCATCGTACGCACCGACGTTGAACTCGACGCCGTCCTTGCCCTTCAGAACAAAATTCGCCGCTACCAGCTGCTTTTCGCCGCCGATTTCCTGGTAGGCCACCGGCTTGTGCAGCCGCAGATCATCCTTGCCGGCTACGCTAAAAACAAGATCGCCATGGGCGTCCGTGTGCAGATGTTTTGCGCCGCTAAATGCGATTTGAATTTGGTTTACGCTGGCGCCCGGCGCGACAACGAAGTCGTACTCCAGCTGGCGCTGCGTGCCGTAATAGAGCAGATCGATGCCCGGATAAATGTTGCGCTCGGCAACCTTGGCGTAGTTCGGAATATTGGTGTGCCAATTCGCAGGATCATTGCCAATCAGGTAGTTACTTACTCCAGGCAATTGTTCCATTCCCGCAAAGGCCGGCTTCGGATTCGCTCCCAGGAGACTCATGCGCATCACGGACGACGGGTTGGGAGCCTTGCCCAGGGAAAATACCGCGTCTTTATCGGTCAGAAAAAGAATGTATCCTTCACCGCGAGCCAGAAACTTCACTTCGCCGTTGGTCTGCTTCCAGTTGGGTTCGAAGGTTAGGGGGAATTTGCTGTAATGCTCGGCCACGATTGGAGATTTTGCGGACGTGCTTCCAGAACCTGGCGCGGCGTTCGCTTGCAGCCGATGGTGCGACCCATTAGAAGTTCGCGCCACTGGCGCGGTTCCCGCAGCATGGTCTTGTCCGAAAGCGGTCAGACCGGTCATGAGAATTGCCGCAGCACAACAGGTGAAGCAGCAACGGATGACCTGTCCAGAAATTCGCAACCTTCTCATAGTTGTGTCCCCTCAATACGTCTCAAGCCGCGCAGCGGATGGGCAGCGCCCGCCGCAAACTTCCATGCGGACAAACTCCGCCGAATTTCACACTGTTACCGCGAGCAATCGCACACCGGCGATTGCCTACGTCGTCGGCCCTTGAAGAGCACTTCGACAGCCAATTTCGGCCGGAACATACCCTTGATTTTTGTGTTACTTACGAGTACTCAGGAACAGCTTTCCGAGGATCGGTTAACGATTGGAGACACGTTGATGCGTGGGACCGAATCCAAATGGAGATTCGATTCGAGCGCGGGAACATCAGGATTGCGCCGCCCAATCATGACCAGTTTCGCCTGTGCGCATTTTTGTGCAGCGAATGGGAAGCGATTTCGCTGCATTTTATTGCGCACGCCTTCGCTGGTGGAATTTGTTTGCGTGGCGGCGGAAGACAAAAACGGGCAGGCGCAAGCCTTCCCTACCCGCAGCTTGGATTCGCGAGTGGCGGTGCGCTGATTTTCTCCGGATGGGCCCCTTGCGGTGGCGTTTCTTTCGATTCTTTGCCGGACGTCACCTTTTGCCGTAGCCGCAAGAAGGGTACTTCTACGAACGTGGCCATCGTGTATCCGAGGAGCAAAGCAAAGCTCATGCCCACCCAGAATGCGAAGTGGCCGTTTCTGACGAACAGGGCAACGGCGTAGGTGTGCCACAAATAAATTGAGTAGGAATACAGGCCGATGCCCGCTGCGCGTTGCGTGACGAAAATTCCAATTCGAGTGGTAGGCCGCCGGTCTACCGCCCATGCCACGATCAGGCTGAAACCGAAAAGCAGTCCGGTCAGGCCAAAACTCTGCATGATATGAGAATCGTCGCTGAAGAAAAGAGCGGGAGAGCACAACGCAAGGCCCGCCAACGCGGCCCAGGCGCCGGTCAGCTTTTGAAACGCCCCCCTGCGAAAATGGTAGAGATATCCCAAGGTCACTCCGGCGAACAGGCTGTCCAGCCGCAGATGCGTGGCAAAGACTACGTTTTTCGTCGGAATCGCGTACCAGCGAAGCACCAGGCAAGCGACCGCGACGGCCGCGAAGATTCCCGGCAGCAATCGAAAGGGATCAGCGGCACGCCGCGAGCGCGTCGCCAGGGCCATCAGCAAGGCCAACAGCAACAAGTAAAAATGTTCTTCCACGCAAACCGACCATAGATGAACAAAGATTCCAGTATTGGGTATTGGCACCCGCTGAAAATAGTTCAGCAAGAAGCCGCGCTAAGTAGGAACCCTTTCCTGGGAAACGGGATGCGGCAGACGGCGTACAGAACGGCAGTGACGCCCAGAAACACATAGAAGGACGGCCAGATTTTCAGCCCGCGGCGAAGCAGAAAACGTTTCCAGTCAATCCGGCCGTGGGTTTTGTAGTCCGTGAACAGCAGTCCGGAAACCAGGAATCCGCTGAGAACGAAAAACAAGTCCACGCCGATCCAACCCGCGCGCGACCACAGCCGGTAACCAACGGAATCCATGTGGAAACCGACTACCAGCAGGATGGCGATGCAGCGCAGCACATCCAGCGATGGATTCCTGACCTTTATTCCGGCGGCCAAAGAGGGGTCTTGCGACGCGCCGCGGCTCGAGGTCATGGCGATCGTCTCCGTCGGGTGGCGCTTGTGCACAGTTCAAATTCCAATCGCAGTCCTTCGGTCAAGAGGTTCGTGGTCACTGGTCCGTCACGGTGAGGACTCGGGCCGGATGCGCAAGATTGACGGACAAGGCCGTAGAAATGGGAGCACGTACCGGACCAAAGGCTGTGGTGATCCGTACGAGAAAGGCGATGAAAGATCAGCACTTAACGAGCGTGCATCTTTTTCGTTTGCGGGCAGCTGTCACCTTCCGGATGCATCTCGCATTTCTTGTCGGTCAGTCTTTGCGTTTTCTAGCGGGTTTTGCCGGCGAGGATTTTTTGCGCCTGTGACCACGCGAGGTTATTCCTGGCGAGTTCAAAATCAGGCTTGATGCGAAGAGCCTGCTGCGCGGCGGTGATGGCCTGGTCCCACTGGTGCATGGATTGATAGGCGGCGGCAATGTTGTTGTAGGCCTCGGCGTAGTCGGGCTTCAGCTGGATCGCTTTCCGCGCCGTTGCGATGCAATCCTGAAAACGCCCCAGCTGAAAATACAGGAGTGACAAATTTACCAGGCCCTCCGCCGTGGGCTGGGTTTGCGCCAGCTGTTCGGCAACAGCCAATTCGCCTTGCACATTCTGGCTGCGCTGCAGGTAATTCCGCGCCTGCGTGTCGCCCGGAGCGATTTTCAAGGTGTCCTGCGCCATCGCGTTGAGCTGCTGCCATTGCCCCTCTTCCAGATAGGTTTGCATCAACAGGTAGCGCGCATCCATGTATGCCGGATTGCGCTCGATGGCCAGGGTTTCCTGGGTGATCGCTTCGGAATTTCTCTGTTGCGATTTCAGCCAGCGGCCGTAGAAGAAGTACGGCTGCGCGTCGCGCGGCTGCAGAACTATCGCGCGGCGGAAATGGGCTTCAGCATCCTGATTGTGATTCAGCAGACTTTCCACCACGCCTAGATTAATTTCCAGAATGTAGTAGTTCGGTGTGAACCTGCTGGCTTGCTGAAAATATTGCAGAGCGCCCTGCGCGTCGCCCTGCGCCATACGCGTCAGGCCGTAGTTCATGAGGCCGCGGCCATTTTGCGGGCTCTTGATGGTGACGTCACGCCACAGGGAGGCCTCGGTATGCCACACTTCATTACGCTGCCATGTGCCGGCCGCGCACGCGATGAGCAACAACGCGGTGAATACCTTGACCGCGCCAAGAATGTGTTTGCGATTTCCAGGGCTTCGCGCGATCACGCGAGAGACGACCAGGTATGCCGTCCACGTCACGCTCAAGATCAGTCCAACGAACGGGAAAAACATGCGGTGGTCGTTTTCCACTTCGGACAAAACGAACAACGACGTTGGCGCAAGGGCGCCGAAGAACCAGAAGATTCCAAACGAAATTGGGCGATGCTCTTTGCGTTTCATGGTCCAAAACGCCACGGCCAGCAGCGCCACACAGAACGCCGCGCCTACAATGGCGCGCGGATCGGAGAAACTGGTAAACGGACCGAGATCGCTGTCCGCGCTCAGCCACAGCGGCAGGAAGAACGACCGGAAATATCGCAGAATGACGTGGGGTTGCGTAATCCAGTACATCCACGACGCCATCTCGGCGGGAACATAGCTCTTGGGAGTCATCTTAACGTTCACGACCGCGAGCAGGCCACAGACGACCAGGGCCGGCGCGGCACGGAGAAGCGCGGCCCCCGCGCGGCGCCAGTCCGCATCCTCTTCAAACAGAAAAATGTATACCAGCAGAATTCCGCCAAAAACTACCGCCGGAGATTTGGCAAGCGTGGCCAAGGCAACCGGCACGAGGTAGAGCCCGAATTTTCTGAGCCGCGGCCGGCGAATGTAGAGGACCATGCCGGCAACCACGCCCAGCGTGGAATATAGATCGGCGCGCTGAATGATGTAGTTGACGGTCTCGGCATTGGCCGGATGAAGCCCATACCAGGTGACTGCGAACAAGGCTGCATAGCGATTCGCCGATCCGGGCGAAGCGGCGTCAAAGATTCGCGAGAACAGCTCGTACATCAGAACCAGCTGGACCAGGAACCAGAAGAATGTCGAGATGTGGAACCACAGCGGATTATCCAAACCGTGGCCGAGATGATAATCGACCGCCAACGAAATCGAAACCAGTGGGCGCCAGGTCTGGTTGGTAGGCAGCGAACTGAAGGTGCGGCCGTCGGTGAGAAACAGCGGAATATTCCGCAGGCTGCGAATGTAGACGTTGTTGACGACGGCGTGGGAGTCGTCAAAATGGAAACTATTGTGGAAGTGATTGGCGTACGCGGCGCACACGGACAAGGCCGCCACGCACGCTAAAAGCAGCATGCGCTTGCCGCTCGGTTGAGGACCGGATCCCGCGGGACTGCCGGCCTTGGGCGGCGGAATGGGACGGCTGGATTTCATTGCCGTGATGGTCGTGTCGCGCATGGGTGGTGCGGCATTGGAGGATGAACATTAACGATTGTGAAGCAGTTTGCGGGTGCACCCAAACGCTAAAAAGACCGTGTTTTCCAACGAACTAATAGTACAATGGCTATGTGGATGCGCAAGTCTGTGCGCGGAGGAATTCGTTGCGGCTGAAGTCTGGAACTAGATCCTGTTGATCGTGCTGGCGACGTAACCGCCGCCGAATCCGTTGTCAATGTTCACCACGCTGACGTTGGAAGCGCAACTATTCAACATTCCCAGAAGCGCTGCCAGACCGCCGAAACTCGCGCCGTACCCGACGCTGGTCGGCACGGCGATCACCGGCGCGGAGACTAATCCGCCGACGACACTCGGCAGCGCTCCTTCCATGCCGGCAACGCAGACAATGACGCGCGCGTCCGCGAGTTTTGCGTGATGATGCAACAGACGGTGCAGCCCGGCCACGCCGACGTCGTAGACGGTTTCGACTTTGTTCCCCATGATCTCGGCGGTTACGGCGGCTTCTTCCGCTACCGCTATGTCGCTCGTACCCGCCGCGACTACCAAAATCGTTCCTCGGCCCAGAATCTTTTGATTGCGGCGAATGCTGATGGCTCCGGAAAGGGCGTGAAATTGGGCCGCCCTGTGCAGACGGCGGATGGCGCGAAAAATGCGGAGATCGGCGCGCGTGATCAGAACGTTGTGGTTCGTTCGCGGGCGCAGCAGTCCGCGCGCGATGGCGGCCACTTGCTGCGTTGTTTTCCCTTTGGCGTAAACGACTTCGGCAAAGCCCTGGCGCAGACCGCGGTGATGATCGACCTTGGCAAATCCCAGATCTTCAAACGGCAGGTGCCGCAACTGCTCAAGCGCGCGCACCACGGATAAATTCCCTGCCCGCACATCTTCCAGCAGCCGTTCGATGTCTTGTTTGTCCATGTCCGTGGCGCTACGAAGAATTACTCTTCTGAGGCGGAGTTCCTCGAACCTCTACTTTATGACGCCATTCAATTTCTGAAATTGGAATGCCGCTTCGGCCAGCACTTGCTTCAGCGGAACGCCGCGTTCCGCCGCGATTTTCTGGCAATCCTCATATTCCGGCGCGGCGTTCAGGATTTGGCCGCGAAGGCGCGCAATCTTCATGCGGATCGATCCGAGCGAAGTTTCCACGGACACGCTTTCGCGCTGCAGCGTGCGCCGCTTGGCGGTGGACTGCCGCACGCCCAGCGTGGTCGTCTCGCGGAACAGCATTTCCGAAAATTTCGGGCTGTCCGCGGGATTGCACAGTACCGTGATCAGTTGCCCCGGGCGGTTTTTTTTCATCTGCACGGGCGTGGAGAAAACATCAAGCGCGCCGGCTGCGAGCGCGCGCTCGGCGAAAAAACCGTAGATTTGCGGGCTCATGTCATCGAGATTGGCTTCCAGCATCACGATCTCATCGTCGAACGAAGCGTCGTCCGAGCGCCCGGAGGCCTCCCCAAGGAACAGCCGCAGCACGTTTGGCTGTTCCGCGAGGTCATTGCTGCCCGCGCCGAGTCCGATCGCGGCTACCGTCATTTCCGGCTGCGGCCCGAACTGGCGCACCACCGTCGCGACAATCGCCGCGCCCGTCGGCGTGACCAGTTCACGCTGAATGCCGGTGGAATAGGTAGGCGCGCCGCGAAGGAGCTCCGCGGTCGCGGGAGCGGGCACCGGCAAATTTCCGTGTTGCGTCTGCACCCGACCGCCGCCCACGTTCAGCGGCGAACAAAAAAACTGTTCGATGCCGAGTTGCTCGAATCCCGCCGCCGCGCCCACAATATCGACGATAGCATCCACCGCGCCAACCTCATGGAAATGCACTTTTTCCACGGACACGCCGTGTACCAGAGCTTCAGCTTTTCCCAACCGGCTGAAGATTGCCGAGGCCCTGTCGGCAACCGGTTGCGGCAGGCCCGCCCGCCCAATCAATTGCAGAATTTCGGAAAGCGAACGATGGCGCTGGGGATCGGAAGACTCGACTTTAACGTGCGTCGCGCGGAATCCCTGCCGCATAACTTTCTCGGCGGAAATCGTCCAGCCCGGCACCGGCAAGAGGCGCAATTGCGCCTCAATTTCCGGGAGGCTGCAGCCGGCATCGACCAGCGCTCCAAGCGTCATGTCTCCGCTGATCCCGGAGAAGCAATCCAAATAGGCAATTTTCATGTGGCTGAAGGGCAGGCGCGTGATTCTGGGCGAATGGAGACGCGGCGCGCTCTTTCCGCGACGATACTAGCCTCGGGTTCCAGCACCGTCAAGATGGACCGGCCTGAACGAAACTTCTTTGGCGCGCAGATATTTGCCGATCGCGGCGTGAAGCTGCTACAATCGCTCGGTTGCGCTCCGGAATTTTTACGAGCCTGCTGGCCCAACCAGCACGCATGGAGTTGCGACGCGAACCACGCAGGGGAAAACACAGTGCGCCCGTAGCTCAGCTGGATAGAGCGTCTGGCTACGAACCAGAAGGTCGGGAGTTCGAATCTCTCCGGGCGCACCATTCTTTCAATCACTTACGAATTCTCCGAATACTCTGAAACCCTGCTGCGGCGGATGGTTTCGTGCTGATCATTCCATGTGGGAGAGAATGGCATCGCTGGATCCGCGCAAGAATTACCCTACCCTCGGTAATTGCGTCAGGATTTTGCGGAGGTTGAGGGAATAACGCGGCTCGCCGGTTGCATCTCTCGCCAATTTCTTAGCCTCAAACCCACGCCAAATTGCAAAATCACGTTATTGTACTGAACTGCGCGCAACTGCCGTGCCTTCGAGAGTTTGGAAGGGTCGGGGTTTAGATCCGGCCCTGCCAAAAATTCAAAGGAAGAAGGGTACTGCGCATCGGTGTTTTGGGAAGAAGTAGGCTCTAAACCCGGACCCTTGCAACCCACAGGGTCCGGCACCCAAAAGTTCAAAACCGTTCAAAGGGTGGGCCACCCGCCACGCCTACACCATCACCCACGCCATCGACGACCGTACCGCTGGGAACCCACTGAATCCATTGGCGAGGATGTGCGCTTCAAGAATTACGGACTGGCTCCCAAATCCGCCGCTGATTTCGCGTTTTTATTGCACGGTTTCCATTACCTAAAGGACGAAGGCGTCATGGCCATTATTCTGCCTCATGGCGTGCTATTCCGTGGCGGAGCGGAAGAACGAATCCGCACCAAGCTGTTGACCGATGGGCACATTGATACGGTCATCGGCCTGCCCGCCAATTTGTTTTATTCCACCGGCATCCCGGTGTGCATTCTGGTGCTCAAAAAATGCAAGAAGCCTGACGATGTGCTCTTCATTAATGCCAGCGAGCACTTCGAGAAAGGGAAACGCCAGAACCGCCTGCGTGACGAAGACATCGACAAAATTGTTGAGACCTACCAATTCCGTAAGGAAGAGGAGCGTTATTCAAAACGAGTCTCGATGGAGCGGATTAAAGACGAAGGTTACAACCTAAACATATCCCGCTACATCAGCACCACAAGAGCTGAAGTAGAAATCGACCTGGCGGCGACTCATGCTGAATTGGAAAGAATCCAGAACTCAATCCAAAAGGCATCGATTAAACACAATGAATTTCTTAAAGAGCTTGGCTTGTCCCCATTGCCGTCGCCCGATTCCAATTCGTCTAGAGAGTAGGAGGATCCGAAGGGATTGCTGGATTGCACCCAACGCCCTGCTCCAGTGCGACGGAAAGCTACTGTGCACATCGATCCGAAAGTCGCATTAATTCCACACCATGAATTTAGCACCTCGAATCGAGATCATTCTTGGACGGCGATAATCGGCATCGTTATTTACTAATAGCTATTCTAGAACTAGCATAATCATCTTCTATTCAAATTCCTATTTCATTCGCGCGATAATACGCGCAATAGCGAGGTAAAATCGTGGCGAAACAAGCCCCTCTTGTTACTCAGTACCTAGAACGAATCAGTCGAGACGCGGAGAAAAACATCAGAAGCTTTTCGAGCAATACGTCCGGCACCGACAAGGAATATACGCACTTTATAAGGATCGCAAGCTTTACTATGTCGGCCTCGCCGTGGACCTCCGGTGGCGACTTAAAACTCATCTCCGCGACCACCACCGCGGGTCATGGAATCGTTTCAGTGTGTATCTAACCATCCAGGAGCGGCACCTAAAGGAATTAGAAACACTGCTGTTAAGGATCACTGGCAAACCGCCGGGTAACCGTGTTCTAGGTAAGTTCAAAGATTCGGAAAATTTGAAACGACGTTTGAAAAAAGACCTTCGACAATTCCACGACAACGAGGTACTTGAGTTTTTTGGCCAGTCGAATGACTTGGATGACCAGGAGCCAAGAAACGAACGGGCGGCAAGCGGGCCTCTGCCCTAGCCAATCTTATTCCCGGGCCAATGAAACTGCGCACGACTTTAAAAGGAAAAGTCTTCCGAGCACGGGTTCGACGAAACGGAACAATCCGATTTAAGGGCAAAACGTTTAACTCACCATCGGCGGCTGCGAGTGCAGCTTGCGGTCATCCCTCGGACGGTTGGTACTTCTGGAGGTACGAGCGCGGCCCTGGTGATTGGGTTAAACTTCACGAATTAAGGAGATAGCTAAAGGACTGCCTCAATCGTTTGGCTGATCCCATATTCAACACTAGACATCGCGATGGACGCGAATTGCCATGGTGGAGGTTCCAGTGGGTAGCAAATTTAAGGGTTCAGTAGAGGGCCTCAAGGCGCTTATCGAAGCGGCTGGACTCGCGGGCAAATGGTCTGAGCAACGGCAGGGCCGATACACATTTAAAAGCGAGAATGGTGGGATTCTAAATTGGTGGACATCCACCGGAACAATCCAGTTTCAGGGCGACGACACCGCCAAGGCTGTCCTCGAAAAGGCGGTATCCACTCCGGTCGCCCTACCACCGGTCGCCGCAGTTCCCGCACAGCTAGCTCAGCAAATCTTCATCGTTCATGGTCATGATACTGATGCACGCGACCAACTGGAATTGGCGCTCCATCGACTAGAACTTGAGCCGTTTGTGCTAATGAATTCGAGTGGCGGGGGCAAGACTATTATTGAGGCCTTGGAAGGGAAAATTGGTCGCGACTATTCGTCTGATTTCGGGATCGTGTTAATGACCCCCGACGACGTTGGATATTCCAAAAAGGGCGGGCCGGAGAAGGCTGAACCCCGGGCAAGGCAGAACGTGATACTTGAAACAGGAATGCTGCTTTCTTCGTTGACGAGGGCGCGTATGGCAATTGTGATTAAAGGGCACATTGAAATCCCTTCGGATCTGGAAGGGATAATACGCTTCGGATATAACGACCACGTGAAAGAAATCGTCCCCAAATTGTGCCAACGGCTTAGAGAAGCTGGATTCGATATTGATCCCGATCAAATGGCTGCGGCAGCACAATAACTGGGTGCAGGGACAAAACTCGGCGCAAAACCACTGATTGCTAGCGTAACTTAAAGTCTGTAGTGGCGGCCGCCCCGTCGTTAGGAAATACTGGCAATTGGCGTATGACTATATGTCTAATGTATTCGGCATCTCTCGTCGTGACGAGGAAGAACTGAGGGCGAGAGACAGGATGTGCGTGTATTGTCAGAAGGACATGAAGACTTTCGCTGAAATAAAAGAAACAGGAGGCAAGCTCGCAGATCAGGCTACCATAGAGCATCTGAACCGCGACGGGCCATTCTACGTCAAGGACGGCCTGAAGAAGAAAGACGTAGTTATTTGTTGTCGAGGGTGCAATTCCAGCAGACGGACGCACACACTCTTGGACTGGTTCAAGATGGATTACTGCGTAAGTCGCGACATCAACGATGATACTGTGGCGGAGCCCGTCAAGACTTATCTACGGCGACAGCGCGCCGTGAACTGAGATGAGCTCGACCTGTGGCAGGACTGACACAAATTCCGAAAGAAAAGTTCTAAAATCGTCTCCTTGGGCGCACCATTCTTTCAACACTTACGAATTCTTCGAATGCGCTGAAATCCTGTTGCGCCAGATGGTTTCGTGCTGATCATTCCATGTGGGAGAGAATGGCATCGCTGGATCCGCGCAAGAATTAGCCTGCCCTCGGTAATTGCGTCAGGATTTTGCGGGGGTTGACGGAATAACGCGGATCGCCGGTTGCATCTCTCGTCGTTAATTTAGCCTCAACCCGCGCCAAAATGCAAAATCACGCTATTGTATCGAGCTGCGCAGCGAGTTTTTTCATTGCTGCATTTTCGCGGGTAACTTCACCGGCTTCTCGACTGTGCAAAGCTATCTCTGCGGCGATTGAGCGACCGAGAATTCGCTGATCAATATTGCCAAACCGCCCAGGCACGAGGCTTCCCAACCAAGCAGCCCAGGCCGGGGTATGAGCGTTGCCAACAATGATGCCGGGGCGAAAGATGGCGAGGCGGGTAAAACCGATGTTGCGCACGGTGTCTTCCTTCATGCCCATCACGCGGACATAGCGAAACCGGCTGCGGGCTGTGCTCCCTACCGCAGAAAGTAGGCAAAATTGCGCGATGCCGGCGTCATGGCAACCACGCGCAAAGGCACCGACGACGCCGAGTTCCAGTCGTTGCAATTCTTCTTCGCTCCAGCGCGTCGATCCGGAACCGACACCTACGCAGCTCACGGCGCTGACAGGACCTTGGCTTAAAACTTCGCGGGCAAGGGCGGCAGTGCGCTCGGCAAAGTCAACAGCGCCGGTATCTAGAACAACGTTGCGCACCCGCGATCGCGCCGCAATGGGCTTTCTGGTGACCATCACCACTTCCCGGCATTCCGGGACTGCTAGCAGTTCCGCGACGGCTGCACCACCGACTTGACCAGTACCACCGAGGATCATTGCGGCGAAATTCTGCTTCATAAATTAGGACCTCTGCTTTGGTACCCGTCTTGGAGTTGCGCGACGGAGCCATCTCACTCTGACAGCACGAGAGCGATAAATATTCTGCTCTTTCCGATGGCGCTTGGGGAACGAGAATGAAGCCTCCTCACGAGAAGTCGGATTCTCGTGACCTACTTTTCAAGAACCCCGCAAGTTCTCCCACGCCGAAACGACCGTGGCCCGCGACGAGCGAAACCGTTGGTGCGAAACGAAAGTGCAGCCATCGTGCAACACTGAATGTTAGCGGCCCTACTGCACCTGAACGCAAACGAGCGACTGATGAGGCAGGCGATGCCCTCATCTGAGACTTTCGATCGGATCGCGAAGAACATCTACGCTCGACGAAGTTCCTTCCGCCACATGCGTTTCTGGTGTGCCCTGTGGACTTGCAGAGCATCCGTCGGGGCCCTAAACCAGTTGCCGACCGTACGTCTCGCGTTTGTTGGGGTCGAACACCAGATTTGAAAACCCCATGAGTTGCATCACCAGATTTCCATCGTTGCGAACGGCGTGTGATACGAGCGGTTCTATTTCCACCACCACTACGCCGGATCCCGAAAAATTCTCCGTCTGAACCGGCGTGTCTGGTCCGGTGTCCCAGTGCATGGACCAGGCATCCGTGTAACGAATGCACAGAACTTTCCGCCGGAACGCGTGATAATGATTTCCACGAACCGCTCCGGGGCGGATTTCAGCGAGGTGCACATCCCGGACGCAACCTAGAAATTCCAGGGACGAATCCGGCACGCAGAAATTGCTCCCGCGGAGATCGCCGCTGTCCGTCAGTCGAAACATTCGTAGCGAAGGTGGCATGCTGTTACACTCCCGTCTTTCGGGTTCCCAACGGTGCTATTCTGCGATTGGGCCGTTGGAATTTGCAACAGGCGATGAGCGCCGGCTTCGAGCGGGGCCGCCCGGAGACCGTGGTGATTTTGCGCACAGCGATGCAAGACATTTTGCGATAACCTGGGTTTGTATTCCCTGAAGACTACATGGGGCTGGAATTTACGCGAGGGCCACATGGATACAAAACACATCACCGAAATTAAGCATTACCACATCCGATGGTCTGGAATCGCCCGGCTGGATTGGGAGCCGTTCGGTACGGCTGCGGAAGCTGAAGCAAGCGCCAAACAGCTTTTGCGAGAAGGGGAAACGTTCAGCGTTGAAGCATCGGACGCAACGTGCGCCCGGTGCGCCAAGACGAAAACTGCAAGTTGCCCCTGAGCGGATGGACCCCCGAATCGCAGTTGAGCGTTGTCCCGCTTCGAGAAGTGTTGCCGAATGGATCGTTTGGAAATTCCAGATTTCGTAGTTTGAGGCGCGGGCCGCTCTTTCGCGCCGTGCATTCGCGGACAAGGAATTGTGCGGCGTGAAGTACGGAAAATGCGCGCCATTCAGCAGCTTGCGGGGAGCTTCGCTTATTTTCGATCGCGAAGCAGCGCACTGAACCGGGTGAAAAGGCCTCCCGGATTTTCTCGCCTTGAAGCGGTGGTGGATTCGCCGGTGTCGTTCGCTTTTCGCATGGCGCCTGGCGGCAGGGGTATGCGGATCAACTGTCCGGCTTCCAGATGGTCGGGATCTTTCAAATCGGGATTCAAACCGCGTATTTGCCTGGACAGTTCCTCATCGAAGCGACCGACATATCTCAGGCTAAGATCCTTCAGCGTCTGCTGAGGACCGGCGGCAACCGTGAGCACCTGCCCGTCACCGGTTTCCTGGGGCGTGGCGTCGTACGTTGACTTGGCACCGGCGGAGGCGTCGGCGGGTAAGAACTGTTCGAGAGAACCGGATGATTCTTCGAACGCTTGAGGCGTTAATCGCTGCTTCGATTCGGACCGGCCGAGAATCGCCAGCAATGACATGCCGGAAAACAGAATGGCAACCAGGATGATGGAACGCAGGTGCCATTTCTTCAGATTGAGTTTCCCTCCAGTGTTGTGAATCCCATAAGTCAAAGATGCCCTGGGGCTGCGTTCTGGAACGATGCCGCGAGTGACGGGCGCGGATGGCGGCAGAGGAACTTTCGCGGCCGGTGGACGAGCAGCCATTGCGGGTTCCGCGGCTGCGGGAGCCACCGGCAGCGCGCCGGACGCCAGCGATTCCATGTCGAGGCGCTCCAAAGCCTCTTGCACGATTGCGGGTGTCACGGTTCGCACGCCGCGGGAATAGGCCAGGAGCAGCGCGTTATGACAGATGTTGTTTATATTTCGGGGAATGCCTTTGCTGTGCCGGGCAATCGACCGGATGGAACCGGAATCAAAGATCGGCTCTCCACCTATGAAACCGGCGATCCGCAGGCGATGGTCGATATAGAGGGCCGTGTCGTCCAGGGTGAATGGTTCGAGATGAGTGAGCACCGAAATGCGCTGGCGCAGTTGCGAAAGCCGGGGCTGCGCGAGTTTGGCGGCCAGCCGAGGCTGACCGGCTAAAATAATTTGCAGCAGCTTGGCGTTGTGGGTCTCGAAATTGGAAAGCATGCGCACGGTTTCGAGGACCGAGTCATCGAGATTTTGCGCTTCGTCGATCACCAGGACGAAGCGCTTTCCCTGCATCAACTGTTCAAACAAAACTTCGTTCAAGCGCCCATGCATGGCCACCAGGCCCATGCCGGTCGTGTCCACGCCCAGGTCTTGCAGGATGTATTCGATGAATTCGCGGGAGGTGCATTCGGTCTGAAAAATCAAAACAGAGCGCGCGGTGTCCCGCAATTGTTCGATCAGCTGGTAAAGAAGCGTGGTCTTGCCCATGCCCGGTTCGGCGACCAGGGCCAGAAATCCGCGAGTATCCGCAATGCCAAGCGCCAGCGATTCCAGAGCCTCAGCGTGAGTCCGGCTGGCGTAGAGATAGGCCGGATCCGGAGTCATTCCGAATGGATGCTGGTGCAATCCATAAAAATTAAGAAACGGCATCGTCGTGGACTTGCTGCGGTCCTGAATCTCCGGAGTTTCCCGGGAAAAGGCGGGCAGCGGTTCGTCGTTCACACTCAAAAGTTGGGCTAGTTCCCTTTCGCGGCAAGCCAGTCAGACAGGTCGTCGCCGCCCCGGCCGCCTCGTTCTAAGAATTTGTGGCGTGCGAGTCGTTCGATTTCTTCACTGGTTGGCCATTTCGGATTCGTGTCCGACATGCCCTACGGGATTATGAAGGTCCCGTTCCCCTTTCGATTTTCCCAGCGCGACTCTCAACGTGGAGAGGGACCGAGGGTCGAGACCACTGGACTCGGCTGACCTTTAAGATACACCCGTCCCCGGCTTGGACGTCAAGTTTCACGTCGGCGCGAAAGGAGCGTCCGCGAGTTCGCACTGCTAGCTGCTCACGCTGCAAACCCCACAGACTGAAGTCGGCGCCACTTGTGCGGACGGCCTGCGGGTTCTTTTCTTGCTCGTGGCTTCGAGTTGTGACATTCTGCAGCGTAAATCTGGGAGGTTTTCATGGGTTCCTTCAACCGCAATATTGTCCTTCGTGGAATCGTTATGCTCGTGGTGTTCGCGCTGGCGGGGGTCATTTCGGCCTCCGCTCAAATGGCGCCCACCCGCACGTGGGAGGAACTGAAGCAGGAGACGCAACGGCGCGTCGATAAAAATCTAGGGCCGGTCGGCGGCTTGAAGTCCGAGGATGCGCACGAAGCGCTGAATAATATTCACAGCCTGGACCGCGACGAATGGGCAGCGGCTTGGAGCGCCATCGGCGACCGCTATAACGTGCGAGCACAGCGCGAGGAAGGCGCGGACATGAAAGATGCCGCGCGCGACGATTATTTCTGGGCCTTCAAGTATTACACGGCGGCCCGCTGGCCGGTGCCGAATTCCTCCGGCAAACAGAAGGCGTACATGAACGCCCTGGCCGCATTCCGCAACTACGGAAAGTTTCTCGATCCGCCGGTTGAAAATCTGCATATTCCGTTTGAGGGTAAGGAAATTGCCGGATACATCCGACTGCCAAAGGACGTGCGCCCGGCGCCCATCATTTTCATGATCAATGGAACGGATTCGCGCAAGGAAGATGAAGTTCAGGGGCGGGATTCGTTGTTCCGCAGCGGGATCGGCGTCGTAGCGGTCGATATGCCGGGCACCGGCGAGTCTCCAGTGAAAGCCGATGTGGGAGCGGAGCGGATGTTTTCGCGCGTGCTCGACTATCTGGCCACACGGCCTGACGTTGATAGCAAGCGCATCGTGGTGTGGGGCGTGAGCTATGGCGGGCACTGGGCGGCCAGCCTTGCGTACATTGAAAAAGCGCGCATTCGTGGCGCGGTTGTGCAGGGCGGTCCGGTGCATGACTACTACACGGCCGAATGGCAGAAGAAATCGCTGGGTACGCCGGAATATCTGTTCGATCTCTTCGCGGCGCGCGCCGCGATTTACGGGGTGGAATCGCTGGACGAATTTTATGCCTACGGTCCGCGACTGTCCCTGAAGACCCAGGGCTTCCTCGGCCAACCCTCGGCTCCGATGCTGGTTTTGAACGGCGAAAAAGACAGCCAGGTGCCGATCTCCGATCTGTACGCGTTGATGCAATCCGGCGGCTCCCCGAAGTGGTCCTGGGTAAATCCTGACGGCGGCCATACTGGGCGTTCGCAGGAATGGCCGAATTCCCGCATCGGCGAAGAAATCGTCATGCCCTGGATCAAGGCACGGCTGGAAGAGCCAGCGGGGAAAAACAAAATGAACGCTGGAAACTAATTTCCGCCCGAAGAACTTTCAGGCCAGCAAGGCTCAGCCCAGAAAATTGTAACTGCCTTCCGGCAGATGACGTCTGAGTGTCAGACAGAATTCGCACGAGGGGGCCAAACACAAATTCTAGAAAAATGGCGGGTGAATCTATGCGAAGAGCAATTTGGGCTGCCCTGTTGGTAGTTTGCGCGACCGCAATTGTGACGGTGGCGGCGTCTCCCTCGCCGCAAGGTTCCGGGTATCATTTATTGAAAAAACTAACTCTGGGCGGGGAGGGCGGCTGGGATTATTTGTCGGCTGATCCCATGTCGCACCGCCTGTTCATCTCGCGCGGCACGCACATTATGGTCGTTGATATGGACGGCAACGTCGTCGGCGATATTCCCAACGTGCAAGGCACCCACGGCGCGCAAATTGTGCCGGAACTTGGCCGGGGGTTCTCGAGCAATGGGCGCGCGAACTCAGTGACCATCTTTGATCTCAAAACCCTCGCGCCTATCAATGAAGTGAAGTTGCCTGCGGCGGACGGGCCGGACGGCTTCATGTACGACCCCGCATCGAAGAGCGTGTTCGTGTTTAATGCGCGCAGTAAAGATGCGACCGCGGTGAATGCAAAAACCGGCGAAGTGGACAGGCACCGTGCCCCTGGGTGGAAAACCGGAAGCGGCACAGACAGACGGCACGGGACACGCCTGGGTCAACATCGAAGACAAAGCCCAGCTTGATCGAGTTTGATACCAAGGAATTCAAGGTGCTGAATACTTGGCCGCTGGCAACGTGCGAAGAGCCCACCGGAATGGCCATTGATACGGCTCACAAGAGACTCTTCATCGGCTGCCACAGCAAGGTGCTGCTGATTTCGGACTATGCGGGGAAGGTTGTCGCAAGTTTGCCCATCGGACAAGGAGTTGACGCCGCTTCGTTCGACCCTGCTACCGGCTTTGTGTTCGCATCCTGCGGCGACGGAACAATTACCGTGGCCCATGAAGACTCGCCGGACAAATACACCGTGGTGGAGACGATTGCTACGCAGCGCGGCGCGCGGACCATGGCCCTGGACACGTCCAATCATCGCGTGTTTACCGTGACTTCCGATTTTGGTCCGCCGCCGGCGGCTACGCCTGAGAATCCAAACCCCAGGCCCTCGCAGGTGCCCGGGACATTTACGCTGCTGATTTACGGGAAGTAGGCAATCCGTAGGTGGCACCGGCTTCCGCCTGTGGAAGTTCCGGCCGCAGAGCAGTAGCGCTGGGCCTGAAGCGCCCGTTTGGCGCCACGATTTTCAGAAAGCCAGCGGCTAAAGCCGCATTGCTATCACGTGCCTTACGGCACGGCTGAAGCCGTGCCCTACAAGATCGATCTTGCGGGATTGATCTTACCGCACCGATTTTGCGGGATTGATTTTGCGGAATTGATCTTACCGCACCGATCTTGCGGGATCGATTTTGCTCGCTCTAAATCGCGGTTACCTGGCCGGCGTGAACATGGTCCCCCCTCTCATTTGGTGGGGGCGTTCGCTGGGTCGCTTCGAGATGCGGGATATTCGGATTCATGAAACGTGCCGATGAACCACTGGCCGTTCTGTTTGATTGCCAGGACGACCATCAGGCCTTTGCGCTGGGGATTTCCGACCCGTCAGCGGCTTTCGTTCCAGAGATGATGGTATCGGCGTCAACGGCGGCCAGGTCAGGAGAAAAAGGACGGATGCTTCTTACGGTGTCCGTGCGCTGCGAATCCTTCAGGTTGCCGCGGAAGAGCGCGGCAAACCACTTTTCGATATCGGCGCGGCCGCGGCTGTGGCTCCCGCGCATGTTGGTAAAATCTCCGTCTTCGGCAAAGGTCATGGCCACGCCGTGGGCATCGTGGCGGCTGAAGCTTGCGGAGAAATCCGCGCACACTTTTTTGATGGCGGCGGAATCCGCTTCCGAGCTGTTCGACGGGCTCTGTCCGCGAACCGCAAAGGGGCTAACTAGAAGGACCAGCAAAATCGCCTGAGCCGCCACGACGAGTCTAGTGCGCATGGAAACCTCCAAATCAAGTGTCGCGGTATGCCAGTTCACGGTGCGATTGGCGGCGCAATCATACGCCGAGTTTCACTTCGGCGGAAATAGTTTCATCCGCAGAAGACCGAGCGGGCGCGTCTACGGAACGCGCCAAATGTGATTGACAAAAAGTTTTCGGGCGACAAGCTCTGCCGCTGACGGCTTGCTCCGACCTGAACTTGATTCGCTGCAGGAGGCACGGTATGAGTGGAATCACACGGCGTGGATTCGTGAAAGGCGCGGCGCTTGCTCCCCTCGCGCTCACGCCTCTCAGCGGGATGGCGCGTCAGACCGCGGCGACGGACCGCTTCGATATTGTCGTTGCCGGCGCTGGACACAACAGCCTGGTCACCGCGGCCTATCTGTCGAAGGCGGGGTTTCGGTGCGTGGTGCTGGAAGGACGCCCAACGGTGGGCGGCGGCGTAAAGTCAGCGCAATTCACATTGCGCGGATTTCATTCATGACACTTGTTCCTCCGCGCACAACGGGATTCAGGACAATCCCCTGCTCCGCGACAAGGAAATCGACCCGGAAAATTACGGACTCGAATACATTACCCCCGATCCGGTCTTCCACATGCCCTTTCTCGACGGCGCGTACATCACGCAATGGCTGGATCCGGAACGCACCCGCGCCGAATTCGCCAAGATCAATAAAAAAGATGGCGACGCGTACTGGCGCATGTCGAAAGAATCCGAAAACATCAAGCCCACCGAAAAATTCTGGCAGCGCCGCCTGGCTATGGCTTACTGGGACATCATCCGCATGAATTTCGAGGACGACCATTGCCGCTCGTTCATGCTGGCCTGCCCCTGGTCGCAGCAACCTCCGCAATTTCCGATGACCGGGCGCGTCGCCTATGGCCCGTTCAACCAACAGCGCCACGGGCGCCCGCTTCCGAAGGGCGGGTCCGGCCAATTGACGGATGCGCTGGCGCGCTATATCGAAGCGCATCACGGCGTGATCCTCACCAACAAACCGGTGGCCCGGCTGATCGTTGAGAGCGGAAAGTGCGTGGGCGTCGAGTGCCTGGACGGCAGCGCGTATCGCGCGGATAAAGCGGTGCTCTCCACCATTCATATCAAACATCTGGTGGATATGGCGCCCAAGGAATTGTGGGGAACGGATTTCGTTGACGGCGTGGAAACGTGGCAGCCGGAATTCCAGATGATGAGCACGAATTACGCCACCAGCGAACCGATCAAATATCCCACGGCGGACGGCATGCTCTCTCCGGTGCATTCCGAATTGCTGGGCAAGCCCGAGCGGGCTCTGCGCTTCGCCTATGACTATTGCGCAGGAATAGTGAACCTGGAAGAGCCTCCGGTGCACATTATTCAAACCTCCATCGCGGATTCCACGCGCGCGCCGAAGGGCATGCACACCATCAAGGTGGTCGGCTATCATCCCTACGATTTAAAAGAGGGGCCGCATCACTGGGACAATATCAAGGAAGAGGTCGCCGACGCGACGCTGAAATACATTCAGAAATATTCGCCCAATCTCACCAATGACAAAATTCTGGAGCGCGTGACGCACAGCCCGTTGGATCTCGAACGCATGAATCCGCACAACTGGCATGGCAGCTGCCACGCCGGAGGATCTGGTCCGTCGCAGTCGGGGGCCATGCGTCCGATGCCCGGATGGGCGAATTATCGAATGCCGATTCCGGGGCTTTACCAAACGGGCGGCACGACGGCTCCCGGCGGCTCGGTCACCGGCCAACCTGGAAGAAATGCGGCGATGGTCATGCTGAAAGATCTTGGCACGAGTTTAGAGGAAGTGGTGGGCAAGAAAGAAAGCAAGTCGTAAGACATTTGTAGCGCCCTCATTTAGGCTGGCGTTCCGTTTCAAGCGTTCGGGCATTACGCGCTCGCCGACCTAAAGAAGGGCACTACACAGATTCCGCCGGGGGTGGACTTTTGAGAGGCATTGCGAAAATCGGCTTGGCGCTGAACGTTGTTTTGTTCCTGCTGTCATTTTGCGCGGCACCGAAGGCCATGGCGCAGCAAGCCGGCGCGGCCGCGGAAGTGAAACAGGAAGTTCCCGATAACCCGGTGGAACACGCGCCGCCGGACCAGCCGCTTCCCTACAGCCATAAGACGCATTTGGCACTCGGCCTTCCGTGTTCGACGTGCCACACCAATCCGGCCCCCGGAAACATGATGACGTTTCCGGCGACCAGCACCTGCATGTCCTGCCACGTTTCGATTGCCACGAACAAGCCCGCGATTCAAAAGCTCGCGGAATACTCAAAATCCAAACAGCCTATTCCGTGGGTGCGCGTGTACAAGGTCCTTCCCGGTGTGACTTGGACCCACCGCAAGCACCTGGATGCCGGAATGAAATGCCAGATGTGCCACGGGCAGGTCGCGCAGATGGACCGCATGTCGGAAGCGACCAGCGTGACGACGATGGGCGTTTGTCTCACATGCCACCAGGCGCACGGCGCACCGGTTGTCTGTTCGACATGCCATTCGTGGCCCCCGGCGAATTGAGCCGAGAGCAGCAATGACTCCAGAAATACGTCGGAGGATCGCATGAAGTCATCTCGATTTTCGATCGGGCTATCGTTGGTAATTGGAGCCAGCCTGGCCGCTGGACATGCGCTCGCTCGGCGGCCCTCGCAGGCTCCCGCCAGCGGCACGGGTGCGCCGCCCTCATCCGCGGCGGCCTCCGTCACAGCTTTTCCCAAGGACGTTTACCCGGATACCGGGAACCGCCTGCCGGCCATCAAGCGCGAAGATCTGGACGACGCCGGGAAAAAACTCTTTGATTCGGCGCGAAAAGCGAACGGCGATGCCTTTGGGCCGGGAGCAATCCGCCTCTACAGCCTGCCGGTGGCCGAACACATGGGCGCGGCGAACGATTACCTGCGGAATAAGTCCGGGCTCGATCCGAGGCTGGTGCAGTTGGCAATCCTGGTAACGGCGCGGGAATTTGACAGCGAGTATGTGTGGACCGCGCACGAACCGCAAGGGTTGAAAGCGGGATTGCAGCCGGAGATTATCGACATCGTCCGGAATCGCAAACCGCCGACCGGACTCGCCGAAAAAGACGCGGTGATCATCCAAATAGGGCGCGAGGCGATCGGCAAACATCACGTCAGCTCGGAGGTTGCAGCCCGCGCGATGAAAGTATTCAGCAAGGAAGAAATAGTCAATTACGTGGCCCTGATGGGCGATTACGCCGCCACTACCATTTTATTGAACACCTTTGATCAGCACATCCGCCCGAGGGATAAGCCGCTACTGCCGATTCAAGGCCGGTAGCACAGACTTCAGTCTGTGGCTTTTGATTGTAAGTGCCAAGCACCGTCGACCACGCTCGAACCAACCCCACAGACTGAAGTCTGTGCTGCTTAGTTCTCTTCCGCGTAGAAACGTTCGACCGCATCCGTGATCCAGCCTGGATTTTCCCAGTCCGGATACTTCGCGCGAAACTCCACGGTAAGCATCTTTGCTGCTTCGTCCGCAGACTTCCCTTGCCCTTTCAGCTCGCGCACCCGCGATTGGACAGCTTTGAGGTAGTCGCGCTCGATGCTGATCAGCCTGGCGTCACCCACTTCGCCATGGCCGGGAACGATGGTGCGCGGATGAAGCTCGTCGAGCTGGTCCAGAATGCCCAGCCAGTTTTTTCCGCTGGCATCCTTGTCCGGAAAAATCGGGAAGAATCGGTTGATCACCGTATCCCCGGTGAAGAAACTCCATCTGGTTCGACGAAAACGAAATTGTCGCCGCGCGTATGCGACGGACCGAGCCAAAGCAGTCGCACGGTAATTCCGCCGAGATCGATTTTTGCCTCGCGGTCAAAAAGAATGTCCGGCGGGCGCGGTTTCACGTCCTGCAGCAGGGCCTTCAGGTCGGGCGTCCTGCGGCTGAAATTGCGGATAAACTCCGGCTGTTTCTGGTCCACTTCCTGCTGTTGCGCTTCGGGGCGAATCACGATGGTATTGGCGGGGAAAGCCTGCACGCCGGTCATGTGCTCGGGATGAAAATGCGTGGTGGTGAAATATAGATCGGTATTCTTGCTGACTTTGGCGAGTTCGCGCAGAACGGTTTCCCCATTGCGGGGCCCCATCCCGGCATCGACTACCATCGTCGCGCGACTTCCCACGATGATGCCGATGTTGGGAACCAGGTTCACGCGTCCATCGGGGATCACATAAACGTGTTCGGATACCTTGATGGTCTTGTTTTCCTGCACCAACGGCACCGGCTGTGCTTGATTGTGCCCGAGCGGCGCGGTTTCCTGCGCTGCGGTTGCGAGGCCGGAAATGACTATCCCCAGCATCCCAGATAGCGCGAACGTGAGAAATTTCGCCATCCCACGATAGTTCGCGAATGACGCCATGATCGTTTCTCCTTGGGCTGAATTGCTCGGAGCAGGAGTACCAGTTGACGCGTACGCGGCATGCTATGGTGGCTTCTCGCGCGTGTCAATTGCTATCAATGCCGCGGAAGCATACGCGAGACTGCACTGGTTCAGAGCACGGCGGCATTGCACCACGGAATAATTTGGTTCAACTCGAATTGCGTTGAGTGTATAAGTGTGCGCACCGGAGGATGACGTGAAGCTAATCCTAGCCATTTGCATCGTCACCAGTACGTTGTGTTTCGCCGCCTGGAGCCAAAATCAAGCCATTGTATTCGCGGCGGATAGCGGAGGAGATGCCGCCGTTCTGCAAGCCGACCGTGCTTTGCAGGACGCTCTGCAGCAAAAGGATGCACCCGCGGCCGGCGCGCTGCTGGATCCCCGCTTCACCTGGACCAATGAAAAAGGGCAAACTCAGACGCGCGCACAATTTCTGCGGGACTCCGCGTCAGGCAGGTCGGCGATCGCCACCGATTACGCTGATCTGAAAGGGCGCGATTACGGGCAACTCGCGATCGTAACGGGCCTGGCCAAGCGCACCGGGACGGCGGATACATTTTTCGCCCGTGTGTGGGTGAAGGAACCCGCGGGGTGGCTGCTGCTCACGCATCAGGATACGCCGATCGTTGCCAAGGGTGCGACCAGCGCACCGGCGGCCAGTTCCGCCCCAGCCTCGGCTGCCGCTTCCTCCGATTGCGACAATCCCTGCCGCATGCTGCCCGTTGCTCCAAAAACGGAAGCGGAAAAAGCGGTTTTTAAAGCCTATCAGGCTGTGGAAACAGCGGTGACTTCGCACGATGCCAAGACCTGGGCCGACCATGTGGCCGATGAGTTCGTCGGAATTGGGCGGAAGTACGCGGGTTCTCCCGATACGAAAGCGGGGCGCGTAGGGCAGATTGGAATCGTCACCAACCACGTCGTCCTGCCCACGATGATTCGCGGCAAGGCATTTGTGTTCGGCGATTCGGCGATCATCATTGCCGACCACCAACCCGTTGGCGAACCTCCGTACCACGTGATTCGCGTGTGGGTAAATCGCGATGGCCGTTGGCAGTTATTTCACCGCCAGGAAACCACTATCGTGAACGGCAAGACCGCGGAATAGAATTGAATGCACCGCTGAGGGACCGTTCGCATTCCGTCATTCTAAGGAGCGATCTTTCCCGAGGGGTCTCACCTTGTTTGCTGCAAACTTCGGAGAGATTCTTCGCTTTGCTCGGAATGGCACTACGGATACTTGTTTACGCCGGCCGGCGGGACGCCACATTTCGGGGGAAACCAATTGCAACATATTCTTGTTTACGGAGATTCGCTCACCTGGGGCATTGTTCCAAACACTCGCAAAAGATTTCCATTTGACGAACGCTGGCCGGGCATTCTGGAAAATAAATTGAACGCCCTGGGCCATGGCGTGCGTATCACCGAAGATTGCTTGAACGGCCGGCGCACCGTTTGGGAAGATCCGTTCAAGCCCGGACGCAACGCGATGGTGGGCCTGGCGCAGCGCCTCGAAATGCATTCGCCGCTGGCCCTGGTGATCCTGATGCTGGGCACCAACGATTTCCAGTTTTCGCATCCTCACAATAATGCGTGGTCAGCGGCGCAGGGCATTGCGGCGCTGATTTCTGAAATCCGGAAGGCGCCCATCGAGCGGGAAATGCCTTCGCCCGCCGTGCTGGTTGTTTGTCCGCCGCCGATTCGTACTCCGAAGGGCGCGCTAGCCGAGAAATTTTCCGGGGCGGAAGCAAGGTGCGCGGGACTGGCGGAGGCTTACCGGCCGGTGTGTTCAGAACTTGATTGCCATTTTTTTGACGCGGCTACTGCTACGGAAAGCAGTCGCGTGGATGGCATTCATTTGGATGCGGACCAGCATGTGGCATTGGGTAACGCGCTGGTGGGCGTGGTCGGAGGGATTCTAGGTTCTCGGTAAGATAGGCTTCAGCGTGTCTGGTTTAAATCTTGCCATCGCAGCATCTAACTCAGATCGGCTAAGGCTATCCCACGGGCGGCGTCGCCGTTGCTTGTTGCGGCTTCAGGATTTCGTCGATCAGGAAGAGATCCGTGAGCAGCGCGCGAAGATGGATCGAGGCGTTCAGGTTGTCGATGAGTTGAGAGCTGATGGTCGGCTGGGCCAGCACCAGTTGAATCGTGACGAGCGAATCGCGCGCATCTTTTTCCAGCACGGCGAGAAACGCGAGGTAACGTTCGGCAGGCTTAAGATTTTCGTGCCGTACCGCCTCATCGTACGCTTCGGCCAGATTGGACAACGCCTCAACCGCGCGATTCAGGTATTCGCGCACCTGCGAACTGGCGTGGGAGTTTTCCTTGCCGGAGAGCCCCTGGCCGGCGTAAGCCAGCATGAATTCGTAGCACTCTTCGATGGTATTGCAGCGGGAACTTACGTCTTCTCTCCCCATCTAGGCTGGGGCTTTCTTGGAATCCACTTGCGCTCCTTCGAGAGCCTGATTTTCCACCGGCCAACGCTGCGGATCGTGGTGTTCGAGATATTTTTCGCGGCTGATCCAGCCGAAGATCATGGACTTGGTGATGAACAATTTTTCCGGCCGGATGGCGAAGTAAATGTGAACGGTGACCAGCGCGACGAAACCCACGCCGGCCAGCCCGTGCAGCACGTACATCCAGCCCCAGGTCATGTCGCTAAACAGGTAGGGATTGCGGGTGAATAGCGGCGTGCGCACCCGCTTCATCATAAAGAGGCCCGTGGCGATCACGCTGAGTCCCGCGAGCATGACGATCAGGTGAAACAGCTTGTTCTCCAGCGGATACTTCGCGAATTTTCGCGGTTCGGGCGAAGGCTGCCCCATGGCCAGCTTCATCCTTCGCGAGGCGTCTTCGATATCCACGCGATCGGGCCAGATGGACCAGAAATCCAGAATGAAGATCGCGTGAATGATGTGGTAAAGCACCGAAATGGTCAGCACGATCCCCGCGATCCAGTGGTAGGTAACCCAGGGAAACTGAACGCCGACCTTGGGGAGAAATGCGGTTACCAGCAGAGCGAGCATGGCCAGCGCCATGATGCCGTGAAACGCGCGCGCGCCGAATGAGTGCCGCTCGACGCGTTCCGGAATCCGGGCGATCTGCGCGCTGGATACGCCTGCCGGCGGTCCGGCGTGCGCCGCCTCGGGCTTGGCCCAGATGGCTACGTAGACGGCGTGCGCAATTAAAAACAGCAATCCCCCGATTGCGGAGACCCACAATAGCGCCCAGGAAATGTGGATGGGAACGTCACGCCCCCACGGACTTGTCGCCCACTGAATGAGGTTCAATGTCCCTCCTACGCGGCGGTGCCGCGGATGGCGCGTTTGACCAGGTTGCGGAGCAGCGGCACCTTGTAGCCGTTGTATTGCAGCGGCTCGGCGCCGCGAATAGCGATCTGCCCGGCCATGTCAGCGGTTGCATCGTTGCGCGGCTGTCCGACCACCGCGGCTTCGACGGCGGTCAAGCGGACCGGATGAGCGGCTACGCCGTTGGCTACGATGCGAATTTTCTGGATGTTGCTGCCGGACATGGTCATGGCCGCGGCGACGTTCACCAGCGCGAAATCCCAAACGGAGCGGTCGCGAACTTTTTCGAAATAAAATTGCGCGCCGGCCCACGTCGAAGGAATTCGAATGGACGTCAGCAGGTCCCCCGGTTTCAGGATGGTCATTTTTGTGATGTCGGTTCCGGGACCGATAAAATAATTCTCGGCATCCACGACCCGCTCGCCTTTGGGAGTTCGAACCACCATCTTGGCGTCGAGAGCGATCAAGGCAGGCGCGGTGTCTGAAGGATTCACGGCCACGCAACGATCGGCATCGAGGATGGCATGCTCGCGATTCAGGCCTTGCGGCGTATCCGCGTAGCAAATATTGCCGCCGGCGCGATAGCACGGCCAGCCGCCTCTGTAGTACCAGCAACGGGCATCCTGGGAAACGTTGCCGCCGATCGTGCCCTGGTTGCGGATCTGCGGCGATGCGGCCGCTTCGGCGGCTGCAGGCAGGATGCTGAACTTTTCACGAATCATCGGATGGCGAACCACTTCGGTGAGCGTGGTCATCGCGCCGATTTCGAGACCGTCGGCGGTCTCGCGCACTCCGCGTAACGCGTTGATCTGGCTCAGGTCGATCACTACCTCAGGGCGCTTGATACGGTCTTTGAACCAGTCAAAGCTGTCCAGGCCGCCGGCCAGCACCCAGGCTTTTTGCCCGTGGCGCGACTGCAGCGAGAGCGCGTCGTCCACCGAGGTGGGCTGAAAGAGTTCGAACGCTGGTATTACGTCACGAATGACAGCCATTTTACGATCTCCTCATCTCGCCGTGTTGAGGGCTTCAGCCTTCGGCATATAAGCCTTGCAAGAACAAAAACCCACAGGCTGAAGCCTGCGCCACCTAGCATCATTCCAGTTATGGCCCTTTGGGCTAACGCAATTTCTCGATTCGAGCTACGCCGCTGATTAAATATTGGAGCGCAGCGGATGTTGCATCGGCCGGCCCGCTTCGAGCGATGCCAGGATTACGTCCGCGGTGACCGGCGCTCTGCGGAACACTTCATCCCCGAGAGCGTCCGACAATGCGTTCAGGATCGCGGCGCAGCCTCCGCCGACGGGCGGCTCGCCAATTCCGCGAGCGCCGATGGGCGTCTCGGGATCGGGAATTTCGACCGCGGCCCAGGCCATTTTGTCAGGGATGTCCAGGATCGTCGGCGGCTTGGTGTGATGGAAACGCCGGGACACAGCCAGTCCGTATTGCTGGTCATAGACCCATTTCTGGCCGAGGGTGTGGCCAATTCCAAGGATCGAACGACCGAGGATCTGGCCGCCCAGCGCGCGCGGATGCAGCACCGTGCCGACATCGGCGTAGGCTAGGAAATCCAGAATATGGTACTGCCCGGTTTCGACGTCGGCTTCGATTTCGGCAAACGTAGCGACGAAAGAAAATGTGTTTCCGTCGTGCTTGAAGTTATCTTTGGCGACCGCCAGAAGACCCTGGCCCGCCAGAGCGTTTGCGGACACTACGGTAAATTTGTTTATGTCCGAAGGCAGTTCATGGCCGTCGTACGCGCCTCCCAATTGAATCGCGCGATGCGCGGCTTGCGCCAACGTCATGCCCGCGCCTCCGCCTTTTCTAGAGACGCGCTCGTTGGCTACCACGTAATCCTCGGGCTTGCCGCCGAGGTCCTTGGCGGCAATCTGCTGCAGCTTGGTGATGGCGTCAGCTGCAACGGCGTTTGCCGCCCGCGTCATCGCGTGGGTTGTCTGGCTGCCGCCGGAGGGACAGGTCCACGGCAGATTCTTTGACGTGTTACCCCAGGTGATTTCGCACTTCTCCCACGGCACGCCCAGGAGTTCGGCAACCACGCGGTGCACGTCGGTCCAGGATTCCGTTCCCAAATTGCCGACGCCGGACTGGATGTAGATATGGCCGTCGGGCTTAATTACGAACAATCCGTCAAAACCGGTGGTGCCGCCGGAATAACTGCTGACTGACACGCCGACGCCGCGCACCTTGGAACCGTTACGCTTCCCGGTGTTTACTTTCCGTTCGTTCCACTTGAATTGCTCAGCGCCGCGGTCCAAAGCTTCCTTGATGAAAGCGCTGGTGGCGTATTGCTGCTTGCCCGCCACGAGTGGGCCGAAGGGGGCCTTGCCTTCAGGGCAGTTGATGCGCCGGATGGCGACTTGATCCACGCCGAGTTTGCGCGCGGCCTTGGCGAGGACCGGTTCCATGATCGCGATTCCCTGCATTCCTCCGGGCGAACTCTGCGAACTGCGCGGCGGAGTGTTGGTGAGGACGGTGACCCCGCGCCAGCGCATCGCTTGCGGCTGATACAAGACAGAAACGATTCTGCCCGATGAAAACGCATCGCCGACCATGTCATACGGACCGTTATCGCAGATCACGTACATGTCCAGGGCGGTGATGCGGCCGTCCTTGGCGAATCCGACCTTCATACGGCCATGCAGACTAGGACGTCCGCGGCCGATGTAGTTTTCTTCTTCGCGGGTGATGCGCATCATCACCGGGGCGCCGGTTTTTTTCGCCAGCAGCGCGGGAATCACCAGCGTGATGTCGCCGGTGATCTTGCTGCCGAATCCGCCGCCAGTGTATTCGCTAATGAAGACGACATTGGCGGGCTCAATGCCCAGCCAGCGCGCAATTGCCGGAACTGTTTGCGCGGTGCTCTGCGTGCCGGTGTGCACGTAGACTTTGCCGTTTTGCCAGTAGGCCATTGCGGTGCGGGTTTCCAGGCACTGGTGGCTGGTGTTGGGAGTGACAAATGTTTCGTCGAGCACCAAGGCCGCGTTCTTCAATCCGGCCTCAACATCGCCTACGTGCCACTGTTCGGTTTCCTTGCCGAGCGGCAGGCGCCCGTCTTTGGCGTCCTCAAAATCTTCCTTCGTCCACTTAACGGTGTGAAGCTCGGGTGGAGTCTGAGTGGGTTTTTCGCCGGGTTTCGGCGGGGGAGGCGGAACGCGAACCCAGACGTTTCCGTCGGTGCGGGCGTTTGGTCCGCCGGGTCGCAAACTCACGAGCGGGTCCACGACGAAGGGCAAGGGCTCAAAATTAATTTTGATTTTCTCAATGGCTTCGGCGGCTGTCAGTTCGTCGATCGCCGCCACGGCAAGAATGGGCTGGCCTTGAAAGAGCGGCTCGTTGGTCAGCGCTTGATAGCCTTTGGGATTCGCCAGAATTACGGTGCCGTTGTCGTTGATGCTATTGGCCGGTGGAGGCAATTCTTCGGCGGTGAGAATCGCTTTCACACCGGGCATGGCCAGCGCCGCGCTGGCGTCAATGCTGCGCACGCGCGCATGCGGCATGGGGCTCAGCAGCAGCTTGCAGAAGAGCATGCCATCGGCGCGATAGTCTTCGGCATACTTGGCCTTGCCGGTGACCTTCGCGTAAAGGTCTCCCGTAGTGTAATTCTGTCCAATGTATTTGAATTTCTTTGGGGGCGTTATGTTTGGCATGGTTACGCCTTCCTCAGATTCTCTGCGCCGCGCATCATGGCGGTGAGAATCTTGTCGTAGTCCTGGCAGCGGCACAGATTGCCGGAAATTCCTTTAGCGAGCTCGGCGCGCGTGGGATTCGCATTTGTTTTCAGGAATCCGACGGTGGCCATCATGAAGCCGGACATGCAGAACGCGCACTGAAACCCTTGCTCGTCGATGACGCCCTGTTGCACCGGATGTAGCGTGCCATCGGGCTTCGCAAGGCCCTCGACAGTCTGGATCTTTTTGTCGCGCACGGTGTGGGTGAAGACCGAGCAGGAATAATACGGAACATCGTCAATTAGCACAGTGCAAGCGCCGCATTCGGCTTGATCGCAGCCGATCTTTGTGCCGGTGAGGCCCAGTTTGTAGCGCAGCGTCATGACCAGCGTCTCTTGTTTCATGACGTCGACGCGCCGCTGCTGGCCGTTTACATTGAGCGTGATGAGCCGGTCGACTGCTCCCGGGGCCGAAGCCTGGGCCCATACCTTGGAGACGCGGAACAAATAGCTGGTTGAGGAAACAACGCCCGTCGCAATCACGCTCTTGATGATGTCACGCCGCGAAATTTTGATGGAAGTTGAACAGCCGGGGTCCGCCATGTCGTGGTCTGCCATCGGAACTCCCTCAAAAAAGGATTTGCAATGGGTATACTCCGCGGGAAGAGCATCTGTCAACCCTAGAAATGATATGGACTTAGCGAGGGGAGCGCGAATTCTGCGCAGGGCGAGGAGTGCGCCGACCGGGGGCCCGGCTGACAGGTTTCTGGACAGGACTGCCATATGAGAGTATTGAAATGCTGGAGGCCGCGAATCAGCCCGAAACGAAAGGAACATCGCCCATGAAAAAATTTCTCTCGTTGTTGGCCCTCACCTTCGTGCTTGCTTCAACCACATTTGCCCAGGAAAAGGAAAATGACCGGATCCAAAATGCCGGCATGGTGATGACCGAGATTCTCAATGTGCCCGATGACATCCCGCAGGACCTGCTGGACAAGGCGGAATGCGTGATCGTCTACCCGTCGGTGGTTCGCTTCGCGATTCTGTTTGGCGGCAGCTACGGTCGCGGAGTGATGACCTGCCGAAGCGGAAAGGATTTCAAGGGACCGTGGGGCGCTCCGTCGATGATGGCTCTCGAAGGCGGCAGTTTCGGACTGCAACTCGGCGGACAGGCTACTGATTTCGTTCTACTGGTAATGAATCCCAGGGGGGCCACTTCGATTCTTTCCAGCAAAGTAAAGCTGGGAGCGGGAATATCCGCGGCAGCCGGACCGAAGGGTCGCGACGCCAGCGCAGCAACGGACGCGACTTTGCGGGCGGAGGTATTGAGCTACTCGAGGTCGCGCGGGCTTTTCGCGGGAATGTATCTGGAGGGCTCGACGCTGCGTCCCGACAAGGATGCCAACAAGCGACTTTATAGGAACGATTTCACAGCGAAGGAAATCGTGCTGGAAGGAAAAGCGACTCCGCCGCCGTCCGCCCAGGACCTGCTTTCCTTGTTGGATAAGCGATCGCCGAAGAATTTATCGGCGCAGGCGTACTAATCGCGGCGACCGAAAAGCGAGGCGAGTTGGCGGCTTTGTGGCGCGGCTTCAGCTTGTGGAATTGGGTTGCGGCAACATGGATCTTGCTCCACTCAACCCCCACAGGCCGGAAGCCCGCGCCACCCGGCACAATTCCCACTTCGTAGATCAGTCTGCTGCCACTACGGATTTTCCTTCCGAGGCGACGACGGCTTTGATGTCCAGGCTCAAGCCCTTTGCTACGCCGCCGCCATATGCCGGATCAGCCTTGTAGAAGTGCCGGACCTGCAGTTCCTGAATGCGCTTGGGAGCGTTTCCGAGCGAGCCGACGATGTTGCTGATGAGCCGCTGCTGGGCGTCGGCAGGCATCAGGCGGAAGAGCGCTCCCGGCTGCGAGTAATAATCGCCGTCGCTGCGATGATCGTGGCGAGCGACCGTTCCGCTGACCATTTTCGGACGCTCGACGTACTTAGCATCCTGCGTCGGACCACCAAAACTGTTCGGTTCGTAATTTACTTCCTTGCCGCCGTTGCCATCGAAGCGCATGGCGCCATCTTTGTTGTAGGTGTGAAACGGGCACTGCGGCTTGTTCACCGGCAGTGAATCGTAATTGGCGCCCAATCGGTGGCGGTGCGCGTCGGGATAGGAGATCAGGCGCGCCTGCAACATTTTGTCCGGCGAGAATCCCATGCCGGGGACGACGTTGCGCGGCTCAAATGCGGCCTGCTCGACTTCCGCAAAATAATTCTCCGGATTGCGGTTCAGCTCCAGTTGTCCGATTTCGTGCAGCGGATAATCCTTGTGGGGCCAGACTTTCGTCAGATCGAATGGATTGATGGGATAGGTTTCCGCTTCGGCCTCCGGCATGATTTGAACGGAGACGGCCCACTGCGGAAAATTCCCATCCTTGATCGCGTTGAACAAATCACGCTGGGCGTAATCGGGATCGATGCCGCGCATTTCGTTGGCGGACTCGGCAGTGAAATTCTTGATTCCCTGCTTGGTCTTGAAGTGCCATTTCACGTAGAAGAGTTCGTTCTTAGCGTTGATCAGGCTGAACGTGTGGCTGCTGAAGCCATCCATATGGCGGTAGCCGTCCGGCGTGCCGCGATCCGAGAAAAGAATCGTGACCTGGTGCAGCGATTCCGGCGAAAGCGACCAGAAATCCCACATCATCGTGGGCGACTTCAAATTGGTTTCCGGATCACGCTTCTGGGTGTGGATGAAGTCGCCAAATTTCAGCGGATCACGAATGAAAAATACCGGTGTGTTGTTGCCGGTCATGTCCCAGTTGCCTTCGTCGGTGTAAAACTTCAAGGCGAAGCCGCGCGGGTCGCGCTCGGTATCCGCGGAACCTTTTTCGCCGCCGACCGTTGAAAAACGGAGGAACGTCGGCGTCTTCTTGCCCACCGCGCTGAACAGCTTCGCGGTCGTGAACTTGCTGATGTCCTTGCTGGTGCAGACGAAATGTCCGTACGCGCCGGAGCCTTTGGCGTGGACCACGCGCTCGGGAATGCGCTCGCGATTGAAATGGGCCATTTTTTCAAACAGCAGGAAATCCTCAAACACCACGGGGCCACGCGGCCCCACCGTCAGCGAATTCTGGTTGTCGCCCACGGGACGACCCGCGTCCGTCGTCATGACTTTCTTTTCTTCAGCCATTCATTCCTCCTCAGATGATGCGGAACCTGTGCGGCAGCAGCGGGCCGACACAGGGCCGGTAGACACTATACGCGCTGCGATACGATTTCCAATATATAGTTCGCCTGCAATGGATAGGTTAAACCTATGGATTGTGGGCCGCTGTGAAACGCGGGCGGGATGCGTGCCGCAAATTACCGTCAGTTCCCTGCTACTCGCACGTAGCCGCGTAGTTGCAGCGTGGTGATCGTGGTCAGGGCCCATTGATCGACCTGAATATCCGGATTGATCGCCGCGAGATCGATCTTCTTGGAAATCACTCCTTGTCCGCACACCCGGAAGTCCACTCCGGCCTGCTTCATGGTGTGGATCATGGCGATGTTGGGATTGTCATGGCCGTCTTTGCGGGCTTTATACGCCTCGTTGGTCATGGCGAGTTCGGTGCCTTCCTGATGGAAAACTACCACGAATTTCCGGTGATCGGCCGGGACGCCGCCCTTGGCGAGGGTATTGTAATAGCGCGAGATGAAAATCAGCGCAGGATTCACGTCATCGATTTTGGGCGCGGCTTTGCCGATATCGAAGACGATTTTATACGTAAGGCTGGGATCGGGCATCTCGTGTTCGTTGGGAAAGTCGGTGGCCGCGTCAACGCCGGCGATCGGTAGGGCCGGCGCGGATTGCGCGCGCACCGGGCCTGAATAAGCCAGCAAGATCGCGAATGCCGCCACGGCTCCGATTGATGCTGTCTTCATTGGTCTCTCCCTGAAAGAGTGCGTTCGTTTGAAATGACCGCAAGTAGCCGCATTCTACATCTTTTCGCGAGTTCGATAAATTCTTTTCGCGCTGGGAGGAGCGGCTTTGAGATTTCAAATTTGAGATTGACGTCATCCCAACCGTCGACGACGGTCGGGAAGGCTACAACTTGGCCGCCGCGCCGCCGTCAACGTTCATCATCTCGGCGGTGATGAATCGCGATTCGTCGGAGGCCAGAAACAGCATGGCGTTGGCGATATCCTCCGCGTAGCCGGGACCTTTGATCAGCTGCCAGATCTCAAAGTGCCGCGCGAAGACGTGCTCGCCGGCCGCAGTGGTGAGGCGCTTGGTCAAGGCTTGGCCGGGACGCACGCAGTTCGCGCGGATCTTCAGCGGTCCGCCGAGACTCGCGATGTAGCGAGTGAAACCTTCCATGCCGGCCTTGGCAGCATAGTAAGACGCGGATGGAAGCACGGGAAAACGCTCCAGCACGGCTTCGCTGGCACCAGAGACTGCTGCGAGCGAGGACACGTTCACGATCGCTCCGCCGCCAGCCTTGACGAAATGCGGCCACGCGGCGCGGCAGGCGAAGAAGCACGAAGTCAGATTGACGCGCAGGACCCGCTCCCAGGTCTCGTCGGACTCCGCGGGAAACATTTCGCGGGCGCCGCCGCCGGCGTTGTTGATCAGAATATCCAATCGGCCGTAGTTGGATATGGTTTGGGCGAATGCGGCTTCAACGGCCGCGCGGATGGTGACGTCGCACTGAATGAAGGTTGCGTCTCCGCCCTCGGCGCGGATGGATTCCTGAACCGCGTTTCCTTCTTCTTCCCGGCGGGCCAGAATGGATACCTTGGCTCCTTCCTTTACGAAAAGGCGCGCGGTGGCTTCACCGATGCCGCTGTTGCCCCCGGTAATGACGGCTACTTTATCTTGCAGGCGACCTGCCATACGTTTTCCTCCCCTTTCGATGGTGGACTGGTACTTTCCCCTGCGGTCGATGTGAGTAGCACAGGCACTCTTGCCTGTGCGGTTTTTGCCACCGACTTGTCACACGCAGTTAACACACGGCCTACAAAACCGCACAGGCAAGAGTGCCTGTGCTACCTGATGCGCTCTATCCGGCTATTGTTATTTGGACGCTAGCCTCCAAATCTCGCGAAGGTTTGTAGAGGCGTTCAAGCCTTCGATTGCGGCCGTGATTTGATCGCACCGCCCGGCGGGCAAAACACGCGCTACCAGCGAAGCGAACTTCGCGGATAGTTCTTCCCAGGACAGCGGATTTTGCGGGTCGCCCTTTGGGAAACGAACGAAGGTTTCATATCGTTTCCCGTTCGCCAACTCGACCTGCACATGCGCAGGCCATTCCGCTGGGAAGTTTTTCTCAATGCGATCGTCTTTTTTCAGAACAACCTTGCTCATCAGGCTACGAATTTCCGGCGAGCGAAAATTCTTTTCGGAAAATTCTTCGAGGCCTGCGTTCCGGTGGGCCAGTGCGATCGCCGCGCCGAAGGGCACGGAGAATTGTGCGTCCACCACGTTGGCTGGAGCGTATTTTCGCTCGCGCGGCTCACACACCAGTGGCCATCCGGCTTTCAGAACGGCAACCTCGATGGCGGCGATTTCCTGGGGATGAATGTCATGAGTTATGGCCAGTTCCAAGAGGCCATCAATGGGAGACTGCATGTAACGGCAGCAGGCATGGGGTTTTACGCTGGTGTGCAGAATCTGAAAATCCTTGCCCAGGCCCGCGGTCACCAGTTCAGGCTTGGCGTCCCGCGAATAAGCGGAAAGAAAACCATCGCGGCCTTCGATAATCGTGGAGGGTCCGCGAAAGCCTTCGGCGGCGAGATTGGCGGCCAGGATTCCATTTTGCGCGGCGAGGCCGGGATGCAGGCGCTTGGTCCACGTGCCTTCCGCGAGAAATTCCAGCGAACCAGCAGCCATGCTGCCGGCGATGCCAACGGCGGAGAGCATTTGTTCTTCGCCCAGGCGCAGGAGTTTCGCCGCCGTGACCGCAGCGCCGAATACTCCGCAGGTCGAGGTCGGATGGAAACCCAGTTCGTAATGCGATTTCGGCTGCACGGCCATGGCCAGGCGCGTGGTGACTTCGTAACCGGCGACGACCGCGGACACGAAGTGGTCGAAATCAACTTCGGGAAGGCTTTCACTCAGTGCTATGGCGGTCGAATACATCACCACGCCCGGATGGATGGAACCGGCTTGATGGGTATCGTCCAATTCGACGCTGTGAGACGCGGTGCCGTTGGCCAACGCTGCATATTCGGGGGATGTGCGCGAGGCCGTGCCAATTACCGTAGATGGTCCCCGCACCGCCGAACGCGCCAGCAACTTGTAAATCGGCTGGGAAGATTCCGATTGCGAGCCTGCAATCGCCACTCCGAGGTAGTCCAGCAGCAAATACCTGGTGCGCTCGACGACTTCGGCATTTAGATCTTCAAAATTGAGCCGGTGACAAAAATGGACCAGCCTTCGAGTGATCGATTCCACAGATTCTCCGTCGCGCAGGGTGCCCGTCTTCTAAGGACCGCTATTGTGAGCGGGCGGACTTACTTGTGATGCGGCGCCAAAACGAATCTCTTCCCGGCATGCTCAAAGATACTCTACAGTTTATTTCTGCTATCCTGCTGTCTTGCCGTCTATTAATTTAAGCGATTGAATATCCTCTGGGACAGAGTTTACTTTAGCGCTGGCCTGAGGACGAGGTCTTCTGTTGAGCGAAATAAAAAATCCCGCTGACGAATCGCATGAAGAACTGAAATCCGCAGTTCGCGAATTGTGCCGTGAATATCCCGATAAATATTGGCGGGAACTGGACGAGAAGCGCGCCTACCCGGAGGCCTTTGTTCAGGCGCTGACGGACGCGGGATACATGGCAACGCTGATCCCCGAGGAATATGGCGGGGCGGGCCTGGGCGTCACGGAAGCTGCGCTGATCCTCGAGGAAATTCATCACTCCGGCGGAAACGCCGCGGCTTGCCATGCACAGATGTACATCATGGGTACGCTGTTGCGGCATGGTTCGGAAGCGCATAAGCGGCAGTATTTGCCAAAGATCGCCGATGGCTCGCTTCGCCTGCAGGCTTTTGGAGTTAGCGAACCGAATACCGGGACCGATACCACCCAGCTGAAAACGCTGGCGGTTCGTAACGGCGACCGCTACGTGATCAACGGACAGAAGATCTGGATTTCGCGCGCTGAACATTCCGACTTGATGCTGCTGCTGGCCCGCACCACTCCCGTGGACCAAGTGAAGAAACGAACCGAGGGCCTGTCCACAATCCTCGTCGATCTGCGCCAGGCCGTCGGCCACGGACTGAGGATTCGCCCCATCCGCACGATGATGAACCACGCCACGACAGAATTGTTTTTCGACAATTTAGAAGTGCCGGTGGAAAATCTGGTGGGCGAAGAAGGCCAGGGCTTCCGTTACCTACTGGACAGTTTGAATGCGGAGCGCATCCTGATTGCGTCGGAATGCATTGGCGACGCGCGCTGGTTTCTGGAACGCACCTGCAAGTACGCAAATGAGCGGGTGGTATTCAGCCGGCCGATCGGAAAAAATCAGGGCATTCAATTCCCGATTGCGCGGGCCTACGCCAATCTGGAAGCTGCGCGCCTGATGGTCGCGCGCGCGTCGAGGCTGTTCGACAGCGGCAAGCCGTGCGGGCCGGAGGCAAATATGGCCAAGCTGCTGGCCGCCGACGTTTCCTGGGAGCTGGCCAATGTCGCGGTGCAGACGTATGGCGGATTCGGCTTTGCGGAAGAATACGACATCGAACGGAAATTCCGGGAAACGCGGCTGTATCAAGTCGCTCCCATTTCGACGAACTTGATTTTGAGCTATCTGGCGGAACACGTTCTGGGCCTGCCCAGGTCTTATTGATGCGGCCGCTTGAGGGAATTACGGTGGTGTCACTGGAGCAGGCCGTCGCCGCGCCGTTCGCCACGCGCCAACTGGCGGATCTGGGCGCGCGGGTGATCAAGATCGAACGCCCGGACGCCGGCGATTTTGCGCGCGGCTATGACGCCACCGTGCGCGGATTGTCCAGCCACTTCGTGTGGCTCAATCGATCCAAAGAATCCCTCACCTTGGATTTGAAGCGGCCGGAAGCCGCCGTAATTCTGGATCGCCTGCTGGCGAAGGCGGATATTTTCGTGCAGAACCTGGCGCCCGGAGCTAGCGAGCGGCTTGGCTTCGCCACCGCGGAACTGCGCAAAAAATATCCGCGGCTGATTATTTGCGATCTCTCCGGCTATGGATCTTCGGGGCCGTACCGGGACAAAAAAGCTTACGACATGCTGATTCAGGCGGAGGCCGGACTGATTTCGATTACCGGCACGCCCGAAACGCCGAGCAAGGTGGGAATCTCCGTCGCCGATATCGCCTGCGGCATGTACGCTTACTCGGGGCTGTTGACGGCGCTGCTGGTGCGGGCGAAAACGGGGCAAGGCGTTGCGCTGGAGACTTCCCTGCTCGATTCGCTTGGTGAGTGGATGAGCTATGCCGCTTACTACACGTTTGGAGGTTCCGCGCCGCCGCGATCCGGCGCCAACCACGCGACCATCGCGCCGTACGGTCCGGTGATGAGCGGCGACAACAAGATCGTGTATCTCGGCCTCCAGAACGAGCGCGAATGGAAAAAATTCTGCGCAGTCGTTTTGCAGCGGCCCGATCTTTTTGCTGATCCGCGGTTTGATTCCAACGCCAAACGGGTTCAGAACCGCCCGTTACTGGATGAAGCGATGCGGGAAGTTTTTGGGAAGCTTACTGCCGCGGAAATTATTGCCCGGCTGGAAACTGCGCAAATTGCGAACGCCCGGCTGAACACGGTTCAGGAATTCGTGGAGCATCCGCAGTTGAAAGCGCGGGGGCGCTGGAGCACGGTAGATTCTCCCGCTGGACCGCTGCCTGCGCTTTTTCCGCCGGTCACGATGGAGGGCGTGGAAACGGTGATGAATGAGATTCCGGCGCTGGGGCAGCACACCGATGCAATTTTGGCGGAAATCGGTTTTGACGGGGCGACCATCCAAGGCTGGCGGCGAGAAAAAATGATTTGAGTGGAACACTTCGAGCGGAGAACAGAGATAGCTGACTTTCAGCGGCCGTAGTGGCGCAGGCTTCCGCCTGTGGAATTTAGTTGCAGCAACCAGGATTGTGCTCTACAAAATTCCACAGGCGGAAGCCTGCGCCACTTAACAACAAAACTTCATTGCGAAAGTAGGCCATCATGGCGATTAAAGAAGGCTGGACCGGCCGGGTATTCGAGGATTTCGAGGTCGGAGATATTTACCGGCATCCTTTGGGGCGGACGGTTCTAGCGACCGACAACATCTGGTTTACGTTGCTTACTCAGAACACCAATCCCATCCACTTTGACCGCGCCTATGCGGCGAAAACGGAATTCGGCAAGCCTTTGGTGGATTCGACCTTCACGCTGGCACTCGTAACTGGCCAGTCCGTGGCTGACATTTCACAAAATGCGATGGCCAATCTCGGCTGGGACGAAGTGCGCCTGCCCCATCCGGTCTTCGAAGGCGACACCGTTTATTCGCAGAGTGAAGTTCTTGAAAAGCGCGAATCGAAATCGCGCCCAAACGTGGGCATCGTACGTTTCAAGACCACCGGCTACACGCAAGAAGGCACCGTGGTGATCGAATTCAAGCGCACCATCATGATCTACAAGCGCGGACAAGTCCCGGAGACCCTGAGAGGTCCGCGGATCGAACCGAAAAAAACTGAGCCGAAGAAAGCTTGAGTTTAACGAGAGCCAATGATGGCAACCGCCCCCGGTAGCGATGCGCTGCGGAGCTCCAGCACCATTTCCATGGATCTCGATGGCGAGCGGACGCAGATCAGCCGTTGGTGGCGCCTGGCGGGCGGGATCTTGATGAATCTGGCGCTCGGCACGCTCTATGCCTGGAGCGTGTTTGTCACTCCGCTGGAACACGATTTTGGCTGGCATCGTTCACAAACTTCCACGGTGTTTACTTTTGCGGCCGTGATGTTCGCAGCGGCTCTGCTGGTGGGCGGCCGTGTGCAGGACCGCTTCGGCCCCTTCTGGATTTCTCTTACCGGAAGCCTGTTGTACTCGCTGAGTTTCTTCCTGTTTTCCTATACTTCCAGTCTGTACTTTCTTTATTTCGTGTATGGCGTTCTGGGAGGAATTGGAACTGGACTGGGCTACGGGATCGTGGTTCCGGTGATGGCCAAATGGTTTCCTGACAAGATTGGGTTGGCGATCGGACTGGCGCTCGCGGGATTTGGGACCGGTTCGGCTGTTTTTGGCCCGCTCGCCAATCTGGTGTTGTTTCCGCGCTTCGGTTGGCGAACGTCCTGCGTGATTCTGAGTGGAATTTTTCTGGTGATGACCATGATTGGCGCATTTCTTTTGAAGAATCCGCCGAGCCATGGCGGCCGGACCGTAGCTGATCATCCGGCGGTTGGAGCGGCGGCTGCGCGCCACCAATTTGCGCCAGGCGAAGTGTTGCGCACGCCGGCCTTCTATCTGCTATGGCTGGCGTTCGGCCTGGGATCGACCGCCGGGCTGATGGTCATCAGCCAGTTAATTCCTTTTGCGAAGAATCAGGGAATTGCCAGCGCTACGATCGCCACCGTAGCCTTGATTGTGGGCGCTTTCGGAAATGTTTCCGGGCGAGTTTTGTCAGGCGGCTTGTCCGATCTGATGGGGCGGCTCAATGTTTTGCGAGCTGTGCTGGGCCTATCGGTGATCGCCATGCCGGCTTTATTTTGGGCTGGAACACGCATCGCCTGGCTGTATGTGCTGATCTACATCGTGTACTTCTCCTATGGATCGCAAGCTTCGGTGATTCCGTCCACGGTGGCGGATTTTTGGGGCACGCGCCATGCCGGCACGAATTACGGATTGATCTTCACGGCGTGGGGATTCGCCGGAATTCTCGGGCCGACCATTGGCGGAGTGCTTTTCGACCGCTACAAGAACTACGGCGCGGCGTTCTACTCGGCGGCGGCGCTGTCGGTGGTGGCGTTGATTTGTGGCATGATTGCCAGGCGGCCTCGCCCGCGATAATCGAGTGCCAGTAACGATTGCGCTCGACGGCAGTTCGTCGTATGTTGCCGTTTGGATCAAAAAATTCTAAGAACTCGGGTCGAATCAACGTCTGGAGAGAACCATGGCGAAATCGAAGAAAACTACCGCTGGCCGGCGAGATTTTCTGAAAAGTGTCGTGGCCGGGGCTGCGGGATTGGCGGCAACGCCGGCGGAAGCCCTGCCCGCGGCGCAGCCCGCTGAAGAGCGTCCCCTGCGGGCCATGCCGCTCCTGCCGCCGGACGTCGAATCCGACCCGCCGGCAGAAACCGAAGTTCTGAATATCGATCGCTCCGGCTCGGACTTCATGGTCGACATTCTCAAGTCTCTGGGCATCGATTACGTTTGCGCCGTGGCCGGTTCGAGTTTCCGCGCGCTGCACGAATCGGTGATCAACTACGGCGGCAACAGCAAACCGGAGTTCATCTCCTGCTGCCATGAAGAGTCGTCGGTGGCCATGTCCCACGGTTACGCGAAGGTCGAAAACAAGCCTCTATGCGTATTCGCGCACGGGACCGTGGGCTTGCAGCATGCCGCAATGGCCATCTACAACGCGTACTGCGATCGCGTTCCCGTTTACATCGTGATTGGCAACAATTTGGATGTCACCAAACGCGACAGCGCTTACGGCGAATGGCCGCACAGCGTACAGGATGCCGCGGCGATGGTTCGCGATTACGTGAAGTGGGACGATGTGCCCATCTCGCTGCAGCATTTCGCGGAATCCGCGGTGCGCGCCTACAAGGTGGCGATGACGCCGCCCATGGCCCCAGTGCTGCTGGTCGCTGATAGCGAACTCCAGGAACGGCCCATCGCCGAGGACGAAGCGCTGCACATTCCGAAGTTGGCGCTGGCCTCCGCTCCGCAAGGCGATTCGGGATCTGTTAAGGAGGCAGCTCGACTCCTGATCCAGGCTGAAAATCCGCTGATCGTTGTAGACCGTTACGCGCGGACGCAGAAAGCGATCGACCTGCTCGTCGAACTGGCCGAGACATTGCAAGTGCCGGTGATCGATCAGGCCGGACGAATGAATTTTCCGACGCGGCATCCGCTTAACCAGACTTCACGACGCAGCGCGGTGGTGTCCAATGCCGACGTGATCATCGGGCTGGAGGCCACTGACTTCTGGGGCGCGCTGAACACCATGCACGATCAAGTGCACCGCACGACGCGCCCGATTATGAAGAGCGACGCAAAGTTAATCAGCATCACCATGGGCGATCTGTACACCAAATCCAATTACCAGGATTTTTACCGCTACACGGGCGTGGATCTGGCGATGGCGGCGGACCCGGAAGCAACGTTGCCGTCTCTGATCGAGGAGGCCAAGCGGCAATTGACCTCCGATCGCAAGCGCACTCTGCAGGATCGCGGAGCGAAGCTGGCTGCGGCGCATGACAAAGCGCTGGAACAAGCGCGCAACGACGCGATGTATGCCTGGGATGCAAGTCCCGTAAGCACCGCCCGGCTATGCGCCGAGGTGTGGGCTCAGATCAAGGATGAGGACTGGTCCGTGGTATCCATCTTGAGGCATTTCAGCTGGTGGCCGCTGCGGCTGTGGCCCTTTGACAAGCAATATCAGTACATCGGCAACCAGGGCGGCGGCGGGATCGGGTATAACGCTCCCGCTTCAGTGGGGGCCGCGCTGGCCAACAAGAAGTACGGACGCCTGTCGGTGAGTTTTCAGGATGATGGTGACCTGCTGTTTGCTCCGGCGGTACTGTGGACGGCGGCCCATCATCGCATCCCGCTGCTGAGCGTGATGCACAATAATCGCGCCTATCATGAGGAGTTGATGCACGTGCAGCGCATGGCCAACCGGCACAATCGCGGCATCGATCGCTGCCACATCGGCACCGACGTTCGAAGACCCAGCTATCGACTTCTCAAAGATTGCGCAGGCATTGGGAATTTACTCCGAAGGGCCGATCACCGATCCCAACGAGCTTGCGCCAGCACTGAAGCGGGCGATCGCGGTGGTGAAGCGCGGCGAACCGGCGTTGATCGACGTGGTGACGCAGCCTCGCTAATCATCCCATGGACAAGGAGCAGGATGAAACTCTTTCCTGAACTCGTTCCGCTCGCGCTGGAGTTCTTGCGCTCTCGATGATTCTCGTCTTTGGCACGACGGGCGATCGGGCGCGCGAACGCGACGCAGGAGGAAAAGGCGGCCGGTACGCTCGGCCGGGAAATGCGGAAAACGGTAAAAAGTTATTCATGCAAGGATGGCTGCTACCAGTGCCATGGCCGCGAAGGACAAGGCTCGACAATGTCAGGACCACGAATCGCGCCGGACCCCGTGCCCTTCGACGTGCTCTGCGCTACGTTAGAAAGCCGCTGGGGGAATGCCACCGTACACGGCCAAAGTCATCTCCGATCAGGAATTAGCCGACATCTACGCGTACCTGCAATCGCGCCCTCACCCTCCAACTGCAAAAGCAAGCCAGATTCTGAAGTAGGGGTTCGGTAGCGCAGGCTTCAACCTGTTTTTGTACTTGCAAGGACCAGAACCTTTAGTCTGAGCCAGCTACAAAACCAAATATCGTGCCACACCTAATGGAAACGGTCATACAATCCCGCCAATCGGATGTCCGAGCTTGCGGGCCGAATTTTCTGGAGGGTCAGCCATGAAATACGATCTGTGCAGGAATCGCGCGAAGCGTTCTGGAGGCCGAAGAATCGACCGGCGTCAACTGATGCACGCGCTGGGCCTGCGGCCGAGCGCGGCGATTGCCACCAGCCTGGCGCCGAAGGTTGCAGCGTTCGCGGCAGTGGCGGCGCGCAAGCAGGTGGGGATGGCGGGCGGCGGCATGGCCCTCAAGGCAGTCGTCCTATCAACCATCTTAATTATCAAGTCACGGACTATGCGAAGGTTCGCGACTTTTACGTGAGCGTATTCGGTATGAAGGATGGTATGGGACGATGGCAAACAGTGTTCCGTGGAATGCGGAGACCCGCCAAACGCCATCTATATTCGTCCGCTTACAAAGCCGCTGGACCGGCCCGCAGGCAAGGGACGCACCGCCAATTGGACCGAGCAAATGGGCCAGGGCAATGTTGACCATTTTGCATTCTCGATCGAAAATTTTGAGCTCGCGCCGGTGGGCGCGGAACTCGCGCGGCGAGGGCTCGAACCGAAGCCCGACGGCGCCTACGCCTGGTCAATCAAGGATCCCGACGGCACGACCATTCAAATCTGCGCGATCAAGGGCGTTTTCCCGGGCGCCGCGGCCCCCACCGCCAAGGAATCAGACGGCACGAAAAATTTGAGTCGATTCCCGGACCGGACGCAAGAGCTTCAAGGCTTATGCGGTTAGCCACCTCGTGTACGACGTTCCGGATGTCGACCGATCGCGCGATTTTTACATGAGCCTGCTGGGAATGAAGCTGGTCTATTACAAACCGGGCAATGTGTTCGGAGTGGATGCTACCGGAGGGCCGGTCTGCTTTATGAAGTTTGGGGAGAACTATCTGTACCTGCGGAAGAGCCAGCATCCCGAAAATAAACCCTACGTCGCGCATTTCGCCTTGGCGGTGGAAAATTTCGATCAGGAGGCGGTAAAGGCCGAATTGGAACGGCGCGGTTTCAAACCGCAAGCGGACACTAAGTACGGGTGGACCATTCAAGATCCAGCGGGAATGCGGACCGAGGTCGCCGGCAAAGGTGTGCCCGAACATGTTGGCGGCGATTGCAACGGCGGTAACGCAGGATGCCCTGGCGGACCGGATAAATAGGAATTCGCTGGACGCAACTTCTGAGCTAAGTCCGTTCTAGCACGTATTTTCAGTAGTGGCCGGGCTGACGCCCGTGCCTCCCGGAGATCCAATGAATCGATGCAGCCTGGTGCTCGCGGCGTGCGCGAGCTTCTTCTTGTCGAGCGCTTGTTGGGCGCAATCCGCGGCGAAAACCGCGGATCGTCTCTACGTAATGGATTGCGGCCAGGGACACGCTTCAGACGAATCGCGGTGGACAGTAGGGGTGAACGTTGGAAAGCCCATCGACATTACCGTGAGCTGCTACTTGATCCATCACGCGGACAGCTATTTCCTTTGGGATACCGGAATCTCCGACGCCGTGGCTTCCATGCCGGACGGCTGGTACCCGGGAAATAATCCGGCGACGGACATTCACTGGACGCGCGCCAAAACGCTGGAGTCTCAGCTCGCCGCCGTCGGCGTAAAGCCCTCGGACATTAAGTTCATCGGAATTTCCCACACGCATCCCGACCACATTGGCAACGCCGAGTTGTTCCCTGCCGTGCCTTTCCTTATTCAAAAGGCCGAATATGAGTACTACTTTGCGGCCGGTAAGGCGGGGATTGCCAAGCCTCCTTCAGACTCCAGACCCACTTTCTTGAAGGAGCACCCGGTGGATCTGGTGCAGGAAGACCGCGATGTCTTCGGCGACGGCTCGGTCATGATCGTTTACACTCCGGGACATACTCCCGGCCATCAATCCTGCCTTGTGCATCTGGCCAAGACGGGCTGGATTCTTCTGAGCGGCGACGCCGTTCACCTGCAGGACAATTGGGACAACCGCCGTATTCCGTACTTCGCCACCATGCCCGCCGAGCAGAAGGTTCAGACGCAGCTGTCCATGCAGCGGATGGCGGATCTGATTTCGTTTTACCACGCGCAGTTGTGGATCAACCATGAGAAGACCCAGAGTGACAAACTGAAACACGCGCCTGCCTATTACGACTAGCTGTTGGCTTGGTGTGCGAGCCAGCCGGAGCTTCAGGGGATAAAACCCTTATCTCTGGAGCTTGTGGATCTCGCGGCGAAGCTGCAACCCAAAAGGCTCCAGGGCCGCAACCGCGCTTCTCGGGGGGCCTGAAATTTCCCGCTACCGAACAGCAAGTCTCGTCGCTTCCGACCACCCAACAGCGTGAGCCGCGGTTACCGCAGAAGTAAGGCTTCCCAATGCCCGCCATTGCCGATGTTTGCTGATTAGACAATTCGATGATCTCTGTACTCAAGTTGTCCGAACGGGCAGGTTTCTTGTGCGCACAAACCTGCCATTTTTACATAGCCTGGCACGATTCATGCTCCTAGAGTCAGGCGTAGGGGGGTCGGATGTGGCTGGATCAAATGTCGATTGAAACTACGGAGGAACCATGTGGAATAAGGAAGCACAGCCCGAAATACCCGGAACAGCGCAATCGAGAGATTCGCGGGTTCCCGGCACAACCATGAACGCGCCCGTTAGCATCCGCCCCGGCGCCCCGGCCACGCGCCCGGTGGCATGTCTGGGGCCCAGCGTCGCAGTGAAAGGTGAAATCACCAGTGAAGAAGATCTGCAGATCGACGGCACGGTCGAAGGTCCGATTACGCTTCGTGATCACCGTCTAACCGTGGGCCGCACCGCGCAACTGGAATCCGAGATTTCGGCCCGCGAAGTAGTGGTGTACGGCAATGCCTCCGGTAATCTGCGCGCGAGCGACCGCCTGGAGATCAAGAAGGACGGCCAAGTGGTTGGTAATATCACGACGATGCGCATCAGCATTGAAGAAGGGGCCTATTTTAAGGGACATATCGAGATCGTCCGGGCCCAGGCGCAGCAGAGTGACGAGGAAGAACAGGTGTCGATCGGGGCCGGGGCGGACTAGTTCCTCATCCGCCCGAAAGTTCCATACCTCAAAAGCATAGCGAGTCCGCGCCTGGCGTGGATTTGTGTTTGGAGGGGACCGGCATGCCTGAGCACAATGCTTTCTGAACCTGCGAACGCCGCGAACTGAGGGATAGAACCACTGCAACCTGCGCACTGCGAAATCTTGCCTGCGCCCCCTCCGTCATTGTCCGCGTTTCGTCGCTGCCCTTCTTTCCTTGAAGTATGACGTATTGTTTGCCAGGCACCCTGCAGCGCCGCCTAACGACGGTTGGAACGTACGCGTCGTGGAGGCCTCCCGCACGGTGAAATGGAGGCAAGGTTTGCAGCCTTCGAATGTAAAAAAAGGATGCCAGTAGAATTATTTACAATTTTCTAATCTAGCGCCGAGCGGCTCAAAGTTGCCGTTTCACGATCGGCGCCGCAACACAGGCTAAGCCGCGCATTTTCCGGGGGTTTACCTTTGATTAACAGAACACATGGCTTTTTAAAATCAAACCTAAATCGCGTTCTTGGCCCGGCCTTTGCTCATCTCTGCACACATGTTGCGCTTCCTGAATAGCCGCCATAAACCCGTTCAACCAATCAGTAAACAGTGGTTGTGCGTCAGCTGTCTGGAACAAATCGACCTGGACTCCCACGGCCGGTGTAGCACCTGCGGGTCAGACGCGGTGCAAAGAATTCCAAGCCTGGAGGCGTCCAACCACCCGCGGCGGGGTTTCGATCCACGAACTTCGGCGCCTACGAACCACTGAGGAACCGTCCATCGCGATGATAAGATGTGCGTTAGACATCGCGGTGAAAGGAAGTGAAACTTGGTCTGGCCCGCTCGTATTGCACTGGTTCTGCTCGTGATTGCCGCGCCCGCCGGGGCCCAGGAACTGACTGGGCAAAATGTCCTGTCGGCTGAGGCAAAAACTGCACCGGACGCTCCCGCATTGAAAGCGGTGCCGGACAAACCCGAACCACAGCACAACTTCCTCATTCGCCCCTTCTACGACAAGCAAGTAAGGTTGCTGGCCGAAGTGAATGCCGCCGGAGCCGTGATGGACGACGTTTCGTCTCGTTTGGTGATCGAACAGGGCGGCTATGAGAAAAATCCCCTGATGCGGCCCTTCGTTCATAATTCCGGCACGCTGGCAGCGGAGTCCGTGGTGGAAGTCTGGGCCATGGCCTACCTCGGGAACTGGATGAAACACTCCCACCACGCCGTGCTGCGAAAGACGTGGTGGCTGCCTCAGACGGTCAATTTTTCCGCCAAGATTTCCGGCGGGATTTACAACACGACGTTGCTGGCCCAGTAAGGCGCCGTTCAGGTCAGAACCAGCGGATGGCCACCCAGACGTGGCAGCTTCCTTAGATCGAAAGATCGAACCTCATTCGAACCGCAATTCTGCGTTGTTCTTATACCGTCGGACCTGGGTTACCCCGATAGCCGTTTTTGACCGACTGCCTGGAATTGCGTCTTCTTAGCGTCGTAGTTACGGCTGCTTGGGACGCGGTTCTGACGAGGACGGCACGATGCTCTTGATGCGCAAATACGTCACGAGATTGCCGTAAATTTCGTTGTTATGGCCGTAGTTCAGGATCAACAGGGCCATGCGTAGATTCCGGGTTTGCTTGCCGCTCTCCTGGGTGATATCGATGGTTTCCAGTCCGGACGCGTCAGTCAGCGCTGCATACGCACCGTCGCAATAGGCGAATGCGTCGTTGAGCGCTTTCATCAGCTCGGCTTTCGTCGGCAACTTCTCCAGATCCATGCCTGCGGCGGGATTTTTTTCGCCTTTGGCCTGCGAACACCAAAGATAGTTGAACCTGGCCACGTGCCCAACCTGCTGCCCAAATGTGCGTACTTCCTCCTGCGGGCCGGGGCGCATGCCATAATTTTCTTCGGGCATTTTGTCTGCCGAGCGGACGATGTTGTTGCGATTCATGGTGTAGGCATTGCGCAGCCAGGTGGACAGCGGATTGGCTGGCGGCGGGACCGTTTGCGCCGCGGCAGGAATGGCGAGCAAGGACCCAAGCGTAAGAAAGAGAAACAGTCTTTTCATTTTCGTATTGCTCCGGGTAGGAGAGATGGGCTCGGTTTGACGAGCATGGCCAAACTAAGTTTACATCACCGCATTCGAAATTTTGTATTCCCGGAAACTGGCACGGCAATAAGGCGGATTTTGTCCTATGCGGGTTCCAGATTTTGGAGAGCATACAGCACATGCCTTCGTAGTGCGTGGCCCTCAGGAACGCGCGGGTGGTCGAAATCAAGTTCCGGAAAATGCTGCATTCCGATTTTCTCCATTACGCGGCGCGAACGAACATTGGCGGGCACGGTGATCGCCACCAATTCGGAAAGATGGAGCGATTCAAAACCGTACTGAATCACGGAGCGCGCGCCTTCCGTCGCGAACCCTTTCCCCCAATGTCTATGAGACAGCCTCCAGCCCACTTCCACCGCAGGTTGCTGAACACCAGGCACGACGAAGTCCATGGTCTGCAAACCGATGAATCCTATAAATTCCGCAGTCCGGCACAGTTCCGCCGCAAACATGCAGAAGCCATCGCGGTCGAAGTTGGCTTGGGCATGGAAAATTCCAGCGTCGCTTTGTTCGCGGGTGAGAAGCGCAGGGAAAAATTCGCGAACTCTGGGGTCCGCGTTCATCTCCGCGAAGGGAAGAAAGTCTTCGTCCTTCCAGCGTCGGAGAATCAATCGTTCTGTGGTAATCAAGCGCCCACCTCCACCGGGGTGCCGCAGGCTTCACGATTTATGTGAAGTGTGCGGGTATGGATTGTCACGGGCACCATCGATCGCGGAAGCTTAAAAACGCGCCCACTTGAAGACCGCAAGAGCGCGGCGCCCGACGTTTTCCAGGCTTCCCAAATTAGCTGCAGGATCCAATTGCTGGATGCGCGGACGTACGCTACTTCCCGGTCCATTTCGGAGTGCGCTTATTCAGGAAAGCGTCCAATCCTTCGCGAAAATCGTTGCTCATGTAACACGTCAGAATCATAGTGCGATCTTCTTCCGGGGTCATACGCTCTTTGATTTTGCGAATTGCTTCCTTGGTGACGCGCAGAGTGAGCGGGGCATTGGCGGCCACGGTTCGCGCGAGTTCGTCGGCGCGGCTTTGCAGGGCTTCGTAATCGGGAAGCACTTCGCTCAAAAGCCCAATGGCGCGGGCCTCGGCGGACTCGATCAGGCGGGCAGTGAAGATCAACTCCTTCACGCGCGCCGGGCCCAGCAGGGCCGTCAGCCGAACGTAGTTGGGCATCGCCAGGCAATTGCCGAGGGTGCGCGCGATGGGAACGCCGAAGCGCGCATTGGCCGCGCCGACCCGGATATCGCAGCAGGCGGCAATCGCCGCGCCTCCGCCCGTGCACGGTCCAGCTATAGCGGCGATCGTCGGAATCGGGATTCGCTCGAACGAATCGAGTAGCGCGTTGATGCGCGCTTCGTAATCCATGGCATCCTGCGCGGTGGAAAAATTCCTAAACTCGGAAATGTCGGTTCCCGCGGCGAAGGCTTTTTCATCGGCGCCCGTCAGCACCAGGACCTTGACGGACGAATCGGCGGTCGCAGCCTGGCAAATTTCCGCCAGGCGTTCATACATTTTGAACGTGAATGCGTTGCGTGCCTGGGGGCGGTTGAAGGTGATGCGGCCGACGCCCTCCTTGAGATCGTACAGAATGTCCTGGCTCATCGTGTCGCGCCTTTCGTGGTTGGGACCGGCATTTGAATCGCGCCTTGCTCCGCCATTTGATCGATCTCCGCATCGGTGTAGCCGCATTCGCGGAGCACTTCCCTGTTGTGCTGGCCCATCAGGGGCGCGGGTTTGCGCACGCCGCCGGGAGTGTCCGAAAACTTAATGGGCAGGCCAATTGCCTTCGTTAGTCCGGCTGTCGGATGGGTGGTCTCGACGATCATTTCTCGCGCAAGAGCCTGAGGATCGGCGTGCATCTGCGCGATGTTCAACACCGGACCAGCGGGAACGCCGGCGGTTTCGAGACGCCGCAGCCAATCCGCTACGCTGCGGCGTTGAAATAACGGCGAAAGCACCTCGACCAGCGCCGGAAGATTGCGCATGCGCTGGGCGTTGTTGGCAAAGCGCGGATCGTTGCCAAGCTCCGGTGTTTCGAGCGCCTGCAGAAGCCGCAGCCAGTTCTCCTGATTTGCGGCGCCGACCGTGATCCAGCCATCCGAGGCAGGAAACGCCTGATAGGGCGCGTTCAAGGGATGCGCGGAGCCCATCGGACCGGGCGGCTGCCCGGTGGCGAAACAGATCGCCGAATGCCAGTAGGTATGAGAGATGCCTGCTTCAAAAAGAGATGTGTCCACCATCTGGCCTTTGCCGCTGGACTCGCGTTCGTGCAACGCCGCGAGGATACCAACGCAAGCGAGAATGCCGGCGGTAATGTCGGTCAGCGGCGCTCCCGATTTCATGGGAGGCGCGCCGGAACTTTCGCCGGTAATGCTCATCAATCCGGTCATACCTTGCGCGACCAAATCGAATCCTCCGCGATCGGCGTAGGGGCCGGTGCGTCCGAAACCGGAGATCGAGCAGTAAATCAACCTGGGATTCAACAAACGCAACACGTCGTAGCCGAATTCCATCTTTTCCATAGTTCCGCGGCGGTAGTTCTCGATCAGTACGTCAGCATTTTTCAACAGCCGCGTAAGCACATCGCGTCCCGCGTCGGTCTTCAGATTCAGTGCGATGCCGCGCTTATTGCGATTCATGATCAGAAATGCCGCGGACTCATCGCCCACGCTCGGCGGCGCCATGCGGCGGGCGTCATCGCCGCCGGGAATTTTTTCCACTTTGACGACGTCCGCCCCCATGTCGGCGAGCAGCATGGAGCATGCCGGACCGGCCATGATGTGCGAGAGATCGATTACCTTCAGACCCTCCAGCGGGCCGTGTTTTTTTCTTTGGTTCGCGTTCGCCATCCGTGGTCCTCTCAAAACTTTTAAAGCTTGGATGCAAAAAACTACAATCCTCCACGCGCGCAGCGGCGCTTAGCCTGTGGGGTTTGGTGGCACAGGCTTCAACCTGTGGATTTTGATCTCGCGCGAAACAAAACCCACAGGCTGAAGCCTGCGCCACTGAATCTGTTCGACTATCGCTGCGCTGTTTTTGGCTGCTCGGGAGGAATGAAGTAGCCAACTTTATTGTTAAAAGGCGTGCCGAACCAGATGCGCCCCTGGGCGTCGGGAATGAGTTCGCGCATGCCGTTGCCTGAAAATGGCATGGGAAACTCGACGACTGCACCCGTCTTGGGGTCCAGGCGGCCGAGAATGTCGTCGTCGTACGAGCTGTACCAGACGTAATCGTTGCCGTCGACGGCGATCGCGTAGGGCGTGGGATCGGGATCAGGCAACGCGTATTCCTTAAACGTTTCGGTCTTGGGATCGAAGCGGCCGATCTGATTGCCCCACCATTCGCCGAACCAGACGATACCTTGCGAATCCACGGTGATGCGCCGCGGACCGGACGTCTTGGGATGGGTGGCGCTGTTCCCGTAATTTTCATCGGGCTGATTGGCATTGAGCGCGGCGAGCTTTTGCGTCGCCGGCGGGGTCCATTTGGTAATCTTCAGCGTTTGCGTATCGATCTTGCCGATCATTCCTTCGCGGGGAAATTCCGCGAACCAGATATTGCCTTGCGGATCGAGTTCGATGCCGTAGGGTGTGCGCGCTTCGGGGAACTCCACGAATTCTTCCTTCTTGGGATCGAAGCGCACCAGCATCGATCCACCGCCCCAGATGTTTCCAAAGCGATCGAGGCGAATGGAGTTCATGCTTCCGAGACCGATCGAGCCCATACCGCGTCCGGTCTTCGCGTCATCCTCCCTGGGACTGCAGAATTTGGGTTGATATTCCTTGAACTTATGGGTTTCAGGGTCGAACTTCCCTAGTTTGCAAGCGGCGTCTTCGGAAAACCAAACCATTCCATCAGGAGCTTCCGTAACGGAGTGAAGGTGCAAGGCGCGCCTCGTGCCTTGCGGCGCATCGAATTCCTGCACTTCGCCGGTGTGTTGGTCGAGCTTTGCGATTTGATCGGCGGTCCAGGAGTGCGGCATCCAGACGCTGCCGTCTTTCTGCGGATACGCGACCCAGGGAATGCGACCGGGCTTCGGCAGGTCATATAACACGTACACAATTTTCATCGCTTCGTCGCTGAATTCGGCGTGCTTGGTTTTCTGGTATGCAGGAAGCTCGGCGGGAGAACGCGGCAGATCGGAATCCGGGCTGAAGGTGCGGCCGAGATAAGAGGCAATGGCAGCGCCATCCTCGTCGGTAATGCGCTGGTCGCCAACACCGTTGGCGCGATCACGCATCAAGGCGACACAGGCCTGCCAACCTTCCTCATCGCGGCGCGCCGCGGCGATCTTGGTTTGCAATCCGTGGCAGCTCATGCACCGGTAAAACAGCAATTGTTTGCCGGCTCCTTCGGGCATGAGCACCTGCCCTTCGTGAATGGAGAGATCGGCCCAGCGTACAGTTCCCTTCTGCAGCGCGAAATCCAGAGAAGCGCTTTGCTGCGGGTCAACCTTCACTCCGGCGTGCAGATCGCTCTTGAATCCGACGGCGGTTGCCGAAACCTGATACTCGCCGGCGTCAAGGTTCTGCATCCGGTACGCGCCGCTGCGGTCCGAGAGGACATTTACCGTGATTTTGGTTTTTGTATTCTGCGCGCGAACGAATGCGCCTTTGAATGCCGCGCCGTCCGGGCCCTTGACCGTGCCGGAAATCACTCCGCCTGGAGCGGCGTGTGTGAGCGAGGCGCAAAGGATCGCGAGGCTCAAGGCCTTGAGTAAGGTTTTCATTTCCGGCTCCTGTCGTACCTCTTGGAATCAACGTGACTCGCCAAAGATTATCACAAGCAGGTGTTCCAGGGTTGGATGGACGCGGGAGAAAGCCAAGGAGACGCGAGATCTTGAAAGGGCGCGAGGAGAGACAAAATAGTTTTCTCGATCGGAAAAACGGCCATTCATGAAAACGTACTTCCTGCGGAGCGTTTTTGCGATTGGCGTGCTCCTGTCGCGCACCGGTGGTCGCTTCACCCAGAAGCCGGCGGCATATCCGCAGTGGACCGCCCAATCCGCCGGTGAGCAGAGCCATGTAGGGAAGCTTCGGCAGGACCGCCGCTGTGAAGGCAGGTGGGATTGGCCCCGCTCTAATCTCTGCACGCCTGAAGATTCCGGCGCAGCGCGTCGAGTACTGGAATTCCTAGTACCCGCCTCAAAAAAATCCCGGCTAAATGACTTTTCACTTGACTCTCCGCGGCACGACGAACAATGTACGTAACGCAAGAAGTGCAAAAAAGACTTTGGCGAAGCGTAATGATCCAAATTCCCAGACAAACTAGTTTTGCGACGAATTGAGGAGAGGAAATGAAGCGCATCCTGTTCCCAGGCAGCTTGTGTTTGTTGTTCGCAACGGCGGTTTTGATGATCGCATCGCCGGCGAAAGCGCAGACGACCTACAACGCCAGCGTCGGAGCGGAAACTCCAGACCAGGCGGTACAGGCCGACGCTTTCCTACCCAACGAACTTTGGCTATTGGAAGGCGACAGCATCAAGTGGACATTCGCCCCGAAAAATGAAGTCCATACCGTGACGCTGCTCGCGACCGGGCAAGTTCGCCCGTCGGCGCCACCCCCAGCAGGACCGCCGTTCTCAGTGCAGGGAGTAGCCTGCGGGCCAGCGGCCAACTATGACGGGAGCGCATGTGTATCCACCGCGGCTGGACTGGCGGGCGGAGCAACCTTCACGGTGACATTTCCGAAGGCCGGAAACTACAAACTGGTTTGCCTGATCCACACGGACATGACCGGCACTGTTCACGTCCTTGTCAACAACGCGTTGAACGCGCCCGCCATTCGCAGCCAGCGTTTCTATGATGACCAGGCCAGCGATGAAGCAGCGGCGTTGCTCTCCGACAACGATCGTCGCGGCGATGACGATCGGCGGTGGAGGGCTGGGCGAGATGGAGAGAACGCTGTAACGGCCGGCATCGGCGAAATCGTCGCCACGGGCGGCGGCACGCAGTATCGCGCCGTTGTGCGTTTCCTTCCGGAAGTGATTCGCATTCACGCCGGCGAATCCGTTTTGTGGACGAATTTAGATCCAACCGAACCGCACACCGTCACGTTCGGAAGCGAACCCGCGGGATTGGTGCCGACGTTGTATTTTCTTCCTCCTGCGCTCGTTCCTCCTCCAGGGCCGCCGATCCCCAACCCTCCGGTTCCCTGCACGCTGGCGATGACGACGAATTGCCAGGATATCGCCACCGGAACAGTGATCGCGACGATCAATTGCACGACTTCTCCTGCGGCGACTGCCGGGACCACTCCGTGCTCGGCAGCGTTCAACCCTCAAGTGAGTTCGGTCACGCCGCCTCCACCAGCCTTTGATCAGAATACTTTTATCAACTCAGGTTTCCTTCAGGCGGCGGCACCGGACCGGACTGGCCTGGCACAAGTTCCCTCGGGGACCACTCGAATCCGGATCACCTTCCCGAACAAGGGACATTATTATTACCACTGCGCGCTTCATGATATTGACGGCATGTATGGCGAAGTCGTCGTTCAGTAATTGACCGGACCACCCGATGAAGTTACGCCTAATCAGCGGAGTGTTGGTCACCGCAGTGATCTTCTCAGGAACGGCTTCTCGCGGGTGGGCCCAGGCCGCAAAAAATGCGCCTGGGCCTGCTCGATCGAGCGGCTTGGATTCGGCGTATCGGGGCGGGATGGTTTCTCCGCCGCTGCCCAAGCCGAAATTCACGCTGACCGATACTTCCGGCGCGCCTTACGATTTTGCGGCAAGGACTCAGGGATATGTCACGCTTTTGTATTTCGGATACACGCACTGCCCGGATATGTGTCCGCTGGAAATGTCCACGATTGCCCAGGCTTTCAAAAAAATATCTGCAGCTGATGCCGATCGATTCAAAGTGGTGTTCGTGACCACCGATCCGGATCGCGATTCTCCGCCAGTGCTGCGCGCGTGGCTCGACCATTTTGACAAACGTTTCATAGGGCTTACAGGAACCCAGGCGTCGATCGACGCGGCTCAGATCGCCGCAAATCTAAGTCCCGCAAAAAAATCAGCGGTGCGCCCGGATGGGGCGTACGAAGTCGGCCACGCGGCGTTTGTTCTGGCCTACACGCGAGACAATCTGGCCCACGTGATCTACCCCGGCGGCGTGAAAGAAGAAGACTGGGCGCACGACTTGTCATTCCTCGCAAAAGCGACCTGGACGAATCGCTAATGGGTGGTGTTTTGGAAGCGCCGATATCTTGCCGGTTTTTTTGTTGAGAGAAGCCGGCGCCAGCCGAGTGGATTTGGAAGCTGCTCCACAATCCCGCGCCAAATTGGTTGTGCCGACGAGCGGACCAGCGTACGATACGGTTCACTGCTTTACTATTGTCGACAACTTATTTCCTGCGAATTTGAAAGGCGCGATGAAAATGCTCTCCACCGTTCAAAGATTAGTTTGCTCCGCCATGATCGCTCTGACTTTTGGAGCGCTTTCCCTGGCAAACGCGCAGGAAGCGGCGCCCGCTCCGATTACCAATCAAGACCTGATCGGGGGACTGAAAAATCCCTCGCGGTGGCTGACGTTTTCCGGCGATTACAACGGGCAACGGCACAGCCCTCTGAAACAGCTCACGCCGCAAAATGTCGCCGGCCTGGTTCCGCAGTGGATTTTCCAAACCGACCTGCCGGGGACGCCCGGACACGGGATTGAAAACACGCCTCTGGTCGTGGATGGCATTTTGTATGTGACAGGCAACTACGATGAAGCATGGGCGCTGGATGGCAAGACCGGCCGCCCGATCTGGAGTTATCGCCGCAGGCTGCCGCAGAACATCATGGCGACGGTCTGCTGCGGACCCGTCAACCGTGGCTTTGGGATTCTCGGGGACCGGCTGTACATGGGGACGCTGGACGCTCACCTGGTGGCGCTGGACCGGAAGACGGGCGCCGTCATTTGGGACGTGGCCGTAGGCGATTTCAAGAAGGCCAATGCCATTACTGCGGCGCCGCTGGTGGTGAAAGATAAAGTGATCATCGGCGTGGCGGGCGGGGATTTTTCGAGCCGCGGATACGTCGATGCCTACAATGCGCAAACCGGCGAACGCGTTTGGCACTTCAATACCATTCCCATGCCGGGTCAACCCGGCAGCGATTCGTGGCCAAACGCTGACGTCGCCGCTCGCGGAGGAGGCGCCGTGTGGGTCACCGGAAGTTACGATCCTTCGCTGAACCTCGTGTACTACGGCACAGGAAATCCGAACCCTGATTATTATGGAGACGATCGCGAGGGCGACAACCTGTACACCTGCTCGCTCATCGCTCTCGATGCAGACACTGGGGAGCTTCGCTGGCATTTCCAGTTCACCCCGCACGATGTGCACGATTGGGATTCGGCGCACGTGCCGGTGCAGGCCGACTTGAAAATCGCCGGACAACCACACAAAGTAATTATGGTTGCCAATCGCAACGGCTTTTTCTATACGCTGGACCGCGAAACCGGGAAACTCCTCGTTGCAAAACCGTTCATCGACGGATCCAATTGGGCCAAGGAAATCGGCAAGGACGGGCGGCCAATCATCCTGGATAACATTGGCACCGCGGAAAAATGTCTGCCCGACAATCACGGCGGCACAAATTTCAGCCGCCCACTTTCGATCCCGAGCTTGGATTATTTTATGTAACCGCTCATGAGACGTGCGCGACCTGGCAGGGCGTGAAACCGACGGAACCGATTGGCATGGGCGTGCGCGTGCCGAGCGGCGGCCGAAGTTTGGTGGAGGGACACGATCAATTCTCCGCGCTTCGAGCCATCGACCCGACCACGGGCGCGCGACGCTGGGAACATCCCTACCACCCCTATCCTTCTACCGTTGCTTTGGATTTGACTGGCGGCGTGATGTCCACGGCCGCCGGGCTGGTGTTCACCGGCGACAACGATGGATATTTTTACGCGTTCGACGGAGCGACAGGGAAAGAATTGTGGAAGTTCCAGACAGGCGCTCCGGTGTGGGGCTCGGCCGCCGTCACCTATATGCAGGATGGCCGGCAGTGGGTGGTGATGACGTCGGGCCTTTCGTTCACGGCCTTCGCGCTTCCCAGTGCGCCGCGCTGACGCACGCTCACCGAATTGCGAACGGAGCGAGCGCGAGACTCAGATTACCGCGCGCGCGACTCTTTCCATTGCACCGGCGGCAAATCCACTCCGGCCACGCGCTTCAAGTATTCCCTGGCCAGGGCTTCGGCGCGGTCTTTGCCCTGCTCGATATCATCGACCGCCTCGGAAGGCGAGATCCATGTCTTGGTATTAAAGTTGTAGACCGAGGCCTGAATTCCCTGCGCGTTATTTTCTGAAAAAAGCCGCAGGTGCTCGCCGCCAACCTCGACCTGAGCCCAAACACCGTTGGTCAACATGAGCGGTCCCAGGCCATCTGAACGCTGTGCCATCCCCGAACGCAAAATGCACTGTGCATCACTGCTACTTCTCTCCCGTCGCCGCGAATTGCCGGCCACATTCCGACATATGATCGTCAACGATCTTGGCTTCGAATGCCAGATCAAAGTCGTTTGGATGATTCTGCATCTCGCACGGTCTAGGAGACGAGTGGAAGCGTACTTGGTGACTGGTCGGGAATGACCGTGGCGGTTGCCATTTAGAGAAGACGGTCGAAGGCAGCCGAAGAACTCGCGGAAAGGTCTTCGACGTCAAAGCCCATACGCTGGGGCATGCTGCAGAAGGCATGCCCCGAAATCACGCTTTCAATTTTAAAATTTCAATCGAAACTACGAATCCTCTGCGTTGTTGCCGGAGATTGCCGAAGCGATCTTATTTATCCTTGGGGCGGTTGCGGTTGCGGAGCTTCTCGGACCATCGTTGATACTCGGCTTCGTTAAAGCTGGAGTTCAATTTCGTTGCGCGGACCGGTGCTTCGAGTTGCTCAGTTGCGATCATCGATTCAACCTTTGTGTTTGCATGTTTTTGCGAATCCTCCCAGGAGGTGATTTCGTCTCACCGGACTTTCTCTTTGCGTCCTGCATCATGTTCGCAAGGAGGACTGGCTGCCTCAATGGGCGGGAAGAACCAATTTTAAGCGTACCCGGGTCCCAGTACTGCTTATCGACGATAAAGCACTTGTTTACAGTTACTTAGGATTCTGTCGCACGAGTTCAGTATCGGGAGCGGCCCCCGGAAGCCGTCAGAGCGATCTGCGCCGGATCCGGTGGAAGCTGATTGCCTCTCCAAACAACGTGCAGATCGGGCCGCACGAGAAGCAGATCGTACTGAAAAAGTTCGCGCGCCCTGCGGCCTGCGACTTCCATGAAATCCAGAGGCACCCCGATGGCTCGAAAGGCGTCTTCCAATTCGGCCGTATCAGACTTTGCGCCGCCGAGCTTCAGCAAAGTGTATGCGGAACCCAAACAGTCATGCAGTGCGGAGCCATCTTCGAGCCAAACATGCGGCAGGCGCGCACCGGGCCAGGTAGTTGGGACATAGCAGGTGTTTTCAGGGTCGGGACCGTCGCCCGTTTCTGGCCAGACAATCGGAGAATTCACGTAGCGATAGCCGGCTTCAATTCCCAAAATTTCCGTCACCTTGCGCTGCTCGACATCGAACCTCGCAGCCATTCGTTCGCGAGTTGCGGCGCCCGCGGGCGTATTTTCCCTAACGTTGGCATCGTACGCCGCGCGCCAGCCTAGCCTTCCGGTCATCGCCGCGCGGGAAGCTTTCACGTTGCGTACGCCGATTGGCCGGCGCTCTGCGTCATAGGATTCCAGCAATTGCGGACCGCCCCAGCCGGCCAACGTCGCGGCCAGTTTCCAGGAAAGATCGACAGCGTCTCCCACACCGGTGTTCATACCGAGCCCGCCTGTGGGGATCACCAGATGCGCGGCGTCTCCGGCGATGAAAACGCGGCGGTCTCCATAGCGCTCCGCGCAGAGCAGATGCTGTGTCCATTCGTTAACAGAGAGCATCTCGAATCCGACGGGCATGGCCAGGGATTTTTTAAAAATCCCGGCCATCTCGGCGTCCGAGGATGCCGCGGCGTGCAGTGTCCAGTGGCGCGTGCTGTCCTGAAGGATGAGGAATGGGAAGAGCGGGCCTTCCGCGATGTGGTAGTGGCGTCCTTTGCCCATCGGGATTCGCTCGTAGAGATTGTCGCTGCGGAAAAGCGCCTGCCGCATCTTGCGGATGTTGCCATCGCCCAGCAGCGAAATACCCAGTTGTTTTCGCACCGTGCTGGAGCCGCCATCGCATCCGACCAGATAGGACGCGCGAATCGTTTCGTCCGCGGCGTGATCAGCCTGAATAACGGCGGTCACGGAATTGGCGTCTTGTGCGAATGAGGTGAGTTCACAGCCGAAGCGCACTTTCACGCAGGGCATGCTTTCCACGATCGATTTCAGCAGCGGTTCGAGCGTGTATTGCGAGATCAGCTGGTACGGTTCGAGCACGCCGCCATCGTTGTGTGCGGCAATTTCCGCGGTCGCCTGCGCGACGGATGGACATGGCAGGTGGGCGAGCGGGTGTGCGTCAGCCATGGAGAATGCGAGGAAAACATCCATTGGCGCGCTGCGCGGAAGGCCCGCATCACGAATTTTTTCGGAAATTCCGAGGCGGCGGTAGATCTCCATGGTGCGCGCGTTGCAGCGCTCCATTTTGGGGAGCTGGATGGAAGTTTTATTGCGTTCGATGAGCGTGCAGCGGACACCGCGGCGGCCCAGATCGAGTGCGAGAGTGAGGCCCACGGGGCCCGCACCGACGATGAGGACTTGAGTCTCGGTCACCTGCCGGGTTCTTCCCTTCATTCGGGTGATTGACGGACGATATTATCCAAACACGGGCACTAGATTGTAGGCCTTTGAATTGTCGCAACCGGACTCGCTTCGGCCTGCACGATTCCCTTCCAGGATTTCTTCATTTCCCTTTCCAGCTTTTTGATCTGGATCAGGTGCCTGGGGTTAAAAGGCAGCGACGGATAATAGCAGTTCGATTCGTGCGTGCAGAAACATCCGTCCGCGGCCTGTTCGCGGCGCGCCTGCATGGCCGGGGTGAGCCAGAGTTTCTGGAAATTCCAGCCGTAATCCCGCAAATTGCCGACCGGCTCCAGGATCTCGCAGGAGGACACCGTGCCTTCGTCGTAGATCACGCCACCGGCGGTTCCCGCGTAGCAGGTCAGTTGGGCTTGCTGCGTTTCCTTGGTCCGGGCAATCAGGCCGTGCATGTGGATATCGAGGGCCGCCTTAAAAAATCCGATGTCGCCCGCGTAATGATTTTTGATGGCGCCGCTTCGCGAGTCTTCGGCGATCCTGGAAGCAAGCCTGGCGTATCGGGCGCCATCGATTTCCAACTCCCTGGAATCCGCGGCCGGAGGACGAATGTAATTGAAATTTACCTTGTCGGGCCGCAATTCATATTTCAGATAGTCATACCACTCAAAGATGGAATCCTGGTTGGAGTTCATGAAACAGGTGCAGGTTTGCACATCGAGTGCGCGGATATTCCGCCTTCATGGACTGAAGCCGGCGAGCGGTGTCGATAACCATTTCCCACGATCCGGGTTTCTGGCGGATCTTGTCGTGCTGCGCCTTCAAGCCGTCGATGCCCAGCGCGATGGTGATGTTCAACTCTGGGCATTCGCGCAGCATTCGGACGACGTCCGGAAAAATCCGTTTCTGGATCTGGCCGTTGGTGGTTATGTAGACAGACTCGAGTTTGTTGTTTTTGTAAAACGCGCGCACGATCTCCGGGATATCCTTCCGGGTGAAGGGCTCGCCGCCGGCGAGGATTAGGACGCCGAGATTGCCGCCCAGTGTTTCGGAAATCGTTTCGATTTCGCGCGTGGTCATTTGCAGTTTTTTGCGCGGGGCATCGTTCAGCTGGTCGGTGAAGAAACAGTGCGTGCAGCGCATGTCGCAAACTGAGGTGACTAAAATGCTCAGCACGCCCGGCGAGAACGGTCGCCCGAGGGCCAATTTTGCGTAGCGCTTTAGAAGATCCCGCATGGTTTGAATCGCGAATGTTCCATTTTCTTCTACTATTGGAGACCTTACGCCCGCTCCATGAACAGGTCAATCGCAGGCCGACCAGCGAATTCCAGGATTTTGATGAGTCCGCGGCTAACACCGGCGGCACAAGCACTACGGCGCGATTTCTTCTAGCCGCCGATCGCTGGTTTCTACCATGCAGCTCGCGGCTAGCGCGCCAATGACGCTCACTCCGGCGAACATCAGGAACACGGAATGAATGCCGTTGGCATCGACCATGAAACCGACTAGAGCTGGTCCTACGGCGGAAGCAATCCTCAACCACGAAGTGGCCAGGCCCGTTCCGATCGCGCGCATCCGGGTGGGATAAATCTCCGGAGTGTACAGGTACAATACCGCGTTGATCGAGCCGATCATCCCGTAGCCCAGCGTACCCAGAATCATCACACTTAATACCTTTTGCGCGCCCAGGATTCCCAGCAGCGCCAGCATTGCTCCGCCTGCGATAAAGGCCGCGACCGTCCAGTTTCTGCGGCCGATGCGATCGATGCTGAACGCGCAGACCAGCAGAACTGCGACCTGCGCGACGTTCGTCATGGACGCGGCGCGCAGCGACTGGCGCAGGCTGAGGTGATACACAGTGTTGTAGAGGCTGGGCATCCAGTTGTTCAATCCGTTGGCGATGAAGAAAGCGGCGGCCCAAAGAGTCCATACGATAAGCGTTCGTCCGCGATACATTTTCGAGAGCAGCTCGTTCCACCTTCCACGCTGAATCAATGGCGGCGTGGAAGCGGGTCCCGAAGTTGGCGCGAGCGCAACGCGGCGGTCCGTGCTGGCCTCAATCCGCTCGACAATCGCTTCCGCCTCCTGAAGGCGTCCCTTGGAGATCAGCCAGCGGGGCGACTCCGGAAGCCGCGCTACCAGGAACGTAATCAGCAAGCCCGGTACGCCACCGAGAAGAAAAATAGAGCCCCAGCCAAAGCTGGGGACGATCCACGCGCCGATCTGGCCCGTGGCCATGAGTCCCAGCGGAAATATCATTTCGTACAGCAGGAAGAAACGCCCCCGCCCGTGCGCGCGCGACAATTCGTTGATGTAGGTGGCGGCCACCGGCATTTCGCCGCCCACTCCGATGCCCTGTACCAGACGGCATGCCAGCAGCACCGGAAAATTTCCGGCCAGCGCACATCCAAAACTCATGATGGACATGATGGCGATCGCCGCCGTCGTGCCGCGAATGCGACCAATTTTTTCGGCCAGTGCGCTGAACACCAGCGCGCCCAGCAACTGCCCAACGTAACTGGAAGAAATCAGCAGACCGCTTTGTTTGGGAGAAATGTGCCACAGTCGAATCAGAGTGGGCAGCGCGAATGCGAGGGACAGCGCGTTGAACGCGTCGAAAAAAGTTGCGCTACCCATCACCAACCGAGCGTTGCGATGCCATCGTGAGAACGGCACCTGCTCCATACGGGCCAGCAGACTTGCCGCATCGCTGGCGGGACGCCGGTTCGCATCACCTTCGCGCGTTTCGGCGGCAACCGAGCTCTCCATCGGGCGTTCGATCAGCTTCACTGAATCTCGCAGTCACACGGAAGATGAGTGGTGACGGGCACGCTAACGGAAATTGCGTTGACTCGACAGGTTCAATTTGAGTTTTCGAATGTCAAATCTCAAATTTGAAATTTCTGATCAACCCACCGGATGATTCACGACTCGAATCCCGCTTCTCGCGGCGTTACGGCAAGGCAACCGTCCGCTGCGCATCGGCCCGCTTCAACAGCGCCGAGAGCTGCGCGGCGATCTGATCTGGACACTCCACCGGCGTCAGGTGCCTCCCGCCCGGAATGATGGTTAGCGTGGAACCGGCAGTGGCATGGTGCAAATGCTCCGCCATGGCGACCGGCGTAGCGTAATCCTCATCTCCAACGATCACGGCGACCGGCACGCGCAGCGAAGGCAAGAAAGGCCGCAAATCGGCATCGCCGAGCATCACGCACGTCGCGGCGTAGGAATCCACGTCGTTCGCCAGAAACACCTCGGTCATTGGCTTGACGAGTTCGGGATGCGCGGCTCGAAATCGGTCGCTGAACCATCGCGATTCCTGAAACTCAACCATTCCCGCAAGACCTTTCGAACGGGCCACTCCGGCTCGCTCGCGCCAGCTCTTGGCAGCGGATTCGCCGTACCAGGCAGTTGTGTCGATGAGTCCCAGCGCGTTCACACGCTGTCCCTCCGTGCCCGCGAAGGCCTGGGCGACACACCCGCCCATCGAGCATCCGGCTACCGTCGCACCGGTCCAGCCGATTTGATCGAGCAATTCCGCCAGGTCGCCGGCAAAAAGTTCCGTGGTGAAGGGCCCGGAACTTCGATCCGATTGCCCGTGCCCGCGGCAGTCGTAAGTGAGAATCTCGGCCTCGCCCGCCAACTGGGCGGCGACGCCATTCCAGATGCTGCTGTCGAGTCCCAGTGAATGGATCAGCGCCAATCGCTGCGCGCCGGGCCGCGGCGCCGGCCGCAGCGTGTACGCTATGGCGCAATTGTCAGAGGTTGTGAAGGTCTTCTTTTCCAAGTAGATTGGCCTCGATATTTTCAGGTCGTCTTGACCTGTGGTTCCGCGGGCGCCAGAGGCACGTTCCAGGCGTCATAACCGTAGAGCCAGCTGGTGTCCTCATCTCCCCCTTTCATCCAAGTGTTGGCGCTGGAGATGGCCTGAATGCGCGAAGTGCGCGGCTTGCGATGCGCCTCAAAACGCTGGAACGCGCCTTCGATATCATCAACGCCGGTCGCCGCGAGGCAGCGCGCTAGGATGGCGGCATCCTCAATGGCGGTCGCTCCCCCTTGCGCCATATACGGCGTCATGGAGTGGCAGGCATCGCCCAGAAGCACAACGCGCCCGTCGCTCCATCGCGGGAGCGGCTCACGCTCCAGAATCGCCCACTTATGGCAGTCCGGACACGCCTCGAGCACGGTTCGCACGTCGGCGTGAAAACCTTCATATGCCTTGCGCAACTCGTGAACGTCGCCCTTGGCCGACCACGATTCGCGCGTCACCCAGTCAGCGGGTTCGGGCACGCTGGTCACGAAGTAAAGTTCCGTGCAGGTTGGATTCGTGTAGTAAATGACGATGTGGCGGTCCGGCCCCCACCACTTGGTTCTGGACGGTCCGATATCCATACCGTTGAGCCGTTCGGAAGAAAAAATGGCGCGGTAGGCGATCCGCCCTTTATGGATTGGTTCGTCCGGGCCGAGGATCAGTTCGCGCACCACGGAGTGCACGCCATCCGCGCCGATGACCGCGTCAGCCTGCGCGCGCGTTCCATCGGCGAACGCGAGTGCCACGTGTCCCGCGCGTTGTTCCAGCCCCACCAGTTTCTTGTCCAGGTGAACAAATTCTTCCGGCACCACTGCCGCGAGGGCATTGTGCAGATCTGCGCGGTGCATACACAGATACGGCGCACCGAAGAGGCTCTCCGGCATCGGCAATTCTCGCAGCACTTCGCCGGTGTCCCACTTCCGGTTGAGATGGGAATACGGCTTGAAGGAGGTCGCCAGAACTTTCTCTTCCACGCCGATGCGGCGCAAAACTTTCATCGAATTGGGCATCATCTGGATCCCCGCGCCGATGCGCGCGAAACGAGGGGCTTGCTCGTAGACGTGAACGTCGATGCCGATCTGGCGCAGGGTGGCCGCAACGGCCATGCCGCCGATGCCGGCACCAACGATGGCGATGGAAAGTTTAGTCAAGCTCGTTTGTGGACTCATTTTAGATGGAACGCCGGAGTCCCGCCGGCAGCTTTGCAAGTTGCACACCGGCAGCAAGACATGACGCTACAAAATATCAAGCGCTTGGACGGGTTTCACCCTTAATCTGCGTGCGGTGCATCACTCTTCGCGCACTGTTGTCAAACGGATCGCGGCGGTGCATGGTGCAGCGATTGTCCCACAGGACCAGATCGCCGACGCGCCATTCGTTATACCATTCCAGCTCTTCGCGGTTGGCGTACGACCACAATTCATCCAGCAGCGATTCGGATTCGGAAAGCGAGAGGCCTTCGATGTAGGCGTTGCGCCGTCGCCCAAGATAGAGCACGCGGCGCTTGGTTTCGGGATGCGTGCAGACCAGCGGATGATATGTGCCGGGAGAACTGACCGGATCATCGACCGCGCTGGCTCCCTGCCGCACGTATCCGCCGCTGTTGTAGGTGCCATCGTGCTTTAACTTTCGCCCTTCGATGCGCTTCTTTACGGCATCAGGAAGAAATTCATACGCGTGATACATGCTGTTGAAATAGGTATTCCCGCCGGACGGCGGAACTTCCAGTGAATAGAGGATGCTGGCTTTCGGCGGATCCTGAAGGTAAGACATGTCGGTATGCCACGTCGCTTCTCCAGCGCCGAGGCTGCCGATTGGAACACCATTTTCCATCACGTTTGAAACCACGTAGATTTCAGGATGCCCTTCCACAAAGCGGCGTCCCGATTCCTGGATGGGAGCCCAGTCGAGGTCTCCAAACTTCTCGCTGAATGCGATCAGATCGTCATCGGTCAGATTCTGGCCGCGAAAGAGCAGCACGGAGTGATCGAGCCATGCCTGGTAGATTCCGGAGAAATCGGCGGCGTCGATCGTGCGCAGATCGATAGCCTTCACTTCGGCGCCCAGCGCCTTTCCCGATGGAACGACACCGAAACGTGACTTCTTACTTGTTCTTGCTGATTCGCTCTTCATGGAACACCTGACCCGTTTTAAATTCGCGCCGATGATATTACAGGACCACCCGGTCCGTCATCGCCTCGCCCCAGGAGCCTGGGACAGACAAATTCTATTCCGTTCCGTCGCCATTTGGATCAATGATTTTAATGGGCAGGTCGTAGTGCGCTTCCGTCAATTCCCAGCGGCGATTTTCCCCGCGCTTCATCGCTTCCTGGTCCGGGAATACTTGCTTCTCCACCTCGCTGCCATGTTGGGAAGAGGCAATATCTCTATAGGTGATCACGATGCGATACTCCCAACGGGAATCTTCACCGGCATGCAGGCCGGGGCGATAGACCGTATACGACGTGACGTAGCCCAGTTCCTTCTCGCGGTTCAACGTCGCAATCTGATATTTCTTGAAGAGTTGCCAGAATTCGTCGGCGTAGCCCCACTTCACTTTGTACACCCACTCCACAAGATAGGGTTTGCCGTTGCCGGAGGCGGAGGCGCCGGAGGATTGCCGGCCTCGCGCGCACGGGACGACCGCGAAAATCGCGGCGAACGCGATGGTCGCGATCCTTAGCGATTGAAAGCGGGGACCAACTCGTTTGCTCATATTCAGCTCCTCCATCAACTCATCCATGCTTTCCACCGCCAATCGCCGCTGGCCATGTACCGCGCTATTTTTTGGAAGCGGGAGGATTCAGCGGATACGATTTCAAGTTGAGCGGGCCATATCCCAGATGGCCGCCATCGCGGTCTACGTTATTTTCGTCGCAGGCGAATTCGTAAAGTTCATCGCCCGGCGGCATGGCCGTAAATACGCGCGAAAACGTCCAGGGCTTGGTGTAGAACTTGGGGTCTTCCACGGTCACCTCGTGCGCCAGGTGATCAGAGTCGGGGCGCGACCAGCGCTCCACCACGTGCATGGCGTCGCTGTGCGGATGCGCGTCATCATCAATCCAACTCAGCTTATCCTTGAATCCGACTGAATCGATGACCAGCGTGTCACCCTCCCATTTGGCTACGCCATCGCCAAAAAAAGAAGGCTCGATATCCTTGGGATGCCCGCGGCCGTTGATCGGAATGGTGCGAAACGTCCACATCAACTCGTAGAGGAACACGATGCGATTGGAATTCTGCACAATTTCAAAGGGCACGCCGCTGATGCTGGCTCTCGGAATGCCCGCAAAAAGGCACAAAGCTTCCGGATTCATCGATTTCGAAAGGTTGTATTTGTAAGCTTCTTCTCCGGCAGGGGTGAACGGCGGGCCGCCTACGCCCTTGAACATGCCGCCGAAAATCAGGGGTCCTTTCCAGAATCCGGACAGGTCCGGTTTGCCGTCGGCTGTGCGCGGAGTGGGTTTAGCCGGCTCGGTGGATGTCGTGATCGGTCCCGAAGCTCCTGGCAACTCCCCGTACGGATTTTCAGGCAGCGGAGTGGATTGGGCGAACGCGGACGGGCAGGCTAAAACCGACGCAACAAGCAGGCCGCCGGCCAGCAGCGGCACGGAGGACCGACACCGGTATACTGGGCACGTCGAACGCATTCGCATGTGCGTAAACTAGCGGAGTGCTATTCGAGTGTCAAGGAACGCGCAACTTCTAACAGCTCGATCTGTTGGCGCTGTGACAAGCAACCGCCCTGCAAAAAACCGGCGGACTCCACAAAATCCCGGCCGCTTCCAGTTCCTCGGCTTGACCGGCTTCGAGCAGTGTTATAGATTCGGCAACGTGAGACGCTTCTTTGCGCTTGGGATTGCGATCGTCACCGTGTTGATGGCGATTCCCGCGTTTGCCCACCATTCCTTTTCCGCCGAATTTGATGGTGGCAAGCTGGTTGAATTGAAGGGCGTGGTCACGCGTATTGAATGGGCCAATCCGCACGTTTATTTTTATGTGGATGTGAAGGATGAGAAGGGCAACCTCACGAATTGGGGCTGCGAGGCCGCCAGTCCCGGATCGCTGCACCGGCAGGGCTGGAATCGCGATTCGTTAAAAGTTGGAGATCAGGTCGTCGTCGGCGGCTACCCGGCGAGGGACGGTTCGAAGCTCGCGGATGCGCGCCGCGTGACGCTGCCCGACGGGCGTAGAATTTTTGGCGGAACTCCCGGCGACGGCGGCCCTGGGGAACCGAAGCCGTAGGCGATCGCGCGCGAGCAGGACTGCCATCCCACGCCGGAACTGATGTTCAGAAAGAATTTCCTGAATTATTTGTCGACGCCGAGCAGTTCGACATCAAAAATCAGTGTCGCATTTGGCGGAATCGTCCCACCCGCTCCCGCCTCTCCGTAGCCGAGTTGGGGAGGGATTCGTAGTTGCCTCTGGCCGCCGACTTTCATTCCCGCAACTCCTTCGTCCCATCCCTTGATGACTTGACCGGCTCCCAGCGGAAAGGAAAACGGCTCGCCACGATCGCGAGAGCTGTCGAATTTTTGGCCCGTGGTGAGAAAGCCGGAGTAGTGGACCTTTACCGTGCTGCCCGGTACTGCCGTGGCGCCGGTGCCGACTACGACGTCCCAGTATTGCAGGCCGGACGGCGTAGTGGTCGGCAGGCCAGCCACCTTTATCGGAGCGGCCGTGCTTGGCGCACTCGCTTTTTCTGAACTTCCACAGCCGACGGCAAGTCCGAAAACCGCGAACATCATTGCCGCTAGAATGAGTCTTCGATTCATCAAGTTCCTCTTTTAGCTCTTTAACTAGAATGGGCTTCAGCGTGGCTCGTTCAGGTCATCGAGCGCCCGAATCCAAATCAGAGTCTGAAGCCTAGCTTTACCGGGGCGTTCGTCCTGTTGAATTCCCAGCCCGCCAGCGCTGTTCCAACGATGGGATAATCGCGCCACCGATATTGGCTACATTCAGATCGGGGAGCGGCGGGCGTTCGGCCCACGGATTAATCCCTCGAATCAGCGAACCCGCGAAACGTAGATTTGCCCAGATGAAATCCTTTAAGGACGGATGCGGCGTGCGCCCATTCGCCCGCACCAGTAACACCGTGACGTCGTCCTCGGTCAGATTGTCCGGATAGCGATCCCTAATCTCCCGCAGTAGAGTTTTGGTCAGCATCTGCGGAGCGACATCTCCGATGAGACGCGCGATTCTGAGCAAGCCGGTCTCGCCAAGCATTTCTCCATCGGCATCGCGAGATTCGATCAGTGCGTCGGTGTAGGTGAGCACACAATCGCCTGAAGCCAACTCCACGTCAAATTGTTCGTACTCGGTTACGTCCAGAATCCCGAGCGGCATGTTGTTCGCGGTGACTTCTTCCGCTGTTGGGTCGGCGCCCAGAAGTGACCAATCACCCTTTGCGGCCTGGTACAACAAGGGACGCGGGTGACCCGCATTACAGACGATCATTCGCTGCGTAGGCGCAAAAAATGTGGCAACGATGGCGGTGGCGAATGTGCCTGCTTCGGATAACGCGGTGAACTGTTGATTGAGCATGCGCACAAATTCGGTCTGGTCCAGGCGATTGACGAACCGGCGCATCAGCGTGCGCAAGTTCGCGGCGGTGGAGGCCACAGAGTTTCCGTGTCCCGCGACATCGGCCAGCAGCAGCCGAGTGATGCGGCCCGTCGCGCAACTCGACGCGTAGTAGACGTCTCCGCCGCGCTGCGCGTCGCCGAATGGTTTGCTGTAGACCCAGGCGTCCAGTCCGCCCATTTCCACGCGCTGCGAGGTCAGCTGACTTCCACCCCAGACTTCCATGCAGGTCATCTGTTGCGCTGTTTTGTTGCTTTTTACTTCTTCATTGTTGGGAGTTGGCATGGTTCCTATCCTATTCACCTGCAGAAAACCTCTAGATTTGTCATTCCGAGCGCAGCGAGAAACCTCTCTCATCACCGGGCCGAAAGAGCCATTCCGGCTTCGCTCGAAATGACGGCCAAAGAACCTTCCGCAAATTCCGTAAATGCAAATCGCCTGCCCTGCTAGTTCGAAGCGCGGCTTGAAAAATATTGATCGAGACTCGATTTAATTTCGGCCATGCCGCGCTGCGCATTGCGGTCCAGTGCGGCCACTACGGCGGAGACGTCTTTCCCGCTGACCGGCTCGTCATGCGAGTAATAGTGAGTCCACACGGTCGAGCCGGTCTTCGTTTCGCGCAATTCCAAGTCACAAGTCACGCGGGCCAGAAGCGGTGTGCCGGAAACTTCCTTAAAGTCATACAAGCGCCCATAAAGAATATAGTCGCCATGAGAATTGCTGCGCAAAATATCCACCGCGCGATATTTTCCGGAGGATCGCAGGTCCCGTAGCAGAACATCCACCAGCATCTCGGTGGGGGGGGCGGCCCAGAGTTGATACTCATACGTGCCCATACTCTCGCCACTCGAGCTATATACAATGTGATCTTCGCGGTACAGATGCGATGCCCTAAGCGGGCCAAGCAACAACGTAACGGGATAAGGACTTCGATCCGCCGCCGTCGCCGAATCGCCACCGGGAATTGTGAGTTCATAATACTTGCTGGGACGCGCTGCTCCGCAGCCGGCGAGAAGTACGGCACTGAGCGCTGCCAACCAGGCGATTCCGCGGTTCATTGGGCTCCCTTTGCGTCGCAATTCGTGAAGCGTGAATCGTAATTTGCGGAATGCCTTGTTTACCGGCACCACGAATCACAATTCACAAGTCACCAGTCACTTCCTTCGGCTACTTGCCCGTCTTATGCTCAGGCGGGTTGGTGGCCCGGATGAGCGAATAGGGCCGCATCTTAATCGTCTCGGTAAATTCCTTCAGGTTCTCGGTCACATGCAGCAAATTATCGAGAAGCTGATCAATATTTTCGGAATTCACGTCCAGAGTCTGGTTGAGCTGCCCGGTTAATTCGTTCAGGGACTTTAGTGTTATCCGGAGGTCCGTCAATGCCTTGCGCACCTCGGGCTGAGTGTCGCCGATTGCCGAATCGATGTGGGCCAGGACTTCATTGGCCTGACCGGAAGTCTTCCGGAAGTCGGCGATGAGCGGCGTGAGTTTCTCGCTCAAATCATTCACGTGCTGCAGGGCCGAATGCACTTGGGGCCGTGATTCCGTGATGAGCCCGCGCGTTTGCGACAGAGTCGCCGAAAAGTTCGCGCGGTTCTGCGCACTCAGGAGATCGTTAACGCGATCGAGGGTCACTTTAAGTTCCGTAGCGCGCGCGTCCAACGTTTGAATCAGTTGTTTCGCCTGTGGGGCGATATTGTTGATATCGGCGGTCAGCTCATTAAAATCGACGTAATCGTCCGACGGAAGCAGCGATCCAGCCGGAGCCGCGCCGGCCTGCGGCGATCCCGGATAGACCTCCAGGTGATTGTCACCGAGCGGGCTAAGGCTCATGATTTTTACCTTGCTGTCGGTCTTCACCAGAACGTCAGGCTTCACGCTGAAGGTCAGATCGATGTGCGTCGGGTCCTGCGGGTCAATGCGCAAACTTTCCACGCGGCCTATCTTAGGACCGCCTGAGTAACGTACCGTGGCGCCTGGTTCGAGTCCGCCGGCAAATTCAAAGTGCGCGTGATAGGTTCTGGACGAGCCGTCGAACGCGCCGTTGATGGCGAAAACCGCGACCAGAAGAATTGCCCCGGCAACCAGGACAAACAATCCCACCAGCGTCTGTTCGGTCTTTGGGCTCATCATTTTCCTTCGTATTCCCTCGCCAAGCTATCTGGCCCGGTCAGGCGTGCCGCCGGTATTCTCCGGTGAGCGATTGCAAATAATCCATTTCCCCTTCCACATCCGGCTCGGGAACGCGATCCAGAAACTGGCGCACCCGCGGCTGCGAACTGTTTCGCATTTCCTCGACCGTCCCGATTGCCACTACATTTCCTTTGTCGATCAGCACCATGCGATCGGCGATCAGAAAAGCGCTGGCCAATTCGTGCGTTACCACGATGATCGTCATTCGAAACGCTTTCTTGAGCTCCAGAATCAGCTGGTCGATTCCGGCGGCGATGATGGGATCCAGTCCGGCCGACGGCTCGTCAAAAAAGAGAATCTCCGGATCCATCGCCAGCGCTCGCGCAACCGCGGCTCTTTTCTTCATTCCGCCGCTAAGTTGCGACGGCATATGGTACTCGAAGCCTTCCAAGCCGACCTGCTCCAGCTTCAACCGCAGCATGATTTCAATCGTGGAATCCTCAAGCTTGGTGTGCTCCCGCAGCGGCAGCGCCACATTTTCGCCCACCGTCATCGACCCGAAGAGCGCGCCGCCTTGAAACGACATGCCTGTTTTCTTGCGGATTTCGTACAACTCATCGGTCGAAATCGCGGCGATATCCTGCCCGTTGATCCAGATCTGGCCGGCGCTTGGTTTTTCCAGGCCCACCAGCGTCCGCAGAAGCGTGCTTTTGCCGGAACCGGACCCTCCCAGGATCACCAGCGTTTCGCCGGCCTTCACGTCAAAATGTATGCCGTGCAGAATTTCGCGCTCACCGTAACTGACGCGAAGGTCCCGCAACGAAATAACGGTACGCGGTTCACCCAGTTTTGGATGTGCGTCCGCCATAAAGGACTCAGTCAAATTATCGATCTCCAAGAAAGAAAAAAAGCCCGGTAAAGACCAGATCTACAACCACAACCAACAGAATCGAGATCACCACCGCTCTGGTCGTGGACCGGCCCACCTGCTCCGCGCCGCCGCCGGTGGACAATCCTTCCAGGCATCCGACCGCCGTGATCGTGACACCAAACATCGCGCTCTTGATCAATCCGGAAAAAATATCGCGCACGTAGAGAGACTCGACGGACGCCTGAATGTAACGGCCCAGGGTGAAATCGGCCTGGGTGACGCCAAACAGAGCGCCCCCCAGAATACCCATGGTGTTTGCCCAGATCGTGAGGCACGGAACCATGATGAACATGGCCAGGAATTTTGGCGCCACCAGAAAATGGACCGGATCGATGGCCATCACTTCCAACGCATCGATTTCTTCGGTGACTTTCATGGTCCCGATTTCGGCGGCAAATGCGGAGCCGGAGCGGCCAATCACCACGATCGCGGTGATCAGCGGGCCGAGTTCTCTGGACATGGACAATGCCACGGCCTTCGCGACCAGGCTCATAGCGCCCAATTTTCCCAGTTCATAGGCGCTCTGCAGCGCCAGGATCAGCCCTATAAAAAAAGTGATGAGCGTGAGAATCGGCAGTGCCCGGACGCCCACTTCCATCGCCTGCGCCGCGGCGCTTTGCAGACGCAGCGCTTTCCCTCGAAATGGGCCAATGAAGGTGAAATACGCGGCGCGGGTTCCGAGCATGGCCAGCGCGCCCAGGTAGGCAAGACCATCCGTGACGCTGGCGCCGAGATCAGTTACAAGTTCCATCAAGTTTTGGGCGGCCTTTGCAAGCGGTTTGCCCGTTCGCCGGCTCACGGATCGTGCTAGGAGGCGATGGCCTGCGCTTCATCGTCATAGACGTTAAACAATTTTAACAACCGCGAGATCTTCAGCACTTCACGCGGAGAATCGCTCAGCCCGAAGAGGGCGAAGCGTACACCGGCGTCTCGCGATGCCTTGAGTGCCTCCACCAGCGACGCCACGCCGGAACTATCAATATAGTTGACGGCGCTTAAATTCAGAATGACCCGAGCCACTCCCTTTTCACGAATCGACTGCAGCAGGGCCTTGCGGACCTCCGGCGAATTCGACATGTCAATGTTTCCGGACACATCCAAAATCGTGGTGGAATTCATCCCGCGGACGGAAATCCTCACGATTCGTTCTCCGCCGCGGGTCCGCAACAGTCTTTTGAGGAGTGCACATATTTGACCAGGCGGAGCCGATTCAGGCGTCCCGCGCGCTTGTATTGCACTGAATCCATACTGCCCCGAATAATGTGCAAACCTAAACCACCAGGCCTGATCTCGTCCAGCGGACGGGGCTCGATCTTGGTCGTATCCACTGCCGGTCCGCAGTCAAAAAGCAGAATTTCAACTCCCTGTTCAGTCTCCCCATTCGTTTGCCGTTCCAGACGGCTGCAGTAAATCTCGATGGGCTGGTCGAGACGCCCGCGATAGGAATGCTTCATGACGTTGGATACGGCCTCGTCCACGGCACGGATGACGGCGCGGTTATGTTCCTCGGAGAATCCGAGATTTTCCAGCAGCGGTTCCAGAGCGCCGCGTATCACGCAAAGCAAAGTGGGGTGGCTGCGCAGTTCAAGCTTCAGCAAAAAGGCGCGGCTCGCTTTGGCGGATTTTTGGGCGTCGCGTGGATGTTTCGCCGCGCTGGGGCTCATGTTTAGCTCGGGCTCCCGGTCAGACAACACACAGAGTACAGGCTATTCCCAGGCTATGCAAAGCAAGATAATTTTAACCCTCGCGCGAAGAAGTTTTCTGCTTTGCGATAAGGCCTGCTGGGATGAAGCGTTTCAGTGAAACGGAGAAAACCAACGCGGCGCACTTGCCGCGACGATCATTGCCAATTTCCGATGAGGATAAACGCAGCCCAGTAGTTTGGATGAGAATACGGTGAATTGATGGGCGGGGCTGCCCGGTTTTTCAGACGCACACCTCTTTCGATTGGCATCGTTTCCGATCCCAGGGTTCCGTGCAGCATTGTGAGCTGGGCCTGCCGCAGTGCCTCGGCCTTTGAAAGGCCTGGATTGGTAGTCCAGCGGCGATAGAATTCCTGCATCAGGTAGCCCGTACTTTTATCATTCACGGCCCACAAGCTGGCGACGACGGCACGCGCCCCTTTTTGCTGCGCCAGCATTCCGAGGCCATCGATCTCCCGGCCGTCCCCCGCCGTACCACCCATCGCGGTGTTACATGCGGACAGCGTTAGCAATTCAGTGTCCTGAAAATCAAACTTGGGGTTTTTGCGGATTTCAGCGAGTGACAGTTGCTGTCCCTCGGCTCCCGGGCCACCCAGGAGAAGGAAGGAAGCGGTGTCATCTCCAGGCTCGAAATCGAAATGACTCGCGATATGAACCAGCGGGTAACTCTTTTCGAGGGCCATCTCCATATTGGCTTCCGTGAACGTATCATCGATCATCGTTTGCCCGGGCAAAACACCTTCGTGATCGGGCTTGCCGCTCGTCCGGATGATGCGACGGAGTTCTTCGGGCACTGCGGGCAGCGGGGGGAAGGAACCGTAGGCCCTGGAAATGCCCATCGCAACTCCAGACCAGCTCTTCACGTCGGGATGATGGGTGAGACTGGCCATGCTCGCGGGAGTGAACACCTCGTTGCGATATTTGGCCACCAGATAGTCATGGCCGTCGTGGAGAGCGGCGACTGGTAAATAACGCAGAACATCGTCCAGAGACCACATCAGGGTTGTGGCTCTGGCCCCGTCCAGTTCGGAAGCGACAGGCCCTACCAAAATCTCATAGAGCTCGTGCGCAAGCGGCGCCGGATCTTTGGAAGTATCGCGTAGGGCCTGGCGGAACTCTAAAACCTTTCTCCGCAGGTCCGCCGCCCCGATGGGATATTCGCGGGCCAGCGTCACCATCGGGGTTACGAGAATGATCCTGTACTTCTGCGTCCCCACCAGCGTGTAGAGTGCCGCCGTGCCGGGGCCCAGGTCGCGAAGATACTTTTTCATGCCCATGGCGACCTCATTGATATTTCCGACGGAGTCCAGCGGCGCGCGTGCCCCTTTCATTTCGTCGTAGAGATTGGAGCAAAAATTCGTCCAGTCCTGTCCGGCCTGCTCCAATCTTTTGCTCAATTGGTCATAGAGTTGATTTTCCTCGGTGGTGCGAGAAAGTTTCGCATGGAGCGCCGCCCATTCGATTCCAACCGCGGTGATCGAAACGGCGCTCTCCTGAAATCGGCGGCTAAAGTCGTTCTCGGAAGGATTGAACTCGAGCGAAGCGGTGAGAGAGGTAGAATCCTTGCCGTCACGGCGGATGAAATCGAAATATTCTTCCTGCTTCAATAAGTCGAGAACCTGTTCGGCTTCATCCAGGCGACCTTGGATTATCAATAGATCCGCGAGCTCGCGGTAGGTGCTTTCCTTGGACGCTACGAAACTCCTCTGCAAATTTGGAGCAAGCCCGGTAATGTTTCTGCGGACCTGTTGATAGGAATTGACGGCCTCCTTCCCAAAAAAGATAGCCGCACTCGGATTGCCGGTGTCTCTGGAATGAGCCATCAGATCGCCTAAAGTGAGGCCGATGTTGAGCGGATCCTGGATTTCCAGAAAAAGCAAAAGGCTTTCGTTCAGCCTGATCAATGCTTCTTGCGGATTGCCGATGCGGTCTTCCGACACTCCAATATTGTGCAGGACCATGGCTTCACCGGCGCGGTCGTCCGCGCCGCGCAAAACGGGGAGCGCCTGGTTGTAGTAGGCCAGCGCCTTCTGGTCCTGGCGGCGGTTGTGGTAGGCGAATCCGATATTGTTCAGGGCCATGGCTTCGCCGGTGCTGTCTTTTAATCTCCTCCACAGGGACACTGCGCGATTGTAAAAAGCGAGCGCCTTTCGCTGCTGTCCAAGTTGGTCGAAGACCGCAGCGCTGTTGTTGAGCGTCCTGGCTTCCGCATCCGAGGCATGGAGTTGACGCTCGATCTTGAGGGCTTGACCGTAATTTTCGAGGGCGGCTTTTTTGTCCCCGAGAGCGTCATAAACCATACCAACATTGCTCAGAACGATGCTTTCGGCCGCGGCGTCATTCTGAGTGCGGTCCAGGGAGAGCGCCTGCGCGTAGTCCTCCAGGGCTTTTTGCTTCTCTCCCAGGTCATCGTGCACCTTGCCGATGTTCGTGAGCACCGAGGCCATCGCGCTCTGGTCTCCCAGCTGCCGTACGATCGTCAGCGCCTGGTCAAAATCGGCCAGAGCTAACTCCTCCTGACCAAGGTCAATGTAGACCTCGCCGAGGTAGCTCAGTGATTCGGCCTGAAGCCTTTGTTCTCCGGTTTCGCGCTCGAAAGAAAGCGTCGCAGTGAATTGATCGAGGGCTTTCGACTTTTGCCCGTCGAGATAATAGACAACGCCGATATTTTCGCGTGCCGCAGCTTCGCCGGGGTGATCGCCTAAAGCGTGGGTGAGCGGCAGGGCCTGGTTGAAGGCATCGAGAGCCTTTGCTCTCTCCCCGACATTTAGATACAGATTGCCGAGGATGTTGAGGGTCATGGATTCCTCGTAGGTCTGCGCCGAAGAACGCCACAGTTGAAGCGCTCGTTCATATTCCTGAGCGGCTCGCGTGGTGGAGTTAGCGGCCGCCTCGCGGTACAGCTCCCCGGCACGCATGAATGCCTGCTCGCCGGCGATGTAAGCGCGATCCGCGGCGGCGGGCGCATGCAACTCTTGGAGCACGGCGCGGGTGCGTCCGGAAGGCGCATTGCGATCCGCGGAAGTGAGCTCCAGTGTATAGGTTCCGTTTGACTTGGCGATGGCTGAAATTTGCTGTCGGCCTGTTCTTCCGTTGGGGTTTTCCATCGAGGAGAGCTGTTTCCCGTCCGGGCCGAATAGCGTTAGCGAAATATGGATTCCAAGCTGCTCGATTGTGACCTGAAGAAATTGCCCTTCCTGAGCGTATATGCGATAGGAAAAAGCCTCACCGCCAGATAGCGAATTCTCGACAGGCTTTCCGAGTTCCAGGAGCGGAGCTTGGCCCGGCTGGCTTCCAGGGGAGGTGGGTTGATCTTGTGCCCGGACAGAGGAAGTGAACAAGGCCAACAGAAGAAGGGCCAGCGTTGCGAACGCGCCGATCGCACCCAACTGAAACGCGCGCAACTCCAGCCATTTGGACATGATCGACCACGCCGAAAATCAGAACTTTCCAAAAGAGTACCGATACTCGATCCTGAAAATGTCCCGGTACCACGTGGCGGACGTAAGCGACGTCCCGAAACCCACGTAGGCGGTGCTGTGCGAGCCGAAAGACATGCGCGCTCCCCACTTCATATTCACAACGTTCGTGCCGTTCGCGCTGATTCCGCCGCTGGCTTCAGTGGTCTGAAATCCGCCGACTACCCTCCAGGCCGCCATTTCCAGCACCGGACTCAAATGGAACTTTTCGCTGGTAACCAGCTCGTAACTTGGGCCCACCCCATAGAACAAAACGTCTCCGGCAAATCCGCTCCCGCCGGAAGAAGAAAGTCCCGCCGCGCCTCCGATCGGATGAGTGTCGCTGAATTCGGAGTCAATGGACCAATATTGAGTGAGGCGCTGATAGTAGAGAAGCGCGGGAACGATCGAAACATGATGCGTGCCCATGCCGATGGCGGCGTCGCCGGTTGGGAAAATGCCCTGAAGTTGCACCGTCAAATAGTGACTTGGCGAAGCAAGGACCGCCAGCTTGACGCCTGCATTCACGTCAGAGAGCCCGATAAGATTCGTGAATCTTTGCTGGCCGTCCGGAGCCGGAAAATTTCCCCACCTCAAATACTCAATGGATCGCATGGGAACCTCGCCGAAGATGGAGAAGCGATAGTTCGCTGCGTATTCAACATTCAAAAACAGCTGTTGGAACGTAAGATCCGCCGCGTTTCTCGGGCCCGGCCCTGGCGCTTTTGGGTCCATCTGAGGATCGCTAACCGGGAGGTCCGCATAGCATCCGCACTTGGCATAGAAGAATTCCGCACGGTCTGGAACCAGGGAGTGCAAGGAATAGTCAAATCGCAAGCGGATCTGGGATCCGATGATGGCGCTGTCAAGATATCCCACCTTGATACTCTGGATCGTGGGCATCTGGGATTCGCCAACCGGCCTGGGTGAAGGCTTCGGCTTCTTGCCCTGGGCAGATCCCGCCGGAATTGAATCTGGCGCAAGATCTCCTGCGGAAATTGAATTTCGAGCGAACAGGGCGGCGACCGCACCGGGGCCGTGGGAATTGATGGCCGAAGCGGCTTCGTCCGGAGCCTCGTCTGAAACCACAACACGCCCCTGGTGAGCGGAGGCAACCTGGCACCAGAAAAGAAAGCTCCAGAGCGTCAGAAGAATACGCTTCATGCTTCGCCCCCCAAAACGGCTCAAAACGTTGGCGGACCTCCGCGACACCTCGCCCACTGACGCCAAGAGCTTCCAAAACCAGGGCCCAACGCATCCGTAGCATGCTTAATGTACAGACAATACTAGAAGCGTAAATTACCGCCTCTGCGCTGCACACTGCAACATATCTCGATAAAAGTGTCCAGAGGTTTTTCGAGGCGCAGCCGTGGGGGAGAGATCTGTCACGGAATGCCGGAAAGGAACGTGTTGGCCTCCCGCTGTCCACGGAAGCATGGGTTGAGCGTAAAAGCTCGTGCCCCCTCGTCGAGGAGACGAATGCAAGACTGCGCCGTGATCAGCGCGCTAACGATACACAAAGGGGCGCCCGTCACTGGGCGTCCCTTCCACTCACTTTCGATCGGCGTTTCGCAGCTCGGCGTCAGCCGAAAACACTGGGAGCAACGCGGCTCTTACCGCCCCGCCGCAACCATGGCAATGGCTGGCTGCAGACCTTTCATCATGGCTGCGAATCCCGGCAAATCCAGCGATTGCGGCCCGTCAGACAGCGCGCGCTCCGGGCAGGGGTGAACTTCGACGATGATGCCGTCCGCGCCGATGGCGACCGCGGCTCGCGCGGCCGCCGGAACCAGGCTGCGGCGCCCTGTGGCGTGCGACGGATCGACCACCACCGGCAGGTGGCAAAGCTCCTTGGCCAGCGCGACCCCCGCCAGGTCCAGCGTGTTTCGGAGCTCCGAGTCAAACGTCTTGATTCCCCGCTCGCACAGTATGACGTTCGGATTCCCGCCGGACAGCAAGTACTCGGCTGCCAGCAGCCATTCCTTGATGGTCGACGAAGGGCCGCGCTTCAGCAGAACAGGACGCGGCACGGTAGCGAGCTTTCGGAGGAGCGGGTAATTCTGCATGTTGCGCGCGCCCACCTGCATCAGGTCCGCGTATTCGACCACCGCATCCAGATCCTCGACGCCCATTACTTCGGTAACGACCGGCAGCCCGGTTTCCTTGCGCGCCTCCGCCAGGATTTTCAGTCCCTCCACGCCGAGGCCCTGGAAATCATAGGGCGACGTGCGCGGCTTGTACGCCCCGCCGCGAAGCAGGTTGGCACCCGCAGCCTTCACGCCTCGGGCGGTTTCCATTAACTGTTCGCGTGACTCGACCGAGCACGGCCCGGCAATGACCACCAGGTCGGGACCGCCGATCTTCACGCCGCTCACGTCAACCACGGTGCGCTCTGGGCGCAGTTCGAGGCTGACCAGGGTGTAAGGCTGCGAAATGATCAAGATCTCGTCCACGCCGGGGGCGACACGCAGCGCTTCAACTTCGGCGCGACGACCGCGATTTTTTCCGACGACACCGATGACCGTGCGCTCGGCGCCCTGGATCAGGTGGGGGAGAAACCCGCATTCCTTGATACGGTCCATAACGTGTTGGATCTGCTCCTCGGTCGCGTTCGCTGACATATTGACGATCATCGTGGATCTCCTCGGCTGTATTTTTCATCCGATAACAATAAAAAAGCCGCGGACCCTGTGGGTTCTCGCGGCCAGTTTCGGAATCTTTTCGCGCTGTCTTAGCTTTTCAGCTTACCTGACTCGCGCGCGATCCGCCCCTGGCCGCTTCCCGACCATGGGAAGCGGTACGTAAAGGCGAACCAAGAATAATAGCGTGAGTGCATGCGAGGCTGAGAATACGCAGATACGGCCTAATTGTCAAGGAATTAGGAAAGGCGGTAGTGGGCTAATTCTGTGTTGCCAGTCCCGAAGGGACGAAATAACGTAGCCCACCGCGGCAGCGGTGGGAATTCGTGCCAATTCCGAGCCGAAAACCCCGCCAGGGGTGACACCTAATTGGCCAAGCGTGACGAAGGTAGTTGCCCAGGTAGGCCCGTTGTATCGCTCCGCCGGGGCTTTCTGGATTTTCTCGCTCGATTCCCACAGCTTCCGCTGTGGGCTACGTTGTGTTGTGCCTGCGGCACTTTTCGGCAACACAGAAGTAGCCCACGACCGGAAGGACGGGCTTTAGCCTGTCACGCTTCGTACAGTTGGCGCGAAAACCGCTTTCCAGGCAAAATTTCGATAGGGCCAGAATCAAAACCCGACCGGCTGAAGCCCATTCTACGACTCCCCAAGCCTCGCTTTACGTCTTCGCTCAGTACGATGGCTTCGGAGACTTCCTTCATCGATTTGCGGCGCTGGCGGCTTTGGCGCTGGATCGTTAAATACGCTTCTTCTTCGGTGATTTTCAATTCGCGCTGCAGAATCCCCTTGGCGCGCTCGACCAGTTTGCGGGTTTCCAATTTTTCAGAAAGATGCAGGTTTTCGCTTTCCAGGCGCGCCATCTCAATTTCCGCACCTACGAGAAAGCCGATGGTGGACACCAGCATGATTTCGCGTTCGGTGTATTCGTGAGGTTCGCGATTCTGCAGGTTGATGACGCCGACGATTCGCCCTCGGCACAGCACCGGCACCGACAAGAACGCTTCAAAACGATCTTCGGGCAAATCCTTGAACAATTGGAAGCGGGGGTCCTGCGACGCGTTCACCGCGACGGCTACGGGCTTTCCGTGTTCCGCCACCCAGCCGGTAATGCCCTGCCCCAATCGCAGCTTAAGGCGGTCCACTACGTCGGCGTGCGCATTCTTCGATGAACGAAGAATTAATTCGCCTTCCTCAAGTGCGTACAGGAAGCAGGAATCGCAGCTCACGACAGACGCGGCGAATTCCACAATTTGTGAGAGTACTTCATGCAATGGATCGGCGGCAGCCATACGGCTGGCCATTTTGTGGATGAAATCAACTTCGTAATTTTCGGACATGCCTGGTTTGGAAATTTCAGTAGTCACACGTCAAGGCTAAGCTGGTGAGCCGAGGCTGTCCAATTCGTCCTATGGATACAAATCATCAGTCTTTGCTTGCCGTCACATGCTGTTCACATTTGGAACGGTTCGATTTTCGTTTGGATTTTAATTGCCGGGCGGTTTTATTGCGACTGACGCTTTGAGGATCGGAAAATCTAAACCGGTCGCATTTGTAAAGCCCACCCTACCGGGGCCTCCGTTTCGCTCGGAGGATTTCGGCGCTGCGTTGGGCTGCTTCGCTGACCAGGTATCCCATTTTCGGGTGGCTCGGTTCCATGTCTGGCGTGATCCGTAATTCACGCAGTCTTTCGCTGGTGGTCGGGCCAATGGATGCGACGACCATGCCGGCCATTGCCTGGCGAAGGGCATCTTCCTGGTTCATTTCCGCCGCGATTTGCAGAAGGTGATCCGCCTGCGTCGCTGTGGTGAACAGGATGACGTCGGTTTCATTTCGTGCGACGGCCGAAATTGCCGAACGCAGCGGTCCGGTATCCTCCGGCAGCGCCCATTCATAGACTGGCACAGAGGTCACATGTGCGCCGCGTTCCGCAAGCCCCGCAAGAAGTTCCTGGTTCGACACGCCATATTCCTGAATGGCGATCCGCAACCCACGAAGAGGCAGCGTCCCCGAGTTTTCATCCAGGGCGCGCAGAAGTTCACGCCAGGTGTTTGGTTCGGGCGCCGTTACGGCGATCGGCACGTTCCATTCTCGAAGGACGGCGACGGGTTTTGGACCGCGGGCCACAATGGCAATTTTGCGAAGCGCGGCGAGATATGCATCCAGCGGGTAAATCGTTTCTGCAACCCGCGCCAGCACGCGCGTGCCGACTCCCGTCAGAAAAACAACTGCGTCGAACTGCCCCGCCTGAAGTGAACGGGCGAACGCCAGCGCTTCGGTATTGTTTTCGAGGGGGATTTCACGCATGGAAGGCGCGATTACCGCGTGGCCTCCACAACTGCCGATCAGTTTGGCGATTTCGGGGCCGCGCCGGCTCTCCAGCGAAAGTACGCGAATGCCGGCGAAATCGTTTTTCGGTTTGTCACTCGCCATGGGCACAATCATGCCGCAACGTTCCGTTTACTTCCAATAACAAAGAGCGTTCAGTAACGCTTCGGCCTGTGGATTTTGGTGGCGGCAAAATCGATGGTGCCCGACACACTTCCACAGCGGGAAGCCTGCCGCCGCCCCTCTATGGGGATTCGCGCCGTACCGTGGTGGCAGAGCGGCGTCGAAGGAAGCGGCCACCGGAATTTTCGATAGGCAACCCGCAGGGATGAGTGTAGAAATGTTTGACGTCCGATTCACGATATCGCCCGTGCGAGGTGAACGTGGCCGAAAATGGCTCAAAGAAGAGTGACCCACTCGTCCAGCTTCCCACCGTTGAAAAACTGGAAGAGGAGATCAAATCAAAGCGGTATGAGCTGCGCAATGGCGAGGTGTGGTTCTCCGAGGAAATCAAACGGGAACATCGCCGGCTTAAGACTTCGCTGGCGCGTTATGTCTTGCAGTCCCGGCTGCTGGCGATCGCTACCGCGCCGTTTATTTACGCCGTCATTATTCCGTTTGTGCTGCTCGATCTATTCGTCAGCGTCTATCAGGCGGTGTGCTTTCCTGTTTACGGCATACCTAAAGCGCGACGCCGGGACTACATCGCGATCGACCGCAACAAATTGCGCTACCTCAATGCCCTCGAAGGACTTAATTGCATGTACTGCTCGTATGGCAACGGCGTGCTTGCCTATGCCGTCGAAATTGCCGGACGCACCGAGCAGCACTGGTGCCCGATCAAGCATGCGCGCCGGGTGAAAAACACGCATGACCGCTACTCGCATTTTCTTCCCTATGGCGACGCGCACGCGTATCGCGAGCAAATTGAGGAAGTGCGCTGCGATTTCAAGGATTTGAAGCCTCGGAATTGAAAATGTAAATTCTCACCCGGATCCTTGGGACCGGCCGGGATTTGCCAGTGTGGGGGACACAGGCCGGATTGGGAGCCACTTCAGTGATAAGATCCCGCGAAAGGATAAGGTCATGACGCCAACCAGCCGCCTGTTTCCGTTTACCCGCCGCGAATTCTTGAAACATATATCGGCTCTTGCCGTTTCCGGCAGCGTGTTGCTGCACGATTTGAATGCGCAAGACGCCAACTACGTGATCGCCGAAACTGCGTTTGGAAAACTTCGCGGCGTTGATAACAACGGAATAAAAATCTTCAAAGGCATTCCGTACGGAGCGAGCACCACGGGCGCCAACCGCTTCATGCCACCCGCGGAACCCGCGGACTGGAGCGGCGTGCGCGATGCTCTGGCCTACGGACCAAGCGCTCCGCAGCGCGACCCGGGAGCGCCACCGCCGCCGCCCGGCACGCTTAGCGTTTCAGGAGAGAAACTTCCGGCCGAGGGCGAGAATTGCCTGGTGCTCAACATTTGGACGCCCGCAGTCAGCGCTGCGAGCGGCAGCCGCAAGCGGCCGGTCATGTTCTGGTGCCACGGTGGAGGATTCGCCACCGGCTCGGGATCGTCTCCGGATAACGATGGCACGAATCTGGCGCGGCGCGGCGACGTTGTCGTCGTAACCATCAATCATCGTCTCAACGTTCTGGGATTCGCGAACTTAAGCGGGTTGAGCGATGACTTCGCCGCCTCTGGCGACGCCGGCATGCTGGACATCGTTCAGGCGCTGAAATGGGTGCGCGCGAACATCGCGCAATTTGGCGGCGATCCGGACACGGTGACCATTTTTGGTCAGTCCGGAGGCGGCCGCAAAGTGGAAACGCTTCTGGCGATGCCTTGGGCAAAGGGACTGTTCCATCGCGCGATTATCGAAAGCGGCGCGGCGGTAACGGTTGTCGATCGCGACGTCGCGCTTCGCAACGCAGATCAACTTCTCGCCAATCTGGGCATCGAGAAGACCAACGTGCGGGCGCTGCAAAAGCTTCCCGTGGATAAAATTATGGCCGCGTACTTCGCGGTCACCAGGGAAAATCCCGGAGTGGATCCTTCGCTCGGTGGATTCTCGCCTACCGTGGATGGCAAGATTCTGCCGCAGCATCCGTTTTCCCCCAAGGCGTCGCCGGTGTCAGCCGACGTGCCGGTGATGATCGGCCATACTCGTACGGAGATGACGCTGTTCTCTTTGCATGACCTCGCAGCGTTTTCAATGAACGAGGCGGACATGCGAACGCGTGTAACCGATCTGCTCGGCGAAAGCGCTCCCGCGATGATCGAGTTGTATCGAAAGCTGAATCCATCGGCAGCGCCGTCCGATATCTACTTTTTAATTGCCAGCGATCTCCGCTACGGCGCTCCAACGATGCTCGCGGCGCAGCGGCGAGCCGCGCTGGGCAAAGCGCCGGTGTATTTGTACTACTTCACCTGGGAGACACCCGTACTGGGCGGCCGCCTCAAATCGCCTCATACGATGGAAGTTCCGTTCGCCTTCGATAACGTGAAGATTTCGGCGCGCCTCACAGGAGGCGGCGCCGAGGCCATGGCTCTGGCCGACAAAGTCAGTGACGCCTGGATCGCCTTCGCGCGCAACGGCGATCCGAACACGCCCAAGCTCCCGCACTGGCCCGCATTCGACGCCAGGGACCGCGCGACCATGGTCATTAACAACGTGAGTAGGGTGGTAAACGATCCGCTGCGCGAACAACGCCTGGCGATGTTTCAGGCGATGAAGATCAGCTGAGGAATCGTTCAAATTATATCGATAAGAGTTCGTCGCCGAAATTATGATGAAGTTGAAACCGGCACGGTGGCGTCGCGATGGAAGCTGCGCCCCTTGCGCTCTTTCCCCAGCGAGATCGTAACGATCAGCACAGCGATCGTAACAATTTCAAATCCCGCCAGGGCCCACTGGTAGCCTACATGCCCCCGCAGCAAAAACTCCACGGAATTGGTGGGCGCGGCAATCAGAATTCCGAGCTGGTACGCGAGCCCGGGCACAAGTCCGCGCGTTTCATCTGCTGACAGTTCGCTCAAATGCACGGGAATAATTCCCCAGGCGCCCTGAACCCCCGCCTGCATCAGAAACGCGCCGATTGCGAGCACGGCGATAGTACTGCCGAACGCCCACAGGGGAATCACCAGCAGCGCCAGCAGTAGCGAGCAGACCATGGTGAGTCTTCTTCCCAGCGTCTCGGAAAGTTGCCCGAAGATGATCGCGCCGACGATGGCTCCAATATTGTAAATAATGGCCATATAAGACTGCATCGCGGGAGCCAGTTTGTGAACGGTGCCGAGGAAATCCGGATACAGGTCCTGCGTCCCGTGAGACAGGAACATCATGAACGTCATCAGCAGCACGAGATAAAGAAAACTTTTCCACTGGCTGGCGACGATCCGCAGCACGGCAAACGTGGATGGCGCGCGGTGCTGTTTCCATGCTTCCGATTCCGGTACGCGCGCGCTGATGTAAAACGCCAGCAGCGCCGGCAGTCCGCCCAGCCAGAACATCGGCCGCCAGCCCCACGTCGGCAAAACAAATCGCGCCACAATCGCGGCGAGGATGTAACCCGTCGAATAACCGCTCTGCAAAATTCCAGACAGGATTCCGCGCCACCGCGGCGGTACCGATTCCATCGCCAGCGAGGCACCAATCCCCCACTCTCCGCCCATCCCGATCCCGTAAAGCGCGCGCATTACCAGAAAGAATGTGAAGTTGGGTGAAAATCCGCACGCCAGTTCAACCACGGAGAAGAAAACAACGTTGGTCATCAGCGGAATGCGCCGGCCGTAACGGTCCGTCATCAGTCCAAAGATCAGCGCGCCCACGGGACGCATCACCAGCGTGACGAACAAAGACGCGATGACCGCTTTTTTCCCGACGTGAAAATCCGCCGCCAGCCTGTCAATCAGGAAGACCACAACGAAGAAGTCAAACGCGTCCAGCGTCCACCCTAAAAATGACGCCGTCACCGCATGGGCCTGGCCCGACGCGGAAAGGCCGGTTACTCCGCTGTCGCGATCCTTGTTAAACAACGGTTCCTCCTAGAGATTCCGACGCCACACGGTGAGAAATGTCACGGTACAGCAAAGCGGCGCACACGGCGGACATCGCCAGCAACACCAGACCAATTGCCGTTTCTCCCAGGCAGACTTTGCCGATGCCGAAGAGAGCCGCGTAAACCATCGCGCATCCCAGCACCCAGGCCAGCAGATTTTGACCGAGGTCGCGCGTTTCTTCCAACTCGGGAGCGAGGGAGGCAATGTGCTTCCAGCCCGCAGCGTGCGGCCGCACTTTCCGATAAAAGCGCAGCAGAACTTCGGCAGGCTCGGCCGGGGTCAGGAAAGTCACGGCTAGCCAAACGGCAGTGGTTACGGTTGTGGTCGCCAGCGTCGTCTTCGCGAAAATTACCGGCGCGCTCCCTGTGAAGATCTGCCAGTGATGCAGGAGCAGCGTCATCGCCAGCGCCGTGGCCATCGCCGAAATTTCGCTCCATGCATTAATCCGCCACCAATACCAGCGCAGCAGATACACTCCGCCCGTGCCGGCGCCTACCTCCAGCACCACTTCCCAGCCCTGCCCGATGGAAACCAGTTGCGCCGAGACGTAGGCTGACGCCGCCACCAGCAACAACGTCGCGATGCGTGAAATATTCACGTAATGTTTCTCGGAGGCGTCACGCCTTATAAACCGCCGGTAAAAATCTTCCACCAGGTACGAACTCCCCCAATTGAGTTGCGTGGCAATCGTGGACATGAACGCGGCCATGAAACCCGCGATCAGAATTCCGCGCAGCGCGTGCGGCATGAATGTTGTAGCCACCAGCATGTACCCTGTTTCCGGATGCTGCAATCCCGGATACAGCGCCGCCGCGGCAAGCGCCGTCAGAATCCACGGCCACGGCCGCAGCGCGTAGTGGGCAATGTTGAACCACAGGACGGACAGCAAACCGTGCCGTTCGTCGCGTGCGCTGAAAATTCTCTGTGCGATGTAACCGCCGCCTCCCGGCTCCGCCCCGGGATACCAGAAGGCCCACCACTGAATCCCCAAGTGGACGAGAAACGTGAGCACCGGCAGAGTCCACAACGCTTCGCCCGTCAACCCGCGCGAAAAATCCGGAAACATCGCGGTAATATTTGACGCTTGCGGTCCGGCGACTGCGCGCATCGCGGAAAGTTTCGCCAGCATGGAGTGCATTCCGCCAGCGCCGCGCACACCATAATACGCGACGGCAATCACAATCCCCATTTTCAAAACGAACTGAAAAAGATCCGTCCACAATACGCCCCAAAGGCCACCCAGCGAAACGTAAAATCCCGTAAAAGGGATCAAGAAGAAAATGCAAATGGCCAGACTGGCGGTCTCGCTCTTGCCGAGGACCGATCCGACGATGCTGGTCATGGCCTTGGTCACCCAGCCGAGGATCAGGCAATTCATCAGCAGACCGAGATATACGGCGCGGAACCCGCGCAAAAACGCGGCAGGCCGCCCGGCATAGCGCATCTCCGCAAATTGCACGTCCGTGAGCAGGCCCGAACGCCGCCAAAGCCGCGCGAACAGGAACACCGTCATCATCCCCGACGGCAGAAAACTCCACCACAGCCAGTTGCCGGCGATGCCCTGCGAATAGACCAATCCGGTTACCACCAGCGGCGTGTCCGCAGCGAACGTGGTTGCCACCATGGAAGTTCCCGCCAACCACCACGCCACCTGGCGGCCGGAAACGAAATATTCTTCCGTGCTGCGGCTCGACTTCCGCCGGAAATAAACTCCCAGCACCAGCATCAGCAGCAGGTATCCGGCGATCACCGCCCAGTCGAGTAGCGTCAATGTCATGATTCGTTCGCCGATTGCCCGGCCTTCCGTCGGTGCGGGAATCGGCTGTTCAGTGTGGTTGCGAGGAGAAGAACTGTCAAACGAAAATCAGCCGTTTGCGGCATCCGGTATTCGGTAACGCTGCGGTCGTCGTGTACAATGCCTTCCGCAATGTCCATTCGTAAAACGGAAAAGCCCGTCGAACCGCAGACGACGGCGAACTCGGTTGCTCATGACTACGAATAATTGGCCGCGCTCCATCGCGTCCCCGCACGTCGTCAATATTGAAGACCTGCGCCGGCGCGCACAAGCCCGCCTCCCTCGCGCTGTGTTCGATTATCTGGATGGCGGCGCCGAAACGGAAAAGTCGCTGCGCGAAAATAATCGCGCATTTGAATCCTTGACGTTCCGTCCGCGCAACGCGATGGCTGTGCCGCAATGCAATCTGCGGGTAAAAGTTTTGGGTGCCGACCTCGCGTTTCCGGCAATCCTCGCGCCGATCGGCTACAGCCGCCTGATTCATCCGGCCGGCGAAGTTGCCGCATCTCAGGGAGCATCCGAGGCCGGCACCGCCTACATTCTGTCCACCATTGCCGGGCACAAACTCGAGGATGTTCGTGCGGCGTCGACCGGGCCGGTCTGGTATCAGCTTTATCTGCTGGGAGGCCGTCCGGCCGCGGAAGCGGCGCTCGACCGCGCGTGGAAGGCAGGCTTCACCGCATTATTCGTCACGATTGACACCGGCGTCGCCGGCATGCGCGAGCGCGATATTCGCAACGGCACCGGCCAGCTGATGGGTGGAAATTATTTCGGAATGATTCCCTACCTGTCGCAATTTTTCTCACGGCCTGCCTGGGTGGCTTCCTATTTGATGGATGGCGGCGTACAGAAATTGCCCAACGTCATCATCCCCGGGCAGGGTCCCATGGCGTTGATCGACGTAGCCGCCGCGCTCGCCGAGTCCGTCGTGACCTGGCAGGATTTTCACTGGCTGCGCGATGTGTGGCCCGGCCCCATCGTGGCCAAGGGAGTTCTTACCGGCGAAGACGCCCGGCGTGCGATCGACGTAGGAGCTGCAGGTGTTGTGGTTTCCAATCACGGAGGACGCCAGCTCGACGGCGTTTCCGCAACGCTGCGCGTTCTGCCGGAAATTGTGAAGGCCGTGAACGGCCAAATCGAAGTCCTGATGGACGGGGGCATTCGCCGCGGCGGCGACATCGTGAAGGCAATCTGCATGGGCGCGCGCGCCGTTCTAGTGGGGCGCGCCTACGCCTACGGCATGGCCGCAGCAGGAGCACCGGGCGTGAGAAGAGCCATCGCCATCCTGCGCGCGGACCTGGAACGTACCATGAAACTATTGGGATGCGCGTCCATCCACGAACTCAACCAAACGTATGTTCAGCTTCCACGGGATTGGCCCGACGCCGGATTGTAGTAGGAGGAGGAGAAGGCCCCGGGTTCGTCAGGGGGATGCAAACCCGGGGCCGGGGGGATGAAACAGAAGCGGGGCCGGAGTAATTTCAATCTTGAATTCAGCTGCGCTGCGTTCTACGACGTTGGACCCACGATCAGACGGCACAGCCGATAAAGTTCTTCGTACGTGAAAACCATCCGCAAGTCGGTTTCGCCTTCTTCCAGGCGTCCCAGCCCGGACATTTCGCAAATTTCCCGGAGCTGTTCCATCGGCAGGCCCAGGAGAAATGCGGCTCTGCTTTCGTCGACAATTTCTCTGCGAACCGGCGCGCTGGTCATTCCGCTTGGCCTCTTAAAGAGCATCATAGGAAGGTGGCCTTCGGACTAGTTCATGACCAGGCTGGCCCAGTTGTCCTGCTCCACGGCCAGAATCATGGGCTTGTAAATGTCGATATCCCAGGTGTCGCCGATACGGAAACGAATGGTGCCGTCAGACTCGCCCACAATGATGCCGCGCAGAGGCACGCGCAAATCTCCAGCTGCAACCTGCAGGATCACCGCTTGTCCCACCCATGATGCGTAAGCGCTTGGCATCTGATTGCTCCCCTCAGACTAATTCGATTCCGTAGTCCGTCCTGACACTTGCCATCTTCTGCCTCGCGCACGGACCAGACAATGGTACCGAGGCCACAATCGAATAGGAGAGAAGTACTGTTAGCCGTTGCAGCACAAATTCACGGCCACTCCGGCACACAGTACGGGAGTACCGAAAGTCCAGCACCTGAGCTTCATTGTCTCCGGCGTGCCATCACGCCAAACTAGCGCCATGACAGCCTTCCGCGATCACACGCAAACTTTTCTCCGCGACGTGGCTGCCGGAAAGCTTCCGCGCAGCCTGCCGCTTGCGGATTCCCAGCCGGGCATTGCGCTCGCCCTCGGCGGTGGCTTCTCTCGAGGCATTGCACACCTGGGCGTGCTGGAAGTTCTGGAGCAGGAAAACATACCAATCGCATTGATCGTGGGCACCAGCATCGGAGCGTTGCTGGGTGCGGCCTACGCGGATGGCGTAGCGCTCAGCGATCTCTGCGCACTTGGAAGACGCGTGCGCGTCCGTGATTTTCTGCGCTTTCATCACTCAGAAGATGGCACGCAAAAGAAAGATCGCATCGGCCGGTTTGTTGAAGAATGGCTCAGCGTCGCCAGGGTCGAGGAATTGCGAATTCCAACCGCGATTGTGACCACCGATCTACGCACCGCAGGCCCGTACGTGCTGACTTCTGGGCCGCTCGAACTGGCCATTCGCGCGAGTTGCGCCTTTCCCGGCCTGGTTAAGCCCGTCGAATACGAAGGACGCCTGCTTGCCGATGGCTGCATCGTCGCTCCCGTTCCCACAGCGACCGCCGCAAGGATGAACGGCGGCTGCGTGCTGGGCGTGAGTGTCGGTTCCAACCTTGCGAGTGCATCTCCAGCTGAAGACGTCGTCAAGGTATTCGATCCAGCCTTCCGGGCTTCGCACCGAATCGCGCTGGAGCCATCCTGGTGCCGTCATGCGGACGTCTTGCTGGAACCGCAAGTCCAGCACATCGATTGGAACGATTTCTCCCGCGTGGACGAAGCCTTCGCGGCGGGCGCCGCAGCCGCGCGCCTGGCGCTGCCGGCCATTCGTGAAATGCTCGACCGGCGTTCCAAGCTGCCGGAGGTTCCAGATATGGGACTGCGCGCGGAAAGAGCCTGGGCGCTATGAGGATGCGACCTTCGCTCGTGGTGCGGACGCTCATTGTCACCTTGGCACTGGAGTGGGAACTGTGCGGAGAAGATCCGGTGGTTTTCTGTTACCGTATGAGTGTGAACCTGCGTGCGCCTTGCTCGCTGGATTCGCCGAGCGCCGACGACGGCGTTATGAGTTCGGGCTGTGGTTGCGGCCTGCAAGGACAGGGATGCGGGCCGGAAGTGCAGCCTGCCACGAATCGAAATGATCGGATCGCTTCAGCACTTACTTCACTTCCTCTTCAACGTTAAGGGCCTGATCGAGTGGGGCGGCACGGTGCTGGTGTGCGCCATCGTGTTTATCGAAACGGGCTTCTTCGTGGGATTTTTTCTGCCCGGCGATTCCCTGCTGGTTACTGCCGGAGTGTTTGCCGCCTCCGGGCAACTTCATATCTCGGAACTTCTGTTGCTCGTGCCCATCTGCGCAATCGCCGGCGACCAGATCGGCTACTGGATCGGCCGAAAAGCGGGCCAGGCCATTTACCGGAAAGAGGATTCGTTCCTGTTCCGCAAGAAGCACCTGGAACGCGCGCATGAGTTCTACGAAAAGTATGGCGGAAAAACCGTGATTCTTGCGCGCTTCATTCCGATCGTGCGCACCTTCTGCCCGCCCGTGGCCGGTGCGGCGCAGATGCCTTACAGCCGCTACCTGGCATACGACGTGGCGGGCGGAATTCTCTGGGGCGGAGGTATGGTCCTTGGCGGATATCTCCTCGGCCGCCAGATTCCGAACATCAGCGACAACATTCATTATGTGATCGCCGCGGTCATTTTCCTTTCCTTGCTTCCTCCCGCGATCGGCTATCTGCGCACCAGATCCTCCAAATCGATAAAGCCCTCTGGTGTGCCACAACCTGCACCAAACGAGCGGGACTAGCCGTGCCCTTTCTCGGACCGCCGATTGACAAGACGCCTCGCGCAGTGATCTTCGATGTGGGCCGCGTCATCATTCGTGTGGATCTGTCGCGTTCGATGGCAGCGCTCGGCCATCGCAGAGGCCTTTCGCATCTACAGGTCCTTCGCGAATTAGAAGCGGACCCGCACTGGCCGGATTGGCAGGAAGGCCGGATGGCCCCGCGCGACTGGTATGCGTATCTCTCAAAGAAACTGAATTTTTCGCACAGCTTCGATGAATTCTGCACCATCTGGAACAGCGTTCTTGAACCGGAACCGTTGTTGCCCGTTTCCTTATTCGAACGCCTCGCGACCAAGTGCCGGCTGGCCCTGCTATCGAATACCGACCCCATCCACGTGGCGCATTTCGAGGCGGCTTACGAGTTTGTGCGCTTTTTTCCGGTGCGCGTGTACTCCTGCCGCGTGGGATCGAGCAAACCCTCGCCGATGATCTTTCACCACGCGTTGCGCGAAGTGGGCGCCATGCCCGACGAAGCCATGTTCATCGATGACATGCACGAGAATGTAGTGGCCGCCGCCAGCCTCGGCATCAATGCCTTCCACTTCACCTCCCCGGAAGAATTGCTTGCTGAATTTTCGCGTATGGGTCTTTAGCGAGCACGTTCTGACGGCATGGGAATTGCCGCACCGGAAGTGAAATAATTGGATCCAACTCAGAATTAACTTGACACTTATCAGACTCTTCATATATCTAGTCGGAAGATATCGGCTTATTAGAATACACTTCAGATTTGGCCTCAATTTCGCGGGAACCTATTCCAGCAGAGATTAGACTGCGCCGCTAATTCACGCGGCGCGGCGAATGGGGTAATTGTGGCTACCTTCTTCTGTGAGCATTGTTGCAGGGAAACTACCTTTTTGCCCATTCGCAACACGATTCTCAGCGCGGGAGTTAGTCGGTCTACCGTCTACTATTGGATGGATCGCGCATGGGTCCATTGGCGAGAGTTGCCGAGCGGACGCCGTATCATCTGCCAAGAGTCGTTGAGCCGCCGGGCCCGCCAGTTGGATTCCGGTTCGGCGATCGCCGCAAAGAAATTGTCCGAATCTGTCCGAAAGCGTCCCGTTTCGTGCCGTCTCGCAGATTGACTGTTCCAGCGGTTCAGCTTATCGTTCGCGCCCTGACAGGCCAAATCGTTGGCAACTGGCCTCGCATTTCTCGCGCGAATGGTACCGCCTTACTATATTGCCTCGAATACCGGACTTTATGTCGCTGGCTGTCCCGATTCGTCACAAGGCTGCTTGTCCAAAGTATTCTATACGATTGAGGATCAGGTTTTTTTCATATTGCCTTCAAAAGTGCGACAAAACGAAGCTTGGGCATCTTCGCTGCAGAATGACTATCCCGGCGGGTCGAATTGGGTACAAAATACGGCGGCAGGCAATGTAGTGGGGCCGTAGTGCACCGGGGACAGCAATGGCGCTTTGGCACTACAACGTCAAGCCAGGGCCAACTTGTTCAGGCAGATACGCTCCAGAAGTACCTCAACGATGCAACCCACACAAGCGTCATGAGCCCACAGTGAGAAAGGGATTGGATAAGCAAATGCTTCGGGCCATTTCGCTCTCGGCGTGTATTTATATTCTCATCGTTTCGTCTGCTGTTGCGGTTGGCGTATCGGCGTTGGATTTGGACGTCCTGACACACGATTCTGATCTGATCGTGGTTGGAAAAGTGATTTCGGTGCGCGAAATCAGTACGACACGCGTCAGCGCCTTCTCTCAGGAATATCGCGCCCGCGTGCTCATTGGCATGATTCACGTCGACCAAATTTTGAAAGGTACAGTTCCGTCGGCCACCGTTTCTTTTAAATTTTATTTGCCAGAGACATTCGTCGGCTGGCAATCGGTAACTTCAAACGCCTACGGAGCATTCTTCTTCAAGGCCGGTCCCAATGGCGAACTGGAGTTTACGAATCCTTACTACCCGTCAGTCTCAGCGCTTTCTGACCCACCAGCAAATGGAGCGACCGCCATAGATCGGGTGTTGGAGGCGACGCAAGCAGTGATTTACGCCCCGAATGAGACTCTAAATCAGAAAATGACAGCTCTTCAGATCATCAGCTACAGCAAGAGTCCCACATCGACGGGATCGCTGCGAACCGCCTTAAGTCATCCCGAGGAGCTTATCCGTCTGGAGGCAGCCACCGCCCTGGTCGAAAGGAACGATTCCTCGGGACTTAGTCTGATTGTAGATGCTCTTATGCAAGAGCCATCAAGGATCCCAGATGGCATGCGACAAAGCCTCGCCGCCAACATTGGAACATGGCTGACGGACCCGAAGGCTGCGCCTGACCTCGTGAAACTGCTGAAATCCCCTTCTGCGGAGATCCGAAGGGCGGCGACGGAGGGACTGTGGCGCACTCACTCTCAGGTAGCAATTGTGCCATTGTTGACCATGCTGGGGGACTCCGATTCAAAAGTCCGGTACTTCAGTGTGGTTGGCTTAGCCGAAATAACGGGCCAATTGGAATGGCGTCCTAATCCTGATGATTTCGCAGCTTCCAGTACCAAGTACGTGAACCATTGGAGCGAGTGGGGTGCATCATATGGCCCCCAGAATCAAGAGCCGAATTCAGCAAAATGAGCGTCTTATGAATTTACGATGGGTTCGAATGATTTGGATTCTATCATTGCTTCTGCTGCAACCTCGAAACGCGAGAGGGCAAGGCGGGGGCCGCGAAGACCAGTCACGCCAAGAACTTTTGACCCTACAGCAGTGCCTCGATTCTCTTCAAGCCAAACAGCAATCAATTCATCGGCATGAATTACCCAGCGACCGGCGCGTGATTTGCCAAGCTTCATTAATAATCCAAGCAGGTGGCGTTGCCGAAGAATAATTCCGAAACCGTCCGAAAGCGTCCAAAAGATTCCGATTTGGTACGTTGACCTCGCTTTCGCAGCGACATATCGTCCAGCCCTCGATCGACCTCAGTTTCTTTGTGCGAATGGAGATCTTCATGACTCAACAACTCAAGATCATTCTTGTGGCATTGAGTATTTCATTGATTTTCACCTACCTGGCGCCAAGCGCCGGTGCACAAGCGCCCGCACTAGCGCCGGGACAGGCACGACCTCCGCGCCCGCCGCAAGCGCAGATGGATCAAACGACAAATATTCCCTACTACACGCTGCGCGACGGAATGAGTTCGACCCTGACTCTGAACAACATCGGGCCGGCACCAACAGAAGTCACTGTGACCATTTTCAACATGGCAGGCAGACCTCATACCCTCGACCCTATGACCTTGGACCTTCATTCGTTCAAGGAAGTTAGATTGCAAGATGTGGTGCCACCAGAAGACTTCGACTCTGGAAATATTGAAGTTGCGTACCACGGCATCATGATGGGAGTCACCGCTCAGGTGAGTGTTGTCTCGACCGACAAAAGGGTTTCTTTCGAATCACGAGAGGAAGACATGATGGACTTTGAATCCTCCACCATGAATGGGATCATCTGGCTTCCCCAAGCTGAAGCGAATGGTTTCCTGGCCGTTACGAATACAGCGAAAAACAGGGTGACGGTTCGATTGACCGTCGGATCAAAGGAAAACGTGATTTCGCTCTTTTCCCGCGAGACAAAGCTCCTGAAACTGAATGCGGAACTCGATGAGAAACCGCCGATGGCCGCACTTGTTAAGTTGCAGCACACCGGATTGCCCGGAGATGTCCTCGCGACTGGGTTTGTCTTTAATTTGGACAATGGCTATTCCTCCAGCTTCGCAATGCTCGATCCCGCGATCATGCGTTCGAATCACCTTTCCGGCACGCATTTCCGATTCGGAAAACCGGATCCCGGCGAAGGTTTTCCTGAAGGCGTCGAGTTTCGGTCGCCGTTACTGTTGGCGAATGTCGGGGACAAACCGACGACCGCGCACGTCTCGGTGGACTACACCATGCAGGAAAAGTTCAAAATGACGCGACTGGATGCGAAAGATGCAATGGTCCCCAGAAACTTCATCACCGTGGACGATCGGTTCGACACGGTAGCGATCAAAACGCTGACCTTGGCGCCTGGGGAAGTTCACAAGATTGAGTTGTCGGAAGAACTTGAGAAGCATGGCGTCACCACTCCCGCAGAAGAAACGGGAATTGACATCGATTACGATGGCGCCCCCGGAACGGTAATGGGGCATCTCACAAGTGTCGATCAGAGCGGCGATTATTCGTTTGAAGTGCCAATCAAAGACCCCACGGAAATAGGAGAAGCAATCGAGAGCGCCTATCCCTGGACCATCGAGAAGGGCATGAGCACGGTGCTACATTTGAAGAACACGACGCAAGACAGCGTAAGCGCTGATCTGATTTTCGACCTTCCAGGGGGGAAGAGTTATAACCCCTTCCCCATTCAACTGAAGCCTTACCAATCGGTTGCGATTGACATTCAGAAGCTAAAAGATTCGAACACGGCCGACGCGCAAGGGCGAACGTTTCCAGCTGACGCAACACACGGGCTGGTATTCTGGCATCAGGATCTTCCTTACAGTATGATCGGGCGGGCGGAAGGGACCGATATTAGCGAGGGAATCGCGAAGAGCTTCAGCTGCAATACCGGATGCTGCGATAACTTTTGGGTTGAGTATTTTATAAATCCATACCCAATGACTGGCCTCGTGGGAAGCGGAGGTTCGTTCGCGCCCGGTAAGCTGGGCACCGACTGCAGCGGTAACGGCTTCGACTACAACCCGTGGATTTTCCAGCCGAGTTCGTGGACCTCAGATAACACGGCCGTGGCAACGGTGAACAGTTCCGGCTATACCTCGTGCGTCGGACGTGGATTGTGCACGGTCACCGCCAACTATTCAGACAAAACTTACTACTACAATTCTAATTACACGAGGTGTTTGTTCAATACCGTAAGCATGCCCGCGCCCTCGCCAGTAAATGTTAATCCGCCAGATCACATCATAGTGATGAATGACTCCAACGGTCCTCCAGGTATATGCCCAACCAAGCCATGGGTTCGTCAAACAACTGTGCAGTTGGCGGATGTAAATAATGCTCCAGTGCAAATGAATTATATGACTTCAGAGGGCTATAACCCGCAGACCCCTACTGACTCATGCCCTCCCTATAAGTCCCCGATTGCCAGCGGTTGCGGGGTTACCACAACCGGATACTGCCCAACTTGCACGGGGGCGTGGACCGATCAACAGGACGTCGCTGGCGCGACCGTGGCTGCCATTTGCGGAACCACGATTCCACAGACTCCTACCTGCGGCTTCGCCTTAACCTCCACTTGGTACATGTGCGGTACGAGCATGCTGACAAACTCCGTGTGGTCATCCAGCCGCGGCACTTATAGTGACAGAATATATCTCAGTGGGAGCTTGGCCACATTCCCCACAGGAACGGTTTTCCACTAGGAGCGGCGAATGCCCATGACCAAACTTACGTTGGGGGTTGTCTCTTTCTGGATGTTTGTTTTTCTTTCGACTGGTTCGGTCATGCATGGCCAAGACCAGACGGCTGCTGTTGGAACCATTCAAGGTGTGGTACTCGGCCAAGACAGTAAGCCCATTCTAGGGGCGAATGTTTGGGCGCTTGCAGGAGACGTGCGATATCCGATTGCCACTACTTCTGATGCCGCAGGGACGTTCACTCTTCGGGACGTTCCCGACGGGGATGTTTACGTTTTGGCCTTTAAAGAATCGGAAGGTTACCCATATCCGTTTTATGCTTTCTACCGAACAAAGAATGACCGATCTACGATCAAGGTAGGGAATAAAGCGGGCATCGTAACTTCAGGTGTAACCTTCCAGCTAGGACCGAAGGCTGCCTATCTCAAGATTGATGCCAGCGACGAAAACGGCGCGCCGTTACAAGTAGGGCTTCAATTGGACCGGGATGACACGCCGGGGTCTTACAGCACCAGCGTACCTACCGACCCCCGCCTGGTGGGCGTGGGATTTATAAAAGGAGTGATGCTGGTCCCGCCCGTGCCATTTCGTCTCACTGTCTCAGCAAATGGGTATATACCGTGGCATTACGGTGGACCGAATTATGCCGGTAAAGCCGGGTTGATCATGCTCAAATCCGGTCAAACGTTAAACCTGGCTGTGCGACTTCACAAGAAGGAAGAATCGAAACCATAAAAACGAGGATCACATGAATGTGAAAGCGACGCTGCTGTTGCTGTTGAGTTTTGCTCTAAGTCAATCCAGCTTCGCGCAAACGCAAGGCGAAACGAGAGATCAGGCGCAGGGCGATCTCTCCGCGCTGCGAACGGATATAAGGGCTCTACAAGCCGAGCAGCAGCAGATCATCACCCGGCTCGACGAGTTGAAGCAGTTCCTTCAAGCCGGCGGTCGCCCGGCGAACACGGCCGCGCAGCCGATCCCTGCACCCCCAAGCGTCCTGAATGTGCAAGGCGAGAAATTCAGAGGCGACAGCACCGCGCGCGTCGCCATCGTTGAGTATTCCGATTTCGAATGTCCCTACTGCGGAGAATACGAGCGAGAAACGTCCCCATCTGTTTTTGAAAACTACATTAAGACCGGCAAAGTAAAACTGTTCTACCGGGATTTGCCTTTGCCGATGCATCCGCACGCGATGTCCGCCGCTCGTGCCGCGCGCTGCTCGGCTGAACAGAATAAGTACTGGGAAATGCATGACAGCCTGTTTGCCAGGCAGACAGCTCTCTCCGATCCAGCGTTACTGGACCGCGCTCAAACCCTCGGTCTGGACCGCGACAAATTCTCGGAATGTCTTTCCAGCAAAAAGTATGCCGATGATCTCGAAAAGGAAGTCGGTGAGGCCCAACGTCTAGGAATAGACGGAACACCGACGTTTTTTATCGGGACAATTGATGCGAATAATAATGTCGTGAATATTGCCAAGCGAATTGGCGGGGCAGCTCCTTACCAGGTCTTTAAGTCCGCGCTCGATGCCCTGGTTCAGCGGCCCCCTGACGAATCAGTATCGATTCACTGATCTTCTGGCCAATCATCTGCTTAACGGGAGATCACATGAAGATCCTGAGCGTGCGCCGGTGGCAGATCGCAGGTATCCTGTATTTATCAGCACTGCTTGGGTGGACACAGGACGTCCAGTCGCAGATCGGACAAGAAATCGCCGTTCCCCGCCACCTCCAGAACGGCGAAGAATATCAACTTTCGATTGCTCAACTCATCGCCTTTGGGGAGAAACTCTTCACCGCCCAGTGGACCAGCCAGGAGGGCCAGGGCCGGCCCAACACCAAGGGCACAGGCACCAGTCCGCGCCTGTCAGACGCGTCTTCCCCGCTCGCCTTTCCGCGCAACTTTAACAGAATCTCCGGCCCGGACTCGAACTCCTGCGCGGGCTGCCACAACCAGCCGTTTGTTGGAGGCGGCGGCGATCGCGCGACCGAGGTTTTCGTGCTCGGGCAGCGATTTGATTTTGCCACGTTTGACCATAATGATATGACGCCAACCAAAGGCGCGGCGGACGAGCGCGGTGAATTTGTCACGCTCCAAACAATCGCCAATGAGCGCAAGACCATCGGCATGAACGGCTCCGGCTTCATCGAGATGCTGGCGCGACAGATGACCACGGACCTTCAAACCACGCGCGACTCCATTACGCCGGGGGCATCCAGCTGCTCGCATCCAAAGGCGTTTCCTTCGGTGTTCTCAGTCGGGCGATGGATGGAACCTGGAACACCTCCGGCGTGCAAGGCCTGCCCGCTCCGAGCCTGGCGTCTTCGGATGCCGCCCACCCACCCACCTTGATCCTGATGCCGTTCCATCAGGCCGGAGCGGTGATTTCTTTGCGCCAGTTCACGAACAATGCATTCCCTCAACATCACGGAATGCAGACCGAAGAACGCTTTGGAATCGGCTCGGACGAAGACGGTGATGGATTCGCAAACGAGTTGACGCGAGCGGACATCACGGCGGTGACGGTTTACCAGGCCGTGCTGCCGGTGCCCGGACGAGTCATCCCCGACAACGCCGAAGCAGCGGAGGCGGCGCGGCGGGGCGAGCAGCTGTTTTCGAAAATTGGCTGCGCGGCATGCCACATTCCCAGCCTGCCCCTCGGTGATCGCGGATGGATTTACTCTGAGCCCAATCCTTTCAATCCAATCGGCAATTTGCGCTTGGGCGACGCGCCCTTATTGAACATCGATCTGACGAGCGAAGCTCTGCCAGGCCCGCGGCTCAGGCCGGACGCTCGAGGCATCGTGTGGGTGCCGGCGTTCACGGACCTGAAACTGCATGACATCACCAGTGGGCCGTCCGACCCAAACGCCGAACCGCTGGATCAAAATCAACCCGCCGGCACGCCGAAATTCTTCGCCGGGAATACGCGATTTATAACCAGAAAACTTTGGGCGTGGGCAACTCCGGTCCCTTCATGCACCACGGGAAATTCACGACCATGCGCGAGGCGATATTAGCCCATGCGGGCGAAGCGCTCGAAGCTCGGGAAAGTTTTGACGCGCTGACGTCCCATGACCGTGACTGCGTAATCGAATTTTTGAAAACCCTCCGAATTCTCCCACCTGGTATAACCAGTTTGGTGACTAACGAAAATGGTAAAGACCGATCGTTGACGGAGTCGCGGAACTAATCGTCCCGAGCACGCGTTTCGGCTTCCGACGGGTCGTCGCCATAACCTCGGCGTATCCCCGGCGCCTCCCCAGATCGACCGACGATGACGTCCCTGGTTTTCACCCAGCGCATATCCAGAAAACTCCCGAAGCGCGTAAAGTTTGCATGGATAGCGACGCAGTCCTGAAAATACTCCAGCCGATATCTCCTTTTTTTTCATCGTGATCCAGCCATCCTGTCCTTTTGGCCACTTGGCGATACGCGTGCACATTCCTAGGCCAGAGCAGGTATTTCAAAAGGGGGAAATATGGCAGACGAGATGGACATTTCCAGCAACCGCAGCGTCCCGGGATGGGTGATCGCAGCGGTGGCTGTCCTTGGAGTCGTGGCTCTGGTAGGACTGGTCATGGCGCACAACGCCTCAACCCAGACCATGGAAGCCCAGCAAGCGTTTGACAGTAAAGTAAAGGCCGTGCAGACGGATTTCACCGGACAGATCGCACAATTGCAACAGCACCAGGCACAGGTCGATACGACCAACGCCGGTCTGCAGAGCGATTTGACGGTGGTGACCAAGCGGCTCCGCCTCACGCAATCCGACCTGAAGAAGGCGCGTGACGAGGCCGAAACCATTCGCACCGAAGATCAGCAGAAGATCGCAGAAGTCGACCAGAACGCCAAGACCGAGCTGGCCACCAAGGCCAGCACCGATGACGTCAAAGGCGTGGACGGCAAGGTTGACGTGGTGCGCACTGATCTCACCGGCACACAGAGTGACCTGAAGATGGCGCGCAGCGAATTGGGAACCCTGATCGCGCGCAACCATGAAGATGTGGATCAGCTCCGCCGCCTTGGCGAGCGCGACTACATCGAGTTCACCATTGACGCTAAGAACAAGCCGCAAAAGGTTGGCGCGTTCGTCGTCGAGCTCAAGGGCACCAACCCGAAGAACAAGCGTTACAACGTAGCGCTGATAGTCGACGACTCACGCATTGAAAAGAAAAACCTGCCGGTTGATGAGCCGATCTTCTTCCACCAGGGCAACGATCGCCGCCCCTTGGAGCTGGTCGTCAATACCGTTGGCAAGGACAAGGTGACCGGCTATATCAGTGTCCCCAAAGCCGCTGGCGCTCAATCCGCATCGAGCGACTAAGCGGGGCTGGATGGTCCGCGCGCTTTCAGCGTTCGGACTTGCGTTTCGGCGGACAGGGCGCGGGGGTGCTCTGTCCGCCGTTGGCGTTTTTAGGGACGATAAATTGTTGCTCGTGTGTTGTGGAAAAGCCCGCCTGGTAGCTATTCGCGCAGGACAAACTCATTCAATTTCCGCAGTTCCCTGCCGGGGATCACAAGTGGGACTTGTTATTGGGCGAGTTATTTTCGTTTTCGACGATCGCAATGATCTTTTCTACGATGAAATTTAGCGCAGGGCTCTGCGTTTTCCAGTCCATCTTGGTTCGGTCTCTTTTCTTCAGCTCGATTCTCGTGCGAACCTCTTCGGCCGTTTCGATCAGCACCAGCCGGTGAGTCTCGGCCAGATGGCGGTCCACCGATCCGAGCGGGCCGCGGAAAATGCTATACACCGGAACTCCCAAGGCCGCCGCTTCCCGGTTCATGGTTCCGCCGCCGCTGACCACTAAATCCGACAGCCAGATCAGGTTCAGTCCGTCGACCACGCGCTCCGGAATTATTATTTTGCGCTTGGCGATCCAGGTTGCCCACTGCTTCCGCAATTCGTCGGCCTGCCGCTCGTTGCGAGGCAGCAGAATCGCGCGGGCATCGGGCCGCTCGTTTAAGAGGTTGAGGGTCGCATCGAGAAGCGATTCCGCCGCGGCGTTGTGATAGTGCGCTTCGATGGCCGGAGGGCGAACCGTGACCACCAGGTTCGTCTCATCGATTCCAAGCTGCTGGCGCACAGAAATGTCGGGACTGAGTCCGGCGACGTACACGTTTTCTTTGAAGCCCGGATAGCGGAAGGATTTTTTTCTGGAGGGAACGTGCACGGACTCCGGAATCAGATTTGGCACGAACGCGTAGTCGGGCATGAGCGGGCCCATATGCCGGGTGTGTTCGTAGTCCCAAATCGCGATCACGGGAATCTTGCTGGCCAGCGAGCTCAACACCTGGCCCCGCGATCCGTGCGACACCGCGAGATCAGGCTTGTTTTTCATGATCCAGCGCAACAATTGCGCGGTGCGCAAACCCGTTCCAAACACCTTCAGGAATCGATTCTTGCCCCAGTGACCGCCCATGATTTCGCATTTCAGGTGAAAAAATTCCACCAGCTGACAAACCTGATAGGCGTCCCGGCCGGTCAGCAGTACGCGATGTCCACGCCGTTCCAATTCGGCGATCACCGGCAGAAAAAACGGAACGTGAGGCGAATTGTCGAAGTCGATCCAGATTTTCCTGGACGTGGCGGGCTTGCCGCGCTCAGGCCGCGATTCGTTCGTTGCTGGCTTTTCGGCTACCGATAGAGGCGACAAGATTGCTACACTCCGCAGGAACTTCTCGAACCATGGCCGATTCTAAAATCAGCAGACCCTCGGAACGTTCAGCTCGGCTTTCCAAGCGGATCACCAAAGGCTTCGCCGATCTACCATTTTAAGGAGAGGTATTCTTTTAGCGTCGCTCCATCCAGGGGTTGTAACGGCTCGAACGTCGTCCTTACCTGGTAAGGAGTCTGCGTGGGATTCTGGATGGCGCACACGAGTTCGTTCAAGTGCAAACAGAAATCAGCCGTCAACCGAGGCGGACGCTTTTCGGTAATCGCGCGCGCCAGTTCCGCAACGCCTCTCCCATAATCCTGGCGAAAGCGAGCCTGTTGCTGCTTCAAACTGGATTTCTTTATCGGTGGGTAGGTTCGAGGACGGGAGCCCGCCAAATGTTTTACGATCGGGTAAGCCTTGGTGATCGGATACCTCTCGGCTTTAAATCTCCGCTGGGTATATCGATCGAGATGCACCGGGGCGGCATAGTTCCAACATTCGTCTACCGACAAGACTCCGGTGTCTCCCACGATCTGCATCACGTGGTTATGAGGAGCCACGAGACTGCACGTCACTCGAGCCACCACTCCGGATTCAAAAGTGATGCAAGCGACGGTGAAATCAGGCGTGGTCACCGACGGCGGGTCTGTCGGCACGATTTGTTTGTTGGGCCACAAAGAAGCCGAAAACGCAGTGATGGTCTTGGCAGGTCCAAAGAATGCCGTAAACCACGTCAGATAATACCCCGCATGCTCAATCGTGATCCCAACGTTGAACTCTTCCTGATAGGCGTAGGGAGCACCGGATGGAGAGCGCCAGAGATGAGGCTCCGCCAAGTGCAGTGGACCGTCATCCAGTTCCGCGTAGACCACGCGGACCTTCCCTATTTCATTGTTGCGCAAAGCTTTCCACATCGTCTGCGCTGTTTCTCCCAACAGGCTACACGGAGCCGCGGATAAATAGAGGCCTTTGGAGGCGGCCAACGCCACCAATTCCTGGGCCTCCGAAAATTTCGGTGCCAGCGGCTTTTCGGAATACAGATGCTTCCCGGCATCTAAACAAGCCTTGGACACTTCGTAGTGACTGCTCGAATTGGTGAGGTTGACCATCATCTCGATGCTGGGGTCGGCCAACAAGGCTTCTAAGGAGGGCGCGAGTTTTACCGAATGATAGGCACAAAATTCGGCAGCACGCTTCTGATCGCGGTCCGTCGCCGCTGCCAGCTCCAAATAAGGGTATCGCTTTAAAGATTCGAGATATTGGTCGCCGGTATAGCCACATCCAACAAACGCAACTCGCATCATTCCCCCGCAGTGTCAAATGAATCCACAATTTCAGAAGTTTTATATAAAGTCATAGTCGTCCTCAGCTAGATTAGCCACGAACGACCTGTTCCGCAACGGAACTGGGGAGAAGTGTTTCCAGTTTCTGCACGGGTGACTTTAACGGCACGCGCGGCGACTTTCTTTTCAGCCTATCCGAGATGGCGGTAGCAGAAGTCTCCAAAGGATTTCTGAAGTGGGGCGGGAGCGTATCGCAGAAAGCGCTTCGCAGTTTCGTATTGGGTTGGACGAACGGCTTCGGCGGATTCAACGGCCTGCGCCGGTGCGGAACCCAGGTAGCTCGTGAAATCGGTGCAGTCCTCCTCGACGGTGGCCCATCGCCTCTTGTATTCCAGCAAACCCGCATTATCGAGCGATGTGCGGCCGAAGCTGAAGAACTCGGCACCGCTGCTCTTGGCACGCTGGATCGAGTCCCAATACAGAATCTGGTCGGTACCCGGAGCCGCGTTGTCCGCGCTGCCTGAATACTCGGAGGTCCACATGTCTTTGAACTTCAAGTTCAAGAGACCCCCTACGGGCTGGCCTTCGTGCATCGCCAGGTGCAAGGATGCGTGATTCGGACTGAGCGAGCGATACATCGCCTGAAAGAATCCAAATGGCATCGGCGGAAGCAAATGTCTGCGTCGCGTGGCTACCAGAAATTCGTGAAAGATCCGAAGGCTTTTCTCATCCTGCCGCTCTTCGACCACGACGCCGGAACGCTTGGCTTTGTCCACTCGTCGGCGTACGCAAGACTGGTGAAAACTGCGATACATTTTCTCAGCATCCTGACCCAGCGGCAGGTAGTGGTGCTTATATCTCGCGGTGGTGGTTAAAACACCAGGCAAACAGTCGCTGCTCAGGCGCCTGGCCCGAATTTCAATTCGTTTGCTTTTCTGCTTCACAGCCTCGTGCTGTATCGCCGGCCAAAGCAAGTCGAACTCTTCTTTCGTCGAGACCAACGGGTCGCACATGGTTGCGTACGGCACGCTGACCGTTCTGTTCTTCAACAACCAGCTTCTCACCGCGTAGACCGGCAGGCCAGCCTGTATCTGCCCCCCGGCATCCCGCAAGGCCAGGAAGCGCCCGCGAATATGTGGGAATGCCGTTTCCAGCACCTTTTGCCAAGACGAGAGGTGGTAGATGAGTCCGAGGGGATGACGGGTGACGAAGGCATCCCACTCACCGTGCTGTTCAGTCGATAACCAGTGAACCGTGCTGGTACTCATATCAGCTTGTCTCTCCGTCCAAACCTTCGTCGGCTAATGATGTTCCAGGGGCAGGATTTCTATAGGTTTTCTTCCCACCAGCCACGCTGTGCCCCGCCGCATGATCGCAAAAAGAATCATCCACCAGCCCGACGCCAGCAGAATGAATGCGTCCCGATACAACCGGGCGCGCATCGCTGTCTTCGTCCAATAAAAAATCAATCCGCCAAACCACGCGGACCTTTCAGCCCAGCGTTCTGGGCCGCCGGGATACCGTCCGGCTTTCGCCTTTGCCAATAACACGTAGATCCCATCGACAAAGGGCAACACCTTCGTGACCGCATTCGTCGAATGCATCCGGTACCAGACGGTCTCAGGAGAAACCACCAGAATGATCTTCCCGGACACTTCCATCTTGGTTAGGAGGTCTTGTATGTCCTGGTAGAAAATCTCCGGCGACCAGCCGCCCGCGGAACCAAATGCAGCGCGATCGACGACCAGAGTGCTGGTGTTAAAGACGCATGGCCTGTCTTTGGCTAGAAAATTCTCATACTCGACGAATTGAATTGTGGACGGCAACTGCGCCGTCTTCGCTTCAGGAATCGCTCCGTAACACTTTGCGGAGCGGCCAAAAATAAGCTTGGGGTTGCGTGCCGTTATCAGGCGGGCATACACGTCCAGCGCTCCCGGCATCAGGACGTCATCACCATCCAGAAACACCAGGTACCGCCCACTCGCCAGGGAGGCGCCATGATTACGCGCAGCTGCGGCGCCGCCATTTTTACGAAGGCCGGCGAAAATAATGGTCGGGCCAAACGAATCTAGAACCGCCGCGGTACCGTCGCCGGAAGCATCATCCACAACGATAACTTCTTTGCTCGGATGCTCCTGGGACAGGGCAGATTCAACGGCCTGCCTTACAAAACCTTCCTGGTTGTAGCAGGCGATCACAATGCTAAACAGCGGATCTGACAAGGAACCGTCTCCACGAATTACGTTCGCAGGCGCCACCAGCCACGTCCCGAAGCGTCGCCCGACTATCGTCCACCGAGAAACCGCGGGCACCCCTTGGTCCCGCTCGCACGGGACGTTGATAAAATATTGGAGCGGGCGAAGGGATTCGAACCCTTATCTGGGGCTTGGAAAGCCTCCATTCTGCCGTTGAACTACACCCGCACGGGAAGACTACAGCCGACCCCGAATTGTCAGCAATGAACCGCGCGGTTCAATTCCTTTAGTACTTTGGTACCGGTTGGGGATTAGATCGAAATCCCGGCTGGCAGGGAGAATCGACGGCGGACCATTTCATTCGCTGGAAAACGTCCTTTTCTGATGTCGAAATCCAGCTGCGTGTAATTCCTGGAGGAATGTTCTTGCGCCAAGATACAATGCCACCTGCTGCGAAAACCGAAGTGGTCATCTGAATCCAAAAGAAAATGCTCGATGAATGCGCAAAGGAGTTCAGTCATGAAACGGTACGCTGTCTGGAGCTTCGCAATCGTCCTGAGCCTGAGCGTGCGTGCGGGGGCCCAGGATACGGGGAAAATATATGAACTGAAATCGTCGCCAAGTACCGTGCATCGCGGCTTTTATGACGCCACGCTCAAGCCCGTACTGACGATTAATTCCGGGGACAAGGTACGCGTATGGACTACCACTGGGAATCCCCGATATTTCGAGAACCTGGGAGTTCCGAAAGATAAGATTCCCCCTGAACTCTTCGCCGCTTTTGAGGGTGTGCAGGACAGCGAGCGGGGCGACCACACGCTCGTGGGGCCGATGTACGTAAACGGCGCGGAACCAGGCGACACCCTGGAGATCAGGATTCTCTCGGTCGATGTCTGGCTGCCAATCGCGGCGCAGAGTTTCCGACCGCATCGCGGCGTATTGCCGGAAGATTTTCCCTATGCCAAGGATCGCGTGCTATGGATCGATCTGAACAAGAAGACCGTCGAACTCGCTCCGGGAGTCGTCGTTCCGGTGAAGCCCTTCTGGGGCGATATCGGTGTGGCTCCGCCACGCGAGATGGGCCGGGTGATTAGCGGGCCGCCGAACATCAATGGCGGGAACATGGACAATCATGATCTCGGGGCCGGGAGCACGCTCTATCTGCCCGTTCACGTTCCGGGAGCTTTGCTGTCATTAAGTGACGGTCATGCCTTGCAGGGTGACGGAGAAGTTTGCCTTGCGGCGATTGAAACTTCTCTCCAGGGGGAGATCCAGGTGATCGTGCACAAGGGACAGCGGATTGGCTGGCCCAGGGCGGAGACGCCGACGCAATACATGACCATGGGTTTCGATGAGGATCTGAATCAAGCCGCAAAAATTGCGACGCGTGAGATGCTAAATTTCATTGTCGAAACCAAAGGTCTTTCCCGCGAAGACGCCTATATGCTGCTCAGCGCCACGATGGACCTGGTGGTGACCCAAGCGGTCGACGGCGTCAAAGGCATTCATGCATTAATCCCGAAATCGATTTTTCAGAAATGAAAATTTAGTCGGCTTTCGATTTCGCCATTTTATTAACCATGTACATTAATAGTTTGCGGTCGCTTTCACTGGTCTGGCCCAGAAGGTCGCGCAGCTTGGTGAGCCACCGTCGGTCTTTGCCGGCGGTCCCCCACTCCACGTCGCCGGCGTTACGGGACATCGGAAGACTTGGTCGCTCGGGCGGTTTCTCGCCGTCGTAGAAAATTTGATACATCGGAACATTCAGAGCGCTGGCGAATTTCTCAAGCGTGTCTACAGCGGGAACGGTGTGTCCATTTTCCACCCGGGAGATGTAGCAGCGGAGCAGACCTGTACGCTTCTCCAGTTCCGTCTGAGACAATTTCTTCGATTCACGCAACTCCCGCAGCCGGTCACCGATTAACATGATGCCTCCCTGCGGCCGTTCGTCGTAAAACTGATCATCGTTCCATCCCCTCTCTCTGAGTTTGCACTACACGCGATGCTTCCTTGCGCTTGCCGTTTTCCGCGAGCAACTGCAAGCGTTCCTGGCTGTCCCGCAATGACATCTTGGTTTGCGAGTGCCCGGCGACTTCCACCTCGAGAGCGCGAACCAGATCAGCGAGTTCTTGTCCCTTCTCGTCAACGGACGCGCGCAAAAGGGTATGCCACCCGAGCAATTCAGTTTCGTACCGCCTCCGCTCCATAACTAACGCGGCCACTACCAGTGTCGTTGTGCCAATCACACCCACGAAGCTGTCCAGAAGAATCAAGGAATGTTGCCGGTTCGGTGACGCGAACGTGCCATATCCATGCACGGTGCCCCAAATCGCGCTGCCAAATAGAATCAGGGTGGTGCCTGCGGCTTCCAGCGGACAAAACCTGAAGGCGGCCCACAGCAGGAATGGCACGCACAGCCACGCCCGCATCACCTGCGTTCTGTTCAGCGTATCGGAAAGGGGGCCAAACACAAGTAAACAAACAAAAAACAACCCAAGGAGCAAAATCGCCAGTTCTATGGACTCGCGAAGATTCATTCGATGGTGAGAACCGCGCAGCAACAGGATTAAAAAGGGCGCAACCAGCAGAACGCCGATGCTGTGAGCCAGCCACCACGTCAGCACCGGGACCGCGGAATCCATCAAACTGGCGTGCTCACGGAAATAGTTTGAACCCAGAGCGGCCGCGGCATTCAGCGAAGGAGCGCAGATACAAGTGAACAGCGCAAACAGGAGCACGTCTTTCGCGGTATCAAAGGCCTTTGCGCCGTGTGCAAATTTGTTCACGAGAAAAGCGCCCGCGAACCCTTCCAGCGTCGCTCCGACCGGCACTACGAAAGAAGTGGTCACCCAGCCGATCGTCGTTACGTGTCCGAGAAAAGATCCAAGCAACCCGCAGGCCACACGCGGTATCCGAAAATAATAAACGCCGCGATCGCGCCGCCGGCGGGAAGCCAAATCGGCGTTGCAGAGGGTTGCACGAATGCCAGCCGCACTCCCAGCCTGGTGGCGACGAAATAACAAGCCGTCAGAAAAATGAACAGTGCTATATTTTTCGGAGAGTACCAATCGTCGGTTCTGTTATCCACTTAGGTCCCTATGGGGTACCGAAACAAATAAATTTTACGGCTAAACTCATGAATCAGAGCATTAAAATTACCCGCCAAAACTCGCGCTATCCTACCGTTTGCGCACCGTTGACACAATCACTTTACCGCCACCAGGCTCTCAGTCGGTTAACTCCAGGGAGCGGCCACCAACGCCCGGAACCTTCTAACCGGCCTGAAACGCTCATTGCCAAAAGCTCCGCTGATGGATCAAAGAGTGATGTCAGCTCCTGACATAGGGAACCCGGGGCTGGCCTAAGCGTGCGCAGAATGGGATTTAGCGGCTTTTTGTTTCTTTTTTGGTTTCGGTATTAGAACTTGCCGCTCGTTTGGCGTCATGTCACGCTTCACTACGTCGCGGAAATGCGCTCAATGGGGGCTTCGTTGCACGATGAATCGTGTTTTTTCTTCGTCATGCCCATTCTTCGGAGCGGGGGAACACCCTTAATAACCAGCAGTAGGAGCGCATTTTGGGACCTCCGCAATCCGAGAAAACCTGATATTGGGACCGGGGATCTCCTGATGGGCGCAGGCATTGATCGGATATTCAAACCGCGTCGTTATGAAACCACCTGTGGACTGCGGTGCCCGGCACTCGGACGCCGAGTCATTCCTTTTTGGTAAGCCTTAGTACGCCTCATCATTTTGATTTTGTCGTCCGCGTCTTGCCCGTGGAGGCTTTC